>NYMS01000049.1 GCA_002529455.1 Glycomyces fuscus
CGCCGCTCGGCGGGCTGCTCGGCCATCCGCGCCAGGAAGCGCGCGCGGGTGCGGGCGAAGATGTCGGCCCCCCACAGGTAGCGCACGTGGGCCGCACCGCACGCCTCGGCGGCGATGGCGGCGGAGAAGGTGATGGGCTCCCACACGACCAGGTCGGGGCGCCACCCGCGGCAGAGGGCGACCAGGTCCTCGACCATGGGGTCGTTGACCATCCGCCACCACCACGGCACCGTCAGGCGGTAGCCCTCCAGGAGGTACTCCCAGGTCAGGACCTCGTCGCGGTCCTCGGCCATGTCGAAGTCGTCGTCCTCCCCGCCGGTCATCGCGTGGTACTGCCGCATGACCCGGCGCAGGAGGTGGTTCCTGCCGACGGGGGCGAAGGGCAGACCCGTCCCGGTGACCACCGCCTCCAGCTCGGGCTGGCTGGCCACCCGGACCTCGTGCCCGGCGGCGCGCAGCGCCCACGCCAGGGGCACCAGCCCAAGGAAGTGGGTCCGCTCCGCCTGCGTCGCGATCAGCACGCGCACGGCCGTCGCCTCCGTCCTTCGTGTGCGGCCCCGCGCACCGGGGCGGGAACCGGGGCGCTCCCGGTTCCGCGGGCCCCCTCGGCGGGCCTGTTACCTTTCCGGCGGACGGCCCAATCGCCGCGCAGCCGGGTTTGCCAAGAGTCGCTTCCGCGCGGATATCATTGCCCAGCCGATCCGACCGGTGCTCCATTTGTCTCCGGCAAAGGAGATTGTAGAGAAGCTGGCGGTCCCGATTCCGACGATGATTCCCTCGATGTTGCCCCGTGCGCCGCTGGCCACGGGAAGTAGTGACGAAAGAACGGGAGAAGCGGCCCCCCGAGCCGGATGAATGGCCGGGTGCGGGGCGCGCCTTTTCCCGTCAAGATCCCTCGGGACTTGTTTTTCCTGTAGCGCCGGGCTGAGAGTCGAATGGAGATCGTATGCGTTTCCTGTTGGACCGGGAGGAGATCACCGTCTCGGTCGTCGGCCTGGGGTACGTGGGGTCGTGCGTGGCCGCCAGCCTGGCGTCCAACGGGGTGAACGTCGTCGGCGTCGACGTGGACGCCCACCCGGTCGAGGAGGTGGAGGCGGGCCGCTGCCACCTCAAGGAGCCCGGGCTGCCCGAGCTGGTGGCCCGCGGGCGCGGCACCGGACGCCTGCGGGCCACGACCGACTACTCCGCGATCTCCTCGGCGGACGTGGTCGTCGTCGCGGTCGGCACGCCCGTCCGGGAGGACGGCACCCTCGTCGAGACCCAGATCAGGAGCGCGGCCGCCGAGGCGGGCCGCCACCTGCGCCGCGGACAGCTCCTCATCTTCAAGAGCACGGTCCCCCCGGGCACGACCCGCGACCTCGTCGTCCCCCTGCTGGAGAGCGGCGGACTGACGTGCGGTGAGGACTTCGGGCTGGCGTTCTGCCCCGAGCGGCTGTCCCAGGGCAGCGCCCTGGCGGAGATCCGGGAGCTGCCCGTGGTCGTCGGCGGCTGGGACGCGGAGAGCGGGGCCGCCGCCGCGAGGTTCTGGGAGTCCCGGCTCGGGGTGCGGACCGTCACCTGCTCCTCCATGGAGGCCGCCGAGACGGTCAAGCTCCTCAACAACTGGTGGATCGACCACAACATCGCCCTGGCCAACGAACTGGCCCGCTACTGCTCGTCGATCGGCGTGGACGCGATGGAGGTCATCGCCGCCACCAACGAGGTGCCCAAGGGAGGGGGGACCATCAACGTCCTCTCGCCGGGGGTCGGCGTCGGAGGCTCCTGCCTGACCAAGGACCCCTGGATGCTGTGGCGCTCCGCCCGGGACAGGGGTGTGCACCTGGGGACCGTCGTCTCGGCCCGCGGGGCCAACGACGCGATGCCCGGCTACGTCGCGGGGCTCGTCACCGACGGGCTGGAAGCGCTGGGGACCCCCGTCGAGCGGGCCCGCGTGGCCGTGATCGGGCTGTCCTTCAAGAACAACACCGGCGACCTGAGGTCCACGCCGACCCTGCCCGTGGTCGCGGCGCTGCGCGACGCCGGGGCCGACGTCGCGGTGTTCGACCCGCTCGTCGACCCGGACGAGATCCGCAAGGCGTTCGGCCTGGAGCCCTCCCCCTCGGCGGAGGCGGCCGCGGACGGGGCCCACTGCCTCGCCGTGCTCGCCTGGCACGACGAGTTCGCCGCGCTGGACATGGCGGCCCTGCGCGGCCTCGCGGCGCGGGAGTGCCTCTTCCTGGACGGCCGGGCCCACTTCGACGACCAGACCGTCGAGTCCCTGACGGGGCTCGGTTTCACCTACCGAGGGATCGGACGGTAGACACGTGGCACGTGCCGTAGTGACCGGAGGGAACGGCTTCGTCGGAAGCCACCTCGTCGACCGGCTCCTCGCGAGGGGTGACGAGGTCGTGGTCTTCGACGCGAGGGGGGCCCGGCCCGCGCCCGCCCCCTCCTGGAAGGAGGTCGAGTACGTCCGGGGCAGCGTCAGCTCCCCCGAACAGCTCGCCAAGGCCGTCCGCGGGGGCGTGGACGTGGTCTACCACCTCGCCGCGGTGGTGGGGGTGGACCGGTACCTGGAGTCCCCCCTGGAGGTCATCGACGTCAACTTCACGGGGACGCGCAACGTCCTGGACCTGGCCGAGCGCGCCGGGGCCAAGGTGGTCTTCGCCAGCACCAGCGAGGTGTTCGGCAAGAACCCCGACGTCCCCTGGAAGGAGGACGCCGACCGGGTCCTCGGCACGACCTCGGCGAGCCGGTGGAGCTACTCCTCCAGCAAGGCCCTGGCCGAGCACCTGACGTTCGGCTACATGGGCCGGGGGCTCAACGCCTCCATCGTCCGCTACTTCAACCTCTACGGGCCGCGCCAGCGCCCCGCCTTCCTCGTCAGCCGCAGCCTGCACCGCGCCCTGCGCGGCGAGCCCCCCGTCATCTACGACGAGGGCGGCCAGACCCGCAGCTTCACCTACATCGACGACGCCGTCGAGGCGACGGTCGAGATCGGCACCCGTCCGGAGGCGGACGGCGAGTGCTTCAACGTCGGCAGCTCGGACGAGGTCACCATCCGCGAGGCCGTCGACCTGATCGTGGAGCTGACCGGCGGCAAGGTCGTCCCGACCTCGATCGACACGCGCGACAGGTTCGGGCACTCCTACCAGGACCTGGACCGGCGCATCCCCGACGCGGGGAAGATCCGTTCGCTCCTGGGCTGGAAGAGCACCACCTCGCTGCGGGAGGGGGTCGCCCGGACCATCGCGTGGGCCGAGGAGAACCCCTGGTGGCTCGAACAGCCGGAGAACACCACCGGCTGACCCCGCCGCGGCCGGTGCCCCGCCGCCCGCCCCGTGCCCGGGCCGCCGACCCCGGCGGGCCCGTCCGACGACGTCCGTGAGAAGCCGAGGAGTTGAGGTTGGTCCCCACCACCACGTGCCGTGTCTGCGAAGGAACGGTCACCCAGTTCATGGACTTCGGCCGCCAGCCGCTGTCCGACGCCTTCCGGGCGCCCGACGACACGAGCGAGGAGTTCTTCTACCGGCTCGCGGTCGGGGTCTGCCCGGACTGCCAGATGGTGCAGCTGATGGAGGAGGTGCCCCGGGAACGCATGTTCCATGAGGGGTACCCGTACTATTCCTCGGGCTCCACCGTGATGCGCTCCCACTTCGAGGCGACCGCCAAGAAGCTCCTCGTCGAGCACCTGACCGGCTCCGACCCCTTCGTGGTCGAGCTGGGGTGCAACGACGGCGTCATGCTGGAGACGGTGGCCCGCGCGGGCGTGCGCCACCTCGGGATGGAGCCCTCCGGAGCCGTGGCCGAGGTCGCCCGGGGCAAGGGCGTGCGCGTGCGCAACGCCTTCTTCGAGAAGGCGACGGCCCTGGAGATCCGCGAGGAGGACGGGCCCGCCGACGTCGTCTACGCGGCCAACACCTTCTGCCACATCCCGTACGTGGACTCGGTGCTGGAGGGGATCGGGGAGCTGCTGGCCCCCGGGGGCGTGTTCGTCTTCGAGGACCCCTACTTCGGTGACGTGAGCGAGAAGGCCTCCTTCGACCAGTTCTACGACGAGCACTTCTTCCTGTTCACCGCCACCTCCGTGCGCAACATGGCCCGCAGGTTCGGCCTGGAGCTGGTCGACGTCGAGCGCCTGCCCACGCACGGGGGCGAGCTGCGCTACACCCTGGCCCGCGAGGGCTCCCGGGCCCCCTCCCACGCCGTGGAGGCGGTCCTGGCGGAGGAGGCCAAGCGCGAGCTGACCTCGCCGGAGGCACTGGCCTCCTTCGCCGACCGGGTGCGGGGCAACTGCGACCGGCTCGTGGAGGAACTGCGCTCGCTGCGCGACCGGGGCCTGCGCGTGGTGGGCTACGGCGCCACGGCCAAGAGCGCGACCGTGCTCAACTTCTGCGGGATCGGCCCCGACCTGCTGGAGTTCGTCTGCGACACCACGCCGGCCAAGCAGGGGCGCCTGACCCCGGGCTCCCACGTGCCGGTGCGCGACCACGGCGCGTTCACGGCCTCCTACCCCGACCGCGCCCTCCTGCTGGCCTGGAACCACGCCGAGGAGATCATGGCCAAGGAGGAGGGGTTCCGCGAGTCCGGGGGACGCTGGATCCACTACGTCCCGGACGTCAGAACCGTGTGAGGTCCACCCGCCCGCCCTCCCCCGCGGCCCGCGCCAGCCGGCGCGCGACGTCGGCGGGGGAGGGCATGGCGTCCACCTCCCCGCGCAGGCGCCGCGCCGCCTCGGCGTGGGAGGGGTCCTCCAGCAGGCGCCGGGTGCTCTCCCGCACGGCCTCGGGGGTGACCCGCGCGGGGTCCACGACCACTCCCGCGCCCTGCGCGGCCACCAGTGAGGCCAGCAGGGGCTCGTCGTACATGTGGTGCGGCACGGCCGACTGCGGAACCCCGTGCACCAGGCCGGACATCACGGTGCCCGCCCCGCCGTGGGTGATCATGGCGGCGCAGGTGGGGGCCAGGGCGTGCAGGGGCACGTACTCGACCAGGCGGGCGTTGTCGGGGACGGTGCCAGGGCGTGCAGGGGCACGTACTCGACCAGGCGGGCGTTGTCGGGGACGGTGCCGAGCCTGTCCTGTTCGCTGGCGGGCAGGGTGGCCACCACCTCCACGTCCAGGTCGGCCAGCCCCTCCAGGAGGGTCGCGACGTCGACCGTGTAGCCGCCCAGGCGCTGGGTGGCCGTCGTCCCGAGGCTGAGGCAGACGCGGGGGCGTGCGGGTGGTGTGCGCAGCCAGTGGGGGACGACGGCGCGTCCGTTGTAGGGCACGTAGCGGATGGGCAGGCGGTGGGTGCGGGTGGGCGCGGGTACGCCCAGGGAGGCGGGCAGGTAGTCCAGGGTGGCCTGGCCGCGGACGAGGGTCTCGGAGAAGTCGACGCCGTGGCGGGCGGCGCGGTCGCCCAGCCAGGCGGCGAGGGGGTCGTCCTGGTCCTGCGGGGGCTGTCGTTCCTTGTGGCGCAGGTACTGTTCGCGCATCGCGGCGAACAGGTCCAGGCTCCACAGGAAGCGCACGTGGGCCGCACCGCACGCCTCCGCGGCGATGGCGGCGGAGAAGGTGATGGGCTCCCACACGACCAGGTCGGGGCGCCACTCGCGGCAGAGGGCGACCAGCTCCTCCAGCATCGGGTCGTTGACGACCTTCCACCACAGCGGCACCAGTACGTCGCGGTACCCGGCCCGCAGCTCCTCCCACGAGGGACCCTCCGGAGCCGCCACGCGCATCATGTCGAAGTCGGGGCGCATGTCCCGCGCCATGCGCCCCACCCAGGCGATCACCTGCGGGAGCACGTGGTCCGACCCCGCGGCGGCGAACGGCAGCCCGGTCGCGGCCACCGTCGGCGCGAGCTCGGGCTGGCTGGCGACGCGCACCTCGTGCCCGGCGGCGCGCAGCGCCCACGCCAGGGGGGTCATGCCGATGAAGTGGGTCTTCTCGGAGAACGTTGCGAACAAGATACGCATCAGAGATCCTCACAGTTCGTCAAAAATGCTAAAGCAAAGGCTTCACCTGAATTAGTAAAACCCTTTTTCACATGCTCTTCCCTCTTTGTGTCCGCAGTCCGTCACCGAGGGTGAGGGCTGGTCGGGCGGCCTGGCGGCGCGATGGTAGGGGCGGGCGGATTGGCGTCCCACCTGCGCGACTCACCGTGCGCGCCGCATTGCACAAAGTGCTTAATATTCAGGGGGTTGCCTGCACGCTTAGCTATCTCATACGCTGCTTTGCGAACGGCGTTGACCGATACCGGCCATGTTGTCGATCGAGTTGCCGCCGGTGATTCACGACCGGTTTCGCAGTGGCATCGGCCAGGGAGGGTCTTCAGGCTCCAGTTGATTTCTTGACCTCTTTAATCCAGTTTGAAGACTGTGTCCGCTCTGTGCTCACTGCATATCTGCGCTGAGGGGTTGAGGGTTGACTTCTGTCGACCGTTCTTCTTTTCCACCTGTGTTTCCGGGACTCCGGTGCCCCCGTATGCCCGGATTCTTGTCTCCATGGTTCGCGAACATGCGCAGTGAGCCCTCTTACCGATATCAGACCACCTTGTCTTACAAGACGACTGATCCTGGTCCGAGCGCTGAGTTCTCTTGCCCTCTCAGGAAGGTCGATAAGGGGACCCACATGGAAGCAGTGATGAATCCGGACAGCCACGCCGTCCCCCAGGCGAAGGTGCCCGAAGCCAGACGGGGGCGGTCCGTGACGGCCCCGGGCGGCCGGCGGGGCGCTTCGGGCAACCCCACCCGCAGAACGAGCCTCCACCTGCCCGACGGCATGGCCATGGTCGACTGGGAGCGCTGGGGGCAGCACATCTTCGTCATCTCCGACGCGTCCGCCTGGTGGCTCGGGGACTGGCTCATCTACGGCCAGGAGAACTACCCCCAGCGGTACAAGCGCGCGATCGAGAAGACCTCCCTCGACTACCAGACCCTGCGCAACTACGCCTGGGTCGCCAGGAAGTTCGTCCCCGCCCGGCGCCGGGAGAAGCTGAGCTTCCAGCACCACGCCGAGGTGTGCGGACTCCCGGAGGAGGAGCAGGAGCGCTGGCTGGCCGAGGCCGAGGCGGGCCGCTGGTCGCGTAACGAGCTCCGCCGCCGTATCCGCCTCAAGGCCCGGGGAGTGGACGCCGCACAGGAAACCATATACGTTCAGGTGGCCATTAACCCGGAGCGGAAGAAACAATGGCAGGAAGCCGCCGAGAGTTCTGGTATGAGTCTTCCCGAGTGGGCTTCCAAGACCTTGGACATGGCTGCCAAGAAAATGATTGAGGTCGGCTGACCCGAGAGCCCGGGTTCGTTTCGACCCTGCTATGTATGTTATCTCTCCCCGTGCGAGGAACCTCTTCTCGGCGATCCTCCCGGTGTGCTGGAAACCGGTACTGATCCCGGGTGTCCGCCGCACGGGGAGACCTCTTTCCGACATGATCCAGGTGCCCGGTTCTTTCGGCCACGGACGACCTGAAAACGGAGGAACACATGACGACCTATGTCTGGGGATACCTGGAGGAGTACGAGAAGGAAAGGGAGGACATCCTCGACGCCGTGGACAAGGTGTTCAAGTCGGGGAAGCTGATCTGGGGCCCCTCCCTCGTGGCCTTCGAGCAGGAGTTCGCCGAGTACCACGGCGTGGCGCACTGCGCGGGCGTCGACAACGGCACCAACGCCATCGTGCTCGCCCTGCGCGCCCTGGGCGTCGGTGAGGGCGACGAGGTCATCACCGTGTCGAACACGGCCGCGCCCACGGTGCTGGCCATCGACCTGGTGGGAGCGCGCCCGGTCTTCGTCGACATCGACCCGGACACCTACCTCATGCGGGTGGACCAGGTCGCCGCGGCGATCACCGAGCGGACGCGCTGCATCCTGCCGGTCCACCTGTACGGGCAGTGCGTGGACATGGCGCCGCTGGAGGCGCTGGCCGCCGAGCACGGCCTGGTCGTCCTGGAGGACTGCGCCCAGGCGCACGGCGCCACCCACCACGGGCGCGTGGCCGGCTCCATGGGCCACGCCGCCGCCTTCTCCTTCTACCCGACGAAGATCCTCGGCGCCTACGGCCACGCGGGCGCGACGATCACCAACGACCCGGAGGTCGACGCCGCCCTCCGGCGCCTGCGCTACTACGGCATGGACCAGGAGCGCTACTACGTCGTCACCCCGAACGGGCAGAACAGCAGGCTCGACGAGGTCCACGCGGAGATCCTGCGCCGCAAGCTCGGCCGCCTGGACGAGTACATCGAGGGCCGCAGGGCGGTGGCCCGGGCCTACGACGAGGCGCTCGCCGACACCGGCCTGGTCCTGCCCGCGACGGCGCCCGGGAACGAGCACGCCTACTACCTCTACGTGGTCCGCCACCCCGAGCGGGACCGGATCATCGAGGAGATGAAGGCCCACGACATCGCGCTCAACGTCAGCTACCCGTGGCCCGTCCACACGATGTCCGGCTTCGCCCACCTGGGCTACGAGACCGGGAGCCTGCCGGTGACCGAGAAGCTGGCCCACGAGATCTTCTCGCTGCCGATGTACCCCTCGCTGCCCCGGCAGGAGCAGGACCGGATCATCGAGGCCCTGACCAAGACCCTGGCCAGGCTGTGACCGGTTCCGGGGACGGAGCCCGGTTCGCGCTCTCGGCGTCGGACCGGGCGGTACCGCTGGTGTCCGACGCCGAGTTCGCCCGGTGGTGGGAGAGCAGGCCCCGGCACGAGCTGCTCTCCGTCGAGCGGGTCGGCTTCGACCACACGCGCAGGTGGTTCTTCTCCGGTGAGACCGGGGACCTGGTCCACGAGAGCGGCGGCTTCTTCTCCGTCCGGGGGCTGCGCGTGGCCTCCGGCGGGGAGGTGGTCCACCAGCCGGTCATCGACCAGCCGGAGATCGGCATCCTGGGCATCCTGGTCAAGGAGTTCGACGGGGTGCCCCACTTCCTGATGCAGGCCAAGTTCGAGCCCGGCAACGTCAACCTCCGCCAGGTCTCGCCCACCGTCCAGGCCACGCGCAGCAACTACACGGGGGTCCACGGCGGCCGGGCCACCCCCTACGTGGAGTACTTCCGCGCCCCGCGCCGCGGCCGGGTCCTGGTGGACGTGCTCCAGTCCGAGCAGGGCGAGTGGTTCTGGCGCAAGCACAACCGCAACATCGTCGTGGAGGTGGGCCCCGACGAGGACGTCCCCGAGCACGAGGACTACCGGTGGTTCACGCTCCGGCAGATCCACGGGATGCTGCGCCGGGACAACCTCGTCAACATGGACGCCCGCACGGTGCTGTCCTGCCTGCCCGTGGCCCGCGGGGACGGGCCGGAGCCCGAGGACCCCTTCGGCCGGGCGCTCGCGCGCTCCTACGGGGACGGCGCGCTGCACCCGATGACCGCCGTGGTCAGCTGGTTCACCGAGGCCAAGACGGTCGTGGACTGGCGGTCGGAGCTGCTGCCGCTGCCGCGGGCCGAGGGGTGGCGCAGGACCGGGGACGAGATCTCCGGCGGCCCCGGGTTCCGGATCATCATGGTCTCGGTCTCGGCGCGCATCCGCGAGGTCGCCTCCTGGACGCAGCCCCTGCTCGCCCCTGAGCGGCACGGGTTCGCCGCCTTCCTGGTGCGCGAGATCGACGGCGTGCTCCACGTCCTGGTCCGGGCCCGCGCCGAACCGGGGACCCTCGACCGCGTCGAGATCACCCCGACCGTGCAGTACTCGGCCTCGGCGGAGGCGCTGGGCCGCCCGGAGCCCTTCGCCGCCCAGGCGGAGTCGCCGCCGGCCCACCGCGTGCGCTACGACGCCCTGCTCTCGGAGGAGGGCGGGCGCTTCCACCACGCCCAGACCAGGTACCGGATCGTCGAAGCCGACCCGGACCTGTCCCCGGAGGTCCCCCCGGACTTCCTCTGGGTCACCGTCGCCCAGCTCATGGAGCTGGTCCGGCACGGCCACTACCTCAACATCGAGGCGAGGACCCTCCTCGCCTGCCTGCACACCCTGGGCTGAGGGAGGGGCGCACGCCCCTCCCGGCCCGACCCGGAGGAAGTACCGCACATGCGCGTGCTCGTCGTCAGCCAGGCGGAGAAGACCCATCTGCTGGGCCTGGTCCCGCAGGCGTGGGCCCTGCGCGCCGCCGGGCACGAGGTGCGGGTGGCCAGCCAGCCCGCGCTGGTCCCCGTCGCCGCCCGCACCGGGCTGCCCGCCGTCCCGGTGGGCCGGGACCACCTCTTCCACCAGCTGCTGACCACGCTGAAGGGCCTGGGCTTCGGCGACAGCAGGGGCTTCGACATGACCAGGAGCGACCCGGAGGCGCTGGGCTGGGACTACCTGCTCGAGGGCTACCGCGAGTTCGTCCGGCTGTGGTGGCACCCGGTCAACACGCCCATGCTGGACGACCTCACCGACCTCTGCCGCTCGTGGCGGCCCGACCTGGTCCTGTGGGAGCCGACCACCTTCGCCGCGCCGGTGGCGGCCCGTGCCTCGGGCGCGGCGCACGTCCGGGTCCTGTGGGGGCTGGACGTGTTCTCCCGCACCCGCCGCCGGTTCCTGGAGCGCGCCGCCGCGCTGCCCGGCACCGACCGCGAGGACCCCCTCGCCGACTGGCTGGAGCGCGGTGCCCGGCGCGTGGGCACCGACTTCTCCGAGGACCTGGTCCGCGGCCAGGCCACCCTGGACCCCTACCCGCCGGGTGTGCGCCTGGACCCCGAGCGGGGCGTGCGCCACGTCCCCCTGCGCTACGTGCCCTACAACGGGACCGCGGTGGTGCCCGACTGGCTGCGCTCCCCGGGCAGGCGCAGGCGGGTCTGCCTGACCCTCGGCTCGGCCGTGCCGGAGAAGTTCGACGACCGCTACCGGCTGCCCCTCGGGGAACTGCTGGAGTCGATCGCCGAGCTGGACGTGGAGGTCGTCGCCACCCTGTCCGCCGAGCAGAGCGGGCGGGCCGGGACCCTGCCGGGCAACGTCCGGGTGGTGGAGCACGTGCCCCTGCACGCGCTCATGCCCCACTGCGCCGCGGTGGTCCACCACGGGGGCGCCGGGACCTTCTGCACGGCGCTGTCCCACGGTGTCCCGCAGCTCATCCTCCCCGAGTTCTCCATGGCCCAGTACGTCTTCGACGAGCCGCTGCTCGCCGAGCGGATCACGGAGCTGGAGGCGGGGCTCACGCTGGAGGGGGCCCGGATGACGGGCAAGGAGGTCGCCCTCCAGCTCGGACGCCTGCTCGACGAGCCCCGCTTCGCCGAGGGCGCGCGCGTGCTCCGCGACAGGGCGCACGAGATGACCAGCCCGGCCGGGCTCGTGCCGGTGCTGGAGGGCCTGGCCGCCGAGGGCCGCGGCGCCTGAGAGCCGGCGGGCGCCGCGTCCGCTCCCCGGGGCGGCCGCGGCGCCCGCCGCCGGGGGTCAGGCCCTGTCGGGCGCCCCCTTCTGCTCCCGGATCCTCTCCGCCACGAACTCGGCCAGGTCCTCGAAGCTGCTGCCGGTGAACTCCGACATGTCCTCCAGGAGGGACGCGTTGTAGACGTCCTCCAGGGCCAGGACGAGCTGCACGATCGAGAACGAGTCCAGGTCGCTCATCTGCGAGGGCTCGGGGAGGTCGAACTGGGGCTCGTTCGACGTGAACATCAGGACGGTCATCGCCTGGACCTTGATCTGGGCCAGGATCTCGCTCTGGTCTGCTGCGGCCATCGTTGCCGAACCTCTTCTCTGGTGTGGTGGGGTGGCGGCCTCAGGCGGCGTCGGGCCCCTGGGAGAGCCGCTGGACGAACTTGGCGCCGTAGCGTTCCCAGCGCTCGCGCTGGATGACGAAGTGGGAGGCGGCCTCCAGGCCTGGGGGCCGCTGCGGGGGCTCCGCCTCGGTCACCATGGTCGGGTGGTCGCGCAGGCCGTTCGCCCGCTCACCGGCGGACCAGAAGCGCACCTCGTCCACCGGCCAGGCCCGGAAGGCGCGGTCCACGGTCAGCACCGTGGCCTCCAGCGCGATGCCGACGGCGTTGGACCCCTCGTCCACGACCACGTCCACCTGGATCCGACGCTCCTCCCGGTCCAGGCGGGAGAGCGAGCAGAACCCCAGGGCGGTACCGGTGGAGGGGGTGACGGCGAGGAACTGCTCCGCCACGTCCGCGGCGTCGCCGGGGAGCGGGCGGATGAGGCCGTCCATTCCCGGGAATTCGGGGACGCCCTTCTCAGCCAGTGCGCGGACGACGGCGCCCGCGCCCAGGTGCTCGACCGGTTGGAGCCTGACTCTGCGTGTTTCCACGGTATTTTCTGGCACGCTCTCCTACCTCAACTCTTTATCGGTTCGCAGCCGTTCCGTTCCTGCCGTGCGCCGGAAGGGGAGGATTCCCGAAAACGGGGACGGGGGGAATGGGGCCGTGCCGGGGGTTCCCGCCGCCTGTCCCGCCAGCGGGACAGGCGGGGCGGCTCCGGTTACCTTAGTCGCCCGTCGGGCTCCGTTCCGGCAGGTGCGGGGGGTTCGGCCCTCCGCCGCCGGGCCGCGCGGCCCGGCTCCCGCCGCGTCCCGCCAGGTGCGCCCGCCATTCTCCACGGCGGGGTCGCCGTCAATTATCCCGGGCCCGGGGAAAGCGGTTCGCGGATATCGGAAGAGGTCGGCGGGGCGGGCGCTGTTATCGTGAGGCGACCCTGGCACAAAGCCGGGTCGGATCGCGGTGCGGGCACGGGGCGAACGCCTCCGCCCAACCCGGGATTCCTTTCTCCTGAAAGGTGAAAAAAATGGCCGTGAGCGATGTTCTCGACCTGCAGTCCCTGGAGGCGGAGACCCTCGTCGAGGAGGGTGCCTTCCTCAACAGCGGTGCCAGCCTCGTGAGCTGCAGCTGACGTCATCCCACCGGGTGGTGACGGAGCGGCCCGTCTGATCCGCCACCACCCCCGGAGAAGGGGGTGCCGCGTCCGGCTCCGGCCGGGCGCGGCACCCCGCCGGGACCCGCCTACCTGGTGACGGCGGCGCGGAAGCGCCAGACGCCCAGCGCCAGCAGGACGGCGGCGTACCCGAGGAGCACGCCCACGTGCGGGAGCACGTCCCCCAGGGAGGCCTGGTCGCGGACCAGCGCGCTGAACGCGTCGTAGCCCCAGGCGTGCGGGGTCAGGAACGCGACGGTGGTCATGGTGTCGCCGAAGGACTCCAGCGGGAGCATGGTGCCGCCGAGCGCGCCCGCCCCGAGGCTGATGCCCACCGCCGCCGCCAACGCACCGCCCTCGGTCCTGGCCAGGCTGCCGAGCAGCAGCGATGCGCCACTGCTGACCAGGCAGAACGCGGTCACCACCAGCGAGGTGGCGAACAGGTCCCCCCATGCGACGCCGAACAGCAGGGCCGATCCGAAGAGGATCAGCAGGGCCTGTGTCAGGGCGATGAGGAACCTGCCCAGAGCCTCGCCGAGGACGATGGACCCCGCCGAGGTGGGCGAGGCGTACATGCGCCGCAGGACCCCCGAGCGCCTGGCCTGGACGATGCCCAGCGACGTCGTCAGCGCCGTGATGAAGGTGTAGAGCAGCAGCAGCGGGGGAGCCGCCAGGCTGTGCGAGGAGACCCCCTCGGGGAACGTGGCCTCGCCCGCGGTGACCACCTCCACCCGGATGCCGGACACCTCGGTCTCCTCCGCGTCCGCCAGGCGCTCCTCGAACCCGTCGTCGCGGACGCTCTCCGTGACCTGGGCGGTGCTCAGCAGCGACGACTCCTGCGCCACCACGGAGCGGACCCAGGTCCCCACGTCCGCGGCGGCCCAGTCGTTGCTGCGGGTGACGAGTTCCAGCTCGACCTGCTCGCCGTCGCGCACCCGGTCCTCGTAGTCGTCCGGGACGACCAGGCCGGCCTGGACGTCCCCGGCCTCCACCAGGTCGCGCATCTCCGCCTCGTCCAGGCGCAGGACGTCGATGCGCTCGTCCTCCTCCAGGGCGCCCACCAGGCGTTCGGCGAGTCCTCCGCCGGAGGGCGCGACGACGCCCAGGACCGGCCTCCCCTCTCCGTACATCAGCCCCATCATGAAGACCATCAGGAAGGGGAGCAGCAGGACGAAGAAGATGTTCGTCCGGTCGCGGAAGACGCGGCGTACGTTGAGGACGCCGATGGTCAGCGATTTCATGAGTTCACCATCCGTCCCATGCGGAACAGCGCGACGGCGGAGCCGACGAGGCCGAGCACGAGCAGGACCGCGCACGGCAGGAGGACCGAGCCGACGCCTCCCGCCGAGAGCTCGCCCAGGCCGAGCAGGAACCACCGGTGGGGGGTCAGGTAGCTGACGACCGCCAGGGCGTTGAGCTGCGAGATCGGGAACAGCGCTCCGCCGAACGCCCCGAGCAGCATCGCCAGGACCGAGAGCCAGTTGGCGGCCTGCTCCGAGCTGCGCGCGAAGCTCGCCACGGCGGCGGTGAGGCCGATGACGGCCAGCACGCCCGTGGCGATCAGCGCCGCGGCGCCCAGCGGGTCACCCCAGTCGGCGCCGAAGAAGAGGGTCGTCGCGACGGCCAGGACCGCCATGTTCGCCAGGCCGATGAGCAGCCCGCTGGAGAGCTTCGCGACCAGGATCGCCCCCCGCGGGATCGGGCTGGCCAGAAGGCGCGCCAGGGTCCCGCCCGCCTTCTCGTCGAAGATGCTGGTGACGCTGAACATCGCCGCGAAGAAGACGAAGAAGAACGCCATGGACGCCGAGTAGTAGGTGGCGGTGCCCAGCTCCCGCCACTCCAGGTCCGCGTCCTCGGCCACCGTCAGGGGGGCCTGTGCGGCCTCCGCCTCCTCCAGGAGGCGGGCCGCGGCCTCCGGGTCGGGTTCGGAGTCGAAGCCGGAGGCGACCGCGAGGCGGATGCGGTGGTGCTCGGTGGCGTAGGCGCGGCCGATCTCCCGGGCGATGTGGGTCGCCACGGGGGAGTCGGCGTCGCCGACGACGGTGAGCACCGCGTCCTCGCCCTCCTCCAGCGACTCGGAGAAGTCCTCGGGGATGAGGAAGGCCGCGTCGGCGTCACCCGCCTCGACCGCCTCGCGCGCCTCGCGCTCGGAACCGGCCTCCGCCAGCTCCAGCACCCCGTCGTCCTCCAGGGGGCGCAGCGCCTCGTCGACGAACCCCTCGCCGAGTGATCCGGAGTCGTCGTTGGCGACCACGTACTCCGAGCCCGTTCCCTGGGAGGACCCGTCGCCGAGCAGCATGTTGAAGAAGAAGGCCACTCCGAGCGGCAGGAGCAGCCCGAAGACCAGCAGGCTGCCGTCCCGCAGCCGCTGGCGCACGTCCTTGGCGACGATGGCCGCGGTCATGGAGAGGGTGTTGGTTCCGTTCGCCATGGCTACTCCCGGAGCCCCTTCCCGGTCAGGCGCAGGAAGACGGCCTCCAGGTCCGGTTCCTGGACCTCGACCGACCGGATGCCGGCGCCCTCCTCCGTCAGCGTGGCGAGGATGCGGGGCAGGACGTCCCGGGCGTCGGGCGTCAGGAGCCTGACCCGGTTCCCCTCGCTGGTCGCCTCGTCCACGCGGTCCAGCGCGCGCAGGGTGTCGAGCAGTCTCTCGCCGGGGGAGTCCAGGGTGACCAGGACCGTGTCGTCCTCGCCCACCTGGGCGACCAGCTCGCGCTGCGTGCCCTCGGCGCGGATGCGGCCGCCCTCGATGATGCCGACGCGGTCGCAGAGGCGCTCGGCCTCCTCCATGTAGTGCGTCGTGTAGAGCACCGAGACGCCGCCCCGGGTCAGGGTGTGCACGCTCTCCAGGATGGAGTTGCGGCTCTGGGGGTCCACGCCGACCGTCGGTTCGTCGAGGATGAGGAGCCTCGGGCTGTTGAGCAGTCCGAGGCCGATATTGAGCCTTCGGGCCATTCCTCCGGAGAAGTTGGATACGGCTTCACCGGCGCGGTCGGAGAGGCCGACCGTTTCCAGGACCTCCTCCGTTCGGCTGCGCGCCTCGGAGGAGGAGAGTCCGTACAGGCGAGCGAAGAAACGCAGATTGTCGCGCGCGCTGAGGTCGTGGTAAAGGGCGAGTTCCTGGGGGACGAACCCGATGAGGGACTTGGTTTTCCTGTTCGTGACGCTGTGCTCGGCTCCGTCGACGAGGATCGTTCCGGCGTCCCGCCGCAGGATGCCGGTGATCATGCCGATCGTGGTGGACTTGCCGGCGCCGTTGGGCCCCAGCAGGCCGTAGGTCTCCCCCTCCTCGATAAAGAAGCTGACGTCGTCGACCGCCAGGTTCTTTCCATACCTCTTGCTCACTCCTCGGACTTCCAGGATGGGCACGGGCCCTCCTCGCTCCTCTGTGCCTTCGCGGGCCGCCGGGCGGTCGGCGGTTTCACGCGTTCTCTCCGACGCGACCGCGTCCTTTCCGCGCCGCCTTTTCTCCGTGGCGTTCCGCGGTCCGGGCCAGTGAACCACAGGAAGTGTCCGTTTATGTTCCGGTTGTTTTCGATGTGGTATTCCGGCCTGGTTTCATTTGCTGCGGAACGGGGACCGGCGTGCGGTGAGGGTGTGGGCGAGGTCGGCGGGGGAGGGCATGGCGTTCATCTCCTCGCGCAGGGCGCGGGCCGCCCGGGTGTGGCGGGGGTCCTCCAGGAGGGCGCGTACGCCCTCGGTGACGGTGCGGGCGTCCAGGCGGTCGGGGTCCACGACCACCGCCGCGCCCCCGGCCGCGACCGAGGAGGCCAGCAGGGGTTCGTCGAAGGTCGGCCGGGGCGAGACGAGCTGCGGGACCCCGTGGGCGAGGCCGGACATCACGGTGCCCGTCCCGCCGTGGGTGATCATGGCGGCGCAGGTGGGGGCCAGGGCGTGCAGGGGCACGTACTCGACCAGGCGGGCGTTGCCGGGCACGGTGCCCAGCCTGTCCTGTTCGCTGGCGGGCAGGGTGGCCACCACCTCGGCGTCCAGGCCGGCCAGCCCCTCCAGGACCGCGGCCACGTCCACCCCGAACCTGCCCAGCCACGCCGCCGTGCTGGTGCCCAGGCACAGTGCCACCCGGGGGCGTGCGGGTGGTGTGCGCAGCCAGTGGGGGACGACGGCGCGTCCGTTGTAGGGCACGTAGCGCACCGGCAGGTACTCCAGCCCCGCAGGCGTGTCCACTCTCAGTGAGGCGGGGACGGGCCGCCCTGGCCCCCAGCCACTGGGCCAGGGGGTCCTCCCGCCGCTCGGCGGGCTGCTCGGCCATCCGCGCCAGGAAGCGCGCGCGCACGGCACCGAACACGTCCGCGCCCCAGGGGTAGCGCACGTGCGCGGCCCCGCACGCCTCGGCGGCGATGGCGGCGGAGAAGGTGATGGGCTCCCACACGACCAGGTCGGGGCGCCACCCGCGGCAGAAGGCGACGAGGTCGTCGACCATGGGGTCGTTGACCATCCGCCACCACCAGGTGACGACCTGCCGGTACTCCTCCAGCGTCTCCCGCCAGGGGCCCTCCCGCCCGCCCCGGCCGTACGCCGAGAAGAGGGGGACCCCTCCCCGCATCCCGTCGAAGGAGGACCGGGCGGTGAGGTGGCGCCAGAACCCGTGGTCGCGCCCCACCGCCACGAACGGCACGCCCGTCTCCCGCACCACGGGTTCGAGCGCGGGCTGGCTGGCCACCCGGACCTCGTGCCCGGCTGCGCGCAGCGCCCACGCCAGGGGCACCAGGCTCAGGAAGTTCGTCTTCTCGGCGAGGGACACCACGACGACGCGCACGTTCGCTCTCCTCGGGATCGCTGGTCGGTGGGGGGCACCGAGGGCGTGAAGGGCGCGGAGCGGGGACCGCTCCGCCGGAAGCGCCATGTCTACCAGCTCCGGACGCCGGGACGGAGGCGGTGCGTGCGCGGCCCGGGGCCGACCGGGGTTGGACGCGCCGAGGCGTCCTCCCCTAGTCTTCCGACGCGTTTCGAGGAGGGGACGGGACATGCGTGTGCTCTTGGCCGCGGCCGCGGAGAAGCCGCACTTCCTCGGCATGGTCCCGTTGGCGTGGGCGCTGCGCGCCGCGGGCCACGAGGTCCGGGTGGCCAGCCAGCCCGCGCTGGGGCCCGTGGCGGCGGGGGCGGGGCTGCCCTTCGCCGCCGTCGGCAGGGACCACGCCTTCTGGCGCACGATGAAGGTCTTCGACCTCCACGACACCCTCAACGACGTCCCGCTGTTCGGCCGCGTCACCGACCCCTACGAGCGGGTCCCCTGGGAGTACCTCCTGGAGGGCTACCGCCGCGTGGTGCCGTGGTGGTGGCGGATGGTCAACGACCCCATGGTCGACGACCTCGTCGCCCTCTGCCGCGGGTGGCGCCCCGACCTGGTGGTCTGGAGCTCGGTGAGCTTCTCCGCCGCCATCGCCGCCGAGGCGTGCGGGGCCGCGCACGTGCGCTACCTGTGGGGGGCCGACATCTTCGCCCGCACCCGCGCGCGCTTCCTGGCGCGGATGGCCGAGCAGCCCGCCGAGCGGCG
>NYMS01000005.1 GCA_002529455.1 Glycomyces fuscus
GAGGCTTCCCAGCCGCGTCCGTCGGCGAGGCTGCCCAGGCCTTCGCCGAGGTAGCCCTCCAGGGCTCCGCTACCGACGCTGCCGCCGGTTTGCTGGGCGTAGGCGCTGGCGGTGGAGAAGTAGTCGTTGAGGGGTTTTTGGAGGTTGACGGGGACGTTGGCGAGGTGGTCGCGCAGGTGCGGGGGCAGCCGGTTGTCCAGGACCTGGCGTAGGTGTTGTCCGAGGTCGGGGTTGTTCCAGTTGCGGGTGAGGGTGTTGGCGTAGTCGCGGCCCAGGTCGCGTGCGGCGCTTTCGCCGAGGTGGTCGCCGAAGTGGCGGGCGAAGAGGTCGGCGAAGTCGTTGCGTGCTGTGGTGGCTTTGGCGGCGTTGTCGAAGGCTCCTGCGCCGATGGGGCTGGCGGGGTTGTAGGGGGTGAGGAATTCGTCGTTGTGGCGTCCGAAGAGGGAGGCCAGGTCCTTGTTCAGAGAGGGCGGGGGCAGCGGCCCGTCCTTGGGGGTGGGTGTGGTCTCGGGGGAGGTTTTGGGCGCGGGGGAGTCCGGCCCCCGGTCGGGGTTCGTCGCTGGCGGGTCGTCCTTGACTGGTCCGGAGGGCGGCCCGTCGGGTCCGCCGGGCGGTGGGGGCGTGTCGGTGTCGCGGTTGGGGTTGCCGGGAGGCGGGGTGTCGTTGACGGGTCGGGTGGGCGGCCCGTCGGGTCCGCCGCCGGAGGGTGGTCCGGGCGGTGGGGGGCTGTTGGGGGTGTTGTTGAGGGGTCCTGCGGGTGGGGGTCCGTCGGGTCCGGGGGGAGGGGTGCGGGTCAGGGGTGGTGGGTCGGGGAGGTGGTTGAGGTCGTCGAGGCTGTTTTTGAAGAGGTTGTTGAGGTTTTTGTGGAAGAGGCCGTCCATGCCGGCGGAGAGGACGGCGGAGAGTGCTCCTTCGATGGCGCCGCCGATGTGGGCGCTCTTGGTGAGTGTGCCGTCCATGGTGGTGCGGGTGCCGCGTCCGATTTGGATGCGTTGGATGATGCTGTCCATGCTGGCGAAGATCTGGCTGATGATCTGGTGGCTGGGCACGGTGATCACGAGCCAGGCCAGGATGCGGCGCATGGCCAGGCTGCGGATGGCCTTGAAGATGGGGATGAACTTCAAGGTGGCGCCGAAGGTGAACTTGGCGGTGGCGATGGCCCAGGCGATCTCGGCGAGGAGTTGGATGAACTGGCCGATGACCATCATGTGCATGTACTCGACGTTGGCGCCGGCTTTGCGTAGCTCGGTGGTCATGGTGGCCGAGTTGTCCTTGGCGGCGCCGACGTAGTTGTTCTCGCCTTTGGTGAACTGGTCCAGGGAGCGTTCGTAGTAGTCGGCGGTGCGGCCGTTGAAGTTGCGGCGTACGCGGGCGCGGCTGAGCTCGATGAGTTCGTCGAGGGTGTTGAGGCGTTGGATGAGGGTGGAGTAGACCTCGGCGGCGTGGAAGAGCTTGGTGATGCTGGCGCGGGGGACGTCGATGCCGGTGAGGACTTTGATCGCGGTGCGTGAGGAGTCGGACATGTTGTGGTCCAACGGCATACGCGA
>NYMS01000050.1 GCA_002529455.1 Glycomyces fuscus
TACGTGCCCCTGCACGCCCTGGCCCCCACCTGCGCCGCCATGATCACCCACGGCGGCCCCGGCACCGTCCTGACCACCCTCGCCGGCGGAACCCCCCAGCTCCTGTCGCCCAACGCGCACATGTTCGACACGGTCCTGCTGTCCGGGCTGGTGGAGGGGGCCGGGGCGGGCAGGGTCGTGGCCCCCGACCGCCTGGACGCCCACACCGTCACCGAGGGCGTACGCACCCTCCTGGAAGACCCCCGCCACACCCGGGCGGCCCGCGCCCTGCGCGAGGAGATGAACGCCATGCCCTCCCCCGCCGACCTCGCCCACACCCTCACCGGCGCCCACACCCTCACCGGCCTCACCCGCCCCTGAACACGCCGCACGGCCCGGGGAAGGGGTCAGGCACCGACCGCGCCACGGGCCGCCGTTGTCCCGCTGGCGGGACTGTTCCTCAGACGGAGGCGTCCAGCTTCTCCAGGACCCGGGGCAGGTCGCGCACCGCGTCCGCGGGCGAGGGCATGGCGGCCATCTCCTCGCCCAGGCGCCGCGCCGCCCCGGCGTGGGAGGGCTCCTCCAGCAGGCGCCGGGTCGCCTCGCGGACGCTGTCGGCCCCCGCCTCGTCCGACCGCACCACCAGTCCGGCCCCCTCGCGCTCCACCAGCCGCGCGAGCAGGGGGGCGTCGAGGCGGGGGCCGGGCACGAGGAGCTGGGGAACGCCGTGGGACAGCCCGGAGCACAGGGTCCCCGGCCCCGCGTGGGTGATCATGACGTCGCAGGTGGGAGCCAGGACGTGCAGGGGCACGTACCCCACCAGCCGCACGTTGTCCGGGACCGCTCCGAGTGCGGCCTCCTCCTCCGGCGGCAGGGTCGCGACCACCTCCACGTCCAGCTCGCCCAGGCCGCGCACCACCTCGGCCAGGGAGAAGGTGTGCCCGCCGAACCACTCGGTCGTGCTGCTCCCCACGCTGAGGCAGACGCGGGGGCGGGTGGGTGGTGTGCGCAGCCAGTGGGGGACGACGGCGCGTCCGTTGTAGGGCACGTAGCGGATGGGCAGGCGGTGGGTGCGGGTGGGCGCGGGTGGCGCAGGTACTGTTCGCGCATCGCGGCGAACAGGTCCAGGCTCCACAGGAAGCGCACGTGGGCCGCACCGCACGCCTCCGCGGCGACGGGGGCCGAGAACGTCGTCGCCTCCCACACGACCAGGTCGGGGCGCCACTCGCGGCAGAAGGCGACCAGGTCCTCCAGCATCGGGTCGTTCACCATGCGCCACCACCAGGCCGCGGTGTCGCGCATGCCCCAGCGCATCTCGTCCCAGGACAGGTCGCCGGGCCAGCTCTCCCCCACGTCGAACAGCCCCCGGGCCTCGCCCTCGCCCCACTGCGTCACCAGCTCGAACCGCTTGCGCAGCAGGTGGTCCCGTCCCACCTGGACGGCGGGCAGGCCCGCACGCCTCAGGAATCCCGCCAGTTCGGGCTGGCTGGCGACGCGCACCTCGTGCCCGGCGGCGCGCAGCGCCCACGCCAGGGACACCATGCCGATGAAGTGCGTCTTCTCCGCGTAGGAGGCGAGTAGTACACGCAAGGGGTCATCTCCCAGGTGGAAGGCGGAACCCGCTTCCGAGGCCGGGGCGGGCGCGGCCCGGATCGGCTCGGCGGCGGGGGGAGGGTCCCTCGGCCGCGTCGAATTCACGGGGCCCGGGATACGGTGCCATTCGTCCGCCGGAAGCGGGTCGGACCCGGCCCGATTCCGCCGGACCGGAGCATACCGGCGCGGCCTTTCCCCGGAACGTGGAAGCCTTCCTCCGACGGCCTTTCCGGCTCCGGAAAAGTGGCGGCCCACCCGCCGGCGTCTGCATCGGATGCGAGCTCCGTCCGACCCCGAGTCCCGTTTTCTCCGCGAGAGACACCATGAAACAGGGGAGAGAATGCAGTACACACGCCTTGGCCGGACCGCTCTGGAGGTCAGCCGGCTCTGCCTGGGAACGCTGAATTTCGGCGTGAACACCCCGAGGGACGAGAGTTTCGCGATGATGGACAGGGCCCTCTCCCACGGCGTCAACTTCTTCGACACCGCCAACCACTACGGCTGGCAGGTCCACAAGGGCATGACCGAGGAGCTCATCGGCGAGTGGTTCGGCAGGGGCGGGGGGCGCCGCGAGCGCTCCATCGTGGCCACCAAGGTCTTCAACCCGATGAGCGACTGGCCCAACGACCGCGGCCTGTCGGCGCGGCACATCATCGCCTCGTGCGAGGACTCCCTGCGGCGTCTGGGCACCGACTGGATCGACCTCTTCCAGATGCACCACGTGGACCGCAACGCGCCGTGGGAGGAGGTCTGGCAGGCGATGGAGATCCTCGTCCACCAGGGAAAGGTCCGCTACGTCGGCTCGTCCAACTTCGCGGGCTGGCACCTGGCGGCGGCCCAGGAGTCCGCCAACCGCAGGAACTTCCTCGGCCTGGTCTCCGAGCAGTGCGCCTACAACCTGGTGACGCGCCACGTGGAGCTGGAGGTGCTGCCCGCGGCGCAGGCGTACGGCATCGGGATCCTGACCTGGTCGCCCCTGCACGGCGGCCTGCTCGGCGGCGCCATCCGCAAGCTGCGCGAGGGCACCGCGGTCAAGACGGTCAAGAGCCGGGCGATGCAGGAGCTGCGGGAGCGGCGCGAGACGATCGCCGCCTACGAGGACCTGTGCGACGAGACGGGCAGGGACCCCGCCGAGCTGTCCATCGCCTGGGTGCTCTCGCGCCCCGGGGTGCACTCGACCATCGTCGGGCCGCGCACCCTGGAGCAGTTCGACGGGGCGCTGAGGGCCCTGGAGGCGGGGATCGGCGACGACACCTGCGAGCGGATCGACGCCCTGTTCCCCCCGGTCGGCAAGGGAGGCCCCGCCCCCGAGGCGTGGTCCTGGTGACCCCGGGCGGGCCGGGGCCGCTCAGGCCGCCCCGGCCCGCCCGGCGCACAGCATCGCCGCGATGCTGCGGACGTCGGTGAACGCGCGGGGGTCGATCCTCTCGGCCCGGATCGGCACGCCCAGGCCGGTGTGGATGTGGTTCATCAGGACGGCGGTGTTGAGCGAGGTGAGCACGCCCCACTCCCGCAGCGGCGAGTCCTCGGTCAGCTCGCCGTGGGGGTCGCCGTCCAGGAACCGGTCGCGGATGAAGAGCAGGAGGAGCTCCCGCACCTCCTGCTCGCTGGCGTCCTTCGTCACGTGTTCTCCCTCCGGTCCGGGGCCCGCGCCCACCGGGCGAGCGCCAGTCTGTCGGTCTTGCCGTTGGGTGTGCGCGGCAGCGCCTCGGTGAAGCGCACCGCGTCGGGGATCATGTAGGCGGGCAGGTGCCGCGAGGCGTGGCGCTTGAGTCCCAGCACCCCCAGGCGGGCGCCCCTCCTCAGGACGGCGAACGCCGTGATGGCCGCCGTGACTCCGCTCCCGGTCACCACGACGGCCGCCTCCTCGACGTCCGGGCTGCGCTCCAGCGCCGCCTCCACCGCCCCCGGCTCGACCCGGTACCCGCGGACCTTGGCCATGTGGTCGCGGCGCCCCAGGAACTCGAACACGCCGTCCTCGCGCATCCGCGCCAGGTCACCGGTGGCGTAGGGGCCCTCCACGGGCGGCGCGCCCCAGTAGCCGAGCATCACCGTGGGACCGTCCACCACCAGCTCGCCAGCCTCGCCCGGAGCCGCGGGGCCGCCCGCGTCGGTGCGCACCCAGACGCGGTTGCCCGCGGTGGCCCGGCCGATGGGCAGCGGCCCCCCGCTCTCCAGGTCGGCGGGCACGACCTCGTGGAAGGTGCACGCGTTGGTCTCGGTGGGCCCGTACAGGTTGAGCAGCCGCGCGGGGCTCCACTCCGCCAGGCGCCGGGCGTACTCCACGGGGAGCGCCTCCCCCGCGAAGAGCACGGCGCGCAGGGCGGGGGGCGCGGGCCGGTCGGCGAGCCCGCCGTCGCGCAGCATCAGCACCAGCGCGGAGGGCACGGAGTACCAGACGGTCACGCCCTCGCTGTGGACGAGGTCCACGAGCAGGTCGGGCGCGAAGGAGTACCCCTCGGGGACCAGCGTGACCGAGGCCCCCGCGCGGAAGGCCGTGTACAGGTCCAGGACCGACAGGTCGAAGGTGAGCGAGGCGTGGTTGGCGAAGCGGTCCCCCGGTCCCGCGTCCAGCTCCCGGTGGGCCCACTCCACGAAGGCCAGGGCGCCCGCGTGGCTCACCGTCACGCCCTTGGGCCTGCCGGTGGACCCCGAGGTGTAGAGCACGTAGGCGGGCGCGTCCGCGGGCGCGGTGTACTCGGGGACCGGCCCCCGCCGCGCCGGAGGGGCGTCGATGTCCAGGAGCGCCGTGTCCGCGCCGAGGCGTCCGCGCAGCCGCTCCAGGTCCGCGGCGGCGGCGCAGACCACGCGCGGCCGGCAGTCCTCGGCGATCCCCAGGACGTGCTCCGGCGGCATGGCGCCGCTGGCCGGGACGTGGACGGCACCCGTCCGGAGCACCGCCTGGGACGCGGCGACGGCGCGCAGGCCCTTCTGCGCCCAGACCAGGACGCGCTCGCCCGGGCCCGCGCCCAGCGCCGCCAGGTCGGCCGCCATCGCGTCGGCCTCCGCGTCCAGCTCCGCGTAGGTCCGCTCCCGCCCCCCGCAGCGCAGCGCGGTGCGCTCCGGCGCCTCGCGCGCGGACCGGCGGACCAGGTCCTGGAGGTTCACAGGCCCTCCCCCCGCGCGATGATCTCGCGCTGGATCTCGCTCGTGCCCGAGACGAGGGTTCCGGGCAGGGCGTCGCGCAGGCGCTGCTCGACCCCCGTGCCCACGAGGTAGCCGGAGGACCCGAAGAGCTGGACGGCGTCGAGCCCGTTGGCCACGGCCGCCTCGGTGACCGCGACCTTGGCCAGGGCGACGGCGGTGTCGGCCTCCGGCCTGGCCCGGTCGAGCAGCCAGCAGGCGCGGTAGAGCAGGAGGCGGGCGCCCTCCAGTCGCTGGCGCATCGCGGCCACCCGGTGCGAGACCGCCTGGAACTCGCTGATCGGCCGCCCGAACTGCCTGCGGCCGCGCACGTGCGCCGCGACCCGCCCCATCTGGTCCTCCATGGAGCCCAGGTAGATCGCCGGGAGGCAGGCCCGCTCCCAGGCCATGGAGAACTGGAAGATCGCGTTCCCCTGCCCCTCGGCCCCCAGCCTGAGGGAGGCGGGCACGCGGCAGCCGGAGAAGGTGACGGGCGCCGCCGCGCAGGCGTGCAGGCCCGCCTTGCGCAGTGTCGGGCCGACGGTGACCCCCGGTGTGCCGCGCGGCACGGCGAACGCGGTGATGCCGAAGAAGCCCGCCGACGGGTCGGTGACCGCGTAGGCGACCAGGACGTCGGCCTCGGCCGCGTTGCTCACGAAGGACTTGGTCCCGTCGAGCACGTAGTCCCCGCCGTCCGGCCGGGCGGTGGCCGCCATGGCGTTGACGTCGGAGCCCGCCCCCTCCTCGGTCGCGGCGTTGCCCGCGACCAGGTCCCCCGCGGCCATGCCCCGGAGCAGGTCGGTGACCTCCGGGCCGCGGCCGAAGTCGCGCATGGGGACGCCGCAGGCCAGCAGGTGGGCGGCCACCGCGAAGGGCAGCCCGGCGTCGGGGCAGGCCGAGCCGAGGGCCTCCAGGGCGAGCGCGGTGTCGAGCGCGCCGAGCCCCCCGCCGCCCACGGAGACGGGCAGGCACGCACCGGTCAGTCCGGCCTCGGCCGCGGTCCGCCACTCGTCGCGGGTCAGCGGCTGGTCGTGTTCGCGGGGCGGCGCCCCGCCCAGGCGGTCCCGCACGAGCGCGGCGACGCGCTCGCCCCTCCCGCGCTGCTCGGGGGTCGGGTCGAAGTCCACGGTGTCCCTTCCGTCTCAGGCGCCGGACGGGGGTTCGGCGATCCTCACCACGGCGCAGGAGACCGTCATCCCGGAGCCGAGTCCGCCCAGGATGACGTGGTCCCCCGGCCCGACCTCGCCCTCGTCCATGAGGTGGCGCAGCCCGATGAAGGGGTCGGCCGCGCCGATGTGCCCGATGGTGCGGCCGTGGTCCCACGTGGAGCGCTCCATCGGCAGGCCGAGGACCTCCATCCAGCGGTGCTCCACCGCCTCGGGGCCCAGGTTGCCGAAGGCCGCCCGGGAGATGTCCCCGAAGCCCACCCCGGCCTCGGCCAGGGTCCGGCCCACCAGCAGCATCATCTTCTTCTGGAGGGTGAACCAGGCGACGTTCACCTCCGGGTCCCGCTCCCCCCGCCGGGCGTGGTCGCGGGCCCTGGCGCGGAAGTCGAGGGGTGAGCCGGTGGTCGCCGCGGGCGGGAAGTCCGGCTCCCCCGAGCGGTGGTGCTGCTCCAGCTCGGGGACGACCATCGACCCCACCGCGAGCACCCGCGCGGGGCCGGGGCGCCGGCCGAGGAGGACGGAGCAGGCGCCGTCGCCCAGCACGAAGGCGCCCGAGCGCCACCGGTCGACGCCCGGGGTGCCGAAGTTGTCCGCGGCGACGAGGAGCGCCGTGGCGTCCTCGGGCGCCTCCCTCAGGTGGGGGACGCACAGCTCCATCGCGGTGAACAGGGCGTTGCACCCCTGGCGCACCTCGGCGGCGATGACGTCGCCGCGCACCAGGTGGTGCTGGAGGTGGTACTGGGGGAACCAGCCGTCCGGACCCTGGTGCCAGGTGTCGGCGTACAGCAGGACGCGCACGTCGTCCGGGCTGGCCCCGGCCCGTTCGAACGCCTCGCGGGCGCTGCGCAGCGCCATCTCCGGCGCGGGCAGGTCGCCGGCCACGGCGGCGCCGGACATGTCGTGCACGGCGGCCTCCTCCGCGGAGGTGAGGCCCCCTTCGACCGCGGACCGCACGCTCACCCGGGTCTCGGGCAGGTACACGCCGAGGCCGCGGATCCATAGTTCTGGCGTCTTCAAAGGGAACCCTTCCTGTCCGGCCGCGACCGGCAGGCCGGGGGCCCGCTCGGGTACGCGCCCGGTCGGCGGCGCCCCCGGGCCGGGGCGCGGGACGAAGGTAGCGAAAGGCCGGGGCGCCCGCCCCGGCCGTCGTCACAGCTCCGGCAGCGGCCACCGCTCGGCTCTGCGGGCCGCCTCGGCGGCCAGGGCGTCGCGCACGGCCCTCACCTCGGCGGCCAGGGGTCGGTCGCGGTCCAGCGGCGGGGAGAGCTCGGCGATCCGGGCCCACACCCCCTCCTCCCCGGACCGGCCCGAGAGCGCGGCGAGCTGCGCCAGGCCCACGCCGAGCGAACCGACGACGAGCCAGGCCAGCTCGACCGCCTGGGCCAGGGAGTTGGCGCCGTTCAGCGCCATCGGCACGTGGTCCTGGTTGCCGTTGTTGCAGGGCAGGGCGGTGAGGCTGGCGGGAGTCACGAGCTGGCGGATGCGCGAGACGAACGAGGTGGCGCTCACCTGGACCCCGGCCAGGCCGCTGCCCGCGCCGGGCCGGGGCGTGAGCATGGGCGGCAGGCCCCCGTTGGTCTCCGAGGCGCAGAGCAGGGAGAGCTGCCGGTCGGCCAGGTAGGCGACCTGTTGGAGGGCCAGGCCGATCTGGTCCGAGCACAGCCCCACCGGCATCGCGTGGAAGTTGCCCCCGTGCAGGACCTCGTCGCCGTGGCTGACGGGGTTGTCGGTGGTCCCGACCGCCTCGCGCAGCAGGATGCGCGAGGCGGCGGAGAGCTGGTCCAGGACCGCGCCCAGGACCTGCGGGGCGCACCGCAGGCTGTAGGGCTCCTGGAGGGGCCGCGAGGGCGCGCGCTCGGCGCCGGAGGGCAGGTCGGACCTGATCCAGGCCGCGGCCGCGGTCTGGCCCGCCTGGCCCCGGGCCTCGGCGATGCCGTGCGCGTACGCCTGGGGGTTGGCCCCCAGCAGGTCCGCCATCCGCGCCGTCATCATCGCCGAGGCGCGCACGACGTCCTCGACCTGCTTGTGGTTGTGCAGGGTCACCGCGAGGCTGACCCCGCTGCCGTTGACGAAGGAGAGGGCCTCGCGGGCGCTCCAGCTCACCGGGGCGGCGCCCAGCCGGGCGAGGGCCTCGTCGGCGGGCACGCGGGCCCACCCGCCGGGGCCGTCGGCCACCCACGCCTCCCCCTGCCCGGCGAAGGCCAGGGCGGCGCTGGCCAGGGGCTGGAGGTCACCGCTCGCGCTGACGGTGCCCTCGCGCGGGATGACGGGGGTGAAGCCCCGGTTCCACAGGCCGACGAGCTCCTGCCAGAAGTCGACCGAGACCGCCGAGTAGCCCCGGCGCATGCTGGTGAGGCGCAGGGCGACCACGAGCCTGCTGACCTCGGGGGGAAGCGGCTCGCCCTGGGCGCTGCCGAGGTGGGAGATGAGCCCCTCCCCCTGCTCGCCCGCGGACTCCGCCGCGGGGAAGGCCACGAGGGGGCCGAAGCCGCGCGTGACCCCGTAGACGTCGGCGCCCCCGGCCAGGTGCTTGGCCATGGTCGTGGCGCTGGCGCGCATGCGCGAGAGGTCCTCCTCGGTCCACCCGATGCGCGCGTCCGGCTCGGCCTGGCGGACGACCTCGGCCAGGCTGCTCGGCGTAGGCGTCATCTGTCCACTCCTTCGGGGCGGGCGCGCGTCGGCTGCACGCGCCGTAGTTTGCCTGTCTCGGAGCGGTCGATCCGCTCCACCGCGCGCACCGTCCGGGGGCGGTACGCGATCTGTTCCAGGGCCCGCGCCATCTCGTCGGCGCCCGGGGCGCCGTTCTCCCCCGGCACGACCAGCAGGTCGAAGTGCTCCCCCGTCAGGGGGTCGCGCACCGGGACGCAGGCGAGGTCGGCGCAGTCCAGGGCGCCGACCAGGCTCTCCTCCATGGCGTCCAGGTCCAGGCGGCGGCCGTTGACGTTGACCAGCCGGGTCCTGCGCCCGGCGAAACCGAAACCGCGTTCGCCCACGCGGACCACGTGGTCGTCCATCCGGCACTCGGGGCCCGCGGTCCCGTCCTGGGGGCGGGCCAGGCGGGGGCTGCGCACCACCAGGGGCGCCTCCGCCGCCGGGTCGGCCGGCCCGTCGCCGAACTCGACGTCGGGGAAGAGGCGCCACGGCGGGTCGTCCGGGCCCCACTCCCGGTGGGCGACGCCTCCGGTCTCCGTGGACCCGAAGATCTCCACCAGGCTCGCCCGCTCCCCCAGCCCGGCCAGCAGGTCGGCCGCGCTCTGCGGCAGGACGGCCGTGCTGTGCACGAAGTCCAGGCGCTCGGCGGAGGCGAGCCACTCCCGGCGCTGCCGCAGGATGCGGAAGGTCCAGGGGATGGCCATCACCGCCCAGCGGCGGCGGTCCCCGGGCGGGAGCGACGCGAACTGGGAGACGTACCAGACCGGCACGCCCAGGTAGGCGGGCACCAGCACGCTGGCGAGCATGCCGTAGACGTGCCGGGGCGGGGCGAAGGACAGGACCGCCTCCGGGCGGCGGCCGCCCACCAGGTCGGCGAGCAGCCGGGCCTCGTCCATGAGCTGCTCACGGGTGCGGAACCAGGACCGCGGCCGCCCCGTGCTCCCCGAGGTGAAGAACTCCGTCTCGGGCGGGAGCAGGTCGGCGAACAGCCGGTCGGCCGGTTCGTCCACCTCGTCCCAGCGCACCGTCCACGGGCGCTCGGTGAGTTCGGGGGCCCGGGGCAGCTTCGCGATGAGGTCGCCGGGGGTCAGCTCGTCAACCACCACGTGAGTCCTGATCCGATCGTGGTCGTGTCCCGGACCGCTCCGGGAGCTGTGCGGATGGGGGCGTGCCCGCGGGTCCGTGTCCCGCCGGCGGGACGCGGCCCGGAGCGGGGACCCGTCAGACGTCCTCCTGCCGGGGGAGGCGCTTCTTCAGCGGCTCCCACCACGCGCGGTTCTCCGTGTACCAGGCGACGGTGCGGGCCAGCCCCTCCTCGAAGGAGACGGCGGGGCGGTACCCGAGCCTGGTCGCGGCCTTGGAGCCGTCCACGGAGTAGCGGCGGTCGTGGCCCTTGCGGTCGGCCACGAAGCGGACCATCGAGCCGTCGTGGCCGAGCAGCTCCAGGAGCGCCTCGGTGACCTCCAGGTTCCGCTTCCCGACCGATCCGCCGATGTTGTAGACCTCGCCGGGCTCGCCGTGCTCGGCGGCCAGGGCGAGGGCGTCGCAGTGGTCGTCCACGTGGACCCACTCCCGGACGTTGCCGCCGTCCCCGTAGAGGGGGACCGGGATCCCGTCCAGGAGGTTCGTCACGAAGAGGGGGATCATCTTCTCGGGGAACTGGAAGGGCCCGTAGTTGTTGGCGCAGCGGGTCACGCAGACCCGCATCCCGTAGGTCCGGTGGAAGGACCGCGCCAGCAGGTCCGAGGCGCTCTTGGACGCCGAGTAGGGGGAGTTCGGCTCCAGGGGGTCGGTCTCGACCCAGGACCCCGCGCTGAGGGTTCCGTAGACCTCGTCGGTGGAGACGAGGACGAAGTTCTCCACGTCCTCGTTGAGCGCGCTGTCCAGCAGGTGGAACGTACCCATGACGTTGGTGCGCACGAAGCACCCCGCGTCGGAGATGGAGCGGTCCACGTGGGTCTCGGCGGCGCAGTGGACCACGGTCGAGACCCCGCGCATGAGGCCGCGGACGAGCTGTTCGTCGCAGACGTCCCCCTGGACGAACGTCATCCGGGGGTGGTCGGCCACGGAGGCGAGGCTCTCCGTGGTGCCCGCGTAGGTCAGCTTGTCCAGGACCACGACCTCGGCGTCCGCGAAGCGCGGATAAACGCCGGCGAGCACGCGTCTGACGAAGTTCGAACCGATGAATCCGGCTCCACCGGTGACCAGGATCTTCATACGCCCGCACCCTGCCATACCCCGGCCGCCCGACGGGCGGCCTCCATGACGTACTCGCCGTAGGGGGAATTCTGCATTTCCTCCCCAAGGCGATAGCACTCATCGGCCCCGATGAAGCCCATGCGCAATGCGATCTCCTCAAGACAGGCGACTCGGACCCCGGCTTCCCGGGCCATGGTGGACACGTAGCGCCCTCCCTCCAGCAGGGATTCCTCCGTGCCGAGGTCGAGCCACGTTATTTCGTTCCCCATGGTCACGAGTTCGGCCCTGCCCATTTCCAGATAGGCGCGGTTGACATCGGTGATCTCAAGTTCTCCGCGCCCGGAGGGCTCGATCTGCTCAGCGATGTCTACCACGTCCTGGTCATAGAAATAAAGCCCGGTCACCGCGTAGTCCGACTCCGGCTCGGAGGGCTTCTCCACCAGGGAGACGAACCTGCCCTTTTCGCCGAAGCCCGCCACCGCGTAATGCCGGGGGTCGCTCACCTTGCACCCGAACAGCGTGCAGCCGGAACCGGAGGAGGCAGCCCTGCCGAGGAGGCCCGGAAAGCCGTCGCCGTGGAATATGTTGTCGCCCAGGACGAGGGCGCTACGGGTCCCGCGAATGTGCTCCCTACCGATGAGCAGGGCCTCGGCTATACCCCTGGGCTCTTTCTGGACCGCGTAGTCGATCCCTATTCCCAGATGGCCGCCGTCGCCCAGCGCCTGCCGGATGAGGGGAAGGCTCTCCGGATTCGATATCACCATGATCTCCCGGATCCCGGCCATCATGAGCACGGACACCGGATAGTAGAACATCGGCTTGTCGTAAACCGGGAAAAGGTGCTTGGAGACGCTTCGGGTGGTGGGGAATAGGCGGCTCCCAGTGCCGCCTGCCAGCACAATACCTTTCATGGTGACTCCCAACGGTGACCGAACATCGATATTGCTGGGCAAGCACACCACGGATGTGCCGTGGTGCTTTGGTCAGCGGCCTGGACCCGGCACTCGGTGCTAGGCTCTCCGAACCTCTTCCGAAGGAATCCTCACAACAGTACCGTCACGCTGCCTCGGGAGAGGAGAACAGCCCGGAGTGCAGCACCCGCAATGAACATGCCGGGGACCGGGCTTGTCAAGGAGCGGTGTCGGCTTTCACTCCTCGGACCATCGGGCCATCGAAAACTCGGAAGTGGGGAACACGTTGCGAATCGTCGTCGCGGCTTACGCGGACAAAGCTTATTTCTTTAGCATGGTGCCGACGGCGTGGGCTCTGCGCGCCGCCGGGCACGAGGTCCGGATCGCCACCCAGCCCTCCATGACCGAGGCCGCCGCGGAGACGGGCCTGACCGTGGTCCCGGTCGGCGCCGACCACTCCCTGGCCGAGGTGCTGGCCCACGCCCGCGAGCAGCAGGGCGAGTCGATCTTCGACCTGGCCGAGGAGCGGCCGGAGATGCTGGTGCCGGAGAAGCTGCACCACGCCTACGAGGAGTACGTCACCTGGTGGTGGAAGCTCGTCAACGAGCCGATGGCGCAGGACCTGGTCGCCTTCTGCCGCGAGTGGCGCCCCGACCTCGTGCTGTGGGAGCCCGACACCTACTCCGCGGCGATCGCCGCGGAGGCGTGCGGCGCGGCGCACGGGCGGTTCCTGTGGAGCGTGGACCTCTTCGCGCGCATGCGGCGCCTGTACCTGGAGTCCGCCGACGCCTCGGCCGGCCCCGACCCGCTCAGGCGGTGGCTGGAGGAGAGCGCGGCCCCCTACGGGGTGGACTTCTCCGAGGACCTCGTCCTCGGCCAGTTCTCCGTCCACCAGCTCCCCGGGTCGCTGCGACCGCGCGAGCTGGAGACGGGCACGCACCTGAGCGTGCGCCCGGTGCCCTACGCCGGAAGCGCCGTGCTGCCCTCCTGGGCGCGCACCGCCCCCGAGCGGCGGCGCGTCCTGGTGGACTGGGGCTCCTGGAGCAGGACGGCCGAGGGCGCCGCCGCCCTGGTGGACGTGGTCGACACCTGCGCCGAGGTCGGCGCCGAGGCCGTCGTCCTCTCCCCCGCCTCCCGCCGGGACTCCCTGCCCGCGCTGCCCGAGGACGTGGTGGTGACCGACTCGGGCGCGGCCCACATGCTCATGGGCTCCGGCTCGCTGCTCGTCCACGGCGGCGGCTTCGACGTGTGCTGCAACGCCGTGGTCGAGGGGCTGCCGCAGCTCGTCGTGCTCAACACCGAGCAGTTCGACGCCGCTCCGCTCTCGCGGGCGCTCCGGGAGCGCGGTGCCGCGCGCGTGCTGACCGTGGAGGAGGTCCTCACCCGGGGCGTCGACGACCTCCTGACGGAGCTCCTGGACAGCGGGGAGGTGCGGGCGGCGGCCGGGCTGGTGCGCGACGAGGCCCTGGCCGCCCCCGCCCCGGACCAGGTGGTGCCGGAGCTGGAGCGCATCGCGGCGGCCCGTGGCGCGGTCGGTGCCTGACCCCTTCCCCGGGCCGTGCGGCGTGTTCAGGGGCGGGTGAGGCCGGTGAGGGTGTGGGCGGCGAGGTCGGCGGGGGAGGGCATGGCGTTCATCTCCTCGCGCAGGGCGCGGGCCGCCCGGGTGTGGCGGGGGTCCTCCAGGAGGGCGCGCACGCCCTCGGTGACGGTGTGGGCGTCCAGGCGGTCGGGGGCCACGACCCTGCCCGCCCCGGCCCCCTCCACCAGCCCCGCGAGCACCGGGATGTCGAACATCCGGGCGTGCGGTGACAGGAGCTGGGGAACGCCGCCGGCGAGGGTGGTCAGGACGGTGCCGGGGCCGCCGTGGGTGATCATGGCGGCGCAGGTGGGGGCCAGGGCGTGCAGGGGCACGTA
>NYMS01000051.1 GCA_002529455.1 Glycomyces fuscus
CCCGGGGCGGGGTGGGGGTGGTTTCCTGGAAATAGGGGGGATCCCACCCACGCGCGTCTCGCCATGCCCTTAAAAACCCCACACCCCACGCCCCACACCCCAACAGGGATAACGAATTGAGGGGCAGGGAGGGGCCGGGAGGGGCCGCCATCAGGTCTCTCCCCTACGTCATTCCCGCCGGGGGCCGTTGGCGGCAACGAAAGCGCACCCGCTGCCGCGAAAGGGCGAGGGATTCAAGAAACGGTAGACGTTCGGTGGGGGTTGGGCGTCCGACGGAAAGCGGCACCAAAGGCGGGAGCTACTGCCGGAGGGCGGCCAACGCCCGGGGGGTGAGGGTGGTCGGGCTCTGCGACGTCGGCACCAACGGCAGGCGGGCCCTCCGGCCTCGGGCCGCGCCCCTGGCCCCCGTGGTGCAGGGCAGGCGACGGTACCACCAAGACCAGAACGTTGTTTTGTTCGCACATTTTCGGACACCCTTTGGCCTGACATAAGCATGGCCCGACAATCAATGGCGACCCCGGAAAGAAACCCGGGGCGGGGTGGGGGTGGTTTCCTGGAAATAGGGGGGATCCCACCCACGCGCGTCTCGCCATGCCCTTAAAAACCCCACACCCCACGCCCCACACCCCAACAGGGATAACGAATTGAGGGGCAGGGAGGGGCCGGGAGGGGCCGCCATCAGGTCTCTCCCCTACGTCATTCCCGCCGGGGGCCGTTGGCGGCAACGAAAGCGCACCCGCTGCCGCGAAAGGGCGAGGGATTCAAGAAACGGTAGACGTTCGGTGGGGGTTGGGCGTCCGACGGAAAGCGGCACCAAAGGCGGGAGCTACTGCCGGAGGGCGGCCAACGCCCGGGGGGTGAGGGTGGTCGGGCTCTGCGACGTCGGCGCCAACGGCAAGCGGGCCCCCAAGCCCCGGGCAACACCCCTGGCCCCCGTGGTGCAGGGCAGGCGATGGCACCACCAGTGCCAGAATGTTGTTTTGTTCGCACATTTTCGGACACCCTTTGGCCCGAAATAAGCATGGCCCGACAATCAAGAGCGACCCCGGAAAGAAAGGCGGCGCATTCGAGGCCGTGAATAGTGGAGAAATGGCGGACGCCAGCCTATAATAAGAAGTATGGAGATGATCGACGCAGCGCCCGAGACGGCCCCCGGGGAATGCTCCCCGGCCGTGGCCGCGCTGGCCGGTGCGCGCGCGACCATCGAGCGGGCCTGGGAGGGGGAGTTGCCGCCGGGGGCGGATGAGGCCGCCGCCGAGGAGGTCGCGGCGCTGTGGGCCCAGCTGGAGAGGATCCGCTACCAGGCGTTGGCGCGGGTGGCGCGTTTGTACGCGCGCGGTGAGGTGGCCCGCTACAGCGGCTACAGCACGCTGGACAGGTGGATCACCCACCGGTGCAAGGTCCCTACCGCCCAGGCCAAGGACCTGGCCCGTCTGGCCCGGCACGTGCACGAACAGACCCTGCCCGCCACCGTCCAAGCGGTGGCTGAGGGCACTCTGGCCCGACACCGCCGTCCAGACCCGCGACGAGGACCACTTCCCCGACCAGGCGGCATACCGCCACGGGTTCGAGTCGGCGTTGGTGGCGGCCAAGGCCGAGCGGCCCGCGTTGTCGGTCAACCAGCTCCAGACGCTGGCCCGCCAGGTCGCCTACCGTTTGGACCCGCACCGGTTGGACCGCGACCACGCCGCCGCCCACGCCGGGCGTGGTCTGAGCCTGCACGAGACCTTCCAGGGCAGCTACCAGTTGCAGGCCTGGGGCGGGGCGGGGGACGCGTTGGTCGTGCGCGCGGCCATCGACACCTTCACCACCCCGCCGACCGAGGGCGACGCCCGGTCGCGGTCCCAGCGTGAGCATGACGCGCTCATCGCGGCGCTGCGCTTTGCCACCACCCACACCGGATGCGACAACACTCCCGCTCCGCTGGCGCAGATCCGCGTCGTGGTGCCGGTGGAGACCTACCTGGACGCCCAAGGGCAGGAACAGCCCGCTCTGGACGAGCGCGGCCGGGTGGTTCCGGTCGGGGTGGTGCACGAACTCGCTGGGGACGCCGAGGTGGTGCGGATGCTCACCGCACCACCCACCAACCAGGTGCTGGACGTGGGTCCCAGCCGCCGGCTGGCCTCAGCACGCCAGCGCACGGCCGCCTTCCACGGGCACAGCACGTGCGCCCATCCGCAAGGGTGCGAGGTGCCCGTAGCCCTCTGCCAGGCCGACCACGTCACCTCCTTCTCCCGAGGAGGACGCACCGAGGTCGCGAATCTGCAACCGCTGTGCGGGCCGCACAACCGGGCCAAGTACCAACGCGAACTGCGCACACACCACCAGACCCGGGCCAAGCACAACAGAGGAGATCGGGCAGGCCACCCGCCCTGCAGGGACCCGGACCCACCGCCCCGGGAATGACCCCCGGCCGGGCCGGGCCCCGGCATGCCCGTAGCCCGGTAGGCGGCCCGGGCCCCGCACCCACCGTCGTCGCCGCCGCCGTCGCTCAGCCCAGCCACGGGGGCCGGTAGCGCTGCGCGGGGCCGGAGGGTCCGCTCACCCTTGGTGCCGACGCAGCAGAGGCCGACCACTCCCGAGCCCCGACCGTTGGTCGCTCTCCCGCACCACTACGCGGCAGCTGACGCCGCTACCCCGGTCACTACCCGCAACCAGGGCGTTGAGCGGCGCCCCAAGCCCACCGCCGCCCTCGGTGCCGACGCAGCAGAGTCCCACCACCCCCGAACCCCCGCCCTTGATGGCTCTCCCGTGTCCACGACGGGTGCAAGGTCCTTCCCTCATTCCTCTCATACTCCTCTCAACGGTCTTGGGCGGCGTCGGCAAGCGCTTTGCGCCTAACCCTCCGGGGTGGGCTCCGATGACGGGAACCACGCGGAAACTGGAAAAACGTCCACCGCAGAAACGGTGAAACGGAAGCGGGGGAATTTCTGTTCTCGGGTGCCGGATCTGGTTCGTGGAACGCCGGAAAACAACCGAACCCACCCGAACCCGCCCTTCCCTCTCCGGTTCCGGCCTTGGCCCCGCAGCGCCCGGACCCCGTTGGTAGCGTTGTGGCCCCGATCCCGGCCTCCCGGCCGGGACGGCGAAGGTGTTCGACGAGGAGGGTGGTCCCCGTGGCGAAAGAACGCGTGATCTGGGCGAAGAAGCTTCCCGAGGTCTACGGAAAACTGGACGAGATCGACAAGGTCATCGCCGGGCACCTGGACCTGGGCCTGCTGGAACTGGTCAAACTGCGCGCCTCGGTGCTCAACGGGTGCTCCTTCTGTATCGACCTGCACACCCAGCGCGCCCTGGAGGCGGGGGAGTCCCAGCAGCGGCTCTTCCTGGTGTCCGCCTGGTACGAGGCCGGTGAGATCTTCACCGACGCAGAGCGGGCCGCCCTGGCGCTCACCGACGAGATCACCCGGCTGGGCGAGCACGGGGTGTCCGACGAGGCCTACGACGCGGCCGCCGGGCACTTCGAGGACCAGGAGCTGGCCGCGCTCATCGCCGCCATCGCGATGATGAACCTCTACAACCGGCTGGCCGTCACCAGCCACCTGCACCCGCGCAAGCGCTGAGCCCGGCCCCGCCCCGGGGGAGCCTCCGCGTCCCCCGGGGTGGTCGGCGCGGGTGGAGACCCCGGACCCAGGAGCGCCCATGCCCCCCACCGGACGGACCCTTCCGAGCCTGCTCGCCCGCAACGCCGCCGACCGTCCCGACGAGCCCGCCCTGTCCTGGCGCGCGCCGGACGGCGGGTGGACCACCCTGACCTGGTCGCGGGTGCGCGACCGCGTCGCCGAACTCGCCGGGGGCTACGCCGCCCTCGGGGTCGGGCCCGGCGACCACGTCCTGCTGATGATGGGCAACCGGCCCGAGCACTGGCTGTCCGACCTCGCCCTCGTCCACGCGGGCGCCGTCCCCACCGCCGTCTACGACACCGCCGCCCCCGAACAGGTCGCCCACATCGCCCGGCACAGCCGCGCCCGCCTCGCCGTGGTCGGGGACGCCGGGGCCGCCGCCGCGTGGGAGGACCTGCTCGCCGACCCCGGGGTCCCCCTCGCCGCGCTGGTCGTCGTGGACGGCGCCGACCCCGGCCGCGGCCACACCGACTACGCCTCCCTGGCGGCCGCACCCGCCGGTACGGCCTTCGACCGCCGGCGCGACCTCACCCCCGACGACCTGCTCACCGTCGTCTACACCTCCGGAACCACCGGGGACCCCAAGGGCGTGGCGGTCACCCACCGCGAGGTGCTCGCCAACGCCACCGCCCTGGACGCGTCCGTCGAACTCCCCGAACACCCCGACCACGTGTGCTACCTGCCCCTGGCCCACATCGCCGAACGCATGCTCGGCCTCTACCTGCCGGTCTTCCGGGCCTCCCACGTGTGGATGTGCGATGACCTCCAGGACCTGCCCGCCGTCCTGCGGCACGTGCGCCCGCCCCAGTTCTTCGGCGTCCCCCGCGTGTGGGAGAAGTTCGCCTCCGCCCTGCGCGCCGAGCTCGCCCGCCTGCCGGAGGAGGAGCGCGCCGCCGTGGACGCGGCCACGGCCGTGGCCGCCGAGCACGTCGCCCACCGCGAGCGCGGCGGGGAGGTGCCCGCCGCGCTCGCGGAGCGCTTCGAGCGGGCCCGAGCCGAGGTCCTGCTCCCCCTCCTGGCCGGGGTCGGCCTGGACCGGGTGACCTGGGCGGCCAGCGCCTCGGCGCCGATGCCGCTGGACGTGGTGCGGTTCTGGGCCGGGTTCGGGGTCGTGGTCATGGACGCCTGGGGGCTCACCGAGTCCGTGGGCGTGGCCACCGTCAACAGCCCCGCCACCGGGTTCCGGCTGGGCTCGGTCGGCCGTCCCATCGCGAGCGTGCGGGTGCGGGTGGCCGACGACGGCGAGGTCTGGCTGCGCGGGGAGTCGGTCTTCGGCGGCTACCTCGGGCCGGACGGGTCGGTGCGCCCGGCCACCGACGCCGGGGGGTGGTTCGCCACCGGCGACATCGGCCGCCTGGACGAGGACGGCTACCTGTGGATCACCGACCGCAAGAAGGAGCTCATCGTCACCTCCCAGGGCAAGAACGTCGCTCCCGCACCGGTGGAGAACGCCCTCAAGGAGCACCCGATCGTCGGCCAGGCCTACGTGCACGGAGACCGCAGGCCCTACCTGGTGGCGCTGCTCGTGCCCGACCGCGAGACGCTCCCGGTGTGGGCGGCCTCCCGGGGCATCGACACCGGCGGGGACTGGGAGGCGCTGGTCGCCCACCCCGAGGTGGCGGCGGAGGCCGAACGCGCGGTCGCGGCGGCCAACGCCCGGTTCAGCCGCGCGGAGAGGGTCAGGCGCCACCGGCTGCTTCCCGGCGAGTGGGGCCCGGACACCGGTGAGCTGACCCCCTCGCTCAAGCTCCGGCGCCGCGTCGTCCGGGAGCGCTACGCCGACGCCCTGGCGGAGCTGTACGGAGACTGACCGGCGGGGCCTCAGGAGACCGTGTACAGGGCGAGGCCGAAGACCCCGGCCACCCATGTCCACAGCACGCAGAACCCCGCGTGGGCGAGGGTGCGCAGCGGATCTCCCCGCCACAGGGCCGGGGAGAAGTACGCGAACTGGAACAGCCAGCGCAGCGACCAGAACAGCGTCTCGGCGGCCAGCAGGGCACGGGCCAAGGGTCCGCCCGCCAGCAGTTCCGGTGCCAGCAGCAGCGGCAGCGCGCCCAGCAGCGCGCAGGCCGTGCCGATGAAGAAGAAGTGCGCCCCGGCGACCTGCCGGGGCAGCGGGGCCATGCGGGAGACCTGGGCCGGCCAGTCGATCAGCCGGGGCAGCGCCAGGTGGAACACGCCGAGCACCACCAGCACCGCCCCCACCGCGTGCAGCTGGCCCTGGACCGAGAGCAGCCCGGAGGTCACCGGTCCGGCCTCACGAGGACGAACACCGTGACGAACCCGCCCAGGCGCTGCTCGGACGCCCGGCGCAGGCCGGCGCCGCGCGCGGCGCGCAGCCACCGCGAACGCGGCATGAAGTGCGCGGCCCCGGGCCCGAAGACCGCGATGTTGGCCGCGTCGCGGCAGTGTTCGACCAGGACCAGCGCGCCGCCGGGGCGCAGGATCCGTGCCACCTCGGCGAAGGCCGCGTCCTGGTCGGAGGCGGCGCGCAGCTCGTGCAGGGCGAAGGGGGCGATGACGGTGTCCATCGAGGCGTCCGGCGCCGGCAGCGCGTGCGCCGTGCACGCCACCGACCCCGGCCGCGGCGGGACCCTGCGGCGCGCCCGCCGCAGCGACGGCTCCACGACCGGCAGCGCGTCGTACAGGTCGGCGACCCTCTGCTCGGCCCCGGGGTGCAGGGCGCCGATCACGGCGCTCGCCTCGTCCAGACCGGAAGAGAGCACCAGGTGCCTGCCCGGATCGGGGGGCCCGCCCGCGCGGGCCAGGGCCGGCGCCAACCACGTCCAGCCGTGCAGCGGCGAGCGGTCGTAGACGGCGTGGGAGGCCCCCAGGGACGCCGCGGTCCACCACGCCCCGGCGGCCCCGGCGGTCCACGCGGCGGCACGGGCGGCCCCGCGCCACCGCCGTCCCGCCAGGGCCCCGCCGACGGCCACGGCCGTGCCCGCCAGGTACAGGGGCCAGTTGTAGGCGACCACGTGTCGTGCCCCGGACGGGCGCGGACGGCGGTTCACCCCCTCCTCCCGGCCGGTGACATCAGCACGCCGGGGTGCCATCCGTAGTCCACGTCCGCCACGTGGAAGGCGTTGGCGAGAACGGGCCGGGTCCCCCGGAAGGGCCCGTGGCGGAAGAAGGTCAACCGCTCCACGTCCACGCTCACGGGGCGCGGCTCCCAGCTCGTCCGGAGCGCCTTGACCACCAGCACGTCGCCGCTGCGCCCGTCGTGCTCGAAGGTGTAGGGCAGCGGTCCGGCGAAGCGCCGAGCGTCCCGCCCGTCGGCGAACGGGGAGCCCTCCGGCAGCGGTGCGGGGGGTCCGCCCAGGGCCGCGCCGACCCTCAGGTCCGCCCGGCCGTCCCCGGAGCGCACCGCGAACTCCAGCCGGTCGCCGGTGCGGCGCGTCCCCAGCGCGGCGTGTTCGTAGCGGTAGCGCGACAGCACCGCGCCCGCGGCGGCCAGCACCCGGCTCGACGTCTGGCTCCGGAGGATGCGCAGCCCCCGCAGGGTGCGCACGCCGCCCCCGGTCCTGGTGCGGTCCACCGACAACCGCGCGAAGACGCGGTATCCGGTCATCACCTGCTCCAGCCCCAGCCGCGGGGGGAGGCCCGCCGGTCGCAGGCCCCGCAGCGCCACGGTGGCGACCGCCGCGAACCCGTACTCGGTCCCGTCGGGCGCGCGGTAGGTGTCCAGCTCCAGGCCGGGGGTGAGCAGGGGGCGCAGCACCGGCGGAGGAAAGGCGTAGGTGAGCACCAGAGAGTCGGTGAAGTGCGCGCGCATCGGCAGGGGGTGCGCCTGGATCCTCAACGTGTGCCTCCGACGGTCGTGACGTACAGGCTCCCCCACAGGGGGCAGCGCTCCTCGGACGCGCGCGCGGCCGCCGCCGTGCCGCCCGTCCCTCCCACACTGCGCAGGACGGCGGTCCCGCCCGGGCGCACCGCCCGTTCGACGGCGGTGCGCAGCCGTCGCCGGTAGGCGGCGCCGGGGCCGTCCAGGACGTTGGACAGGGTCACCGCGTCGTAGCTCCCGGCGGGGACCGCCTCCAGGTGCTCGGCGACGTCGCCGAGGACGAACCGCACCGTTGCGCGCAGGGGCGGGGCCTCCGCCCGCGGACGCGGCGAACCACCGGCGAGCAGCTCCGCGAGCAGGGGGTTGTCGGCGTTCGGGTGGCGCGCGACGACGCGGGCGACACGGGCCCGCAGTTCGGTGTCGAAGCGTGCCGGGACGACGTGGCGAAACCCCGGGGCCAGGGCGGCGGTGAGCACCCCGGCCGGTCTGAGCGCCGCCCCCATGAGCAGGCGCAGTCCGGGACTGTCGAGCCGGGTGCGCCACCACCGGAGCTGGACGCGCGGGTCGTCCAGGTCGAGGAACCCGCGCAGGGCTTCGGCACGCCACCGCGGAAGGCAGGCGGCGGCGGTACGGCGCGCCGCCGCGAGCATCAGCTCGGCGCTCCCGGCCACGGCGGGTGTGTCGCCGTCGAGGCGGGCGCGCGCGTAGGCGAGTTGTACGGGGTTGACGTCGATCGCGGTCACGTCGTACCCGGCCGAGGCCAGGGCCGCGGCGGTGTCCCCGGCCGAGGCGACGCACAGCACCCGCGCGGGAGCGGCGGGGAAGGCCCGCGTCTCCACGCGCGGGTCCTCGTACATGCGGCCGAACAGCAGCCGGGGGCCGCCGGGAAGGGCCAGGACGCGGCCCGAGGCCCAGGGGTTGCCGCGCGTCATGGCCGGGCCTCGGCGTGCCGTCCGGCGACGACCCAGGCCAGCACGACGACCGCCAGGTTGGCGGTCAGCATCCTCCCGGGTTCGTCGATGTTGTCGGGGGAGGCCAGCAGCCCGCCGAGGTTGAACGCCCCGATGAGCGCCGTCTGCACGGCCGCCGCCGCGTACGGCCACCGGCCGGACAGCACCCACAGGCCGATCACGGCCTCCGCGAGCCCGATCGCCACCAGGACCGGGGTGACCAGGGAGTCGGGCAGCAGCGGCAGGTCCGCGATGATCGAGCGGTGGTCCTCGCGCCCGGGCCAGACCTTGCACCACAGGCCCTCGTAGAACCAGACCAGGGAGACGGCCGTCGCCGGTACGAGGGTTCGCGCGGCCCGTGGGGGAGGGGGCATACCGCCCATACAACCACCCGTCCCGCGTACGCCGTGCCCGGGGTCCCGCTCGCCCCGGCGGTGGGCGGTCGCGCGTTCACCGGTGTCCCGGACGCGGCCGCCGGACCGGCGCGCGGGGGAGCGCGGACGCGCGAAACCGCCCCCGTCCTGGGGAACGGGGGCGGCCCGGGAGGGGTCCTCAGTAACCCTGTCCGGTGGTGTGCCGGGGGTCCTGCTGCGTTCCGGTGGTCCCCTCGGGCGACTGCGCGGGCCTGGGCGCCGCGTGTGCGGCGTCGTATCCGCTGCGGTAGGCGCCCTCGTGCTGCTCGGTGCGCCCGGACTCCCGCTCCCGGTCGGGCCAGCCCGCGGTCAGGCCGTAGATCGCCAGGAGGTTCACGGCGATGACCACCGCCGACCACAGCGGCGACACCTCGGCGAAGCCCAACTGGGCGAGGACGTTCACCGCGGCCAGCACGAGGGCGAGGCCCCGGGCCCACGCGCTGCGTGACAGCACGGCCAGCCCCGCGACGATCATCGCCGCACCCCACAGTGCGAGCAGGACGCCCCAGGTGTCGTACTCCAGGAGGAACAGCTCCCCGGGCGGGGGGTCGTCGAAGAAGGCCGTCAGGCCCTGGATGACGTTGACGGCACCGCCGATGAACAGCAGTGTCGCGACGAAGTACTGCCAGCCGTTGGCTGCCTGCGTTCGCATGTCCGGATCCTTCCAGGCCGTCCCCCGTGGCCTCTGCGCGGTCCGGGACGTGGGAACGGCCGCTCGGGTGTCCCTCTTGCGGATGTGCGATCCGCGCGCCTTATCTTCATCATCCGACCCCGGGGGTCAGCGACACCCCACCCGTTCCTACGGATCGGGCAAAGTCCGCGAGGGCGCGGCCCCGGAAGCACGGAATTACGTAATTACGGAAAAGCATGTAAGGTGGAGGTGTGATGGACAGGACGACGGAGGAGCGGCTGGCCGAGCTGGAGGCGCGGGTCAGTGCGCTGGAGGCCGCCGGCGAACACCCGGCGGCACCCGCGGCGGAGGCGCGCGGGGAGGTGTTCTTCGCGCTCAACGCCCTGCGGGAGCGCGTCACCGGACGCGGCGGCGTGGTCTTCGCCGGGATCGTCCGCGACGGGGAGGGCGGGGAGAACGCGCTGGAGTGGCAGCAGGGCCTGCCGGTCGAGCGCCTGGAGGAGTCCGACTGGGCCCGCCACGCCACGAGCCTCGACGCCCTGGGCAACCCCGTCCGGCTCCAGTTGCTGCACGCCGTCTGGAGGGGCGCCGGGACCGTCGCCGGGCTGGCCGAGCGCTCCGACTTCGGCACGACCGGCCAGATCTACCACCACGTCAACCTGCTCGTCGCCGCCGGATGGCTCGCCGCCGTCCGGCGCGGACACTACGTCATCCCACCGGAGCGCGTCGTCCCCCTGCTCGCCATCCTCACGGCCGCGGGGGCCGCGCCCCAGTAAGGAGGGCTCCGTGAGAGCCACAGTCTGGACCGTCGCGGCCGCCTGCGCGGTGGCCGTCCTGGTCGTCGCGTTCGGGATCGCCGCGCGGCCGCACACGCCCGCGCTGTCCGCCGACGAGTCCGGGGACCCCGGACTGCTCGACCGGGCGCGCCCACTGCTGGCCGAGGGCGTGCGCGACCGCGTCAGCGTCGTCGAGGTCGACGGCGACCGGACGGCCTTCGCCCACTTCGGCGCGGACGACGACACCGGCTACGAGATCGGCTCGGTGGCCAAGGCCATGACCGGGATGCTGCTCGCAGACGCGATCGAACGCGGCGAGGTCACCGGGGACACCCGGCTCGGGGAGCTGGTCGACCTGGACGGCGCCCCGGCCGCCGACGTCACCCTGGCCGAGCTCTCCAGCCACCGCTCCGGCCTGCCCCGGCTGCCCGGCCGCCCCTCCGACGTGGCGGTCTCGCTGACGGCCGTCTACCTGGGCGCGGACCCCTACCCCTACGACCGCGACACCCTGGTCGCGCAGGTCGCCGCGGCGGAGCTCTCCGACCGCGGCGAGTCCCACTACTCCAACATGGGCACGGCGGTCCTGGGCCACGCCCTGGCCGAGGCCGCCGGGACCGACTACGCCACCCTCCTGCGCGAGCGGCTGCTCGACCCGCTGGGGATGGACGACACGACCCTGCCCGACTCCGAGGACGACCTGCCCGAGGACGCGACCGTGGGCTACACCGAGCGCGGACGCGTGGCCGACCCCTGGCTGGCCCACGCCTACGCGCCCGCGGGGGGAGTGCGCTCCACCCCCGCCGACATGGCGCGCTTCGCCCGGGCCCTGCTGGAGGGCACCGCCCCGGGAACGGCGGCCCTGGAACCGCGCTGGGACGACGGCCGGGACCGCCGGATCGGGTTCGCCTGGGTCGTGCAGGAGCACGAGGGCACCGAGGTCACCTGGCACAACGGCGGCACGGGGGGCTTCAGCGCCATGGTCGCCCTGGACCGGGAGGGCGGCCGGGCCGTGCTGGCCTTCGGCAACACCACGACGGCGCTGGAGCCGCAGGCGCTGGAGCTGCTCACCGCGGAGGAGGCCCGATGAACACGACGGAGCTGCTGGCTTACGCCGGAGGCGTGTTCCTCAACGGCGTCTGCGTCCTGAGCGCGGCGGGCGTCCTCCTGCGGGCCCGGCGCGGCGGGGGCCGGTTGCGCCTCACGGACCGCTGGGACGTGCTGAACCGGGTGTCCACCACGCTCTTCTTCCTGCTGCTCTCCCTGTTCCTGACCTCGTGGGCGCTCTTCCCCGCGGCCGTGTGGTACCTGGACGTGGCCCTGACGGCGGCGGCCGCCGCGGCGGCGGTGCTGCGCTGGCCGGGCCTGCCCGCGCGCGCCGACGACCCGGGCGCCGCCGCCCGGCGCCTCTCCGCGATCGGCACGCTGGTCCTGCTCGCGGTGGCGGTCACGGGCGTCCCCCTCTTCCTCTGACCGGGGCATTCGTACGAAAAGTGCGCGATACAGGGTTATGTCAGAATTAAGAAGCGCTGAGAAAAGCGGGATACCGCACTTTTCCGCCGGGTGACCGGGGTTCCTCGCGAGAAAGCCCACGTGCCTTTCGCCCGTGGTCTACGGTGATTTCCGTCCGCCTTCGAATTCCCCGAGGGATGTCCGGGTGGACCTCCCCTGCCCGGAGACCGGCGACGGGGCCGGGCGCCGCCCCGCTCCCTTCGCACGATTGCCCCGCGAGGAACCCGCCCATGCCACCACACCCGTCCGACCGCGAACGGCGGCCCCTCCGCCCCGGACAACAGGCCCTGGTCGCCCTGCTCGCCGTGACCGCGCTGGCGGCCCCCGCCTGGTCGTGGACGGTGGCCACGGCCCATCCGGACGCCCGCCAGGGCGTGGCCCTGGCCGTCGGCGCCGCCGGGGCCGCCCTGTGCGCCGCCGTCGCCGCGGCGGCGCACCAGGCCGCGGCGGCCCGCGCCGCGCGCGAGCACGGCACCCGGGTCGACGCCACCGCCCAGACCCTCGAACGCGAGGCCGCGTACCTGGTCGACCAGCTCCTGCCCGCGCTCGCCGAGGGCCTGCGCGCGGGCCGCGCCGCGTGCGAGGTCCTCGCCGAGCACCCCCGGCCCCGCCACGTCGCGCTGCACCGGCTCACCCACGCCGTCACCGCCGAACTCGACGCCGCCCGCGCCCGCGCCGCCGAGGCCCGGGCCCTGCGCGCCGCGCTGGAGGAGCAGATCGCCGACCTCGACCGCGCCGGACTTCCGCTCATGGTCGCCCGCGTCCGCGAGGACCGCCTCGGCGCCGCCGAAACCCTCCGGGAGGAACTGCCCCCCGTCCACGACGCCCTCGCCCGCCTGCGCGCGCACACGCTGGAGGAGCTGCTGGCCGCCGCCCGCCGCTCCGCCTCGGCCATGGAGACCGCCTCCGCCTCCGGCGCCCGCATCCAGGCCCACCTGACCTCCCTGCTGGCCAAGCTCCGCGAACTCCAGGACCGCCACGGCGACAGCCCCGGCGTCTTCGGCGACCTCCTGGACATCGACCACGGCGTCTCCCGCACCGGCCGCCTCGCCGACGGCCTCGTCGTCCTGGCCGGGGGCCGCTCGGGCCGCCGCTGGACCCGGCCCATCGTCATGGAGAGCATCCTGCGCGGCGCCATGGGCCGCATCAGCGCCTACCGCCGCGTGCGCCTGCACAACACCAGCACCGCCGCCGTCGCCGGGCACGCCGCCGAGGGCGTCATGCAGGCCCTGGCCGAGCTCATGGACAACGCCGCCAACTTCTCCGCCCACGGCACCGAGGTGCACGTCTACGTCCAGGAGGAGGATACCGGCCTGTCCGTCACCGTCGAGGACAGCGGACTGGGCATGCGCGCACGCGAGCGCGGGCTCGCCGAGAGCCTGGTCACCGAGCCCCGCGACCTGTCCACGCTGCGCGGCACCCGCACGGGCCTGGCGGTCGTGGGCCGCCTCGCCGACAAGCACGGGCTCGGCGTCAGCTTCCGGCCCTCGGCGCGCGGCGGCATCGGCGTCGTCGTCCTCGTCCCGCCGCACCTGGTCACCGACTCCCAGCCCGTGCTCACGGGCCCGCGCGGCGGGCACCACCCCCGGCGCTCCGCGGGCCCCGGCACCGCACCCGCCGCGGGCCCCGGCGCCGCCGCTCCGCCCGTCCGCGCCGCCTCCGGGCTGCCCCGGCGGCGGCGCGGCCAGACCCTCGCCGCGGCGCTGCGGGAGGAACCCGACCAGCTCTCCGCGGGCCCGGCACCGTCCGGGCCCGGCGGCGACCCCGGCACCAGGTTCGCCTCCTTCCGCAACGCACGCCAGCCCCAACGAGTCGAAGAGTAGAGAAGAGGAACGGAGGTGAGGGGCACGCGGCCGGTCCTTCCCGCAGCTGCCCCGCGACCCCGATGGACACCATGGACACCAGCCTCGACTGGCTTCTGGAGAACCTCCGCCACAGGACACCGGGCGTCCGCCACGTCCTCGTGCTGTCCAGGGACGGACTCCGGATGTGCCACACCCGCGACCTGCACACCGACCGCGCCGACCAGCTCGCCGCGATCGCCGCGGGCATCCAGAGCCTGTCCCTGAGCGCCTCCGCCGAGTTCGGCGACCGAGGCGGCGCGGGGCAGGCCATGGCCGAGTTCGGCGGCGGGGTCCTGCTCATCGTCCGCGCCGGAGAGGGCGCCCACCTGGCGGTGATCGCCACCGGGGACGCCGACGTCGGCGTGGTCGGCCACAGCATGAACGAACTCGTCGGGCGGATCGGCGGCTTCCTCACGGCCGCCCCGCGCCGCGGCGCAGGGACGGGTGCCGAGCGGCCGTGAACCACCATGGCTCCCTCCGGAGCGAGGCACCCGACCGCCTGTACACCGTGACCGGCGGCCGCGCCGACGCCGACACCCGCGTGCTCGACTCGGTCACCCTCGTCGTCGCCGAGTGCGACCCCGTGCCCGGCATGCAGTCCGAGCACGCCGCGATCCTGCGCCTGTGCGCGTACCCGACCGCCGTGGTGGAGGTGTCCGCGGAACTCGGGCTCCCCGTCAGCGTCGTGCGGATCCTCCTGCTGGACCTGCTGGACACGGGGCGGGTGACCGCCCGCCACCCCGCCTCCCTCGTCCGGCGGGAGGCCGCACACGACCCCGAGACCCTGAAGCAGGTGCTCCTTGCCCTCCAACGCCTCTGAACGGACGGCCGAGCCGCGCCGGGCCCCGCTCGCCGCGACGGCCGACAACGCCCTCAAGATCGTCGTCGTCGGCGGCTTCGGCGTCGGCAAGACCACCCTGGTCGGCTCCGTCAGCGAGATGCGCCCGGTGAGCACCGAGGAGGTCATGACCCAGGCCAGCGCCGGGATCGACGACCTCAGCGCCGTCCGCGACAAGCGCACCACCACCGCGGCCTTCGACTTCGGGCGCATCACCGTCGACGAGCGGCACGTGCTCTACCTCTTCGGCGCCCCCGGCCAGAAGCGGTTCTGGTTCCTGTGGAACCAGCTGTTCGAGGGCAGCCTGGGCGCGGTCGTCCTCGTCGACACCGACCGCATACAGGACTCCTGGTACGCCGTGGACCGGCTCGAACACCACCGCACGCCCTTCGTCGTCGCGGTGAACCGCTTCGGACCCGGCCCCGCCCTGCCCGAGGTGCGCCGCGCCCTCGACCTCTCCGAGCGGGTGCCCCTGGTCGACTGCGACGCCCGCAGCCGCGAGTCCAGCCGCGACGTCCTGGTCACCCTCGTCCGGCACGTGTCCGAGCACCCGCCCGTACCCGCACCCGCGTCCGTACCGACCCACGAGGACACGCAGTGAACCACACCCCGGGCCCGGAGGCCCCGGCGCCGGCCAGCAGCGGCCCGCCGCCCCCCTCGCCGGACCACGCCGAGGCCGCCCGCTTCTACGGCCCCGACATCGCCCGCGATCCCGCCGGGTTCTACGAGGAGCTGCGCGCGCGCTTCGGCCCGGTCGCGCCCGTGCTGCTCGACGGGGACGTCCCCGCCTGGTTCGTCATGGGCTACCGGGAGCTGCACCACGTCACCAGCAGGCCCGAGTGGTTCGCCCGCGACTGCCGGCGCTGGAACCAGTGGGACCGTATCGGCCGGGACTGGCCGCTCATGCCCTACGTGATGTGGACGCCCTCGGTCATGTTCGCCGAGGGGGCCGAGCACCAGCGGCGCGCGGGCGCGATCGGCGACGCCCTGGACGCCGTGGACCGCACCGACCTCAAGGACCTGTGCCAGCAGGCCGCCGACGGGCTCGTCGACGCCTTCTGCGCCGAGGGCGAGGCCGACCTGGTCGCCCAGTACGCGCACCACATCCCCGCGACGGTGGTCGCCCGCCTCTACGGCCTGCCGGAGGAGGAGGTCCCGGCGCTGGTGCGCGACGTCGTGCTCTCGCTCGACGTCACCGCCGACGCGGGCGGCGCCCACCAGCGCCTGCGCGCCCGCCTGGAGGCCCTGGTCGCCGACCGCCGCGGCGCGCCCCGCGAGGACGTCCCCTCGCGGCTGCTGGGGCACCCGGCGGGCCTGGGTGACGCCGAGGTGGTCATCGACCTGCTGGTGGTCCTCGCCGCGGCCCAGGCGCCCACCGGCAACTGGATCGGCAACACCCTGCGCCTGATGCTCACCGACGACCAGTTCTCGCTCACCCTCCAGGGCGGGCGCAGCAGCGCCGGCGAGGCCCTCAACGAGGCCCTGTGGAAGGACACCCCCACGCAGAACTTCATCGGCCGGTGGGCCGTGCAGAGCTGCGAGCTGGGAGGGCGCGCCATTCGCCGCGGCGACCTGCTGGTGCTGGGGCTGTCGGCGGCCAACGCCGACCCCCGCCTGCACGCGGGGATCCCCGACGTCTACGGCGGCAACCGCGCCCAGATGTCCTTCGGCCACGGTGAGCACGGGTGCCCCTTCCCCGCCCCGGAGCTCGCGGAGACGATCGCCCGCACGGCGGTGGAGAGCCTGCTGGACCGGCTGCCGGACGTGCGGCTGGCGGTGCCCCCGGACCGGCTGGAGTGGCGGCCGTCGCTGTGGATGCGCGGGCTGTTCGAGCTGCCGGTGCGCTTCACCCCGCAGCGGTAGGCGCACGCGCGGCCCCGTGTCCGCGGCGCCGGTCAGGCCGGGGACGGAACCGGAGTGAACCGCAGCGGCAGTTCCCTCAGCCCCCGCGTGAAGACCCCGGTCTCCTCCAGGACGGCCCCCTCGGCCAGGCGGACGTCGGGCATGGCGTCCAGCAGGTGGTTGGTCGCCACCCGCACCTCCGCCTCGGCCAGCAGGGCGCCCACGCAGAAGTGGCGTCCCAGGGCGAAGGCCAGGTGCTCGGCCGCGGCGGAGAAGGAGGTGGCCTCCCCGAGCTCGGGCCGGTGGATGTCGAAGGCGTCGGGGGCGGTGAAGCGGTCGCCGTCGCGGTTGGCCGAGCCGATCAGGCAGATGACGGTCGCCCCGGCGGGCACGGTCCCGCCGCCCAGCTCCACGTCGCGCGCGGGCTGGCGCATGATCATCTGCACCGGCGGGGTGTAGCGCAGCGTCTCGGCGAACGCGCGCGGGATCAGGCTCCGGTCCTCGCGCACCCGCGCCAGCTGCTCGGGGTGGGTGACCAGGTTGGCGAACATGCTCGACACGGCCTTGTCGGTGGTCTCCCCGCCCGCGGCGAGCAGCAGGCTGCAGAAGGCCTTGACGTCCTCGTCGCTCATCCGGGTGCCGTCGACCTCGGCGGTGCACAGGGTGGACAGCAGGTCCGGGCCCGGGTTCCGCCGCCGCTCGCGGATGATCGGCAGCATGTACGCGGCGAACTCCTCGCGGGTGCGCAGCCCCTCCTCGGCGACCCGGGGGTCCTGCGACAGGTTGCCCAGGAAGGCGATGATCGAGGTGTACCAGCGGTGGAACCGGTCGTGGTCGGACCGGTCCAGGCCGAGCATGTCCGCGATGACGTTGACGGGGAAGCGGGTGGCGAACCGCGAGACCAGTTCCACCTCGCCCGTGTGCCGGAAGGCGTCGACCAGTTCGCGGCTGTTGCGCTCGATGACGGGCCAGAACCGCTCCCGCAGTTCGCCGCCGCGGAAGGCCGGGGCCACCAGGGCGCGGCGCACCGCGTGCTCGCGCCCGTCCAGTTGCAGGATGGTGCGCCCGTGCACCGGTTCCAGCTGCCAGTCGTAGTTGCGGGTGGTGAGGGCCTCGTCCCGGAAGGCGCGTCTGACGTCCTCGTACCGGGAGACGACGTAGCTGCGGGTGGCCTCGTGCCAGAACAGGGGCGCCCGTTCGCGCATGGCGCGGTAGGCGGGGTAGGGGTTGGCGAGGAATTCCGGGGAAAGGATGTCCGGAACCTCGGGAGCCACGGTCATGACCGATTCTCCTCACCGCTGGGGGAGCGCGAGCCTCCACCGTAGTTTTTCTCTCCCACCCAAGTCCAGAGGAATCCGTGTTTTACGGATATGAAATAGCATGAGGATTTCTGGGTGTAATTCCTTTTGTGGGAGATATGTCGGTTGTGGGGCTGGTGGTGGGAATCCCGCGCCGTCCCCGGGGGCGGCTCTCCGGGGGCGGCGAGGACCGGGACCGGGGAGCCGCCCGGCCGGGGGATCCCCGCCCGGCCGGTGCGGACGCGTCCGCGCGCCCCGGTCCGCCGCCGCTCAGGCGAAGGCGTTCTCGCCGGTCAGCTCGGCGGAGAACGCCCACAGGCGCTCGGCCTGCGCGGGATCGGCCGCGTGGTCGCGCACGCCCGCACGCTCGGGATCGGTCCCGGCGGGCACGGCGACGTCGCAGTCCTCGCAGTACACGCCGCCCATCCCGGCCAGCCGCGGCGAGGTGGCCGCCCACACCTGGGTGGCCGCGCCCTGTTCCGGCGTCTTGAACCCCGGGTCGGCCAACCGGCCGTCCTCGTCGATCCAGCCCCGCTCGACCATCTCCGCGTGCGTCATGTGCCGCTGCAAGGGGGTGAGGATCGCGCCCGGGTGCAGGGAGAAGGCCCGTACGCCGAAGGGCTCGCCCAGCCGGTCCAGGTGGAGGGCGAACAGGGCGTTGGCGGTCTTGGACTGCCCGTAGGCCAGCCACCGGTCGTAGCCCCGGGCGAACCACGGGTCCTCCCAGCGGATCGGCGAGGAGTGGTGCCCGGCGGAGGACACCGACACCACCCGCGCTCCGCCCTCGGCCAGGGCGGGCCAGAGGAGGTTGGCCAGGGTGAAGTGCCCCAGGTGGTTGGTGGCGAACTGGTACTCCCAGCCGGGGCCGGCCACGGCCTGCGGACGGGCCATCACCCCGGCGTTGTTGACGAGGACGTCGATCGTGCGCCCGGTCTCGAGGAAGCGTTCGGCGAAGGCGCGCACGTCGCCCTGGTCGGACAGCTCCAGGCCGTCGACCTCCACGCCCCCGATGCCGTCCAGGGCCTCGGCCGCCGCCCCGGGCCGCCGCGCGGGCACGACGACCCGGGCCCCCGCCTCCGCCAGGGCCCGGGTGGTCTCCAGCCCGATCCCCGAGTACCCGCCGGTGACGACCGCCAGCCGCCCGGTCAGGTCGATTCCGTCCAGGACCTCGCGCGCGGTGCTGCGCCTGCCGAAGCCCGAGCCGATCCTGCGCTGTGGTGTGGTCATACACGGCACCCTAGGCAGTGGAGCGCGCTCCACCTCAAGCGGTGCACGTGGGGGGACCGGCGCGGCGGTCGCGGCCGTCTCCTGCGGACCCGGCGCCTCCGGTGTCCCGGCGGCCAGGCGGCCTCGCGGCGGACGTGTAGGCCGCGTTCGGGGACACGCCCCGCCCGCACCGCCGGGGGAGTCGGGAGCCCTCAGCCCCGCTGGGATAGCGTGACCGTGACCCTCCCCCCGGCATCGAGGAGCGCGCACGCCATGAACGTGGAACACAGGGACGTCGAGGTCAACGGAATCCGGCTGCACGTCGCCGAGCAGGGCAGCGGACCGCTCGTCCTCCTCCTGCACGGCTTCCCCGAGAGCTGGTACTCCTGGCGCCACCAGTTCGCCCCGCTGGCCGAGGCCGGGTACCGGGTGGTCGCCCCCGACCAGCGCGGCTACGCCCGCAGCGACCGCCCCGCCCGGGTGGAGGACTACACGCTGCCCCACCTGGTCGGCGACGTCGTCGCCCTCGTCGCCGCGCTGGGGGAGGAGGGCGCGGTCGTGGTCGGCCACGACTGGGGCGCGCCCGTGGCCTGGGCCACCGCCATGACGCGCCCCGACCTGGTGCGCGGTGTGGCGGGTCTGAGCGTTCCGCCGGTCCCGCCCGCCATGATGCCCTCGATCGACGCTTCCCGGCACATGTACGGCGAGGGTTTCTACCAGGTCCACTTCCAGGAGCCCGGGGTCGCCGACGCCGAACTGGCCGCCGACCCGGCCCTGACCCTGCGCCGCCTTCTGGTCGGGGCCTCCGGCGACGCACCGTTCGACGAACCCCAGCTGTGGATCGTGCCCGAGGGCGGCGGCGCGCTGGACGCCCTGCCCGAGCCCGAGGAGCTGCCCTCCTGGCTCACCGAGGAGGACCTGGCCGCGTTCACGGCCGACTACTCCGACCCCGGGTCCTTCACCGGTCCGCTCAACTGGTACCGCAACATCGACCGCAACCAGGGCCTCATGTCGCCCTTCCAGGGGCGCGGCATCGACGTGCCCGCCCTGTACGTGGGCGGGGACATGGACCTGGTCCAGGCCATGCGCGGGGTTCCCGAACTCCTGGAGGCCCTGCACCTGATCGCGCCGAAGCTGCACACCAGCACCGTCCTGCCCGGCTGCGGCCACTGGACCCAGCAGGAGCGCCCCGAGGAGGTCAACGCCGCCCTGCTGGACTTCCTCGCCGCCGTCCACGGGGGCTGAGCAGCGGGTGTCCGGGGTGCGGGACACGGGATGCCGGGTCCCGCGCAGCGGGGGCCGCGGTGCGGCCGGGCGGTCGGAAGGCCCGGGCGGTCAGGGGGTCCGGGCCCGGTCGGCGGCGTAGGCCTTGACCAGGGCGGTCAGCACGGGGGAGCAGCCCGCGTCGACGGTGAGCGCGGCGACGTCGTCGGCGCGGGTGGCGCCCCGGTTGAGGATCACCACCGGTTTGCCCTGCTCGACGGCGCGCTTGACGTAGCGCCGCCCCGAGAAGACCGTCAGCGACGATCCCGCCACCAGCAGCGCCTCCGCGCCGTCCACCAGCTCGTAGCCCTCCAGCACGCGGGCCTTGGGCACGTTCTCGCCGAAGTAGACGATGTCGGGCTTGAGCATGCCGCCGCACGACGCGCAGTCGGCCACCCGGAACCCCTCGGTGGAGGCCAGGACCGCGTCGGCGTCGGGAGCGATCTCCACGTCGGGGACCCCGTCGGCGAAGTCGGGGTTGAGCTCGCTCAGGCGCTCGGCCAGGCTCTCGCGGGAGACCACGGTCGAGCAGGCCAGGCAGATGACGCGGTCGTAGCGGCCGTGCAGGTCGATCACCCGCCTGCTGCCCGCCGCGCCGTGCAGGGTGTCCACGTTCTGGGTGATGACGCCCGCCAGGGTGCCGCCCGCCTCCAGCGCGGCCAGCGCGCGGTGGCCGGCGTTGGGCCGGGTCCGGTGGACGTGGCGCCAGCCCACGTGGTTGCGGGCCCAGTAGTGGCGGCGGAACGCGGCGTCGCCGACGAACTGCTGGTAGGTCATGGGCCTGCGCGGCGGTGAGTCCGGGCCGCGGTAGTCGGGAATGCCCGAGTCCGTGGACAGGCCCGCGCCGGTCAGCGCGACCACCGGGCCCGAACCGAGGACCTCGCGCATCCGGGCCGCCAGGAGGGCCGGGTCGTCGAGCGTGTTCCTCACGCCTTCGAGGGTACGCGGCGCCCCGGTGTGGGCGCCGCCACCCCGCGGGCGTCCCGCGGCCTGCCGCGGGACGGGCGCTGGCGGGGTGACCCGCGGGGCTCGTCGCCCGCCCCGGCCTCGTACCCGTGGCGGGCTTCCGGCGGCGCCGCTCAGGTGAGGGCGGTGACGCCCCCGTACTCGCCCTGGCCCGGCCGGCCGACGACCTCGTACTCGAGGAGGAGCAGACCGTTCGGCGTGGCCTCGTGGTGGAGCAGGCGCAGGCCGGACGGGGCGCCCGTGCCGGCCAGCAGCCGCCGGCCGGTCCGCAGGACGGCGGGGGCGACCACGAGGCGGAGCGTGTCGACCAGGCCCGCCGACAGCAGCGCGTCGCCGAGGCGGGCGCTGCCGTGGATCTGGAGTTCCCGGCCCGGCCGTGCCCTGAGTTCGGCGGCCGCCCGGACGGGGTCGCCCCTGAGGACGGTCGTGGGCTCCCAGGCCCCCTCGGTGAGGGTGTTCGTCACGACGTACTTCGGCAGGGTGTTCATCCGTTCGGCGAACGGGTCGGCCGGGTCGGTGATCCTCGGCCAGTCGCGCGCGAACGCCTCGTAGGTCCGCCGTCCGAGCAGCAGTCCGTCGGCGAGGTCCAGCCAGTCGGAGGCGCGCCGGACGAACGTCCCGTCCATGTGGGGAACGAGCCAGCCGCCGCGGGCGAATCCGCCGCTGGTGTCCTCCTCCGGCGATCCGGGTCCCTGGCTGACCCCGTCGAGCGTGACGAACTGGGTGAGGGCGATCCTCATCGCGGGGCCCTGCCTTCGGCGAGCGCGGCCAACTGGTCGGCGACCGTCCCCCAGCCCTCGGCGAAGCCGAGCTTCTCGTGGCGGGCGCGGGCCTCGGGGTCACCGTGCCGGACGAGGATCCGGTAGTCCGTGCCCTCCGGGTGGTCGTCCAGTGTGATCGTGGCGGTCATCGCGGCCGGGGCGGGGTTCGCGGGACGCCACGTGCTGTCGACGGCGTTGGTGAACACGATCCGCCGGAGTTCGTCGACGGCGAGGAAGCACGCGTCCGTGTGCGGGACGAACCCGGTCCCGTCGTCGCTCAGACGCGTCACGAACGCCCCGCCGGGCCGCAGGTCCAGGCGGTCCAGCCGACAGCGGGACGGGGCCGGGACCCACCACCGCTCAAGCCGGGACGGGTCGGTCCAGGCCTTCCACACGGTTGCGCGCGGGGCGCGGATGACCCGCTCCAGGGCGAGGTCGAGGTCGGGGTTCACTGCCTTTCCTCCTTCGTGTCGGTGACGAACCGTTCGAGGCGGTCGGTGCGCTCCTCCCAGATCCGGTGCTGCTCGGAGAGCCAGTCGTCGACGAGGGTGAGCCGTTCGCGGTTGAGCACACAGGTGCGCACCCGGCCGGACTTGACCGTGCGGATGAGCCCGTTCGATTCGAGCGTCCGCACGTGCTTCATGAACGAGGGGAGGGTCATCGGGAACTCGCGGGCGAGGTCGCCGACGCTCGTGGGCCCGCGGCCGAGGCGCCGGACGACGGCGCGCCGGGTCGGGTCGGCGAGGGTGAGGAACACCCCGTCGAGCTCCGCCGAATACTGTGCCATGCGGCTAAGTATGACACCCCATGATGGTTAGCTCAAGGGTTAAGTGTCGAGCCGCGCGGACGGCCGAGAACCTTCGCCGGCCGTCGCGGGGGCTCACCGGACCGGCGTGGGGGAGTGCGACCGCACGGCCCCGTCCGCACCGGCGCCCGGCCCGCGGGAGCGGCCGGGCGCGTCAGGCGGGCCGCTCCCCGGCCCCGGCGGCCACACGCGCCCACACGCGGATGCGGGGCGGCACCAAAGGAAAGCCCGCCCCGGTGCGGGCGCCGCCGACCCGCCGAAGCAGCCCGGGCCCGCCCGGACCCGGCCGGGCCCCGGACGTGGGAGGGCCCGGCGGACACCCGTGGGCGTCCACCGGGCCCGGACCGACCGGCCGCCCGGCTCAGCCGAGGCAGACCAGCAGGTCGCCGCCCTCCACCTTCTGCACGCGGTCGACCGCCAACCGTGTGACCGTTCCCGACACGGGAGCGGTGATCGCGGCCTCCATCTTCATCGCCTCGATGGTGGCCACCGTCGCACCGGCCTCCACCGAGTCGCCCTCGGCGACCGTCAGGGTCACCGCGCCCGCGAAGGGCGCCGCGACCTGACCGGGGTCGCTCCGGTCCGCCTTCTCGGCGGAGCGCACGTGCGAGGCCAGGGCCCGGTCGCGGATCTGGAGCGGGCGCAGCTGGTCGTTGAGCGTGGCCATCACCGTGCGCACGCCGCGCTCGTCGGCCTCGCCCACAGCCTCCAGCTGGATGAGCAGCCGCACGCCCGGGGACAGGTCCACCGAGTACTCCTCGCCCGCGCGCAGGCCGTAGAAGAAGTCCGCGCTGGAGAGCACGCTGGTGTCGCCGTAGGCGGCCCGGTGCTCCTCGAACTCCCGCGTCGGACCGGGGAAGAGCAGCCGGTTGAGCGTGGCCCGCCGGTCCTCCGCCAGCCCGGCGCGGTCCTGCTCGCTCAGCTCCTGCGCGGGCCGCGCCTCGGGCCGCCCCTGGAGCGCCCGGGTGCGGAAGGGCTCGGGCCACCCGCCCGGCGGGACGCCCAGCTCACCGCGCAGGAACCCCACCACCGAGTCCGGGACGTCGAAGCGCCCGGGGTCGGCCTCGAAGTCGGCCGGGGAGACCCCCGCGCCGACCAGGTGCAGCGCCAGGTCGCCCACCACCTTGGAGGAGGGGGTGACCTTCACCAGGCGCCCGAGCATCCGGTCGGCGGCGGCGTACATCGCCTCCACCTCCTCGAAGTGCTCGCCCAGCCCCAGCGCGACCGCCTGCGTGCGCAGGTTGGACAGCTGCCCGCCCGGGATCTCGTGGTGGTACACCCGGCCCGTGGGGGAGGACAGCCCGGCCTCGAAGGGCGCGTAGACCCTGCGCACCGACTCCCAGTACGGCTCCAGCTCGTTGGCCGCGTCCAGGCTCAGGCCCGTGGAGCGCTCGGAGTGCTCGAAGGCGGCCACGATCGCCGACAGCGACGGCTGGGAGGTGGTGCCCGCCATCGACGCCACCGCGCCGTCCACCGCGTCCGCGCCGGCGCCCGCCGCCGCGAGGTAGGTGGCCAGCTGCCCGCCGGTGGTGTCGTGGGTGTGCACGTGCACCGGCAGGTCGAACTCGCGGCGCAGCGCCGTGACCAGCTTCGCGGCGGCCGGGGCCCGCAGCAGACCGGCCATGTCCTTGATCGCGAGCACGTGCGCGCCCGCGTCCACGATCCGCTCGGCCAGCTTGAGGTAGTAGTCCAGCGTGTAGAGCTTCTCGCCGGGGTCGGACAGGTCCGAGGTGTAGCACAGCGCCACCTCGGCCACCGAGGTCCCGGTCGCGCGCACGGCCTCGATGGCCGGGCGCATCTGCTCGACGTCGTTGAGCGCGTCGAAGATCCGGAAGACGTCCACGCCGGTCTCGGCGGCCTCGCGCACGAACGCGTCGGTGACCTCGGTGGGGTAGGGGGTGTAGCCCACCGTGTTGCGCCCGCGCAGCAGCATCTGGAGGCAGATGTTGGGCACCGCCTCGCGCAGCGCGGCCAGCCGCTCCCAGGGGTCCTCGGCCAGGAAGCGCAGCGCCACGTCGTAGGTGGCGCCGCCCCAGCACTCCAGGGACAGCAGCTCGGGCAGGGTGTGCGCGACCACGGGCGCCGCGGCCAGCAGGTCGCGGGTGCGCACCCGGGTGGCCAGCAGGGACTGGTGGGCGTCGCGGAAGGTGGTGTCGGTGACCCCGAGGTTGGGGGACTCGCGCAGCCACCGGGCGAACCCCTCGGGGCCCAGCTCGGCCAGGCGCTGGCGCGACCCCGGGGGCGGCGACCCGGCGGCCTCGGGCAGCGGCGGCAGCTTCGTGGCGGGGTCCACCAGCTGGGGGCGCTCCCCGTGCGGCTTGTTCACCGTGACGTCGGCCAGGTAGGTGAGCAGGCGCGTGCCCCGGTCGGCGGAGGGGCGCGCGGTCAGCAGGTGCGGGCGCTCCTCGATGAAGGAGGTGGTGATCCGCCCTGCCTGGAAGTCGGGGTCGTCCAGCACCGCCTGGAGGAAGGGGATGTTGGTGGCGATGCTGCGGATGCGGAACTCGGCCACGGCCCGGCGCGCCCGGCTGACCGCCGTGGCCAGGTCGCGGCCCCGGCAGGTGAGCTTGACCAGCAGGGAGTCGAAGTGCGGGCTGATCTCGGTGCCCGCCGCGGAGGTCCCGCCGTCCAGTCGGATGCCCGAGCCGCCGGGGGAGCGGTAGGCGCTGATGGTCCCGGTGTCGGGGCGGAAGCCGTTGGCGGGGTCCTCGGTGGTGATGCGGCACTGGAGCGCCGCGCCGCGCACGTAGACGCCCTCCTGGGAGATGCCCAGGTCGTCCAGGGTCTCACCGGAGGCGATCCGCAGCTGGGACTGCACCAGGTCCACGTCGGTGATCTCCTCGGTCACCGTGTGCTCGACCTGGATGCGCGGGTTCATCTCGATGAAGACGTGGCTGCCGTCCGCGCCGACCAGGAACTCGACCGTGCCCGCGTTGCGGTAGCCGATCCGGCGGGCGAAGCGCACCGCGTCCGCGCAGATGCGGTCGCGCAGGTCCGGGTCGAGGTTGGGCGCGGGGGCCAGCTCGATGACCTTCTGGTGGCGCCGCTGGAGGGAGCAGTCGCGCTCGTAGAGGTGCACGACGCCGCCCTCGCCGTCGGCGAGGATCTGCACCTCGATGTGGCGGGGGTCGACCACGGCGCGCTCCAGGAACACGGTGGCGTCGCCGAAGGCGGAGGCGGCCTCGCGCATGGCGGCCTCCACCGACTCGCGCAGCTGGCCGGGCTCCTGGACGCGGCGCATGCCCCGGCCGCCGCCGCCGGCCACGGCCTTGACGAAGAGAGGGAAGCCGATCCGCTCCGCGGCGGCCACCAGGGCCTCCACGTCGTCGGAGGGCTCGCTGGACTCCAGGACGGGCACGCCCGCCTCCCGGGCGGCGGCCACGGCGCTGGCCTTGTTGCCGGTCAGCTCCAGCACGTCGGCGGGCGGGCCCACGAAGGTGATCCCGGCGCGCTCGCACGCGCGGGCCAGCTCGGGGTTCTCCGACAGGAAGCCGTAGCCGGGGTAGACGGCGTCGGCTCCGGCGCGGCGGGCGGCGCCCACGATCTCGTCCACGGACAGGTAGGCGCGCACCGGGTGGCCGGGCTCGCCGATCTGGTAGGCCTCGTCGGCCTTGAGGCGGTGCAGGGAGCCGCGGTCCTCGTGGGGGAAGACGGCGACGGTGCGGGCGCCCAACTCGTAACCGGCGCGTAGCGCGCGGATGGCGATCTCGCCCCGGTTGGCCACGAGCACTTTGCGGAACATGGCGCACTCCTCCTGGTCGGTCAGCCGTGGTGCCGGGGCGGAAGGACCGGCGCCGTTGCCGGGGCCCGCGGCCGGGTGGAACACCCGTACGTTAGCCAGAAGAAGGTTCGGTAAAAAGCACCGGGGCCGGTCTTCGCGCCGCTTACGGCTCAGGGCGGGCGTTCGCGGGCCGTCCGCCACGCCTCCGGGGAGGGACGCCGCGGCCGTTCGCGTTCGACGCTCACGCCGGATAGGTGACGGTGCGGTCGGCGTGCACGACGGCCCCCGGGGTGAGCCGGGCGGCGTCGACGCGGTGGGCGGCCATGATGTGGAGGACCTCGTGGCCGTGGGCGAGCAGGTGGTCGGCGATGATGCGCCGGTGGCACCGCCACCACACCGCCTCCGAGCACATCACGGCGGCGCGGTGGTCCGCGCCCGCCTCACGCAGCCGGGCGAGCCCCGTCCCGAACTCGGCCGAGAGCCCGTGGTCGGCGTAGTTGTGGAAGCTGCGGTTGCGCCAGAACCCGTTGACCTCGGGCGGCACGTCCTTGGCGACCGGGCGCCGCCCGCCGAGTTCGGCGATACGCGAGTACCGTACGCCGGCGTTGCGCAGGGCGCCGGAGAGGGCGTCCTCGTCGAACTGCGGGTTGCGGCGCGAACCCGGGAGCCTGCGCACGTCGACCACCACGTGCACGCCGGACTCGTGCAGCAGGGCGGCGAACTCCCCGAACGTGCGGTCGGAGTGGCCGACGGTGAGGAAGGGCGGTGCCATCGCGGCTAGTCGTCGCCGGAGACACGGGTCAGGGCCCCGTCCTTGTGCGCTGCCACGTGGTCGGTCCTGTCGCTCCTGATCTCGTACTGCGGATCGTCCTCGGAGGCGCGGCGCGTACGGCCCCTGAACGCGAAGTCGCTGGTGTGGACCGCGGTGATCGTGCCGGACACCCGTCCGGCCTCGGAGTTCCAGCTCACATGGTCACCGACGTCGAAACGGCGTGTCATCACGCATCCTCCTCCGGTCGTGGCGGGACGGATCCCCGCCTACCCCGGACGACCCCGGGGTATGCGGACGGGGACCCCGGCGCGGCGCACGCCCCGACCAGGGGGCGGCCCCGGGCGCCCCGGGCGCGCGGCCCGCGCGTTCCCGCTCCGGAGCCGCCCGCCGGATCAACCGGACGGCGTGAGCGTGTCCGGTGACAGCGCCAGCGCCCGGGGCAGGGCGTCGAAGGCCGCGGTGACCTCGGCGACGAGCGTCGCGGCGTCGCCGGTGCGCTCGCTGTGCCGGTAGGCGCGGACCCAGTTCTTGCTGCCGTACCTGATCGCGGCCGTGGCCATCTCCGCGATCAGCCTCAGCCGCACGTCCTCGCGGCTGTCGAGGCCGAGCTTGGCCTCCAACAGCTCGACCAGGCGCGCCTGGAGGTCCTGGGTGGTGCCCGCGTGGTACACGCGCAGCGCCGGGGTGCGCGCCGCCAGCCCCCGGGTGCCCAGGTAGCGCTCGGTCCAGTCCTCGGACAGGCTCCGGACCGCGTCCACGTAGCAGTCGCGCAGGTGGGGCAGGACGGGGCCGGTGATCCGCAGGCGCTCCACCTCGGCGGCGTAGGCCTGCCACAGCTCGCCCTCGGCGGCCATGGCCACCTCCTCCTTGGAGGAGTAGTAGCGGAAGAAGGTGCGCACCGACACCTCGGCGGTGGCGACCAGGTCCTCCAGCGTGGTCTCGTCGAAGCCCCGTTCCAGGAACATCCGCAGCGCGGTGTCGGCGAGCACGCGCCGCGTGCGCAGCTTCTTGCGCTCGCGCAGGGGGAGCGCGGACTCCTCGTTCCGGGAGGGATCGGCGGTCATCGGGCCAGCATAACGGCGGTGCGCGCGGTGCCCGGAAAAAACCCGTTGCCCAAAGTGCCAGTCACTGGCAGTATGCCATCACTGGCATTTTCCTGGATGCCCCGTCCTCCACCGACAGGGAGAGCACATGAGCGACCACAGCACCGCCCCCGAGGGGCGGCGCATCGAGGCGCTGGGCGACCAGCTCGTCGAGATCCACGACATGCTGCGCGGCGAACTCGCCTCGCTGCGCCGCGACCTCGCCGGGGGCGGCGGCCCCTCCGGCGCCCCGGCGCCCCTGGACCGGCAGCTGCGCAAGAAGTGCCTGTCCTTCTGCGACTTCCTGCACGGCCACCACACCGCCGAGGACGAGGGCGTGCTGCCCGGGCTGGCCGAGAGCCACCCCGGGCTCGCGCCCGTGCTGGAGCGCCTGACCCGGGAGCACGCCGTCGTCAGCCGGTCGCTGGACCGCATCCGCGCGCTCCTGGACGGCGACGACGCGGCCGGGGTCCGCGGCGAGGTCGAGCGCCTGGCCGACGAGGTGGAGGCACACCTGGAGTACGAGGAGCAGCAGATCGTGGAGGCCCTGAACTCCTACGGCCCCGTCACGCTCTGAGGCCCGCCGCGCCGCGTGTCAGGGGACGGCCGGGCCCCGTCGGCCCGCACGCGCGGTGTCCCCGCGGGAACGCGCCGCGCGGGCGGGGCACGCCGGACCGCACGCGCGTCCGCGGCGGGGCCGGAAGGCCGTAGTCTGGCCGTTCCAGATGTCCGTATACCAGGTGCTTCGGGGGAGCGGTGCCCCCCGGGGGCCGAAGACACAGCGGAGGGTCGGGTTCCTTGGCGACCGGGGAGGACGCGCGGATCGGCGCGCTGGAGCGGCATGTGCGGGAGTTCTGGCAGGGGCACGCCGTGGAGCCCTCCACCTGGGAGCACGCCCCCCTCCTCGACCGGGTCCCGGGTTTCGCCACCTACCGGGTGGCGCCCAGGAGCGAGGGCGAGGGCTGGGTCCACGTCACGGTCGGCTCGTCCGTCCACGAGGCGTGGGGCGGCACCGAGTTCTTCCTCATGTCGCCGACCGCGGCGGAGGCCCACTCCGAGACCCTGGCCATGGTCAGCCACCTGCACTCCTTCGAGGAGTACCGGCTCGGCGTCGGCTCGGTGATCGACCTTGGCGGCCCGTGGACGGAGGGCTCGCGCATGGACCACCTGCTGGTGAGCCCGCCCTACCCCTACGGGCCCGCGCTGGAGCAGGCGTCCGCGGAGGCCGGGGGAGCGAGGTTCCTGTGGCTGCTCCCGATCCACCGCAGCGAGGCGGCCCTGGTCACCGGTGAGTCCCTGGAGGCCTTCGAGGAGCTGCTGGAGGCGGAGGGCGTCAACGTGCTGGACGCGGACCGGGCCCCTCTGGTGTGAGCGGCCTCCCGCGTGCGGGTCTCCCGGCGCCGCCGTCCCCGGCACCGGCCGCGGACGCGCCGGGACCCGCCGCCGGGGCGACGGGTCCCGGGCACGACGGCCGCGCGGGCCGGGCGAACGGCCGGGTCAGCCGCGCGGGTCGGCGACCTCGCCGACCGGACCCTCGACCCGGTAGTCGTCCAGCGCGGTGACCACGTACGCGGAGCCGGACTCCTCCCCGCTCTGCGCGTCCTCCGCGGCGTCCTCGGCGGTGTGTCCGGAGTCCTCCAGCGAGGTCCCGCCGGTCACGCCCACGAGGTTGTCGGAGGAGAGCGCGTCGCAGTACTCCTCCGGGTCGCCCGAGTCCGCCCGCGCGGCCTCCTGCGGGTCCAGGCGGTAGACGGCGTAGAAGCGCGCGCCCTCCACCTCCTCCCACTCCACCGCGGTGTGCTCGTCCGAGACCTCGGCGGTCACGTCCTCCACGGCGCCGGCCAGGGACTCGCCCCCGCGGTCCCCGCCCGCCAGGGGCGGCAGGGCGGGGTCGCCGTAGTGCTCGTCGGCCAGGCGCGCGTAGGCCTCCTCCGCCACGCCCGTCAGGGACGTGAAGGAGAAGTAGACGTCGCCGTCGATCCCGGCGTGGTCGGAGGAGTAGTCCAGCTGGGTGCTCAGCGCGTCCCCGCCGGTCCAGTGGCGGTCACCGACCCGGTACGCGCCCTGGCCGATGTAGAGGTCCACGTCCGTGCCCTCGACCTGTTCGGCCCACCACGGCACCAGCTCCTCGTAGTCGGCGGCGCCGAAGCCCCGCTCCCAGTACAGCTGCGGGACGACGTAGTCGACCATCCCCTCCCGGATCCAGGCGCGGGTGTCGGCGTGCTGGGCGTCGTAGGACTCCAGTCCCGAGGTGGCGGACCCGGCGGGATCGTTCCCGGCGTTGCGCCAGATGCCGAACGGGGAGATCCCGAAGCGCACCCAGGGCTTGGCCTCCTCGATGCGCTCGTGCACGCCGCTGACGAACTCGTTGACGTTGTCGCGCCGCCAGTCGTCGCGGTCGTCGAAGCCGCCGCCGTGCTCCTCCCAGGAGGCGTCGTCGTCGAACTCCTCGCCGTCCTTGGGGTAGGGGTAGAAGAAGTCGTCGAAGTGCACGCCGTCGATGTCGTAGCGCTCCACCACGTCCATGATCACGCGGGTCACCCACTCCTGGACCTCGGGGTTGCCCGGGTCCATGAAGCCCTCGCCGCCGTAGCGGACCAGCCAGTCGGGGTGTTCCCTGACCGGGTGGTCCTCGGCCAGCTCCTCGATGTCGGAGTCCATGCCGACCCGGTAGGGGTTGAACCAGGCGTGCAGCTCCAGGCCGCGCTCGTGCGCCCCGGCCACCGCGTACTCCAGGGGGTCGTAGCCGGGGTCGCCGCCCTGCTCGCCGGTGAGGTACTTCGACCACGGCTCCAGGTCGGACTCGTAGACGGCGTCGGCGGTGGGGCGCACGTGCAGGAACACGGTGTTCAGGCCGAGGTCCACCGCCTCGTCCAGGCGCCGGTCCATCTCCGCCCTCTGGTCCTCGGCGGACAGGCCCGGCTCGGAGGGCCAGTCGATGTTGCCGACCGTGGTCAGCCACGCCCCGCGCATCTGCCGCTTGTCCTGGGAGGCGTCGCATCCGGCCGCGCCGGGGCCGGGGAAGGGGCCGGAGGGGGAGTGGGCGGCGCCGATGAGGGCGTATCCGGACAGCATGAGCCCCGACGCGGCGGCCGCGGCCACCCACCGGGAGCGCCAGCGCGGTGAGAGGCCGGCTCGTCGTTCAAGGTTCACCTGAACTCCTCTGAGCTTCTGAACTGCGTTGACGCCCAGTTGGCGTCACGTCGGGCCTCAGAGTAGGCGAAAAAGTAACATTTTGGACAAAGTGGGCGGTTTTGGTGGTTTGAATCTCATCCGCGCGGGCAGGGCAACCTCCCGCCGTCGGAGCGGCGCGCGGACCGGTCCCTGGGGGACCGCGCCGCTCCCCGGCGCCCGGTTCAGACGGGAACCAGCGCCCCCGCCAGCAGAAGCACGCACACGAGCGCGACCACGGCCCCGACCGCCACCAGGTAGTGGCTGGGCCGGGTCGTCCCCGGCATCCACGCCAGGACCGCGAGCACGGCGGCCAGGGCCGTGGCCCCGATCGGCAGCAGCAGCCGCCAGACGCGGTCGAGGGAGTCCAGGGGCAGGTAGGGGTTCGCGCCGTACAGTGCCAGCACCAGCGCCGGGAGCCCGATCACGGCCGCCCCGGCCCCGACGACCAGGGTGAACCGCTCCTGCGTCTCGGCCCCCTGCGCCACGGCGAAGCTCGACATGCCTCCCAGGAGCGCCTGGAACCGGTCCGCCTCCACGGACAGCTCGCGCTCCATCGCCTCGCAGTGCCGCACGCCCGCGCGCAGCCGCGCCTCCCAGGCGGGCACGCCGTCCGCCTCCGAGGCCGCGCCGTCCCGCACGCGCAGGTAGGCCTGCCTGTCCCACCTCCAGACACACAGCACCTCGCGGTGGTCCTCCAGAGCCTGGTCGCGCGCCCGGCCGACGGCGGCCGAGAGCTCGATGGCCGCCGCGAGCAGGGGGCGCAACTGCTTGTCCGCCCTCCCCGCGAGGTGGTCGGCCATGCGCTGCTCCAGTTCGTAGCGCAGCTCCCGCAGTCGCAGCACCTCGTTGCGCGAGGACTCGGCGAAGGCCTTGGCCATGGTCACCGCCCTGGAACGCGTGTCCCCGACGACGCCGTGGGCGGGTTCGTCCAGCGAGGCCGCGAGCTCGTCGTCGGGGCCCGCGGCGTCGGGCCGCTCCTGGCGCCAGCCGCCGCTCTCCGCCCACACGGCCTGCACGTCCAAGGCGACCACGGGCGCCTCGTCCCGCTCGGTGCGCACCCGGACCCGGCCGACGACGACCCGCCGCCGACCGCGGGGGCCGACCACTCTCAGCAGCGGTGCGGTGAGGGACACCCCGGAGGCCCCGGGGCCGGACCCCGCCGGCGCGTGGGCGTCGCCCCGGGGCGCTCCCCCGTACACGATCCGGGCCTCGATCCCGTGTCCCTCTCTGCGCGGGTCGCCCGCGAGCACCCTCTGTCGGCCATGTCCGGATTCCATGGCAGGAGACACTAGTGACCCGTCCCGTGGGGGTTCTCCCCGCCCCGGAGGGAACGCCCACGGGCCCGTGCCGCCTCCCGGCGCATCCGCCGTCCTCCCCGCCCCGGAGGGGACGCCCGTCCCCGCGCGGGGCGGTGTCCGCCCCTCCCGCCGAGGCGCTCCGCCGACGGGAGGGCGCCCGCCGTCCGCGCTCAGGCTCCGGGCGGCGCCGTGGACTCGCGCACCACGAGCGAGGGAGGGGCGATCGCGGGCACCTCGGCCGGCACGCCGTCCAGCTCGGCGACCAGCGTCAGCGCGGCGGCCCTCCCGAGCCCCACCAGGTCCTGGCCGACCGTGGTCAGCCGCGGCTGCACGAGCGCGCCCAGGGGCAGGTCGTCGTGGCCGATGACGGACAGGTCCCGGGGCACCTCCAGCCCCCGCCCGCGCGCGGCGCTGATCCCCGCGACCGCCATCATGTCGTTGGCGAACAGGATCGCGGTGGGCCGCTCGGCCGCCGACAGCGCCTCGTCGGTGGCCGCGGCCGCCCCCTCGGCGGTGAAGTCGGGGACCGGCAGCACGACGGCGGACAGCCCGTGCCGCCGCGCCTGCTCCTCCACGATCCGGCGGCGGAAGCCGGTGTGCACGCGGTCCTCGGGACCGCAGACGTAGGCCACGCGCCGGTGGCCCAGCGACGCCAGGTGCCCGACCGCCTCGACCACCCCCCGCTCCCGGTCGGGGGCCTGCACCGTGGGCACCGGGTCGTCGCGCCAGGGCGTGCCGACCAGCACCGAGGGCAGGCCGAGCCGCCGCACCAGGTCGAACCGGGGGTCGCGGACCAGGCTGTCGGTGAGGATGACGCCGTCGACCCGGCGCTCCTCGGCCAGGCGCCGGTAGGCGCGCCGTTCGGCGTCCTCCTCCTCGCCCACGATGTGCAGCAGCAGGCCGTAGTCCATGGGGGCGAGCTCGCGCTCGATGCCCGAGATCAGCACGCCGAAGTGCGGGTCGAAGGACAGCAGGTCGGGTGAGCGGCGCGAGATCATGCCGATGGCCCGGGTGCGCGCCCCGCGCAGCGCCACGGCCGCGGCCGAGGGCGACCACCGGAGCTCGCGCACCGCGTCGAGGACCCGTCGGCGGGTGGGCTCGGCGATGCGGCCCTTGTTGTTGACCACCTTCGACACGGCCGAGACCGACACCCCCGCCCGGGCGGCGACGTCGGAGATGGTGGGGCGGCCGGTGGAGCCGCGGGCGGCCATCAGGGCGCTCCCCGACCAGACGGGACGCCGGGGACTTCCTCGGGCACCAGTGCCGCTCCCTTCGCGATCGCGGGCTCCCCCGCGCTTGGGCCGCTGCTCCCGGGTGTCGCGGACGGGGCGGCGCCGGGGCGCGGACAGGTTACCAGTGGGGGTCCGGAGGCCACCGGTGCGCGCGTCGGCGGCCTCCGCGTTCCGGCGGCCGGGGGGTCCCCGCCGTACCGGCGGACCGGCCCCGATGGGGCAGGGCGCTCGGGAGGGAGGGCTCCCCGGGTCTCGACACCCGGTTGGGAAAACGATATACCTACGACGGCGGGCACAACGGGGGGAGGGGGAGCGGCAGCCGACGGCCGCGGGCCCTCCGCACTGCCGCGCCGGGCGCGGGCCGCGGGGGCGCGCCACCGTCCGGCAGCCCCCGCGGCCCGGTCCCGCCGGGCGCCGCGGCACACACCCACACACGAGGAAGCACCCATGAGGATCACCTCCGCCGACGTCATCGTGACGTGCCCGGGACGCAACTACGTCACCCTGAAGATCACCACCGAGGACGGCGTGACCGGCCTCGGCGACGCCACCCTCAACGGCCGCGAGCTCTCCGTCGCCTCCTACCTGCGCGACCACGTCTGCCCGCTGCTCGTCGGCCGCGACTCCGGCCGGATCAACGACATCTGGCAGTACCTGTACCGGGGCGCCTACTGGCGGCGCGGACCCGTGACGATGACCGCGATCGCCGCCGTGGACTGCGCCCTGTGGGACATCCTCGGCAAGCAGGTCGGCAAGCCCGTCCACCAGCTGCTCGGCGGCGCGGCCCGCGAGGGCGTCATGATCTACGGCCACGCCAGCGGCCGGTCCGTGGACGAACTCCTCGACGCGGTCGGGGGCTTCCTGGACCGGGGGTACCGGGCGGTCCGCGTGCAGGCCGCCGTACCCGGCCTGGACAGCACCTACGGGCTGCACCACGCCGGCACGGGCGCCACCTACGAGCCCGCCGACGCCGCGGTGCCCACCGACAACGCCTGGCACACCCCCGCCTACCTGGAGTTCGCACCGGAGATGGTGCGTGCGGTCCGGGAGAGGTTCGGCTACGGCTTCCACCTGCTGCACGACGTGCACCACCGGCTCTCCCCGCTGGAGGCGGCCCAGCTGGGGAAGTCGCTGGAGCCCTACCGCATGTTCTGGATCGAGGACCCGACCCCGGCCGAGGACCAGGAGGCGTTCCGGACGATCCGGCAGCACACCACGACCCCGCTGGCGGTGGGGGAGGTCTTCAACACGATCTGGGACTGCCAGCACCTCATCACCGAACGGCTCATCGACTACGTGCGCATGTCGGTCTCGCACAGCGGGGGCATCACGCACCTGCGCCGGATCTTCGACCTGGCCGACCTGTACGGCGTGCGCACCGGCTCGCACGGCGCGGGGGACCTGTCACCGGTCTCCTTCGCCGCGGCCCTGCACCTGGACCTGACCGTGCCCAACTTCGGCATCCAGGAGTACATGGGGCACCTGGAGCCCGCGAGCGAGGTGTTCCGGACCGGCTACACCTTCGAGGACGGCTACATGCACCCGGGCGACGCGCCCGGCCTGGGCGTGGAGATCGACGAGGAGGCCGCGGCCCGCCACCCCTACGAGCCCCGGTACCTGCCGGTCAACCGCAGGCTCGACGGGTCGATGCACGACTGGTGAGCCGGGGCCGCCCCTTCGGCCTCCACACGGGCCTGGGAGGGGGCGCGTGCGTTCGGCGGGCTCCGCGGGGCTCCCGGGGGGTGACGGCGCTTTCCCCTGCGGGTGACCGGAGGCGCCGCGCGGCCCGCGCCCGCGCTCGGGCCGCCCGGGGGCGGCGGCCCCGGCGGACACCGCCCTCCCCAGGCTGTCGGGGTGCTCGTACGGAACCGTTGGGCCGTCCTCTCGGTCGGCATGGTGGCGCAGGTGGCCAGTGTGTCGGCGATGTTCGGCGTCCCGCAGAACGCGCTGATGACCTGCGCGGTGATCTACCTCGTGCAGGAACAGGGGTGGGGAGCGCCCGCCGCGGGCGCGGTCGTGGCGGTGGCGCAGGTGCCCGGGGCGGCGGGGCGCCTGCTGCTGGGGGTCTGGTCCGACCGGACGGGGGACCGGATGCGCCCGGTGCGCTGGTGGGCGGTGGCCTCGGGGGTCTGCCTGGTGCTGCTCGCGGTGCTGCCGCGGGCCCGGGCGTGGACGGCCGTGCCGATGCTCCTGGCCTGCCTGGTCCTGACGATGTGGCACAACGGCCTGACCTTCACCGCCGTCGCCGAGACGGCGGGGTCCTCCTGGGCGGGGCGCGCCCTGGCCGTGCAGAACTGGCTCCAGGGCGTCAGCACGACGCTGGCCCCGGTGCTCGTGGCGGCGGTGATCACCCTCGCGGGTCTGCCCTCCGTCTTCGCGGTGAGCGCCCTCTTCTCCGCCGCGGCCGTCGCCGTGGTTCCGGTGGCGCGGGGGCGCCGGGGGGCCGACCCCTGACCGGGGCGTCCCTCACGGAGCGCCCGCGGGCCGGGAACGCGGGGGCCGCGCGGCCGTCCCCGGGCCCCGCCGGGCACACGCGGCCCGGCCGGAGAAGGAGGGCGCCGGGGCCTTGAACACGGAGCCCCCATCACATAAGTTCGCTTCCGGCACAGACGTTCGACATTCGTACGATCACCCTCCGTGAGGAGATTGTTCCCGACGGGAGGGGCGCCCCGCTCCGCCCGGATCCCGGCGCCTCCGGAAGGGCCCCGGACCGGGAGGGCGGCCCCCGGCGCCCGCGCCCTCCACCCCGACAGGCAGAACACGAATGCGGGACCCATGACGCGCACCAGCCCCCCGACCCCGTTCCTCGACTACGAGAGGAGCATCGCGCCGCCCGGGTACAGCCGGTGGCTCATCCCTCCCGCGGCCCTGGCGGTCCACCTGTCCATCGGCCAGGTGTACGCGTTCAGCGTCTTCCGCAACCCGCTGGTCGAGCGCTTCGACACCTCGCTGACCGCGGTCGGGATCATCTTCAGCATCGCCATCGTCATGCTCGGCCTGTCGGCCGCGTTCGGCGGCAAGTGGGTGGAGCGCAACGGCCCCCGCAAGGCGATGTTCGTCTCCGGCCTGTGCTGGTCCGGCGGCTTCGTCGTCGGCGCGCTCGGAGCGGCCACCGGCCAGCTCTGGCTGGTCTACCTCGGCTACGGCTTCGTCGGCGGGCTCGGCCTGGGCATCGGCTACATCTCGCCGGTCTCCACCCTCATCAAGTGGTTCCCCGACCGGCCCGGCCTGGCCACGGGCATCGCGATCATGGGCTTCGGCGGCGGCGCGCTCATCGCCTCGCCGCTGTCCTCCGAGCTCCTCGACCGCTACGCCGACACCCCCGCCGACGCCGTCGCCCCCGCGTTCCTCACCCTGGGCGCCATCTACTTCGCGGTCATGATGCTGGGCGCCTTCACCGTGCGCGTGCCCCCGCCGGGCTGGCGGCCCGCGGGGTCCCCGGCCGAGGAGCCGGAGGAGGCCTCCACGGGTCGGTCCCCGGCCCCGGAGGGGGTGTCGGTGGAGACCGCCGTGCGCACCCCGCAGTTCTGGCTCCTGTGGACCGTGCTCTTCTGCAACGTCACCGCGGGGATCGGGATCCTGGAACAGGCCTCGCCCATGGTGCAGGAGTTCTTCACCGGGGTCGGCCCGGCCGAGGCGGCGGGTTACGTCGGCTTCCTCTCCCTGTGCAACATGCTCGGGCGGCTCGTGTGGTCCTCGGCCTCCGACGTGATCGGCCGCAGGAGCGTCTACATCGGCTACCTCGGCCTGGGCGGGCTCCTCTACCTGCTGATCGCCGTCGCTGGAACCAGTTCGATCGTGCTGTTCGTGGCGCTGACCGGCGTCATCCTGTCCTTCTACGGCGGCGGCTTCTCCACGGTGCCCGCCTACCTGAAGGACCTGTTCGGCACCTTCAACGTGGGCGCCGTCCACGGCAGGCTCCTCACCGCCTGGTCGCTGGCCGGGGTGGCCGGGCCGATGGTCGTCAACGTCATCGCCGACGCCCAGCTGGCCGCCGGACGCGACGGGGCCGCGCTCTACGGGCTCTCCCTCTACGTCATGGTCGGCGTCATGGCCGTGGGCTTCCTCGCGAACATGCTGGTCCGCCCCCTGCCCGAGCGGGTCCACCAGCGCGACCGGGAACGCGTCGCCGGGCGCGGCTGAGACCCGACCCGGGGCGGGGCCGCGACGGTCCCCGGCCCCGGACCGCACACACGACCCCTCACCGGTCACCGAGGAAAGGCCACACATGTCAGGCAACCGGACCACCAACGCCTCCACCGTCACCGCGATCCTGCTGTGGGTGCTCGTGCTCGCCGCCCTGGCCTACGGGGTGACGCAGACCGCCGTGGACGCCGCGGCGCTCTTCGCCTCCTGAGGCACGCGACGCACCGGGGCCCGCCAGGCGGTGCGCTGCCGCGTCGGCCCGCGCACCGCCGGGGGCCGGGGAACCGCCGGTCCTCGGGCGCCTCCGCCGCTACCTCGACGGCCCCGGCGCCGGAGGCGGGCCCGGGAACGATCCTTCCTGACCCGGGGAGCCGTGCCGGGAGCGGTCGGCGGGATCCCGCCCCGGGCCCGAGGGGCCCGCGGAAGCGTGCCGCTCCGGTGACCGCTCTCAGGCCCCGTCCGCGCTCTCGCCCTTGGCCCAGGCGGTGACCAGCCTCTGGGCGTCGGGGCGGCGCGGCATGGCGACGATGAGCAGGTCGTTCTCGCGGATCCGGGTGTGCGCGGAGGGCACCAGCACCCGCTTGCCCCGCACGATCGTGGTGACCAGGCCGTGCGGCGGGTCGAGCTCGCCGAGCCGCCTGCCCACGATGTACAGCCCCGGTGCCGCGCGCACCTCGATGAGCTCGGTGCTGAGGTCGCTGATGGGGACGTCCGCCGCCACGGGTTCGAGCGAGTGGTCGCCGCTGGCCGAGCCCAGGCGGCCGGCGGCGGCGCGGATGCTGGTGCCCTGCACCGCCGCGGAGACCAGCACGACGAAGAAGACGACGTCGAAGATCAGGACGCCGTCGGGGTACCCCGCCACGAAGGGGAACGTGGCCAGCACGATCGGCACGGCCCCGCGCAGCCCGGCCCAGCTGACGAAGGCGATCTCCCGCCACGTGTAGTCGAACCACACCAGGCACAGCGTCACCGCCACGGGACGGGCCACCAGGACCAGGACCGCGCTGACGGCCAGCCCCGAGAGCGCCACGCCCGGCAGGGCCGAGGGGAAGACCAGCATGCCCAGCAGCAGGAACAGCCCCACCTCGGCGGCGCTGGACAACCCCTCGTGGAAGATGCGGATGCCGCGCCGGTGCAGGGGCACGCGGGCGCCCACGACCAGCCCGGTGATGTAGACCGCGAGGAAGCCCGAGGCGCCCGCCAGCGCCGCGGCGCCGTAGGAGACCCCGGCCACGCCCAGCGCCAGCACCGGGTAGACCCCCGCCGGGCCCAGGTTGACGCGGGTCAGCAGCCAGCTCCCGGCCAGCCCCGCCGCGGCGCCCACGGCCAGGCCCCCGACCAGCTGCACGAGGGCGAACAGCGCCCACTCGGCCGGTGACGGCGTGTGCTGCCAGGTGGAGATCAGACCGATGGTGAGCAGGATGGCGATCGGGTCGTTGGCGCCGGACTCCACCTCCAGCAGGGCGGCGACCTTGCGGGGCAGCGGGGCCCTCCGTAGCATGGCGAACACCGCCGCGGCGTCCGTGGAGGCCACGACCGCGCCGATGAGCAGGGCGGTCAGGGGACGCACGCCCAGCAGCAGGTACGTGCCCGCCGCCAGGATCAGCGCCGTGACCGCCACGGCCACGGTGGCCAGTACGAACCCGGGCGCGGCGGCGCGCCGCAGGTCCCCGGGCTTGGTCGTCAGGCCGCCCTCGAAGAGGATGAGGATCAGTGCGACGCTCCCGCCGATCTGGGCGATCTCGGGGTTGTCCAGGCGGATCAGCCCGAGCCCGTCGTCGGCGATGAGCATGCCCAGCGCCAGGAAGAGCAGCAGGCCGGGCAGCCGGATGCGGTTGGCGAAGCCCGAGGCCAGGATCGCCGCCACCAGCAGGAGTCCGGCCGCCAGGATCCACCCGTCGGCGGGCAGTTGAACTGTCATGGTCCCCCGTCGTCGGCTCTGGACGCAGCGGAGGGGGGAACGCCGATGGCAGCCGGTGGTGAAGACGGCGCCGCACGGGCCCCCACCCGCGCCATCACCCGGTTCCTGGTGCCCCTGGACGGCACCGCCACTGCGGCGGCCGCCGTCGGCCCCGCGCTGCGCGCCGCCCGCGTCCTGCGCGTCCCCCTGGAGCTGCTGACCGTGCACGACCGCGTGAACGGCACGTGGGCCGAGGACGTCGACGTGATCGCCGCGGGCCTGGACTACGACCGCGTCGAGGTCTCCATGGTCGGCACCGGATGGCCGGGGGACGTGATCGTCGACGCGGTCGCCGAGCAGCCCGGAACGGTCGTGTGCATGGCCACCCACAACCGGGACCGGTTCTCACGCCTGGTGGCGGGCAGCGTCACCGAGCACGTACTGCGCCGGGCCGCCGCCCCGGTGCTCATGATAGGTCCCGGGTACCGGCGGGACGGGGGAGGCGGGGCCGGTGACCGCGCCCTCGTGTGCCTGGACGGCGGCTGCCGCGACACCGCCACCCTCGCCCTGGGGGAGGGGTGGGCCCGCCAGCTCGGGCTGGAGGTGGAGCTGGTGCACGTGGCCTCGCCCGGCGGGGGCGCCGTGGCCGAGGAACGGCTGTCCCGGGCCGCGCGGAGGCTGGAGGCGGACGGCCTGGCGGTCAGGACGACCGTGCTGACCGGCGCCGACCCCGCGGACGACATCACCGGGCTGCTCCACCGGCGCCCCGGCGCCCTGGCGGTGCTGACCAGCCGCGCCCGGGTGGGGATCCCGCGGCTCGTCCTGGGGAGCGTGAGCTCGCGGATCCTGGCCTCCAGCCCCCGCCCCCTCCTCCTCGCGCGCCCGCGCTGAGGCCCCGTGCGGCCGGGGCGCCCCGGCCGCACGGGCGTCCGGCGCGTCAGCCGGAGGCCAGGACCTCGCGGTAGTGCGCGATGAGCTCCTCGTCGGGACCGGCCTGTGCCCGCTCCGTGCGTCCGTCCAGCACGGCGGCGAGGGCGCCCAGGCACACGTCCCACCCGGCCGCGGTGTTGGCCGTCCAGGCCGGGTCGGAGACGGTGTTGGACAGGCGCAGCACGCACCCGCCGCCGTCCGCCTCCAGGGTCCAGCGCAGGTCCTCGCCGTCCCAGCGGAAGGCCAGGGTGTGCGGCGGCGAGAACTCGGTGATCGGCGCGGTCCGCGGTTCCTCACCGGGGAAGGTGAGTGTGAGCGCGCCGCCCTCGCGCGCGTCGATCGCCACATCGCAGGGGAACCACCGGCTGAGCGCCTCGTCGGTGGTCAGCGCGGCCCAGACCGCCGGCAGCGGGTGCGGGTAGCGGCGGGTGAAGTGCAGTACGGGTGCGCCGGGCGTGCTCGCGTCGACGCGGACCTCGGTGCTCATGGCTGCTGCCCCTCCTGTGGGTGGGTGGAGTCCAGGTAATCGCCCAGTTCGTCCAGCCTGTCCGTCCAGAACGCCCGGTAGGGGCGCAGCCAGTCGTCCAGGTCGCGCAGCGCCTCGGCCCGGAGGCGGTAGCGCCGCCCCTGCCGCTCGGCGGTCTCGCAGACCAGTCCGGCGGTGCGCAGCACGCGCAGGTGCTTGGAGACGTTGGGCTGGCTCATGTCCAGCCCGGCGACCAGGTCCTTGACGAGCAGGCCCTCGCTTCGGCGCAGCGCGTCCAGGATGCGGCGCCTGCTGGGTTCGGCAAGGACGGTGAACAGGTCGGGCATGCATTGATTATGCCTGATTGGTTATATAACCGTCAAGGAATGCAAGGGGGTGCGCGCTTCCCGGCGCACGGCCGGGGAGCGCCCGTACGCGCCAGGGAGGGGACGGCCGCCCGAACGGCCCGTGCCCCGCCGGGCACGCCCGGCGGGGCACGGAGCGGCCCGGCCGCTCAGTTCAGGGCGCCGACCCCGGAGTCCACCCCCAGGTCCGCGTACCCGGCCGACCAGCCCTCGGCCTCCAGCCGCCGCAGCAGCGGCCCCGTGGCGGTGGCGGCCGCGGTGAACTCCACCGACAGGGTGTCGCGCTCCCACGAGGGCGACACGTCGTCGGCGGTGACGCCGGACTCCTCCAGCACCGCCAGCAGCCGGGCCAGCTCCCCGGGGGCCTCCTCCAGCGCGACCCGCAGGCGAGCCCCGCCCCGGGGCTGCTCCCGGGAGAGCAGCCCCAGCCCCTCGACGCCCCGGTCCAGCAGGTCGCGCACCCGTCCCGACTCCAGCGACTCCCGCCCCGGCTCGGCGCGGGAGAGCACGTCCAGGGCGGCCAGCACCAGCGACAGGTCCTCGTGCAGGTCGCGCAGCACCCCGACCAGGGGGCCGGAGTTGGAGCGCAGGATGTCGGTCCACAGCCGGGGGTCGCCGCCCGCGACGCGGGTGGTGTCGCGCAGCCCCTGGCCCGCCAGGCGGAAGGCCTCCTCGGACCCGCCGCGCAACCGCGCCGCCATGAGGCTCGCGACCACGTGCGGCGCGTGCGAGGTCAGGGCCACCGCGTCGTCGTGGGCCTGGCTGTCCATCATCACCGGGACCGCGCCGCACAGGCAGATCATCTCCAGCGCCCGGTTGAGCACCGGCCGCGCGGTGGCCGCCGTGGGCGTGAGCACCCACGTCCGGCCCTCGAACAGGTCCGCGCGGGCCGCCAGCGGGCCCGCCTTCTCCCGGCCCGCCAGGGGGTGGCCGCCGATGAACGTCGCCGGGTCGGCGATGGCGCCCAGCACGTCCCTGCCGGGCGCGGACTTCACGCTCGCCACGTCCGTGTAGGCCCGGGCCAGGCCGCGCAGCTGCTGCTCCGCCAGGACGGCGCCGACCGTGCCGGGCGGCACCGCGATCACCGCCAGGTCCACCGCCCCGTCCGGGGCGCCGACCGTGCCGGCGCCCAGCGCGGCCGCGGTGCGGGCCGCCGCGGGGTCCCGGTCCAGCAGGTGGACGGCGACCCCGTGGCGGCTCGCGGCCAGCGCCACGGAGGTCCCGATGAGTCCCGTACCGACCACCGCCATGGTGCGGATCACGGCGCACCGCCCCCCAGGTCCTCGCGCAGGCGCGCGGCGCCGCCCAGGTAGACGTGCTGGACGTCCGCGCGCGCCATGCCGCTCTCCGCGTGCGCCATCAGGCGCACCGTCCGGGGCAGCGCCCCGGCCACGTCCAGCTCCCGCGCGCACATCAGGGGCACGTCGCGCAGGCCCATCTCGCGCGCCGCCTCCGCCGGGAAGGCACTCACCAGGTCGGACGTGGAGGTGAACAGGATGCTCACCAGGTCGTCGGGGGCGATGCCGTTGGCGTCCAGGACCTTGGTGAGCAGTTCACGGACGCCCGCGAGCAGGTGCTCCCTGTCGTCGCGGTCCAACTGCACCGCCCCGCGTACCGCGCGCAGGGTCATCGGCGCGCCTCCCTCTCCTGGCGGGCCTCGCCCAGCACCTCGGCGACGAGGAAGGCCAGGTCCAGGGACTGGCTGCGGTTCAGGCGCGGGTCGCAGGCGGTCTCGTAGCGGCGCCGCAGGTCGTCCACGCCGATCCGGCTCCCGCCCCCCACGCACTCGGTCACGTCGTCGCCGGTCAGCTCCACGTGGATGCCGCCGGGGTGGGTGCCCAGGGCCCGGTGCACCTCGAAGAAGCCCCGCACCTCCTCCAGGACGTCGTCGAAGCGCCGGGTCTTGTACCCGCTGTCGGCCTTGAAGGTGTTGCCGTGCATGGGGTCGCACACCCACGCGACCCGGGCCCCGGACGCCGTGACCTTCTCCACCAGCGCGGGCAGCCGGTCGCGGACGCGGTCGGCGCCCATCCTCGTGATGAAGGTCAGCCGCCCGGGCTCGCGCTCGGGGTCGAGCCTGTCCACCAGCGCCAGCGCCTCGTCGGGCTCGGTGCCGGGCCCGAGCTTGACCCCGACCGGGTTGCGTATGCGCGAGGCGAACTCCACGTGCGCCCCGTCCAGCCGCCGGGTGCGCTCACCGATCCAGACCATGTGCCCGGAGACGTCGTAGAGCCCGCCGGTGCGCGAGTCGACGCGGGTCATCGCCGCCTCGTAGTCCAGCAGCAGGGCCTCGTGGGAGGAGTAGAACTCGGTGGTGCGCACGGCCTCGGCGTCGGTGACCCCGCACGCCCGCATGAAGGCCAGGGCGTTGTCGATCTCGCGGGCCAGGCGCTCGTAGCGCCGCCCCGCGGGGGAGTCGCGCACGAAGTCGCGGTTCCAGGCGTGCACCTGTGCCAGGTCGGCGTAGCCGCCGGTGGTGAAGGCGCGCACCAGGTTCAGGGTGACCGCTGAGGCGTGGTAGGCGCGCTTGAGCCGCTCGGGGTCGGGGCGCCGGTCCCGCTCGGTGAAGGCGAGCCCGTTGACGGCGTCGCCCCGGTAGGAGGGCAGGCTCACCCCGTCGCGGGTCTCGGTCGGGCTGGAGCGCGGTTTGCTGTACTGCCCGGCGATGCGGCCCACCTTCACCACCGGGACGGAGCCCGCGTAGGTGAGGACGGCGCCCATCTGGAAGAGCGTCTTGAGCTTGTTCCTGATCTGGTCGGCGGAGACGCCGTCGAGGGCCTCGGCGCAGTCGCCTCCCTGGAGGAGGAACTCCTCGCCGCGCGCCACGGCGCCCAGGCGCGCCTTGAGCTGGTCGCACTCGCCCGCGAAGACCAGGGGCGGGTAGGCGGCCAGGTCGGCCAGCACGTCGGCGAGGGCCTCGGGGTCGGGCCAGTCGGGCTGCTGTTCGGCGGGAAGGGAACGCCAGTCGTCCGCGGTGGTCGTGCTCTGCTCGGGATTCATGGTGGCCATGCCTCACAAGGGGGTGGTGGGGAGGGGTGGCACGGGGTGGCGGCGTCTCGGCGGGGTCGGGGCCGAGGGGTCGCGAGCGGTCCGGTGGTGGGGGAGAGCGGGGGAGAAGGGGGTGCCGCCCCGGGTCCGGGGGGCGGCACCCGGTCCGTGTCAGGCGCCCGTGGGGTGGGCGGCCCGGTCCTCCTTCACCGGGCTCGGCGCGGTCGCGGGCGCGGGCGGGACGTACAGGTCGGTGGCCTCGTGGCCCACCCTGCGCGCGGTCAGGGCCGCGGGCACCATGGCCAGCAGCGCGAGCAGGGCCAGGCCGACGCCGACCCACAGCGGGGCGCGCAGGCCGAAGGCGTCGATGCCCATGCCGCCGATCCAGGAGCCGACGACCACGCCCATGGTGATGAACGAGGAGTGCACGGTGTTGACCAGGGCGCGCGGGTTCCCGGCGCGCTGGACGCGGGTGATCATGGCGGGGTTCAGCGTGATGCCCACCAGGCCGATGCCGGCCATCGCCAGCAGGGCCGGGACCGGCAGGTCGGCGAAGAGGGCGAAGACGCCCAGGAAGACCGTGTTGAGCGCGAGACCGGCCACGATGACGGTGACGGTGTGGGACATGGCCAGGCGGCCGACCACGATGTTGCCGATGACCGTCGCCCCGCCGTAGCCCAGGAGCAGCAGCGGGACGATGTCGCGGGAGAAGCCGGTGACCTCGGTGAGGATCGGCGTGAAGTAGGAGAACGCCGCGAAGGTGGCGCCGATGATGAGCGTGGAGGTGGCCATGATCGTCCACAGGCGCGGGCGGCGGAACACCGCGAGCTCGGCGCGCAGCGCCCCGGCCTCCTCGGCCTTCTCCAGGCGCGGCAGGGCGATCACGGTGGCCACGGCCACGAGCACGGTCAGCACGCCGACGGCGGCGAAGGCGGCCCGCCAGCCGAACTGGCCGCCGATGAGCGTGGACAGCGGCAGGCCGAGCAGGGTGCCCACCATGAGGCCCTGCAGGGCCACACCGGTGGCGCGCCCGCGCAGGTGCGGCTCGGTGACCTGGGCGACCGCCGACAGGGCGACGCCGAAGAAGGCGCCGGAGGCGGCCCCGGTGACCACGCGGGCCACGAGCATGGGCCAGTAGGAGGTGGACAGGGCGGCCAGGGCGTTGCCGACGAAGAAGATGGCGAACAGCACCATCAGCGCGTGGTTCGTGCGCAGCCGGAGCACCGACAGGGTCGCCAGCGGACCGCCGAGCGCCATCGCCAGCGCGAACGCGGTGATGAGGTAGCCGATCTGCGGGATGGTGGCCCCCAGGTCCTCGGACATCTGCGGCATGAGTCCACCGACGAGCAGCTCGCTGGTGACCATGGCGAAGATGCCGAGCGCCATGAGGTAGACGGACTTGGGCATCGGAGCTTCCTTCTGAGTTTTGAATTGATCAGACCAAAACTAGGGCGCACGGGGAGACGCACACGGGCACACGTCCGCGCCGGCACGGGTCAGGGTGTCAGCGCGGGCGTGCGGGTCGGGGGCGGGCGGTCGGACGCCGGGTCAGGGCCTGAGGGCCTCGATCCCGGTGGAGGCGATGCCCTCCAGCGCCGTTCGTCCGGCGCCCGACTGGGCCGCGACCCTCATCCCGGAGATGAGCGAGGTCACGTACCAGGCCAGGGCGCCGGGGTCCCGGTCGGCGGCGATCGAACCGTCGAGCTGGCCGTCCATGACGGTCAGGCGCAGTGAGGACAGGCGCTTGTGCAGGTCCGCCTCCACCACCTGGGCGATGCCCGGGTTGCGCGAGGCGATCGCGGTGATGGTGTTGACGGTGAAGCATCCCGACCCGCGGCCGCTCTCCTGGTTGCCCATCTCGTCCTCCACGATCACGGTGAGCAGCGCCCCGATGCGGTCCAGGCCGTTGCCCTCGGTGGAGTCCAGGACGGACCCCTGCCGCGCGGTCATGGTGGTGACGTAGTAGGAGAGCGCCCGGCGGAACAGGTGCTCCTTGGAGTGGAAGGTGTTGTAGAGGCTGCTGCGGGTCAGTCCGGTCGCCTGGCACAGGTCGGCCGTGGAGGTTCCGTCGAACCCCTTGGCCCAGAACTCGCGACAGGCCGCCTTGACCACGTGCTCCTCGTCGAATTGGCGTGGTCTCCCCATGGTCAGACGGTACCACTTTATGGATGGACCGTCACAAAAAAACCGTGGGCGGTACCGGGACGGTCGCCGGGGCGGCCGGAGAGGGCCGACCGCCCAGGCGCAGGCGCCCCGGTCAGGCGTTGCGGCCACCGTCCACGCCCAGCCTGGTGCCGGTGGTGAACCCCGCGAACGGCGAGACGAGGTAGGCGACCGCCTCGGCGACCTCGTCCGCCGTCGCGAACCTGCCCAGCGGCGACGCCTCCTTCTGCGGCGCGGAGTTGGGCCCGTCCTGCGGGTTCATGTCGGTGTCGGTGGCGCCCGGGGCCACCTCGTTCACCGTGATCCCGCGCGGCCCGAGGTCGCGGGCCAGGGCCTTGGTCATGCCGGTGATCGCGGCCTTGGATGTCGCGTAGACGGCGTACCCGGCGCCCGGCACGCGCTCGCCCACGCAGGAGCCGAGGTTGACGATCCGCCCTCCCTCACCCAGGTGGCGCGCCGCCGCCCGCGAGGCCAGCAGGGGCCCGCGCACGTTGACGTCGAGCACCCGGCTGGCGACCTCCGGGTCCAGGTCCCCGATCAGGGCGGAGGAGGGGTCCAGCACGCCCGCGTTGTTGACCAGGATGTCCAGGCCGCCCAGCAGTTCGGCGGCCTGGTCCACGACCCGCTCCGCGTCCCGCGCGTCGCCCGTGTCGGCCTGCACGACCACCGCCTTGCCGCCGGTCTCCTCGGCGATGGCCGCGGCGGTGGCCGCGGCCGACTCGGCGTCGGCGTGGTAGCTGATCGCCACGTCGGCCCCGTCACGGGCCAGCCGCAGGGCGATGGCCGCCCCGATACCGCGGCCTCCGCCGGTCACCAGTGCCCGCCTGCCCTCCAGGACGCCGTTCATACCCTGCTCCCCTGCTCCGTGTCGGTGTGGTCGGGGAGGGCGGCGCGCGCGTCGGCCGCCTCCCCCCGTGCGAACTGGATCTGGATCGACCCGTACTTCTCGCCGACGTCGTTGATCCTGCCGTCGTCGGCGGGGTCGCGCGGCGGCGCGGGACGCGCGGCCACGACCGGGGTCCCCGCCTCCAGGAAGAAGCGCTCGTAGCCCCCGGGGGTGAAGATCAGCAGCTGGCGCGCCGGGTGCGTGCCGGTGTTGCGGAACCCGTGGACGGTTCCGCGCGGGATGAACACGTAGTCCCCGCCCCGGGCGCGGTAGGTGCGCTCACCGGCGTAGATCTCCAGCTCGCCGTCCAGGACGTAGAAGGCCTCGTCCTCGACGTCGTGCGTGTGCAGCGGCGGCCCGCCCCCGGGCGGGACGGAGGCCTCGATGAGCGTCATCGCTCCCCGCGACTCGTCCCCCGAGGCCTTGACCGTGTACACGTCGCCGTTGAGCCACACGGTCCGCCCCTCGCCGCGGGCGCGGAAGAGCACCTCCGGCTCGGGCGGGGGCGTGGTCAGCAGCTCCTCGGGCACGCTCATGCCGGGACCCCCCTGCGCACCGGGGCGGCGGAGGCGGACAGGACCCGCCCGTCGCTGAGCACCCGTCCGGCCTGGGCGGGCGTCTCCTGCCCGTCCTGGTCGATGGTGAGCACGCGCAGCCAGGCGTCGCGGCAGCCCACGAACACCCCCTCGGGCGCGGTGCGCACCAGCCCGGGCACCGGCGGCCCGTCCGGGACCGCGCCCCCGGTGGTGACGGACAGGATGGTGACCGTCTCGCCCTCGGGGGTCTGGGCGAAGGCGCCGGGGTGCCGGTAGCCCGCGCGCACGTGGCAGGAGACCTTGTGCGCGGTGTAGGTGAAGTCCAGCCGGTACTCGTCGGTGCCCGGCCGGGAGAAGTAGGTCCGCTCCGAGGGGTCCTGGGGGATGCGGGTCAGCGTCCTCCGGGCCAGGTTCGGGATCAGGTCGAGCAGCATCAGGACGTTGGCCCGCTCCTGGATGGTGCGCAGCTCCAGGGCCGTCTCCCGGCCGGTCAGCGGGGTGGCGTGCTGGGCGAGGATGGCCCCGGTGTCGAGCCCCTCGGCCATCTCGATCGCGGTCACCGCGCCCTCGGTCTCGCCGTTGCGCACCATCCAGTAGAAGGGCGCGAGGCCGGCGTAGCGGGGCAGCGGACTGGGGTGGAAGTTGACCGAGGTGACGCGGGGGACCGACAGCAGGTCGGCCTTGAGCACCTGCTGGAAGTTGCCCACGATGAGGTAGTCGGGGGCCATCGCCCGCAGCGCCTCCACCGTGTCGGGGGAGTTCACGCTCCTGGGGCGCAGGACGGGGACGCCGAGGCGCTCGGCCCGGCCCTCCAGGTCCACCTGCTGGTCGTCGCTGACGAAGTAGTCGCACACCCTGCCGGGAGGGCTGGTCACGACGGCGGCGAGGTCGATCAGGGGGTGGTGGTGGAGCATGTCGAGGAAGGGGGCTCCGAGTTTGGAGTTGACCTCGGATAACAGGACGACGCGCGCGGTCTCGGGCATCACTGGCTCCTTGTGCGTGGGGGTGGGTCCGTTGCGCGGTGCGGGTCTCACAGGAACGGCGAGGTCGACTCGCCGCCCAGCAGGATGTTCCCGGTGAGCTGGAGGATGGAGTCCTGGGCCACGGCGTGCTGGCACATGGTGTTGGCGTCGCGCAGCCACCGGTCCATCGGTGAGCGGTCGCGGTAGACCGAGGCCCCGCCCACCAGGTCGAACAGCCGGTGCACGATCGAGCGCGCGGTGCGGAAGGCGTGGTAGCGGGCCAGCGCGGTCTCCACGCGGGCGTCGGCGTCGCGCTCGCGCCCCAGCTCCAGGTCCTCCCACTGGCGCTCCAGGGTGGAGTACACGGACGCGCGGGCGGCGGTCAGCTCCATCTCCATCCCGGCGACGGCCTGCTGCACGCGGTGGTCGGCGGGCCAGGGCAGGCCGGTCTCGCGGTCGACGCGGCCCGGCGCCAGGCCGCGCACGTGGTCCAGCGCGGCGCGGGCCAGGCCCAGCGGGACACCGGACATCTTGCGCAGGATCGCGTCGGGGGCGTCGTGCAGCGGCCCGGTGCGCACCGGCCGGTCGAAGGCGAAGGTGCGCTCCTCGGGCACGAACAGGTCCTGGACCGCGTAGTCCAGCGAGCCCGAACCGGCCAGGCCCGTGGTGTGCCAGGTGTCGATGACCTCGTACTCGGAGGGGGAGGCCAGGGCGATCCGCCACTCGGGCCTGCCCGTGCGGGGGTCGGTGACGGGCTCCCCGGCGTCGTCGCGCACGGTGCACCCGGCGGCGAGCACGTCGCAGTGCGTGATGCCCGAGCCGAACCGCCACCGGCCCGAGACCAGGTAGCCGCCCTCGACCCTGCGGGCGCTGCCCTGGGGGTAGATCCAGCCGGACTGGGCCAGGTCCAGGGACGGGTAGACCTCCCGGGCCGTGTCCTGGTCCAGGAACCCGGAGTAGATGCCCGAGTCCATGCCGATCATGGTGCACCAGCCCGCGGACACGTCGCCGTAGGCCACGGCCTCGACCACGCGGGCCTGCTCGATCGAGGTCAGGCCGGGGCCTCCCCAGGAGGCGGGCGCGGCGGAGCGGAAGACCCCGGCTCCGCGCAGCAGCTCCACGACGTCGGCGGGGAGCCTGCGGTGCTCCTCGATGCGGGCGGAGTTCTCCCGGAGCAGGGGCTGGAGGGCCACGACGGCGGCGTGGATCTCCTCGAAGCTGTTGGGGACGGTGGCGGCGGGGGCCGTGTCCGGTGCCAGGAACGTGCTCATCAGGGGGTGTTCCTCTCGGTGGTCGTCGTCGGTCAGGAGTAGCGGCCCCGTGCGATCACGCCGCGCGGGTCCAGGGCGGCGCGGATCGTGCGGGTCAGGGTGCGGGAGGCGGGGTCGCCGAGGAGGTCGGCGCGGGACGCGTGGTCCACGTCGAGCCGGTAGGGCAGGTATCCGGCGGAGGCGAAGGACTCGTGGAGCAGCTCCAGCCCGCGGTGGGCGCGCCCGGTCTCGTCGGCGTCGGACCGGTCGAAGCGCAGCGAGACCACCAGGTCCACCACGTCGGGGTCCAGGGCGTTGACGGTGGCCCCCGGGCGCAGCCCGGTGCGCGCGTGCACCTGGTCGAGCAGGGCGAGCGCGGCGGTCACGTCCCGGCCGGTGTAGGGGACCAGCGGCAGGAAGAAGATCCAGCCGCCGCCCCGGGTGTCCACGTCCGCGGCGCCCTGGCCCACGGCCGAGCGCAGCATCTCCTCGTGGTGGGAGACGTCGCCCGCGTACCCGGCCTCGACCACGCGCGAGACCACGTCGGAGGGTTCGGGCGGGTCCTGGTCCGAGCGCCGCACGGAGGTGAAGACCTTGGCGGCCTCGGCCTCGGCGGCCAGGACCGCGAGCAGGGCCTCCACGGACTCGGCGGTGCCTCCGACGCTCAGGTGCGCCAGGTACCCGGAGGAGTCGGAGGTGCCGTAGGAGGAGGCGGAGGTGGTGTCGTAGACCTTGAGGACCCCCTGGAAGAGGCCCTGCCCCTGCCACCGGCGGAACGTGTCCACGGCCGCGCCCAGGTCTGCGGGTCCGAAGGTCAGGCGCAGCACCCGCTGGACCTCGGGGCGCACGGGCAGGCGCACCACCCCCGCGACGGCGACGCCGAGGTCGGACTGGGTGAACAGGTGCAGCAGTGAGGGGCCGAGCCCGTGGGGGTTGGGCGCACCGCCCCCGTCGCCGGGCCACCAGCCCACGCGCGCCACCTCGCCCCCGGGCAGCACCACCTCCAGGCCGACGAGGTCGTGGACGCGCTGGCGGCGCAGTCCCACGCCCCGGTCCAGGGCGTTGCCCAGGACGCTGGTGTGCGCCGAGGAGGCGGTGACGTTGAGCATGCGGCCGGTCCCGGCCAGCTGCTCCGACAGCTGGCGCTGGGTCACACCGGCCTCGATGACCGCCCAGCCCGCGTCGGTGTCGACGCGGCGGACGCGGTCCAGGCCGTGCAGCTCCAGGCGTACGGCGCCGCCCTCCACCGGCTCGCGCGAGCCCAGGCCCCAGTTGCGGCCGGTGGAGACCGCGTACAGGGAGGGGGCGTCGGCGTCGTCCAGGGCCCGCAGGACGGCGCTGACCTGCTCGGCGCGGGTGGGGCGCAGCACGGCCAGCGTGTCGCGGGGGGCGAAGCCGGAGACGTTGGCGTGTCCGGGCGCGGGGCCCAGGACGCGGTCGGTGTCGGGTCCCAGCGCGGAGCTGACCCGTCTGCGGAGGTCGGACAGGGCGTGGTCGGTCACAGCGGTCTCCCCGGCTGCGGTCGTCGGTGTGGGGGTGGGGGTGGGGTGGGGTGTGCCTCAGGGGCGGTCGCGGGTGGCGCCGTCGAGGTAGACGTGGCGGACCTCGTGGCCGGGCGCCACGCGGACCAGCGCCATCAGGCGGACGGTGCGGGTCGGAGCTCCGTCCCAGACGGGTTCGGCCGCGCACAGCACCGGAACGTCCAGCAGGCGGTGCTCGCGCAGGACCAGCGGCGGGACGTCCGCCGTCAGGTCGGGGGTCACGGTGAACCACAGGCACTCCACGTCGTCGGGGGAGAGCCCGTTGCGGTCGAGGACCCCGCGCACCAGGGCGAGGACGGCGGAGGCGATCGCCTCGCGGGTGTCGCCGCCGACCCCGGTGCCGCCGCGCACGGCGCGCAGCACGGGGCTCACGCGGGGACCATCCGCCCCTGGTGGAAGAGCAGCGCGCCGCCGGCGGGGTCGCCCAGATGGGTGGCACTGACCCGTCCGGTGTACATGCGGTGGTCGCCCTCCTGGTGGACGGAGGTGACCTCGCACGTGAGCCCGCCCAGGGCGTCGCGCAGGACGAGGCAGCCCGCGGGGGTGGTGGTGAAGTAGGGGTCCAGGTCCTCGCCGCGGGGTTTGTCGGCGGCGGCGAACAGCCGTGCGTGCGACTCCTGCCCGCCCGAGAGCAGGCTCAGGCAGAAACCCCCGGTGGCGTCCACGGCCCTGCCCGCGCGGGAGGTCTCGTGCAGGGAGACCAGGACGGTGGGGGGCTCCAGGGTGACGGAGATCAGCGAGTTCACCGTGGTGGCCACGGCCTCGGCTCCGCGGCCCGAGGTCAGGACCGCGACGCCGGTGGGGAACAGCCGCATGACCGAGCGGAGGTCGGGCGGGTGCGTCTGGGAGGTCTGCGTGTTCATCCGTGGTGCCCTTCGTCAGCTGGGTGGTGCTCGACGGGCGCCTCCGCTCGTGGCGGGGGCGCATGAGGGAGGGGCCCTCGTTTTAAACAGCTCGTTCCAATATGAGGAATTTATCATGTTTCGCCCTTTGGATTCGAGTGATGTGCGTCACGTTAAAATGCAGGGAAACAGATTTCCTCTTTCTCCTTTCCGGGTGGTTAAGGTGCTGGCCAAAAATGGTTTGACCAGGGTGGTATGAGTCTGCATCCCCGTGGTGGCAGGGCTTTCAGGACGGAAGGGGGTCTTCCCGGCGGAGAAGCGGAAGTGGTAATGAGGGGTGCGATGGGGGTGACGCCCCGTATTCGGAAAGCGGCGTCCGGGCCGGGTGGAACCTTTTCCCGGTGACGGGGAGTCGCCCTTTCGCCGTTATCGGCCGGTTCAGAGGGAGAAACAGGGAATGGAACGCGGTTCTGGCACGCGGACCCGGTTGGGCGGGTCGGCGGTGACGCTCAGCCCCCTCGGGCTGGGCACCGCCCCGCTCGGCAACGGCATGTACCGGGAGGTGGACGAGGAGACCGCGGTCGGCACGGTCCTCGCGGCGTGGGAGGCGGGCGTGCGCTACTTCGACACCGCTCCCCACTACGGCCTGGGCCTGGCCGAGCGCCGCCTCGGCCGCGCCCTGGACGGCCTGCCCAGGGACGGGTACACCGTCTCGACCAAGGTCGGCCGCCTGCTGGAGCCCACCCCGCACCGCGCCGGGCGGCTGGACGACCAGGGCTTCGCCGTCCCCGCCGCCTACGGGCGGCGCTGGGACTTCAGCGCCGACGGGGTGCGCCGCTCCCTGGAGCAGAGCCTGGAGAGGCTGGGCCTGGACCGGGTGGACGTGGTGCTCCTGCACGACCCCGACCACCACTGGGAGCAGGCGGTCGGGGAGGCCTACCCGGCCCTGCACGAACTGCGCGACCAGGGCGTGGTCGGCGCGATCGGCGCGGGCATGAACCAGGCGCGCATGCTGGAGCGCTTCGCCGTGGAGACCGACATGGACGTGGTGCTGCTCGCGGGAAGGTACACGCTGCTGGACCAGAGGGCGGCGGCCACGATGCTCCCGGCCTGCCTGCGCTCGGGGGTGTCGGTGATCGCGGCCGGGGTGTTCAACAGCGGGATCCTGGCCTCGGACGAGCCCTCCGCCGACGCCACCTACGACTACATGGCCGCCCCCGGCCCGCTGCGCGCCCGGGCGCTGCGGATCGCCGCGGTGGCCCGCCGCCACGGCGTGAGCCTGCCCCAGGCGGCGATGGCCTTCTGCGCACGCCACCCGGCGGTGGCCGGGGTCCTGGTGGGGGCCAGGTCAGCGGGGGAGATCGCGCACGACGCCGAGCTCCTGGCGGCCCCGGTCCCCGAGGCCCTGTGGGCCGACCTGGAGGCGGAGGGGCTCCTCGCCCCCGGGGCCGCGTCCTGACCGCGGACGCGGACCCCGCCGCGCGGGCGGGCGCCGCCGCGCCGTAGCGTCCGACCGCCCCGGCGGAGTGCTCTCGCGCCCGGGGCGCGTGCCCCGGGCGCAGGGCCCGGGCCCGGCAGCCCTGCGCCCGGCACCTTCCGCCTTCGGCCCCTCCGCCGTAGGGTGGCCGTGCGGTCCGCGGCCGCGGACCGCACGGTGAGACGAGGGGATCTTCACGTGCGCCTGGTCTGCGTACTCGACACCAACGACCTCCACGCGGCGGCCGACTTCTGGTGCGCTGTGCTCGGCTTCGAACGCGAGGAGGGCCAGCACCCGGTCTACCTCGCGCTCAAGGACCCGGGCGGGCGCTGGCCCGACCTGGTGCTGCAGAAGGTGCCCGAGCCCCGCTCCGGCAAGAACCGGATGCACCTGGACCTGGTCGTCCCCGACCTGGCGGCGGAGATCGAGCGGGTGCGCGCGCTGGGCGCCGAGGTGCTGCGCCCGGCCTACGAGGAGGACGGCCACCTGCTGGCGGTCATGGCCGACCCCGAGGGCAACGAGTTCTGCGTGGTCGAGCGCCTCGACGGCACCCTGGGCGAGTAGCGCGCGACCGGACACGGCGGTGCCGAGCGGGCGCGGTCCGGAGAGGGAGGCCCCGGGGGCGGACCGTCCGGGGAGGGGCGCGCCGAGCCGTAGCGGCTCCGGTCGGCAAGGCGGGCCCCTGCGCGCCCGGCCCGCGCCATGTGTGCGCCGGGGGCATCGGGGTAGCCGCTCACCACACGGCCCGTGCACACCGCTGAACCGCGCGGACGCGGGCTCTCGGGCCACGGGCTCCACGTACCGCGACGACGCGACTGGGTGGGGGGACGACGTGTTTCGGAACCGGCGGGACGCGGGCGAGCGGCTGGCCCCCGCGGTGGCGGAGCAGGCGGGACCGCGCCCGCTCGTGCTGGCCATGCCCCGGGGCGGCGTTCCGGTGGCCGGGCCCGTCGCCGAGGCCGTCGGCGTACCGCTGGACATCGTGGTCGCGCGCAAGATCCCCGCCCCCGGAAGTCCGGAGACGGCGATCGGGGCGACCACGGCCGAGGGGCCGCCGCTGTTCGACCAGAGGGCACTGGACCTGCTGGGCATCCCCGAGCGGCGCCTGACCGACATGGTCGGGGCCCAACAGGCGGAGGCGCGGCGCAGGCTGCTGGCCTACCGCGGGCAGGAGCCCGAACCGGAGGTCGGCGGATACGACGTCGTGGTGGTCGACGACGGGCTGGCCACCGGGCTGAGCGCCCGGGCGGCGCTGACCTCGGTGCTCGCCCGGCACCCCGCCTCCCTCACGCTGGCCGTCCCCGTGGGCGCGCCCAACGCCGTGCGCTCGCTCTCCGACGTCTGCGACCGGGTCGTCTGCCTGGAGACGCCGCCGGACTTCGGCGCGGTCAGCCTCTGGTACGAGAGCTTCCCGCAGGTCACCGACGACGAGGTGCGCGGCCTGCTGGTGCGGCTTCCCCGCGGCCCCGACGACTCCGACAGCCCCGGCGGCGGCCTCCCGGCCGACCCTGACCGCAACCGGCCGCCGCGCACACGGCGGACGCCATCGGGCCGGAGCACCGCACGGGCGCCCGACCCCGACGAAGGGAGACCACCATGACCGCCGTCGACGTGACGGTACGCACGCCGGACGCACGGCTCGACGGGCGGCTGGCCATGTTCCCCGGGGCGACCGCGGTCGTGGCCTTCGCGCACGGCAGCGGAAGCTCGCGCCACAGCCCGCGCAACCAGGCCGTCGCCGACGAGCTCAACCGGGTCGGGATCGCGACGCTCCTGCTCGACCTGCTGACCCCCGAGGAGGAGCGCGCCGACGACGTGACCGGACAGCAGCGCTTCGACATCGACCTGCTCACCGGCCGGCTCACGGGCACCGTGGACTGGCTGGCCGGGCGCGAGGACACCGCGGGCGTGCCCATCGGCCTGTTCGGCGCCAGCACCGGCGCCGCCGCGGCGCTGAGGACCGCCGCCGAGCGCCCGGACCTGGTCGCCGCGGTCGTCTCGCGGGGCGGCCGTCCCGACCTCGCGGGCACGGAGGCGCTCCAGGTCGTACGCGCCCCGACGCTGCTCATCGTCGGCGGCGCCGACACCGAGGTCCTGCGGCTCAACGAGGACGCGGCCGACCGGCTCAGCGCACCGCACCGGATCCACGTCGTCCCCCGCGCCACCCACCTGTTCGAGGAGCCGGGGGCGCTGGAGGAGGTGGCCGACGCCGCCTCCGGCTGGTTCGCGGGCATCCTGGGGGAGGCGGAGAGATGAGCCGCGGGAGCGCCTCGGACGACCTCCTGCGGCTGAGTGGCCCGAGGTCGCTGGACCCCCTCCTGGAGCGGATCGGTGACGCGCGCCACGTGCTGCTGGGCGAGGCCTCGCACGGCACCGCCGAGTTCTACCGCTGGCGCGCGGAGCTGACCAGGCGGCTGATCGACGAGGCGGGCTTCTCCTTCGTCGCGGTGGAGGGCGACTGGCCGGACTGCCAGGACCTGCACTGCGGTGTCGTGGGCGCGCCGGGAGCCCCCGGGGACCCGAAGGAGATCCTGGAGGGCTTCCACCGGTGGCCGCAGTGGATGTGGGCCAACACCGAGGTGCTGGAGTTCGCCCGCTGGCTGCGCGAGCGCAACCTGGGGCTCGCACCGGAGCGCCGCGCCGGGTTCTTCGGCCTGGACGTCTACGGCCTGTGGGAGTCGCTGTACGCGGTGCTGGGGTGGCTGCGCGAGAACATGCCCGATCAGGTGGAACCGGCCCTGAGGGCCTACCGCTGCTTCCAGCCCTACGGCGAGGACCCCCAGGCCTACGCCCGCGCGACGCGGATGGTGCCGCAGGGCTGCGAGGCGGAGGTCGTGCGCCTGCTGGCCGGGCTGCGCCGGCGCGCGGGGGAGGCCCCGCCCGCCGAGGGCCTGGCCGACTTCGCCGCGCGCCAGAACGCCGAGGTACTCGCGGGCGCCGAGCAGTACTACCGGACGATGGTGCGCGGGGGGCCCGAGTCGTGGAACGTCCGCGACCACCACATGGCCGACACGCTCGACCGGCTCATGGAGCACCACGGGCCCGGAGCGAAGGCGGTCGTGTGGGAGCACAACACCCACGTCGGCGACGCGCGCGCCACCGACATGGCCGCGGCGGGCATGGTCAACGTGGGACAGCTGGTGCGCGAGCGCCACGGGGACGAGGACGTGGTCCTCGTCGGCTTCGGCACCTACGAGGGCAGGGTCATGGCCGCCCGGGCGTGGGGCGGCACCCCCGAGCCGATGCCGGTCCCCGCGGCGCGCCACGGGAGCGTGGAGGCCCTGCTGCACCAGTCGTTGGAGGGGGAGACGGGACTGCTGGTCCTGACCGGCGAGGGGTCGGCCGACCCGTTCGCGGACCAGGTCCTGCCGCACCGCGCCGTCGGCGTCGTCTACCACCCCGGGCGCGACGGGCGGCGCAACTACGTCCCGACCGTGCTGGGGGAGCGCTACGACGCCTTCGTGTTCGTCGACCGCACCTACGCGGTCACGCCCCTGCACGAGGTCGAGGAGGACTCGGGCGAGGAGGGGACCCGGCCCGGCGGCGGGTGACCCGGGCCGGGCAGGACCCGGCGCCGCCACGGCGGGTCGGCCGGGCCACGGGGGCGCTTCGGACCCGGGCCGTGGCAGGGGCGGACTGTCCGAACCCCTCGGAGAATGCGATACAGTTTCACCTGTTGGCGGCGCCGGGAACGGCGTCCGCGCAGCGGACGGGACGTAGCGCAGTTTGGCAGCGCACTTGACTGGGGGTCAAGGGGTCGTGGGTTCAAATCCCGCCGTCCCGACAGAGCAGTAGCAGGTCAGCGAGGGGTCCGCCGGAGGGCGGGCCCCTCGCCGCGTTCCCGGTGGACGGAGGCCTCCTCCGGTGTCCGGCGCCTCGTACAGTGGGGACTCCATCCCGGGCGGAGGCGACCTCCACGGCCCGCGACCGAACACGAACACGGGCCCCCGCCCAGGCGGGGGCGCCCGGAGGGGAACTCCTTGTACCTGGCCCGCATCAACCTCGACCCCAAGCGCAGCACCCGCATGGACCAGTGGGCGGCCATGGGGCAGGCCGTGCGCAGAGCGGTCGACCCCGACCCCGGTTCCGACGCCCGCGTGCTGTGGGCGCGCACCTCGCCGAGCACCCTGGTGGTCAGTTCCGACACCGCCCCCGCCTGGGGCAAGGTCCCCGGCGCGACCTCCGCCGCGATCCACCCGATGCCGCGGCACACCGAGGGCGAGGCCGTCCGCTGGGAGCTCATCACGGCGCCCACCGCCCCGCGCGGTGCGGAGTCCGCCGGGGAGGGCTCGCGCCCGCGCGGCAAGCGGGTCCCCCTCCCGGAGGAGGAGTTCGAGGGCTGGCTGGACGGCAAGCTCGCGGGCGCGCTGGACGTCACCTCGGTGAGGTGGAAGCACCTGGGCGGCAGGCCCGCGCGGTACCACTTCACCGGTGAGGCCGTGGTGCGGGACAGCGAGGCGCTCCAGGAGCTGTGCCTGGGCGGCGTCGGCGCGGGCACGGCGACGGGAGCCGGGCTGCTCCTCGTCAGCTCGCTGGCCCCGCGCTAGGCCGTCTTCCCCGGATCATTCCGGGCCCGCGACCACCGGGCCGCCTCCCGCCGCGCCGGTTGCGCCTGAAGAGCCGACCGGGCCGACCCGCGCGGACCGTCGCGCGAGGGACGGCCCGGACGGCCGCCCGCTGATCCGAAAGCCTCCGCGGAACACCCCCTGGAAGAGCCCGTCCGGGGTGTCCCGGTGCCCTCAGGCCTCCGGGACGTCGATCCGGGAGTCCTCCCGGGTGACGTCCTCGGGCTCCGGCCCGCCCCGCACCCCGGTGTCGAGGGCGTCGACGGCTCCGCGTGTCCGGGCGCCGGCGGTCCGCCTCCCGGACGGCCGCGGGTACCCTTCCCGGCCACCGTGGACGTGTCGGACCGTGTCCGGTGCCCGGAACCGTGTAACTGTGTACCCATCCGACGCGTGCGCCGTTGATCGGGGAAAACGGGCCGCAGTGCTTCGGGTGCTGGGAGCGGGATCACGGGATGCAGGGGTTTCCCGTGCCTGATTTAGGTTACTTTGCGGCTTTTTGGAAGATATTTGTCGTGATGCAACAAAAGTTTGGATCTGCGGCTTTTGAAGTCGCTTCTGGGGGAACCTAGTCTGTGCATCGCGGCTGTCCCGCCAGCCACAGGGCCACCAGCCCCGCGGGTCGCGCGCGGAATCGCGCCGCCGGTGTCCTGCCGAGGCAGGTACATGAGCACACAGGACCAGAGCACCGGGGGGTTTCCTCTTGTCCACGTCTCTCACCGAAACACACACGTCAACGACCGTCACCGACCGACTGCCCGTGGTCCCCAGGCCGCGCAGGCCGGTCGAGGACACCGGGCCCGGGGACGCCGGACCCGGGGACACCGGGGTCGAGGAGGTCAGCGAAACCGGATGGCCCGGGGAGGTCCGTCCCGAGGAGCTGCTCTCCCAGCTGCGCGGCCTCGCCGACGACGACCCGAGGGCCGAGGACCTGCGCGAGCGGGTGGTCGTGCTCTACCAGCCGTTGATCAACAAGATCGCCCGCCGCTACGGGGGTCGCGGCGAGCCGCTGGAGGACCTGAAGCAGACCGCGATGGTGGGGCTGGCCAAGGCCGTGCGCGGTTACGACCCCGACCGGGGCAAGCCCTTCATCTCCTACCTACTGCCCACGGTGACGGGGGAGATCAAGCGGCACTTCCGGGACCACACCTGGGCGGTGCGGGTGCCGCGCCGCCACCAGGAGAACCGGGTCAAGCTGCGCCGGATCACCAACGAGTTCCAGCAGGAGCACGCGCGTACGCCCACGATCGCGGAGCTGGCGCGGGAGATGGAACTGCCCGAGGCCGAGGTCAGTGAGCTGGCGCAGGTCTCGGAGTCCTACCGTTCGCTGTCGCTGGACGCGCCGGACTCCTCCGACGCCGAGGGGCAGGAGGGCGCGCGTCTGGAGGACCACCTGGGCAGTGAGGACGCGGCGCTGGAGCGGGTGGTGGAGCGCGAGTCGCTCAAGCCGGCGCTGGCGCGGCTGCCCGAGCGCGAGCGGGAGATCCTGCGGTTGCGGTTCTTCGGGGACCACACCCAGTCCGAGATCGCGGACCGGCTGGGGTACTCGCAGATGCACGTGTCGCGGTTGCTGTCGGGGGTTCTGGAGCAGCTGCGCCAGGAGGTCGGC
>NYMS01000052.1 GCA_002529455.1 Glycomyces fuscus
TGTCTCGTACCGGGTTCTTTAGAGGCTCGGAACCAACGCTTCCCCTTCCGTTGAACCCGACAGGTGATGGTAGAAGCCGTCCTCGAACTCCGCCGGCGGGACCAAGCCGATCTCGCCGTGCAACCGGCGATGATTGAACCAGTCCACGTACTCGGCCACCGCGATCTCCACCTCGTCCAGGCCCCTCCACGGGCCCCGGTTGCGAACCAGTTCGGCCTTGAACAACGAGTGGAACGCCTCGGCCAGGGCGTTGTCGTAGGAATCGCCCGTGGACCCGACCGAGGCCACCGCCCCCGCCTCGGCCAGGCGCTGGGTGTAGCGCACCGCGAGGTATTGCACGCCCCGGTCGGAGTGGTGGACCAGCCCGTCGATACGCCGGTCCACGTGCTGGCGGTTCCACACCGCCATCTCCAACGCGTCCAACGCCAGATCGGTGCGCAGCGACCGCGACACCTGCCAGCCCACCACGCGGCGGGAGAACACATCGATCACGAACGCGGCGTAGACCCAGCCGTTGAAGGTGCGGATGTAGGTGATATCGGCGACCCACAACCGGTTGGGCGCCTGGGCAGTGAATGCGCGTTCGACCAGGTCCGGGCGAGTATCGGGAGCCGCACCCGGCACGGTGGTGCGCGGGCTCTTGCCGCGGGTGATGCCGCGCAGACCCGCCTGCTTCATCAGCCGGTGGACGGTGCAGCGGGCGACCCGGTGGCCTCGGCGGTTGAGTTCGGCGTGGACCTTGCGCACCCCGTAGACGCCGTAATTGTCGGCGTGCACCGTGCGGATCTTGGCGGTGGTGGCCTCATCGGTGCGCGAGCGCAGCGACGGAGCCCGCGATTTGGCCGCGTAGTAGGTAGACGGGGCGATCTGCAGGGTGTGGCAGATCGGCTCGACCCCGAACTGGTGCCGGTGGACGTCGATGTAGGCGACTACTTGGTGTGTGGGCGGTCGAGCTCCGCCGCGAAGAAAGCCGACGCGGATTTGAGGATCGCGTTGGCCCGCTTCAGTTCGCGGTTCTCGCGCTCCAGTTCGGCCAGGCGCTGGGCCTGGTCGGTGGTGGTGCCGGGGCGGTGGCCGGCGTCGACCTCGGCCTGGGTGACCCAGTTGCGCAGCGTTTCGCGGTTGATGCCCAGCTGGTCGGCTACCCGGGCGATGGCCCCATCGCGAGTGGCCGGGTTCTGTCGGGCGTCCACAGCCATCCGGATCGCTCGTTCGCGCAGTTCAAGCGGGTACTTCCTCGGTGCTGGCATGTCTCTCATCCTTCCCAGGGTTGAGAGCCTCCATCACACCCGGCACGAGACAGCCCACCCCTGTTCGCGAAGGAGACCGTGTGGCCTGGAACGATCCGACCGCCCAACCAAAGCTGCTGCTCACCATGTTCACGGTCACGCTCGTGCTAATGATCGCAACAGGGCTTCTGCTGAACTTCGTCACCGACTGGCCTACGTGGATAACCGCAGGCATAGCTGGTGGCGTCAGCGGGCTCATGGGTCCGCTCATCACCCATTGGGTGGTGACCCGACGTGGACGCATCCAAGCCACCTCTTCCGAGGACGATCCGACCCCGTAGCCGTTGGCCATGGCGGTGATGTCGGCGGCGACCTCATGGACGAGTGGTTGCGCGAGGCGTTCGGCCCGGGTGGACTTACCGGTAGGCGTCGGCATCAGCCCACCCCACAACCACAGAGCGGGAGACGTCCACCGCATGAACCCCCAAAGAAAAAACCTGTGGGGCCTGATCTTCTGGGTTTTCTCGACCGTAACCATTGGCATAGCGGCTGTGGTCCGCCCAGGCTCCGTCATGCCTTGGTTGATGTGGTGGCCGTGCATCGTCTCGTTCGCGAACGTGGTTGTCGCAGCCGCCGTTTACCGCATCGACCGGGAACAGAGCCGAACGCATCAGGCCACCTCCTCCACTGACGAAGAGCCCAAGCCGTAGCCCTCGGCCATGTCAGTGATGTCCTCGTCCGAGACGTAGGCGGCCCGCACCCGCACCGGGGACGGTGAGCCTTCCAGGCGGACATAGGCCACCCCGGGAAGGGTGGGGTCGATCAGGTGGGCTTCCGCCCCGCGTTCGCGTGCGCCTTCACCGAGGACCATGTCCACCTGCGATGCCTCGTCCAACCTCAGTGCGACCTTGTCGGGGAAGAGGTTGCGCAGGTTCATGACCTCCTTGCGGGGGTCCTGCAACGCGGCCAGGACCGCGAAGCCGACCGAGCGGCCCTGTGAGGTCAGGGTGGCGATGGCGTTCTCCGCCCGACGGCGCACGTCCCGATCCGGGTGGTACGCGGTCAGGAACGCCACCTCGTCCAGCAGCACCACGACGAACGGGTCATCGACCGTGGCCACGTGCGAGCGCTGTTTGCCCGCGTAGCGTTCGGCCCGCTCCTGCATCGAGGCCACCGCCTTTTCGAGCAGGACCACCGCGGATTCGCCCGTGTCGGCGTAGTGCGCGAACAGGTCCCGCCCATAGGCCAGCTCCATGCGCTTGGGATCGATCGCCCACACCTGCGCGGTGCCGTCGACCAGGGCGGGGAGCATGGCGCGGATGGTGGACCAGATCACCGATCCCTTGCCGGCCCCGGTCACCCCGACCACGAGCACGTGGGTTCCGTGCAACCGCAGCAACCACGGGGAACCGTCCTCACGTCGTCCCACGGGAAGGGCGTCGAGGTCTACGTGGTGGGTCATCGGGAAGGCGTCGAGGGGTTCGGCCAAGGTGTCGTGGCGGGGGAACTCCAGGGTGATGTCACGCGGGCCGTTCACCACGACCCGGCAGGAGGGGGCGGCGAAGCCGTGCGCCAGTTCGGTGACGCGGTGTTCGAAGTCCGCCGGGGAGGTGCCCGCGACGAGGGACACCCGGACGTAGTCGGCCCAGGAGTTACACACCACGCGCCGGATGCGGGGCAGGTAGCGGCGTTCCTGGTAGGACTCGGCCAGCCCGGAGATCACCAACACCGGCTGCCAGTGACGCCGGTACACGAACAGGTGCCGCCACCACGCCAGCACACGCAGGGTGACACAGGCACGGTAGGAGTCCGGCCAGGCGCGCCACCACACCAGAGACACCACGGCAGCCACGCCCCACAGGCAGGCGAGACCGGGCCAGTCCAGCCACCACCAGGCCCTCGCAGAGGCGGTCAGGCAGGCGACCATGACGGGGAACCGGAACGGCAGGGTGATCAGGAAGCGGACCAGTCGCCAGATCCAGGAGGCCAGGACGACGATCCCGGGGGTTTCCACGATCGGCGTCGTCCACCGCACCCCCTGAGCGGGCGTGGGAAGGGTCGGGGAGGACTGAGCGGAACCGATCTTGGGTTGGCGCGTCATCGCTGGCCACCCCGCTTCTGCTTCTCGATCTGGGCCAGGAGCCAGTTACGGTCGGAGCGGGCACGGGCAGCGAAGGTCGCGGCGGTGGGGTTCTCCTCCCGGTCCGCGATCGTGGCGAACACCCGGGCCTTGAAGTCGAAGAACTCCGCACGCTCAGCGTCAGTGGTGGGCGGGGGGTTGGTCGCGTCCAGCAGCAGACGGACCAGCTCCGGACCACTCAACCCGGACAGGTCACGGGGGTAATCGGACATACTGAAGACACCTCTTCTGAGATTTCGCAGTCGCAGGAGGGATTCAGGGGCGGCCGAGGTGTTCCAGCACCAGGCCGCCCCGCTTACATGCCGGGGGTCAGGCGGCATCCTTCGCAGCCGGAGCGCGACGACCGCCAGCGGCACCGCCGGGAGCCTTCACTCCACGGGCGCGCAGCGAGTACGCCACCCGGGGGCGACGGCCGTTGTCGTCGACGTAGGGCATGACCGCCATCGCCTCGAACTCGATCGGCCGGAACGGCAGCCCCGGAACCTCGTCCGGCAGGGTGGGGCAGACCTCGGCGGCGATCTTGACCTTGACCGACTTGGCCTTGCCACGCGCTTCGGGGTCGGCGTCGATCACGTCCACCGCCCACAGCGGCAAGCCGCTGTCCTTGTCGAGCTGAGGCCGCTTGGTCTCGAAGTCGGTGATCGCCTCCACCCCCAACGCGAACGCACCGTGGGGGAACACCGTCCCGAACGCCACCAGCAACGCACCCTGAATAGCCATAGGTCAGTCCTCTTCTCGTTGTTCGTCCTGTTCACGACCCTCGGCACGACCGGCAGGCGATCGCCTCAGCCGAGAATCGATACATGTATAGCATGTATCGAAACTAGCGACCAGTGGTAGCCGCACGCTCCTGTTCGTCGTTGTCGCTTCCTCCGCCGCTCTCGGGTGGCGGCGAGGGTTCCACCATCTCTGGCAGGGCCGGGACGGGATCACTACATGGCTGGACGTGTTCAGGACGTCTCGATAATGTGAGCGCGTCCCCAGACATCCAGCGAACCCCCGAGGTACATGCCGAACGAGAGGTTGCGAGCCGCGCTGCTCCAGCGCGGGGCCACCCCGGCCGATCTGGCCGAGGAGATCGGCGTGGACGCCAAGAGCGTGGAGCGCTGGATCACCCAGGGGCGCACCCCCTACCGCCGTCACCGCTTCGCGGCAGCGGCCTACCTCGGTGTGGAGGAGACCTACCTCTGGCCCAAGGCCCTGTCCCCCGAGCAGAGCCAGGCCGCCTCACAGAGCGAGATCGTGGAGATCTACCCGCACCGGTGGAGCGTGCCGACCGAGCTGTGGCGGCGCGTCTTCGAGAGCGCGCAGCAGGAGATCTCGATCCTGGTCTTCAGCGGGTTCTTCCTGGCCGACGACCCGAGCATGATCAAGCTGCTGGCGGACAAGGCCAAGGCCGGGGTCCGCGTGCGCATGCTGTTGGGAGACCCCGACAGCGAGGCGGTTGCCCAGCGCGGCCGGGACGAGGGTTTGAACGAGCTTTTCGCCGCGAAGATCCGCAACGTCATCGTGCTGTACCGGTCGTTGCGCCAGGTGCCGGGAGTGGAGTTCCGTCTCCACGGGACGACGCTGTACAACTCGATCTACCGCGCCGATGACCAGTTGATCGTGAACACGCACGTCTACGGCGCGATGGCCTCGGAGGCCCCCGTCTTCCACCTGCGCAAGATCCCGGGCGGGACCCTGGTCGGCACCTACCTGGAGAGCTACGAGAGGGTATGGGCACAAGCATCCCCTCTTGAGTGACCCAGGAACCCCGATCATGTTCGAGATGTTCACCGACCCCGCGAAGTACGTGGTTGTGCACGCCCAGGAAGAAGCCACGAGGTTCAATCACAAGCGCATCGGCCCCGAGCACATCATGCTCGGGCTGCTGGGGGAAGGCGAAGGTGTCGCCGCTCGCGCTTTGCAGGGGTTGGGGGTCGGCTATGAGGCGGTTTTGGCCGAAGCTCTCAAGGTCACCAAGCCGAGGAAGTGGGGCTCAAGCGGATACGTGCCCTTCTCCTCCGAGACCCGCAAAGCCTTGGAGCAGTCCCTCTACGCGGCTCTGCGGTTCCAGCACAACTTCCTCGACACCGAGCACCTGCTTCTCGGACTGATGCACAGAGATCGGGGAACGGTCCCCACCATGCTGCGAGGTCTCGGCGTGCCTCCCGAGTCAGTGCGTGAGCAGGTCGAGAAGATCATGTCCGGTCTGGACCGACACATCCGGGAGTAGACGCATGGGCAAGCGGATTGACTACTACGACGACCCCGAGGCCCCGGACGCGAACAGCCTCGTCCCGTCAGTGAACGTGTTCGTGGTCAACCACCGCGACGAAGTGCTGATGATCCGCCGCACCGACAACGACAACTGGGCCGTGCCCGGGGGCGCGGTGGACCTGGGCGAGTCCGTCCCCCAGGCCGCGGTTCGCGAGACGCTGGAAGAGACCGGGGTGACGTGCGAGATCACCGGGGTCGTGGGCATCTACAGCGACCCGAGGCACATCATCTACTACACCAGCGACGGCGAGGCCCGGCAGGAGTTCTCGTTGGTGTTCACCGCCCGACCACTGGCGGGTGAACCGACCCCGAGCGACGAGTCCAAGGAAGTCGTCTGGGTTCCCAAGGCCGAGCTGACCGGGTACCGGATGGACCGGTCTATGCGCATGCGCGTGGACCAGTTCCTCAGCGGAGGCCCCACCCACATCGGGTGAACGGTCAGCCGGCCTCGGCCAGGCGGCGTTCCACAGTCCGAACCGACGCCGTCAGCAGCGGTGAGGAGCGGGTGATGGAGCGGTGGACCAGGTCCTCGGGGGCGTAGCGCTCCAGGATCTCCGACAGCCGTCGTTCCACGGGCAGGTGTGTGCCGTCCGGGCCGGTGGTCATGTCCGCGTAGGTGAGCGCGTCCAGCAGGTCGTCCGGCGGGGCGTCGAACTCGTCCTTGAGCGAAGCGAGCAGGCCCCGTTCCTCGGCTTCCACCACGGCGCAGGAGTGGTAGGCCACCAAGGAGACCAGGGCTTCATCAGCCTTCTGCACCTCGCGCAGATACTGGGCACCGTCGAGGGGATGGAAGCCCGTGGTCGCCAGGTCCGGGGAGTACCCGATGTCGTGCAGCCAGGCGGAGGCTTCCACCAGGTCGGCATGTGCGCCGAGCACGCCTCGGAGGGACCGCGCCTGTTCGGCTACCCCCTGGGAATGCGCCCAGCGTCGGGGAAGCGGCTGTTCGAGCAGTTCTCGCGCGAGATCCCGCGCCCAGTGAACATGTCCCACATGTACCAGGCTAACCCGCGGTCGTTTCGGCCCCTTTGACGAACCGGCCCTTGCCGTGGACCGCGACGACGAGCCCCGTCCCCTCCAGCTCCGAGAGGGCCTGACGGGCCGTCCCGCGCGACACCGAGTACTGGCGGACCAAGGCGGCCTCACTGGGCAGGGCGTCACCGGGAGCAAGGTCCCCGCTGGTGATGCGCTCCCGCAGTTCGGCGGCGATGCGCCGGTATTGGGCGGGTGGGGTTCCATCCGCAGGTACGCTCTCGCGTTCCTCGGCGGTGCACACGACGCGACCGGTCCCCGGAAGAGCCTTGATCAGCCGCTCTGCTTCCAGTTCGGCCAGGGCACGACGCACGGTGGTGCGGGAGACGCTGAACTCCTGACGCAAGGCCGCCTCGGAGGGAAGCGCGTCACCCGGGACGAGCCCTCCGGCGGTGATGCGTGAGCGCAGGGCTTCCGCGATCTGGTGGTACGTCCCCCACGGGGTGCGCGGACTCAAGCGGGTTCCTCCACGTCAGAAGCAGGTCTCGGCACTTAGCAGAGCGGACAAGGTCACTTGAAGTCAGTTGAAGTTGATTGAAGTCAGTTGAAGGCTACTGAGGTTCCTTGAAGACCAGCGCAAAAACTAGGCGCCTGCCGGTGTCGACCCGACCCGAGAGCCTTCCCCCTCGGTCGACACCAACAGACGCCCCAACCGCAGAGCCGCAGAACCGGCCTACGGTCGGCCCTTGCCCCTGTCGCTAGCCAGTCTCGGCACGCGACTCGGTTGCGCGGAGGCGTTCACTGGACAGCTCGGAGTTGCCGATTCCCGGAGGCGGATACTCCAACTGGTGAACGAAGACCTCCACGTCCTCCTCGATCAGCGTTGGCGCGTGCGTGATCTGCTGTCGGGTGGCGGTAGCGATCCACAGGCCCCCGTGGCGGCGGATCGACCACTGCTGTGCGTAGTGGCGTTGCAGGACATGGAGGAGCGTGTTCGGGACATCCCCGGTACTCATGCGGCGACAGCCTCCAACCGGGAGATCTCCAGGAGCAGTTCCAGCCCGAGCTGGGATCGGTCGGGCAGCTCCACCGGTCGATGCCTTGTGTCGTCCACGACGTAGGGACGGACCAGTCTCGCCAGCGGCGCAACAGGATGCGCCGGAGGTGGCGGAGTGAACGGGAGTCTCGCGCATCGCGAAGGCTTGGCGGCCCGGGGCCGTGTGGGGCCGCGTGTCCGAAGGTGTGGGATCAGGTTCCGCATGGTCACCCCTGGTGAGTTCGGGTGAGACTCGCGGCGAGACGGCGGGAAGCGCCGGAGTCCTCTTACATGCGGAAACGATGCTCTGCTTGAGCGGACATGTGTACCACGTATCGGACAACTTGGGGGACGTCTAGGGACGTCTTCTGTTATCGTCGGGTTCCCGCACCCCGGAGGGCACCGACGTGAACGCTGCACTGCGCAAGGCACTGGCCGCGTCCCGACTCACCGAGATCGACGTGGCCGCACACCTCGGCGTAGACCCCAAGACCGTCCGCCGCTGGCTCTCCGGCCAACGGCCCTACCCCCGGCATCGCTGGGCACTGGCTGACCTCCTCCAGACCGAGGAAGACACCCTCTGGCCCCCAAGAAGCCAGGAAGGCGAGGCACGTGCACCCGCGTCTGAGCACGTCCAACGTGTCTACGCACACCGCTGGCAGGTACCTCGGGAAGTGTGGTGGGACCTGTTCAGCTCAGCAGAACAGGAGATCGGCATCCTGGTCTACAGCGGCCTATTCCTCGCCGACGACGCAGGAATACTAGAACTGCTGGACTCCCGAGCCCGCGCTGGAGTCAGTGTCCGAATCCTTCTCGGAAACCCAGAGTATTCACAGGTCCGCCAGCGCGGAGAGGAGGAAGGTATTGGCGACGCCTTGGCTGCCAGAGTACGCAATGCGTTAGCCCTGTTCCATCCACTCGCAGAGAGCGACGGAATCGAAATTCGCACCCACTCAACCATCCTGTACAACTCCGTCTATCTGACTGAAAAGCGGATTCTGGTCAACCAACACACCTACGGAATTCCAGCAGCAAAATCCCCTGTAGTCGAGATCGACCGGACACTGTCCCCAAAAATGGCCCAGACCTACACAAGAAGCTTCGACCTAACATGGATAGCAGCTAATCAATTTTACTGACTTTTGACAATATTCAAACAGCACTGCGCTAGACAAATAAAAACAGAGTACCGCAATCAAAGATAGCAAACAAACTATTCGCCATCTTCGCCATGGAGACTTTCGAGCATATTAGGTTTATTTCCAACGGTTCGATATACAGCAAACGGAACTACCGAAAAACTCGGGTACTGAGGGAGGTCAACGAGACCCGAAGATCCGATTTCTGCAATGAACCTATTCACAAAAGAGGCAAGTTTATTTCTCCTTACCCTTTGTGTGGCGGTCATGAAATTCGGCCTCCCCATTTTTACCTCCTCTTTCGGAGGGTAGTGACCGATGGTACCAACAAGCGTCCACTCTTGGGCACCTATTCCATACTGAGCGAAAAGTATCTCTGGTTCACTGTCGAGGTACTTCCGATTTTCTTGCAGCCTGACTCGCACCTGGTAATCCTCACCATCAATTGGAATAAAATTCATATGCAACCCTGGAGAAAAGATTCCCTGAGTAACTCTAATTAGGGAGCGAAGTTGATTCGGATCCATTCCAGCCAGAGCCGGGTTGGAACTCTTTCCGAATTCGACCACGAGGTCTTCCAGTTCTCCTCTCAAGGGTTCTTCTTTCTTCCTTGCACTCCCCTTCTGGCTACCTCCTCTCTTCGAACCCGACTGCTCCCGATAATCCTGGATATCTACTGCACCGATACCTTGGAGGCCGGAAATACCAGAAGAGAACGCCCGAAATATCGACGCCAGGTAGCGAACATCAAACATGAACCCTGGTGCAGTAATTCGAACTACCGTCCCAGCCGGAAATTTTTCTTGCAAAAATCCATTGGCCCAATTTTCTTTTTTCTGGATCTCCTCGGATATATCATGCAAGAACCCTTCGACTTCAAGCGCTTCCTCTACGGCAGGAAATACGGCATCTACAAGTGACTTCTGAATGTAGCTTTCAGACCCCCACTGCTGCTGGTGCTCCAGAAAACCTTTCACCCCTCCAGAATTCTTTTTATCCCCACGCAAGGTTTCTCGCGCTTCTTCCTCCACTCCTCCATTCAATTGCGCTTGCAGTGATCGAACCTTGTCGATATCCATATACAGAAACTCTCTCAGAAACATTTTCTTCCTTTGCTGAGTTAGGCTGTATGGAATCAAGGCGACGGCGCAAGCGCCGTCGCAGCGGCCTACGGCCGCCGCTCGGGCTGCGGGCTGCCGCCCGGTCCCTCGCACGGCCGACGGCCGTACTACTTGGCATCATGACGCGGCTTGCAGACAAACGGTTGCCGTTCAGACGAAATCGGTTGATGACGTGCGCAGATCCCGAGGCACCCGGTAGCGGAGTGCGACCGTCATGGGTGACCGTCACCAGCGCTACCGGGCACCTCGGCCCGATTCCGTGGTTACTGCATGCGGTACGTCCCGACTAGAACTGCGTGCCTCGGGTCAGGAGTTCCAGCCGGATGGTTTGCCCTACGAACCACCGCATCCGATGACCACTGCCTCAGCCCGCTGCCAAGGCCCCCAACCTCCTCGGGTCAGGTCGTTGACGTGCTCCTGAAGACGGCTGCCATCCCGGAGGAGGGCATCGCACTTAGGACAGAAACTGGGTCCATTCCCACTCCCCACGGGCCTGCCACCGCCCGGAGTGCACCGCAGCTTCGCGGGGACCGGCCGTTCGATCTGCACGCACAAGTCAATGACCTGACGGGCGCCTCGGCAGTCCAGCCTGACCTTCACATACCTCGGGGACATAGTCCCTCCCCTTCCGAGCGCGGGCCGAAGCAACGCGGCTGCGACTCGTAGACCACTGCTCAGTACTTCTGGCACAGGGTCAACCGCTCTGTTCAGGACCGTACAGAGCAGGTGTGACAATCTGTGCCTCGTTCACACAACAGGAGCAGATCTGTGCCACACACGTGCCACACGGGGCGGTCAACGGCGGGGAACCACGGGGAATCGCGGGGAGACGGGCCGCGTCAGCGCAGGCAGGAGAGTTGCGAGGTCAGCCCCCAGGAGCGTTCTCGGCTTCCCAAGCTGATAACGCGGGTTCGATTCCCGTCATCCGCTCCGTTCTAAAGACGGCCCCTGAAGTGCGAGAACACATCGCACACCAGGGGCCGTCTTCGCGTTGGGGGTGCACCAGCGGGTGCACGGGGACGACGATCCTCACTGCATGACGTGCCCTGCTCCCGTCATACACCCCAGTTCGATAGGGCGCCCGGGGTTCGTCCACTCCTGGCTGAGGCAGTGACTGGCACAAGAGCAGTTACAGTGGAGCGGCGGGTCGAACGTGCGCGGTACCCAGAACCGTTCACACGGCCAGATCGCCTTCACTTCAGCTTCGTGGGGCGACTTCCTCATCTCCTTGGCTCAAGCCGACAGCAGCGAATAGCAGCCCTCGAAACGAGAGCGCGAAAAGCCCTCGGAATGCTTTGCGTGAGGCTGTGGTAGGCCCACGCCGCGCAAAGCGAGGACACACCACAGCCGTGAACTCACTCCGTGTCGAAGCGCAGGTCGGTGATGGTGGACAGGTCGATGCCGTAGCGGGCGTAGACCTTGGTGGTGTTCTCGCCCGTCAGGTCCGCCTCGGTGTAACCGAGCAGGGCGGCGACGCGCACCACCTCGGCGCGGCTGTCGGCCTCGATCTCCAGGTAGGCGGGGACGCGCGGCCAGGTGTCGATCTCCAGTCGGGCGCCGTCCAGGGTGAGGCTGCGTCGGCGGTTCTCCTGGTAGGCCTTGGGAACGTATCCGAGCTTGCCCAGCAGGGCGTTGGCGGTCTCGAAGTCACCCACGGCCGTCTCGGTCTCGCGGGTGCCGCCGATGGCGTCGGAGTCGATCTCCTTGACCGTGAGCGTGACCTGGCTGCCGGTGTCGCGCAGGCGCACCCATCGGGAGGCGTCGCCGGGCTCGATGTCGTAGACGTAGCGGCGCTGGAGCACCTCGCCCAGGTCGGTACCGCCCTTGTCGAGAATGCGCCGGGCCACCTGGTCGACGTCGATGTCCAGGACCTTGGCCTCGTACTCGATCGCGCTCATGGCGCCGGTTCCCTTCCGTGCCGTGTGCCGTGGTGGAAGAAGCGGGGGTGTGGCGGGCGGCTTCCAGCCTGTCATGGTCCGCCTGGCGGAAGCGGAGGATCTCGCCTTCGACGGGGAGCGAACACCGGCCTCTGTTTGGCCGATGGCTGTGTCGGTACACCTAGGAAAGACCGGCCGTATGCACACCCCCTGTCGGCGGCGGTCTGTTCGACGGCCTCCCGTGCCAAGGGCTGGGCCAACGGTTCAGCCCGGGTGCTCCGCCCGTGGGAGTCGGTGTCAGACCGCCCCCGACAGCGACCACGGAAGGTCCGCGTGGGAGCTATCCCGCGCACCCCCAGAGCCACATGACCTGGTGGCAGGTCATCAGCCCGTCCTTCACCCTGTCGGCGGGCGCGGAGCCACGGCGGTGACGCCGACATCCCAGACCCGTGCTGCGCGGTCCCGGGCCGAGGCGGCCGGCCCTGGACCGGGCCCGCCTGCGGTGCCCCTCACCCGGGACGCCCGCACGGGTGACGCACCGTCCTCACCGGTCCGCGAGGCCGAGCGGGCGGGGAGCGGCCGGTCCCGCGGGGACGCGGGCCGGTCCGGCCGGGCGCCTGCGGATGAGCCATTCGGCCACGGCGACGTTGACCACCCAGCCCGCGCCCATGAGCATCGCCCGGCTGAACTCGCCGGGGGCGCCGAGGGCCAGGGTCCAGGGCAGGTGGGTCAGCACCTGCGTGCCCGCGCCCTGGCCGATCGCGTAGCCGCGGATCATCCAGGCGCGGTGCCGGGCGATGTCCCCGCGCCGCACCGCGACGAAACCGAGGACGACGGACAGGGCCATGGCCGCTCCGAACACGACCCGTATGACGGTGAGCAGGCCGCTGTCGCTCTCGGGGAGGGCGTAGAACAGCGTCATCCACAGCCCCGAGAGCGCCGAGACGAGGCCGAGCGGAACCAGCAGCCTCCCGGCGGCGCGGTGCCAGCCGGTCCGCCTGCGCCGGAAGCGGGGGGCGAACTGGAAGGCCCCCAGGACGCAGTACACGACGGAGCTGACGATGTGCAGCACCACGGGTAGGGGCGAGGCGAAGAACCGGGCGTTCGCGGGCGTCACCTCGGCGCCTGCGGCCAGCTCGCCCAGGCGGACGCCGCCGGCGATCATCGGAACGGCGCTGAGCAGGATCAGCCCGGTGGGCACGAGCCAGCCCGTCCTGGCGGAGGAGGTCACGACGAGTCCCCTGTTCGTTCTGTCCGTCTGTCAGCCGTCCGCCGCGCGGCGGCCGTGAGGACGGGGTGCCGCGTTCGCCGCGCTCCCGCCGTCATGACTCGATCCTGGCGGCTGAGGGGGTCGCGGCTCATCGGACCTGGGGCCTGAACAGGGTCGGCCGAAAGTACGAAAGCGGAGGCGTACTTCGGCCGTGGGACTGCGCACGGACCCTGGAACACGGGCACGGGCACGGCCGCCGGAACCCGGGTCCTGAACGCGGGCACGGCCGAGACCCGGGCCCGGCGCACAGGCCCGGCCGGGGCGCGGGGGCCGGTCAGCGCCCGGGAGCGCCGCCCCGCCTGAGCCCGTTCCTGACGCGGTTGGTCTCGTAGGCCCACATGGCCGTCTCGACGCGGTTGCGGGCGCCGAGCTTGGCCATGAGGCTGGCGATGTGGGACTTGACGGTGCTGAGGGTGATGTAGAACTCGTCGGCGATCTCGCTGTTGGTCCTACCGCACGCCACGGCGGCGAGGATCTGCTCCTCCCGGTCCGTGAGCGGCTCGACGGGCTGCGCCGGCGGTGACGGGGGCCCGGCGTCGGCGAAGGCCTGGAGGAGGCGGGCGGTGACGCTCGGGGCGATGAGCGCCTCTCCCCCGGCCGCGGCGTGGACCGCCTGGGAGAGCAGTGCGGGGCCGGCGTCCTTGAGCAGGAAGCCCCGGGCACCGGCCCTGAGGGCGGCATGGACGTAGTCGTCGAGGTCGAAGACGGTGATGACGACGACGGCGAGGGGGTCCACGACCGTCGGGCCGGCGAGGGCGCGGGTGGCCTCGATGCCGTCCATGCCGGGCATCCGGATGTCGAACAGGCAGACGTCGGGGCGCAGCCGCCGTGCGAGCGCGACGGCCTCGCGCCCGTCCGCGGCCTCGCCGACGACCTCGATGCCCGGCTGGGCGTTGAGGATCATCACGAGGCCGGTGCGGACGATCTCCTGGTCGTCGGCGACGAGCACCCGGATGCTCATCCGACCGTTCCGGTCCGGGGCAGCACGGCGGTCACGGTCCAGCCCCGGTCGGGGTTCGGGGCGGCTTCGCAGGTGCCGCCGAGCAGCGCGGCCCGTTCGACCATGCCGGTGATCCCGTATCCCGGCGGCGCGCTCGGGCGCAGGGGGCTGAGCTCACCGTCGTCGCTGACGCGCAGGCGCACCGACGTGTCGTCGGCCGTGACGCGGACCTCGACGCGGGTCGCGTGGCGGGCGTGCCGCCGGGCGTTGGTGACCGACTCCTGGGCGAGGCGGTAGATCGCCGTGCCGACCGACGGGGGGAGGTCGTGGAGTTCGCAGGCGACCTCCACGTCGACGGACGGTCCGGTCCGGGTCCGGCCCGCGAGCCGTTCGAGGTCGCCGATGCGGGGGCTGGGCGCCAGCTCCGCCGGGTGGTCGCGGCGCAGGACGCGGACCATGGTGCGCATCTCGGTGAGGGCGCGCGACGCCTCGGCCTCGATCACCCCGAGCGCCTCCGCCGCGGCCTCCGGCCGCGAGGCCGACACCGCCAGGCCCGCCTGGGCGCGGATCGCCACGGCGGAGACGTGGTGGGTGACGGTGTCGTGCAGGTCGCGGGCCAGCCTTTCGCGTTCGAGCAGCCTGACCTGGTCGAGCTCGCGTGTCCTGGCCTTGGCCCGGTAGCGCAGCGCCGCGCCCAGGGTGCCGACCGAGAGCAGGAAGGCGAATCCGCCGATCGTGTCGGCGGGGCCGAGGTCCCCGAGGACCGCCGCGAGGCAGGCCTTGGCGAGCATGATCACCGAGCCGATGACGGCCTCGCGCCCGGTCCCCCACCGGAACAACGCGTACGGCAGGAGCAGCAGGTACACCGTCGTGTACGTCTCGGGGGTCTGGCCGCCCGTCAGGAGCGGGACCAGCCCCGTGACGCCGAAGGCGATCGCGACCATGGGCAGCGGCCTGGTCCGGCGCCACAGCAGCGTGGGCACCAGCACGACGGTGACCGCCACCGCGACGGACCGCCACGGCAGGTCCGGCCGCAGCACTCCCTCGAGCACCGCGACGGGCACGAGCAGGCCCACGAGAGCCCAGTCCCACCACGTGCGCGAGGGCGGGCGGGAGGGGCGGGGCTCGTTCCACACGGAGCGGAGGAGTTGGTACACGGGTTCATGGTAGGAGGGGTCCGTGCGGTTCGGATCGGCCCAAAGTACGAGAACCGGTACGGAAACCGTGTCGCCGCCGCCCCGGTCCTCCGGAGCCGCCGCGGCTCCGCGCGGGTCCTCCGCCCCGCGCGGTCGGCCGACGCCTCCCGCGGCCGTCAGTCCTCGGCGCGCACGTCCACGGCCTCGCCCGCGGCGTCGAGGACGACCTCGTACTCCTGGCCGTCGGCACCGCGCACCTCGGCCTCCCAGCCGTCCCAGCCGTCCTCGTCCTGGCGCTCGACGCCGACGGTGGTGGCGCCCTCCCCGACCGCGGCGGCGGCGTTGGCGGAGACCGTCTCGCGGTCGGCCGCGGCCTGCTCACCGGTGCTCTGCCAGGGGGCGGGGCCGTCGTCGGTGTCGCGGAAGGACATGCCGTTGACGGTGAACACGTCGGCGTCGTCGCGGTCCTCACCGGCCTCGTCCCCGTCGTCGTCGGCCTCGTAGCGCACGCCCAGGGTGACCTCGGTGCCCTCCAGGCCGCGCAGCTCGTCGAGGAGCGGCTCGACGGTGCCGTTGCCGTCGAAGTCCTCCAGCTCGGGGCCGGTCAGCAGCCACTCCTCCGGGCCGAAGCCGACCTCGACGCCCGACACGGACCAGTCGTCGGCGTCGTCCCCGGCGCGCAGTTCGCCCACGAGCTGCTCCAGACCGTCGACCGACCGGGTCGAGGGCTCGCTCCGCGGCGACCGCTCGGCTCCGTCCTCCTCGGAGTCGGCCCCGGCGGTGACACCGGTGAGCTGGATCGGCGCGACCTGCTGCTCGGGGTCCTCGAGCACCAGGTAGCCGACCGTGCCCACGGCCAGCACCCCCGCGGCGACGGAGGAGGAGAGGATGATGACGGTCTTGCGCTGCATCGTGGGTCCCTTGCTCGGAGGTCTGTGTACCTCCAGCATGCGACGGCGCGATGATGGCGGCCTGAGGGCGACCTGAAGACGTTCTTCAGGTCGCGCTCAGGGACGGTTCAGCGGCCTCCGCGACGGTGGGAGGCGACACGGGGAACGGGGAGGGGCGCGGCCTTGGCGATTCTGGTGGTGGAGGACGAGGAGGGGATCGTCTCCTTCGTGCGGCGCGGGTTGGAGACGGCCGGTTACCAGGTGCTCTCCGCCTCCGACGGGATCGACGGGCTGACGATGGCGCTGTCCTCGGACGTCGACCTCGTCGTCCTGGACCTGGGGCTGCCGGGGATCCCGGGCGAGGAGGTGCTGCGGCGGCTGCGCGCGCGCCGCCCCTCGGTGCCGGTGATCGTGCTCACCGCCAAGGACGCCGTGAGCGACCGGGTCGCCAACCTCGACGCCGGGGCCGACGACTACATGGTCAAGCCGTTCAGCGTGAGCGAGCTGCTGGCCCGCGTGCGGGCCCGGCTGCGCGGCGGCGGCCAGGAACGCGGCGACGTGCTGGCGGCGGGCGGCGTGGTGCTCGACCTGGGGGCCCGCACCGCCTCGGTGGAGGGGCGCACCGTCAACCTGTCGGCCCGCGAGTTCGCGGTGCTGGAGGTGCTCATCCGCCACCCGACGCGGGTCTTCTCCCAGCCCCAGCTGCTGGACCGGGTCTGGGGCTACGACTTCGACGGCGCCTCCAACGTGGTGGAGGTCTACGTCAGCCAGCTGCGCCGCAAGCTCGGCAGCGAGCACATCCAGACGGTGCGCGGCGCCGGGTACCGGCTCGGGGACGGTGCCCGGTGAGCCTCACCGGCAGGGTCGTCCTGCGGTCGCTGCTGGTCATGGCCCTGGTCATCGGCGGCGTCGCCCTGCTCACCTACGAGCTGGTGCGCGTGTCGGGCCTGGCCGACATCGACCGCCTGCTGCGGGAGGAATCGGCCCTGGTCGGCGACGCCCTCGGCGGGCGGCTGCCCGCCGCCGCCGGACTCGACGGCGTGGTCTCGGGCCCCGAGGCCGAGCGCGCCGCCCGCCAGGCGCTCGCCGTCCGCCCCAGCGGAGCCCGCCACGTGACGCTGGTGACCGTCAACGGCGTGCGCCTGCAGAGCACCGGTGGGCCCTCGCGCGTGGCGGGCCTCATGCGCGGCGGAGACTCCCCCGAGCCCGAGCCCGGAACCATCCGCACGCTCGACACCGACGCGGGCCCGCTCCGGGTGCTCGACACCCGGGTCGTCGACGACGCCGGTGACGTCCTGGCCGTCGTCACCGTCGCCGCCCCGCTCGACTCCACCCGCGACACGGCGGCCGCCGTCCTGCTGTGGGCCGGGACCGCCGGGGCGATCGGCGTCGTCGGCGGAGGGGTCGTGCTGTGGCTGGTGGTGAGGCGCACCCTCCTCCCCGTGCGGGAGGTCTCCGACGCGGCCAAGGCGATCTCACCGGCCGACCTGGCCACCCGTGTCCCGGTGCCCTCCACCCGCGACGAGATCGCCGAACTGGCCACCGAGATCAACCAGATGCTGACCCGCATCGAGCAGGCCGACAGCAACCGGCGCCGGTACCTGGCCGCGATCTCCCACGAGGTGCGCACCCCCCTCTCCGTGGCGGAGGGGCACCTGGAACTGCTGGGCACCGCGGAGGCGGCGGTCGTGCGCTCCGAACTCGACCGCCTGCGGCGCGTGCTGGAGGACCTCATGGCGGTGGCGCGCGGCGGCGACGAGATCGACGTCCGCGTCGAGGCCGTGTTCCTGCCCGACCTGTTCCACGACGTGCGGTCCCGGCTCGACGCCCTGCCCCACGCCGACGCCGTCACCCTGGAGGAGCCGCCACCGGACGTCCTGCTCGGCGACCAGTCGCGCCTCGAGCAGTGCCTGGCCAACCTCACCGCCAACGCCGTCGACCACAACCCGGCCGGGACCCGCGCCACCGTGGCCGCCCGCGTCGGCGGCGACACGATCACCCTCACCGTGGCCGACGACGGCCCCGGGATCGGCGCCGAGGTGCTCCCCCACGTGTTCGAGCCGTTCGTCACCACCCGCACCACGGGATCGGGGCGTACCTCGGGGCTCGGCCTGGCGGTCGTGCGCTCCCTGGTCGAGGCCCAGGGCGGCGAGGTGGGGATCGACAGCGGCCCCTCCGGCACCGTCGTCACGATCACCCTCCCGCGCGCCACCCCCTGACCGGTTCCGCGCCGGTCCCGCAATTCCCTCCCGGCGGCTCCGCTTATCCCGTTCACATGGGGCTCCGTTTGAATTCCCCTTCACCACGGAGGGTGATAGGAAAAGCCCTCCGGGAAAAAAGGGCGGGCTCCGACCCGGCCCCCTCCCTCCGGACTCCGCCCGGCGTACACCCTGCTGGGAGGCCTCAATCCCCACCTACCGTGATAGTCTCGTAATATCGCCGTAACGCCCCTCACCTGCGCGCACGCCCACCACGGGCGCCCGGCCGAACCGTGGTCAAGTTTTGGGTCGGCCTTGGGGGGCAGTGCGATGTGACAGGAGGTGCTCCAATGGAGACCGGAATAATTGTCATCATCGCCTTAGTGGTGGTGGTCGTCATCGCCGGAGGAATCGCGATCGCCGCGCGGTCCTCGATCCTCCCGGGCCGGCGCACCACCCGGCTGAAGAAGCGTTTCGGCGCTGAGTACGACCGCGCCGTGGAGGTCCACGGCAACAAGGCAGCCGCCGAGAACGACCTGTCCGAGAGGCTCCGCCGCCGCGACAACATGACGCTTCGCGACCTGAGCGACCAGCAGCGCGTGGCGCACACCGAGACCTGGGCCACGGTGCAGCAGGAGTTCGTCGACGATCCCGTCCGCGCCGTCCGCGACGCCCGCGGGCTGGTGGAAGCGATCATGGCCGACCGCGGCTACCCCGGCCCCACGTCCGCGGCCGACGGTGACGCGGCCTTCGAGCAGCGCCTCAGCGACCTGTCGGTGGACCACTCCGCCGCGGTGACCGAGTTCCGCCGCGCGCACGCCGCCGGGCGCCCCGCCGAGGCGGGCCAGAGCGGCACCGAGCACATGCGTGAGGAGCTGGTGTCCTACCGCGGTCTGGTGGAGGCCCTGCTGGGCGGTCTGCCGACGGCTGACGGCACGTCCCGGACCACGGGCGCGGAGCGGACCGCCGTGGAGCAGCCGCGCCGGGAGAGGGGACCGGAGGCCGGTCTGTGACCGGTCCCGGCAGCGCTCCGAGGAACCGACGACGACACGAGGAGGCGGACATGGTGGAACGCGTACCCGGCCCCGGCGGAAGCCGGGAGACAGGATCGGACCAGTACCGGGCGGAGACGGCCGGGCCCGGACACCGTCCCGGGGAGCCCGTGGCGGTCGACGCCGAGGTGAACGACCCCGGGCGCGGGTCCGGACACACCGGCACCCCCGGCACCGGGCACACCGGCGGCCGGGAGCACACCGGCACCGCCGGTTCCGGGCAGACCCGGCCGGGCGGACGCGGGACCGCACCGAACCGGGTGCCGGAGCAGCCGGGCGCCGGAGCGGACCACGCGGACCCGGCGGGCGGCTCCCGCCCGCACGGCGCGAAGCTGGAGCGGGTCCGGGAGCGCTGGAACGCGACGCAGGGCAAGTTCGTCGACGACCCCCAGGGGGCCGTGCGCGAGGCCGACGCCCTGGCGGCGGAGGTCGCCGACGCCGTGGTCGCGGAGATCGAGGAGCGCCGCTCCGCGCTCCGCTCCGCATGGAACGAGGGAGAGGGCACGGACACCGAGTCGCTGCGGGTGGCCCTGCGCGACTACCGCTCCTTCGTCGAGCACCTGGTCAGTACCAACGCCTGACCGCGTGCGGCCGTCGTGGGCCGCCGCGGACCGAGGGGCCGCCCTCCGCCGAGCGCGGGGGGCGGCCCCTCCGTGTGCGCGACCGCCCCTGCCGGAGGGGTCGCGGGAGGCCCTACGGCCTCCTCGGGCGGTCCCGCCGGGTGCGCAGGCGCCCCTTCCGCGGGGTCGGGCGGAGGTCCGCGTCCCCTCCGGGCGCGGCCCGGGCGGCCCCGCCGGAGGCGGTCGCCTCATCCGGCGACGAGCTTGTCGACCGCCGCCTCGGCCCCGGCGAACAGCTCCCGGTAGTGGCGCTCGCGGGCCTCACCGGTCAGGTCCTGGCCCTCGCTGTCGAACAGCGCGGCCGTGTGGACGTCGAAGATCCCGCAGTACTCCGAGACCCCCCGGCGCAGCGGCCCCTCCAGCAGGTCGAGCACCAGGTCCGCGTTCGGGTCCCGCTCGCCGAGGCCGGCCAGGCCCAGCCACAGCATCCGCTTCCCCTCCATCGGGGACCTGCTGCGGCCGTACGCGAGGCCGTAGTTCCACACCCGGTCGATCCATCCCTTCAGCAGGGCCGGCAGCCCGAACCACCACACGGGGAAGACGGGGACGATGAGCTCGGCGGCGTGGACGCGGCGGATGTGGGCGTGCACCTCGTCGGAGTAGACCTTGTCCCGGTTGGAGTAGTCGGGTTCGTCGGCCTCGCTGTTGCGGGGGTCGAAACCCTCCGCGTGCAGGTCGAGCAGGTCGACGCGGTAACCGGCCGCCTCCAGGCGGGCCGCGGCCCGTTCGGCCACGGCCGCGGTCAGGGAGTCGGAGCGGTGGTGGGCGACCACGACCAGCGCGGTGCGTCCGTTCGGCTCGGAGGACGGGGAGGGAGCAGGGGTCTCTTGGTTCATGGATCCAGTACAGACCATCGGACATGGACGATCCATAGGTGAAAAGCTGCGTTTCTTTGGCGTTCGTCTACACTCGCTCCCATGGACCCCTTGAGCGACATGCTCAGCGGCATCCGCTCCGCGGGTGCCTCCGTCAGCCAGGCCTCACTGGACCCGCCGTGGGCGATCCGCTTCACCGGCGGCGCGCCGCTGACCATGCTGACGGTGATCAGCGGCGCAGGCTCGGTGGTCCTGTCCGACGGCAGAGCCCTCGGGGTCGGCGCGGGCGACACCGTACTGGTGCGCGGCCCCGAGCCCTTCCGCCTGGCGGACAGCCCCGCCTCGCTCCACCGCCCCCACCGGGACCACGAGATCGCCTGCCTCGAACCGGACCTCTCCTGCGGGCCGGAGGACGGCGGCCTCCCGAACGGGGCCCCCGAGGGCTCCACCGCCCTCCTCGTCGCCGCCTACCGGGCCACCCGGGGCCGCCACGAGCGGCTGCTGCGCACCCTGCCGCCCGTACTGGTGCTCCACGAGGAGGTCGAGGACGCCTTCTGGCTCGATGCGGCCAGGGACGCCCTGTCCCGGCGGCACCTTCCGGGCGGCCAGGCCCTGGTCGACCGCGTCGTGGACATGGGGCTGGTCTGCAGCCTGGCCTGCTGGTTCGAGCAGGAGGGCGCCGACGCCCCCGCCTGGTACCGGGGGGCCGTGGACCCGGTGACAGGTCCCGCGCTCGAAGCCGTCCACCGCAGCCCCCGCGAGGCGTGGACGGTGGGCGCGCTGGCCGCCAGGGCGGGGGTGTCGCGCGCGCACTTCGCCAAGCGCTTCACCGAGGTCATGGGCCAGTCGCCCCTGGCCTACCTGACCGAGTGGCGCATGTACACCGCCGAGGAGCTGCTGTCGGACCCCGACCTGAGCGTGGCGAAGGTGGCCGGGGCCGTCGGCTACGCCGATCCGTCCTCGTTCAGCACGGCCTTCAAGCGGCTGCGGGGGCTGAGCCCGCAGGCCTTCCGCCTGCGGAACGCGGGCCCCGCTCCTGGAAGCGGTGGCGGGGCCGGATCCACCGCAAGGTCCGAACCCGCCACCGTCTCCTGACCCGGGCCCGGCCCGGGCCGGGCCGGGCGGCCTCAGCCCCAGACGACGGGGAGCGCGGCCCGCCCGCTCGCCACGATGGACGGGGTCTGCGCCACCTGCGCCCCCTCGGCCAGGCGCAGGTCCGGGAAGCGCGCGAAGAGCGCCTCCAGCGCGGTCACGCCCTCCAGCCGGGCCAGTCCCGCGCCCAGGCAGAAGTGCGGGCCGTGCGAGAAGGCCAGGTGCCCCCGCTGCCTCCTGCGGAGGTCGAAGGCGTGCGCGTCGTCGCCGTGGCGCCCGGGGTCGCGCCCCGCGGCGCCGAAGCCCATGAGCAGGGCCTCTCCCGCGGGCACGCGCGTGCCCGCCAGGGTGACGTCCTCGGCCGTGTAGCGCAGCGGCAGGTACTGGATGCTGGCGTCCCAGCGCAGGGTCTCCTCCACCGCGTCGGCCCAGGAGGCGCCGCCCGAACGCACCAGCTCCAGCTGGTCGCGGTGGGTGAGCAGCGCGTGCACGGCGTTGGTGATGAGGTTCATCGTGGTCTCGTAGCCCGCGCCGATCATGAGGATCAGCGTCCACACCAGCTCGGTGTGGGAGAGCCGCTCGTCGCCCTCGGCCCGCGCCTGGAGCAGCGCGCTGGTGAGGTCGTCGCCCGGCTCACGGGACTTGCGCTCGGCCAGCTCCGCCAGGAAGGTCTGCATGTCGGCGTTGGTCCGGGCGGCCACCTCCGGGGTGGTGGTCGCGTCGAAGACGCGGTGCATCAGGGTGTGCAGGGTGTCGCGGTGCTCCGCCCCGACTCCGAAGAGCTCGGAGATGACCGTCATGGGCAGCGGCAGTGACAGCGCCGCCTTGAGGTCCACCGGCCCCGACCCCGCCGCTTCGAGGTCGTCGAGCAGTTCGGCGGTGATCTCGGCGATCCTCGGGCGCAGCTCCTCCACCCGGCGCGGGGTGAACGCCTGCGAGACCAGGGTCCGCAGGCGCCGGTGCCGGTCGCCGTCCGCGGTGAGCATGTTGTCCGGGGCCACCCAGGAGATCAGCGGCCAGTCCATGGGGATCTCGCCCTGCGCCCACGCCCGCCAGTGCCGCGCCTCCTTGCGCACCCCGGGGTGGGCGAGGGCCTCCATGATGACGTCGTGGCCGGTCAGCGCCCGAACAACCACGCCACCAGTGATCTCCACCTCGACGACTGGGCCGCGCTCTCGGAGTCCGGCTGTCTGTCGGTGGAGGTCGTAGGGGTGGAGGACGGGGATGTCTGCTGCCATCGCGGCGTTCCCTTCGGAGAGGCGGGCGGAAATTCCACGGGGAGTTCGGCCAGGGCCCGCGCGAACGGGGAGACGCGCCACCGCGGGGCCGGGTCGGTCACGCGCAGGCCGCGCAGGCGCTTGGTGAGGACCTCCACCCCGACCTGGGCCATGGCCTGGGCGAACCCGTGGGCCGGGCAGCGGTGCGGACCGACCCCGAAGGCCAGGTGGGCGCGGGTGACCTGCTCGATGTCGGGCCCGTGCTCGGCCATCGCGGTGTGGGCGGCGGCGTAGCCGAGGAGGACGGGCTCCCCCTTGCGGATGTGCCGTCCGCCGCTGATCTCGACGTCCCTCACGGGGTAGAGGACCGGGTAGTTGGTGATGGGCGGCTCGCGCCACAGGACCTGTTCGACCACCTCGTCGATCCCGACCAGTGCGCCGTTGAGGGCCCGGTTCACCTCGGGGTCGGTCAGGAGCGTGTGCACGGTCCCCGTGATGAGGTTGGCGGTCGGCTCGGCGCCGGCCCCGAAGGTCACGACCAGCTGGTGCAGCACCTCCTCGTCGGTCAGCCCCGCCCGGTGCCGGAGCAGCCAGGTGGTGACGTCGTCCCCCGGCGACGCGTGCTTCTGCGAGATCGCGTCGGACAGGGCGCGCTCGTACTCGGCGTTGGCGCGCACGACGTCGTTGCCGTCCCACAGGTCGGTGATCGAGGTCAGCACGCGCTCGCCGACGTCGCGCGAGAAGCCGAACAGGTCGCAGAGCACCAGCAGCGGCAGCAGGCGGGCGTACTCGGGCACCAGGTCCGCGCTGCCGCGTTCGACGAAGGCGTCGATGAGGCTGTCGGCGTGGCGGCGGGTGCTCTCGCCGACGCGGCTCTCGGGCACACGGCCCAGGGAGTCGACCACCGAGCGCTTGAGGCGGGCGTGGGCGTCGTCGTCGGCGAAGAGCAGGTTGGGGCGGTAGGCCATCATCGCGGCCACGGGGGCGTCGTCGGGCACGCGCCCCTCGGACCAGTCGAGCCAGAGCCGGGAGTCGCGCCGGAAGGTGCGGGTGTCCCTGCACCAGGCCGTGATGAGCGCGTAGTCGGCGACGACCCAGGCGCTGATCCCGGGGAAGATCTCGGCGGGGAAGACGGAACCGTGTTCCTTCGCCATCCGTGTGTAGACGGCGTGCGGGTCGGCGTGGAACCCGGGGTCGTGGAGTTCGGCGTGGGGGCAGCGGGAAGCCAACGTTTTCCTGTCCTACAGGGGGTTCGAGAGCCGCGCCAGTCTAGTACCGCGGCATGCCCGTTGTTCCTTCCGTCCCATCCGTTGCACCCCCGCCGGGCACGGGGCGGTCGGCCGCCGGGCGGGGGGCCTCCGCGCCGGACGGCGGCTCCCCGCCCGGGCCCAGGTCAGCGCCCCGGGACCGGCCGGTCCGCCCCGCGGCCGGGGCCCGCCGGAGCCGGGCTCCCCCCGGGCCGCCCCAGTCCCGGCGGTGCCCGGCCGGCGGCGTGAGCTGTAGCATCGTGGCCGGATTCCTCCCCCCTGCACCACTCTCCTCCGGCCCCGGCCAAGGCCGTGCGGCGGAGCTTTCGACACACACGGGAACGGACGTTCATGGACGCTGAAGACACCCAGGTCATGACCAGGACGGGTGAGTTCACCAGCACCACCCTGAGCTGGGAGACCTCGGTCCGGGGCCGGGTCGCGGCGGCGGTCGACCGCCTCTCCGGGCCGCTGGCCGACCTGCTGGAGCGCGACGCCAACGACGGCGACACCCGCATGCTGGTCGCCGACTTCTTCAGCGTCGGACTGAACTTCAGCAAGTACCAGGACATGACCACCGAGTACCGGACCAGCGGGGACTCGATCGACTACGCGATCATGCTGGAAGGCAAGCTGTTCGCGCCGGTGGAGGTGCGCCGGGTCGGCCAGGGGCTCGACCAGCGCAACATCCAGGTGTCCCGGCGCCTGGCCGTCGAGGAGGGCGCCGAGTGGGTGATCCTCACCAACGGCCGCCTCTGGAAGGTCTACCACCTGCGTCCGGACGGCGACGGCGGCAACCGGCCGGTGGAGGTCATCGACGTCGACCTCATGGACGCCGACGCCTACCAGCGCAACATCGACGCCCTGTTCCACATCACCCGCGAGGCCGTCGACCGCGGTCGGCTGGACACCCTGCGCAGGTGGAAGGAGGCCGTCGAGGCGGCACCGGTCGCCGAGGCTCTGCGCAGCGACGCCGTGGTGGAGACGGTCCGCGCCCAGCTGCGCGCCGCCACCGGCCACCAGGGGCACACGGGCGACGCCGACGAGGTGCGCCGCGCCCTGGTCGAGGAGGTCATCGCCCAGGGCCTGCTGGAGGACTGATCCCCGGCACCGGGTCCGGCCCCGCCCGGGCCGGACCCGCCGTGGCCGCCCGTCCCGGCCGCGTTCCCCCCGCCCCGGCCTCGCCGCCTCCGCCGTCCGGCGGTTCACGGGTTTGCCCCCATTGACAGTTGTGATACGCGACACAACAATGGTCATACTATTGGGAGCGCTCCCAGTGCTTCCGGCCGCTTACCCCCCAGCGGAAGGACCCCCGTGAGCCCGGCACGAAGAAACAGGGCGGTGGCGCTCGGCGCCGCAGCCGCACTCGGCACGAGTCTCCTCGTGGCCTCCCCCGTCCAGGCCGACGACGAACCGGTCGAGCAGATCACCAACGGCGACTTCGCCGACGGCACCACCGGCTGGTGGGCGACCGAGGGGATCGAACTCGCGGTCAGCGACGCCGGGGCCCTGTGCGTCGCGGTCCCCGGCGGCACCAGCGACCCGTGGGACCAGATCGTCGGCCAGAACGACGTCCCCCTCGTGGCCGGGGAGTCCTACGCCCTCACGTTCACCGCCTCCGGCGCCGACGGCCTGCCCGTGCGCGCGCTGGTCCAGGAGCCCGTCGACCCCTGGCGCACCGAACTGGACGAGCGCCCCGTGCTCACGCCGACGGCGACCGGCTACGAGTACGTCTTCACCGCGTCGGCCGAGATGGCCGACGCCCAGGTCGCCTTCCAGATCGGCGGGGCCGAGGAGGACTGGACGTTCTGCCTGGACGACGTGTCCCTGCTCGGCGGCGCCGAACCCCCGGTCCACGAGCCCGACACCGGCCCGCGCGTCCGCGTCAACCAGGTCGGCTACCTCCCGCAGGGCCCCAAGAACGCCACCGTGGTCACCGACGCCGAGGAGGCCCTGCCCTGGCGGCTGGCCGACGCCGGGGGCGCGGTCGTGGCCGAGGGCGACACCGTCCCCTACGGCATGGACGAGTCCTCCGGGCAGAACGTGCACACCGTCGACTTCAGCGGCTTCACCGGGACGGGCGAGGGCTACACCCTGACCGCCGACGGCGAGACCAGCCACCCCTTCGGCATCACCGCCGACCCCTATTCCGCCCTGGCCACGGACGCCCTGGAGTTCTACTACACCCAGCGCAGCGGCGTCGAGATCCTCGACGAGCTCGCACCCGGGTACGGACGCGAGGCCGGGCACGTCGGCGTGGAGCCCAACCAGGGCGACACCGACGTCACCTGCCACCCCTCCGCGCCGTGTGACTACTCGCTCGACGTGTCCGGCGGCTGGTACGACGCGGGCGACCACGGCAAGTACGTGGTGAACGGCGGCATCTCCGTCCACCAGCTGATGAGCGTCTACGAGCGCGCGCACACCGCGCCCACCGGCGACCCCTCCCGGGTCGCCGACTCCACCCTGTCCGTCCCCGAGCGGGACAACGGCGTGCCCGACGTCCTGGACGAGGCCCGCTGGGAGATGGAGTTCCTGCTGTCCATGCAGGTCCCCGAGGGCGAGGAGCTCGCGGGGATGGCCCACCACAAGGTCCACGACGAGCGCTGGACCGGCCTGCCCCTGCTGCCCGCCGACGACCCCCAGCCCCGCTACCTGCACCCGCCGTCCACGGCGGCCACGCTGAACCTGGCCGCGACCGCCGCCCAGTGCTCCCGCGTGTTCGCCCCCTACGACGCCGACTTCGCCGCGGCCTGCCTGGAGGCGGCCGAGACCGCCTGGGACGCCGCGGTGGCCCACCCCGACCGCCTCGCGACCGTCGGCGGCGAGGGCGGCGGCGCCTACGACGACGACAACGTGGCCGACGAGTTCTACTGGGCCGCCGCGGAGCTGTACCTGGCCACCGGGCACGGGGACTACGAGGAGGCGGTGACCTCGTCCGAGCTGCACACCGCCGACGTGTTCACCGCGGCCGGGTTCGACTGGCGCTGGACCGCCCCGCTGGGCCGCCTCCAGCTCGCCACCGTGCCCAACGCCCTCGACGGCCGCGACGGGGTCCGCGCCTCCGTCGTGGAGGGTGCCGAGCAGTACCTGGCCGACGCCGCGGAGCACGCCTACGGGCTGGTCTACGACCCCGAGGGCGGGGTCTTCGCGTGGGGCTCCAACAACCTCGTGCTCAACAACATGGTGGTGATGGCCAGCGCCTACGACATCGGCGGCGACACGCGCTTCCGCGACGCGGTCCTGGAGGGCATGGACTACGTCCTGGGACGCAACGCCCTCAACCAGTCGTACGTGACCGGGTACGGCGAGAACGACGCGGCCAACCAGCACAGCCGCTGGTACGCCCACCAGCTCGACCCGAGCCTGCCCAACCCGCCCGCGGGCACCCTCTCCGGCGGGCCCAACTCCGACACCGGCACCTGGGACCCGGTGGCCCAGGCCAACCTGGACGGGTGCGCCCCCCAGTTCTGCTACATCGACCACATCGACTCGTGGGCGACCAACGAGCTGACCATCAACTGGAACTCCACGCTGGCCTGGGTGTCCGGGTTCGTCGCCGACCAGGGCGACGCCTCCCCGCCCGCCGGGGCCGCGTGCGAGGTCGACTACGTGGTCCACGGCGAGTGGCACGACCGCTTCAACACCCAGGTGACCGTCCGCAACACGGGTGACGAGCCCGTGTCGGGCTGGAAGCTGGTGTGGTCCTTCCCCGGCGGCCAGACCGTGGACCGCCACTGGAGCAGCACGCTGGAGCAGTCCGGGCACACGGTGACCGCCGTGAACGCGGACTGGAACGGGACCATCGCCCCCGGCGCCGAGGTGACCTTCGGCTTCGTCGGCGCCCTGACGACCGGAGCGAACGCCGTGCCCGAGAGGTTCTCCCTCAACGGTTCCGTCTGCCGCTGACCCGCGGGCGGGGCGCCGACGGCGCGCCCGCCCGCGCCGTAGACCCCTCCGGGAGGACGGGGCCCCTCAGGAGAGCGTGGGGCCCCGTCCGTCATCTCCGGGGACAGGAGTTCAGGCGCGCTGCCAGCGCGCCTGGCAGAAGCAGTAGGCGCCGTACAGGGCGACGCCCGCGGCGACGGCCACGAGGGCCCAGGGTCCGGCCGGGGTCTCGGAGAAGGCCCGCAGCGTGCCGTCCAGACCCTTCGCCTGGTCCTTGTCGAAGGTGATCGCCGCCTGGAGGAAGAACACGCCCACGGCGGCCAGGACCAGGCCGTGCGTGGCGATGCCGAGCACGCCCACGGTGACCACGGCCGTGCGCCGCTGCCGGGGGAGCGCTCCCAGAGCCAGTTCCCGCGTGAAGCGGCGGGTCGCCGCCTTCCAGATCTGGTAGAGGCCCACGGCGATCACGCCGAGGCCCACCGCGCCGACGACGAACCGGCCGAGGGGCAGTGCCATCAGCTGCGCCGTCAGCGCCTCCGACTGGCTGTCCTGGGACTGCGGGGAGCCCCGCCCCAGCAGGAAGCCCGCGATGCTGGAGGCCAGCACGGCGTAGGTGATCGCGCGTGCCGCCGCCGCGACGCGCGTGGAGGCCTTGCCCAGGCTCACGGCGGCGATGACCGCCTGCCACACCGTCAGTCCCGCCAGGCCCGCCGCCGCGGCCCACAGCACGAGCATGCCGCCGGTGTTCTGGGCGATGAGCTGGATGGCGCCGCTGTTGTCCGCCTCCTGGCCCCCGCCGCCGAAGGCGATGCGCAGCGCCAGGTAGCCGACGAGGAGGTAGATGAGACCCTTGGCCGCGAAGCCCACGCTGGCCAGGGTCCGGAGCCAGCGGCTGCCGGCCGCCTGGTGGCCGGCCCGGCGGCCCGCCGCCTTGGCGTCCCTCGCCGAGCGCTCCGCCTTTCCTGGTAATCCCGATGATGAGGTCATACCCGGGCCGTGCCCCCGTGCGGGCGGCGAAAACAGAGGTTTGGACGGCATGTGTCCGTCTTCGCTGCTCAGGCGCGCTTCATCGGTTCCGGTACGCGGGTCCCGGACGGCGGTCGCGACGGCCTCGCCCGGCGCCGCCGCTACCCCAGCGGCACCCGCAGGACGCGGTCGTCGCCGTCGGACGGATCCCCGACCCCGTCGAGGTTGCTGGTGGTCAGCCACAGCTCGTCCCCGCCGGGGACGGTCACCACCGTGCGCAGGCGGCCGTACTCCCCCTGGTGGTGGTCCACGGGCTCGCCCACGCCGCCGCCACCGGTGAGCGGCACCTCCCACAGGCGCTCGCCGCGCAGTGCCGCCACCCACAGGGAGCCGCCCGCGACCGCCGCACCGCTGGGCGAGGCCTCCGCGGGGCTCCACGTGAGCAGGGGGTCGACGTACTCGTCACCGCCCCCGGTGCCCTCCACCTCGGGCCAGCCGTAGTTGTCGCCCGGCTCGATCAGGTTGACCTCGTCGAACGCGTTCTGCCCGAACTCGGTGGCGTACAGGTTCCCCTCCTCGTCCCACGCCAGGCCCTGGACGTTGCGGTGGCCGTAGCTGTAGACGGGGTTGCCGAAGGGGTTGTCCGGCGCCGGGTCCCCGTCGGCGGTGATGCGCAGGATCTTGCCGCCCAGCGAGTCGGTGTCCTGGGACAGGCTCTCCCGGCCCGCGTCCCCGGTGCCGACGTACAGCAGGCCGTCGGGGCCGAACTCGATCCGGCCGCCGTTGTGGTGGGAGGCGGAGGGGATGCCGTCGAGGACGACCTCGGCCTCCCCGAAGCCCCCGCCCCCGTTCTCGGGGTCGTACTCCAGGCGACTGATCCGGTTGTCGGAGTCGGCGGTGTGGTAGGCGTACACGTACGGCTCCTCGGGGAAGCCCGGGTCCACGGCCAGTCCCAGCAGGCCGCCCTCACCGTTCGGCGCGACCCCCTCGACGGTGCCGACTCCGGCGACCGAGCCGTCGGGGGACACGCGAACCACCTCCGCCGAGTCGCGCTGGGAGACCAGGGCCGAGCCGTCGGGGAGGAAGGCCAGCCCCCACGGCACCTCCAGGCCCGTGGCGACCTCCTCGGGCCGACCGGGATCGGCATCGGCGGGATCTCCCCGCCCGCCCGGTTCCTCCTGTCCGTCCGTCGCGCCCGCCCCGTCCCGTGGCGCGCCGTCGGTCGCGTCCCTCCGGGCGCCGCACCCGGCGAGAAGGACGAGGGCGCCGAGGAGGGAGGCGGTACGGAGCAACGGTCCCGCGCGCGCTGAAGGTTCCATGTCCCCTCCCTTCCCCCCGGGTGCCGCCGTTACCCCGTCGCGCGGCCGGGTGCCCCCTCCTCGCTGTTGTCGCGTCCCTCCCGCAACTCCTCGAACAACCGTTCCAGGTCGGTGAGGAGCGCGCTGTGCACGGGCCAGCGCTCGGAGTCCCAGTCCTCGCTCATGCTCTCGCGGGCCCTGTCGATCATCCGGAGCCCTCCCTCCAGACAGGAGTCCAGGTCGGAGGACACGGTGTCGCGCTCGGGCTCCCCCGCCTCGCGGACGGTGTCGAAGGCGTCGGCGGCCGAGTCCAGGAGTGGTGCGAACCCGCGGAGGAAGGCGTCGCTCGGCTCGGGGAAGCGCGACCGGCTGTCCTTCGCGGCGCGGAGGGTGCGGATGAGGGACTGCAGGTGGCGTGATGACCGGCCCAGGGCGAGGATCCAGTCGTAGTAGGCCTGCGGCGCCGTCTTCGGGGGAGGGCCGGACAGGAGCCGCCGCGGGTTCAGGCGCGCCCGGTACTCCTGCTGGGAGACCGACTCCCGGGCGTTGCGCTCGGTGTCGTCGAACCCCTGCGCGACCCGTGCCCAGTAGTCGGCGTCGTCCAGCCCGTCGCCGCCCCCGCGGAGCGCCTCGGCCATCTCCCGGGTGAGGTCGCGCAGGCCGTCCGCGAAGTCGAGGACGGCGTTCTCGGCGTCGCGGAAGCGGACGGCGGGTGCGAAGACCGTGTTCGTCGCGACGGCGGTTCCCGCTCCCACCAGCACCATGAGCAGTAGCGTCCCCAGGTCCACGGGGCTGCCCGCGGTGCCCCCGGCGAGCGCGAACGACGCCACCACGGGTATCTGCCTGCCCTGGTCGCCGAAGACCGTGAACTGCCCCGCCGCCATCGCCACGAGCACGGCCAGGGCGAAGAACCACACGTTGAGCCCGACGGTGAGGCCCGTGACTCCCGCGATCAGGGCGCCGAGGAAGACGGCGGGGACGTAGCGCAGGGACTGGAGCACCGACCCGTACACGCTGGGCCGCACCACCAGGAGGGCGGAGAAGGGGGCGAAGCCGACCTGGGACGAGTCCACCATGAGCGCCCCCAGGGCCCAGGCGCCGGTGGAGGCGATGACGCACTTGGCGATGATGACCGCGGTCTCGCGCTCGTAGCCCCGACGCTGGACGACCCGGTGCAGTACCTCGCGGGCGTTGGCCCCGGTCCTCCTCAGCCGTGCGGCTACCACCTCGTTCCTTCCTTCCTCTTCCCGACCGGTACGGCCACGGCCTCCTTCGGCCCCGTCCGTCTCCGGACCCTCATCGTCCTCCTCTGTCCCGCACCGCCGCCCTCGCGAACTCCTCGACCAGGTCGGCGACCCGTTCGGGGGCGGCTGCGGTGAGCGCGTGGGGCTGTCCGGGCAGGGTCACCAGCCGCCCACGGGGCAGCAGCCGTGCGGCCTCCCTCGCCCAGGGCTCCGGGCAGAGGGGGTCCCTGCCTCCGCGCAGGACCAGGGTCGGCTGCGTCACCTCCGGCAGGACCAGTTCGATCCGGTGGTCACGGCTGGCCAGGAGGCTGCGGACGTCCCGGCGCAGCCCCGCGTCGCGGTAGTCGGCGATGACGGAGGCCACCACGGAGAGGTCCTCGCGGAGGGCGTCGCGCAGCAGGCGCGAGGCCAGAGCGGGCAGCGAGCGCGCCCCGGGGTCCGTCGTGGGGCCCGCCAGTACGAGCGATCCCACCTCGTCGGGCGCGCGCACCGCGGCCTCGGCGACCACCTGCGTCCCCAGGGAGAGCCCGAGCAGACAGGGCCGGTCGATCCCCCGGACACGGAGCCACTCCAGGAGGGCGTCCGCGAGTCCGGTGACCGTGGGCGCGTGGTCGGGAGCGGTGCTCGCGCCGAACCCCGGCAGGTCGACGGCCCAGGCGGACGTCCTTCCCTCCAGGGCCCTGACCACGGGCAGCGTCTGGCGCGAGGAGATCCCCGCCCCGTGCACGCAGACCACCGGCGGCCCCTGGCCGGGCAGGTGCCACCAGGCCATCGTCGCGCGCCCGACCCCGTCCGTGCCCCTGCGGGCCTCCATGCGTACCCCCGAACGGCCTCCATGGCTCCGGTCATATGGTCGCCACAACTACCCAGGGCCCCCACCTTCAACCCACTCACCGTCCGAGGCGTGTGGAGGCGCCGCGAGGCGGTCAGGGAGGTACACGGAAGAGTGTGCGCGCGAAGGGAGCCAGGAGATGGGCAGGAAGTCGGATTCACCTCCGAAACACCCGTGGTTGAGGGGCGCCGCGCGGGGTGTCGCGGGCGCGATGGCCATGAGCGGTATGCGGCAGGTCGAGGTCGGTATGGGGTTCGTCCAGCGCACACCGCCCGAGGCCGTCCTGAAGGAGGGCGTGCCCTCCCTTCTGGAGAGCGTTCCCCCCGAGCGGAGGAAGGCCGCGATCGAGCTGGCGCACTGGGGGTACGGGGCGGCGGCGGGTACCGTCTTCGCGCTGCTGCCGCGCCGGATGAGGCGGTGGCGGCTCACCGGGCCGGTCTTCGGGGTGGCGGTCTGGAGTGCGTACGAGCTGGCCGTCGCCCCCGCGCTCGGCCTCGCCCACGCGCGCAGGCGCCGGCCCCGGGAGAGGTGGGCCTTCCTGGTCGACCACGTGCTCTTCGGGTTCATGGTCGGGGCGCCTCCCGAGACCGGTGTGGCCGGGACCGGGGGCTCCGGGGACGGCACGGAGGAGAGGTGCCACGGTGGCCGTGGGAAGCGTGGTGAACACGGGGGCCACCGGGGGTGTAGAGGGCGTGGGAACCACGGTGGTCACGGAGAGCACTGCGGCCATGAGGGTCACGGGGGTCGGGGGACCCACGGTGACCAGGAGGAGCACGGCGACCAGGGGAAGCGCGGGAAGCGGGGAAAGCGCAAGAAGCGTCACCGTTCCTGACACCGGGAGATGAGGGGTGGGCGGCCGGTCGGCCGCCCACCCCTCGGTTCTCCGTTGCGGTCGCCGGGCCCCGGCTCACGCCGGCGCCCGGGACCGGAGCGGTGCTACGCCCAGCCCGTAGCAGCGCCAACCCCCGATGGGGTCGGCGCCCGAGCCCGTAGCAGCGCCACACCTGAGCCGTGACGGCGCTGACCCCGTACCGCACCGGCACCCGGGGGGCGCTAACGGCGCTCCCCCGGACCCAGCGGTGCTACGCGGTACCAGCGCCACCGGCCACCAGGGCGTAGCGGCGTTGGCCCCGGGACGTACCGGCGCTACTCCTGGGCCTTCTGCAGGCGCACGTACGCCAGCTGGAGCCAGTCGGACACGGCCACGGCGCTGAACACAGCCCCGGCCCCGCGGGTCGTTCCGGGCGCGAACACCAGGCCGAAGGCGTAGGCGGTGGCGATCCACTGGGCGGTGCAGAACGGGCAGGTGATCAGCTCGCCGACCGCACGGCGGGCGCCCTGGCCGCGTACCTCCTCGGCCAGCTCGGCCGGAGCCGACACCCCCTGGAAACGGGTGAAGAACGCCCGGAGGGGGCTGGTGACCGCGTCCTTGGCCAGCATCCGGGACAGCTTGTGCGTGGTCAGCCCCATCAGCGCCAGGTCCCACGGCCCCACGCTCTCGGCCCTGCGCCTGCCGCGGAACCGGCGCGCCGCGAGCAGCCCGGCCCCCACCAGGGCCAGGTATCCCGAGGCCACGGCCGCGTACCCGAAGAGGGGCTGGTCGCTGTCGCCCCGGTAGGCCTCCGCCTCCTCCTGGATCGTCTCCTTGATGTCCCCGGTGGTGTTGTGGTCAGCCATCTGTTCCAGTCCTCCTTCGTCGTGTTCCGCCGCCCGACCTGTCACTCACCCACGCGTGCAGCGCCTCCCCGTCCCCCGCCTGGTCGAGGTTGACCGCCGCCTCGATCAGCGCGAGGTGGGTGAAGGCCTGGGGGAAGTTGCCCAGCATGGTGCCGTCGGCGGCCATCTCCTCCGCGTGCAGGCCGAGCTCACCCGAGCTCCCGCACAGTTCCTCGAACCTCCGCCGCGCCTCCTCGGTCCGCCCGGCGAGCACCAGGGCGGAGACCATGTCGAAGGAGCAGAGGAGGAAGGCGCCCTCCGGGGTGCCGAGCCCGTCGTCGGTCGCTCCGGGGTCGTACCTGTGGACGAGGCCGCCGTTCCCGCCCAGTTCCGCGTCCACCCGCTCCAGGGTCCCCAGCACACGCGGGTCGGACCCGTCGAGGAAGCCCAGGAGCGGGATCCGCAGCAGCGACCCGTCCACGTGGGACGAACCGTAGGACTGCGTGAAGGAGCCGGTCGCGGCGTCGTAGCCGCGGTCGAGGACCTCCTCCCGGATGGCGTCCAGCTCCTTGCGCCACTTCTCCAGGGGGACGCCGTCGACCTCCTTGCCGAACTCGGTGACGAGCCGGATCCCGCGGTCCAGGCACACCCAGGCGTAGACCTTGGAGCTCGTCCAGTGCCTCGGCTGTGACCGCACCTCCCACATGCCGTCGTCCGGCTCGCGCCAGACCCGGCACGCCGCGTCGACCATCGAGGAGAGCTGTTCGACGTCCCCGCGCCCGAGCCCGCCGGTGGCCTCCTCGTAGGACAGCGCGGCGTCCAGGACGTGCCCGTACACGTCCAGCTGGTGCTGCGAGTAGGCGTCGTTGCCGACGCGGACCGGCCTCGACCCGGCGTGCCCGCCGAGGTGGTCCAGGGTCTCCTCCTCCGGCGGGGGCTGCTCGTCGACCGCCTGCACCGGGGGGATCCAGTCGACCGGGTGGCCGCACATGCGCAGCAGGAAGCGCAGGTAGTGCCCGGCCTCCTCGGCGTGCCCGAGCCGCAGGAAGGCCAGGACGACGAGCGCGGCGTCGCGGTGCCAGACGTAGCGGTAGTCCCAGTTGCGCGGTCCTCCCGGCCACTCGGGCAGGGACGTGGTGGGCGCGGCGATCAGGGCGCCGCTCTCCTCGTGGAGCAGGCCGCGCAGGGTGAGGGCGCTGCGGCGCACGTGTGTGGCGCCGACCCCGTCGTACCCGGTCCGCGCGGACCACTCCCGCCAGGCGGTCAGGGTCTCGCGGAGCAGGGCGCGCCCCTCCCCCGGTCCGACGCGGCGCCCGCCCTCCAGGTAGTCCAGGGCGAACACGGCGGTGTCCCCCTCGGCGAGTTCCACGCGGAACTCCGGCACGCCGTCCCGCGCGAGCGCGGGGGCGGGCGAGCCCGACAGCAGCGGTCCCGAGGCCTCCCGCAGTCCGCCGTCCACCCGTTCCCACACGGGTTCGGCGCGCGCGAAGTCGGGCCTGGCGTCGAGCCGCGAGCGCACGGACGCGCTCCCGGAGCGGCACTCGACGACCCGCAGGAGGACGCCCTCCCGGTACAGGCCCGTCCCGCCCTCCTCGGGCCTTCGCACGGCGAGCATGTCGCGGACGGCCACCTCCGTGTCCGTCCCCCGCCAGAGCGTCTCCAGGACGAGCGTGTCGTCCACGTAGGCGCGCCCGGCCGGGCGCGCCCCCTCGACCTCCAGGGTCCACCCGCCGCCCCGCGGGTCCAGGATCCCCGAGACGAGGGCGGGGCCGTCGAACCGGGGAACGCACAGCCAGTCGACGGTGCCGTCCGGTGTGGTGAGCGCGGCGGTGTGGCAGTCCGAGAGGAAGCCGTGGTCGCCGATGCCCGCGGTGCCCTGTCCCATCCGCGCCTCCGACTCGTGTGTGCTCGGGGGAATCCCTCCTGTGCGACTGCCCCGGGGCACCCCCGGCGAAACGGCAGCTCAGAAGCTTGCCAAGGCCCGTACATAAGGGGCGGCGCTCCCGGGTAGCGGAGGAGGCGAAGGGCCGGAAGCGGCCGTGTCGACCGGTTGTGGGGGTGGCCGAGGTGGTCGAGAAACCGAACGGCCGGATCGCGGTGGTCAGCGGGGCCAGCGCGGGTGTCGGCAGGGCGACCGCGCGGGAGTTCGCCCGTCAGGGGTACACCGTCGCGCTGCTCGCGCGGGGGCAGACGGGGCTGGCCGCCGCCGTGGAGGAGGCCCGGGCCGAGGGTGTGCCCGCGATGTCGCTGCGGGTGGACGTGAGCGACGCCGAGGCGGTGCGTGGGGCCCTGGCCCAGGTCGAGTCCGAGCTGGGCCCGGTGGACGTGTGGGTGAACTGCGTGCTCGCCACGGTCATCTCGCCGTTCATGGAGATCGATCCGGAGGAGTACCACCGGGTCACCGACGTCTGCTACCACGGCTACGTGCACGGCACCCGGGCCGCCCTGGAGCGCATGCTGCCCCGCGACCGGGGTGTGATCGTGCAGGTCGGGTCGGCCCTGGCCTACCGCGGCATCCCCCTGCAGGCGGCCTACTGCGGGGCCAAGCACGCGATACGCGGGTTCACCGACTCCGTGCGCGCCGAGCTGGTCCACCGGGGGTCGGGGGTCCGGGTGACGGAGGTGCACCTGCCCGCCGTGAACACCCCGCAGTTCACCTGGACGCGCGCGCACCTGGACGGCCGCCGACCGCGTCCCGTGGCCCCCGTGTACCAGCCGGAGGTCGCGGCCCGGGCGATCGTCTGGGGTGCCGAGCACCCGCGGCGGCGCCGGTACTGGGTGGGGATCTCGACGGTGGCCACCGTCCTGGGCCAGCGGTTCGCACCTCGGGTGCTCGACTGGCAGCTGGGGCTCACCGGACGCAGGAGCCAGGTCCGCGACGCCCACCCGCCCGCGCGCGACAACCTTTTCCGCCCCCTGGACGACGAGCACGACTTCGGCGCGCACGGCGAGTTCGACGACGAGTCCCGCGAGTCGAGCCTGCTCCAGGAGCTGAGCCAGCGGCGGAGCACCGTGGCCCTGCTGGGCGCCGCCGGGTTCGCGGCGGGGGCCGCGGGCTACGCGGTCGCACGGGGGGCGCGCCGACGGCCCTGAACCGCGACGAAGCCGAAACGAAGGGGAAGAGCATGGCTGAGCACGATCCCGCCGTCGACGAGGCGTGGGAGGAGTTCCACGCGGTGGTGAACATGAGCGGGGAGCAGCTGCGCGAGTGGCTTCTCACGAACGCCTCCGGGGAGGACGCCTTCCGCACCGAGCCGGGGCACACGGTGTCCCGCCGGGGCGAGGCGGTCGTGAACCTGCTGAACAAGCGCCGCGTGGACGTCACCGAATCCGACGTCGAGCTGATGCAGGAGGTGGCGGAGTACGTCCGCAGCCAGCTGGCGGACCCGCACCGTGAGAACGCGGAGTGGCGGCACCGGCTGATGTCGGTGGGACACGACCCGCTCAGCCCCGACTCCGTGCGGCCCGACGAGGAGGACCTCGCCGGGTAGCGCGCGGCTCCTCGGGGCGGCGGCGCCCCGAGGTCCCGCCGGTCGTCGGCGCCCCCGGGCGGTCTCCCCGCCCGGGGGCGCCGGTGTTCACGGCGTCAACGCCTTCCCCGCCGCCGGGGCCGGCGGTTCGTCGCGCATGCGGCCGCGGACCCGGGCCGCGGTCCCGCCGAGGTGTGCGGGTCCCGGCCGGTCCTCAGGAGAGGGGCGAGTCCGCCGGCTTGCCGGACTCCCTCCCCAGGGTCCAGGACGCGACCGCCGCCAGGACTGCCAGCGCGCCCAGGGCCGGGCCCACGGTGTGGAACGCCTCCGTGAACCGCTCGCCCTCCAGGCGGCCCCCGGTGAGCGCGGCCAGGAGGGCGCCGACCGAGGCGAGGGCGACCGTCTCCACGGTGATCCGGGTCGCGTTGAACACCCCGGCCGCCACACCCGTCCGCTCGGCGGGCACCACACCCATGGCCATTCCGTCCACGACGCCGTTGGTGAGGCCCGCCCCCGCTCCGATCAGCAGGAACGGCGGGAGCAGCCGCCACGGGGTGGCGTCGGGGCCCAGCACGAGCAGGCCCGTGGCACCGGCGCCGCACAGCAGCAGGGCGCCGACCACGACCGCCGTGTGGGGCAGGCGCGCGGCCAGTTCCGCTCCCAGGGCGGGCAGCAGCAGCGTGGGCAGCGTGAGCATCAGCAGCCACAATCCGGCCTGACCGGCGCCCAGCCCTACCACGGCGATCAGGTACGAGGGCAGGTACACGAGCAGGGGGACGAGCACCGCCATGAACGCGGCGGCTGCCAGGGCGTGGGCGACGAACCGGCGGTCGGCCAGCAGGACCAGGTCCACCAGGGGGTCGCGGGCCCGCCTCTCGACGACCGCGAAGGCGGTCGCCAGCGCCGCCGCCAGGGCCAGTCCCGCGAGCACCGCCAGTGGTCCGCGCGCGGGGCCCTCCACCAGGACGGTGATCAGGACGAGCAGCGCGGAGGTGAACAAGGCGGCGCCGAGCCGGTCCACGGGCCTGCCCGTGCCGCGCGCGGCGGGCAGCAGGGGCACCAGCAACAGGACGAGCCCGGCCACCGCGGCGGGGGAGGCGAACGCGGCCCGCCAGCCGAGGTTCTCGGCGAGCAGCCCGGCCACGGCCGGGCCGAAGGCGGTACCGGCGCCCAGCACCGTGCCCAGCAGGCCGAAGGCCCGGGCCCGCGCGGGGCCCTCGAAGGCCGCGGCGACCATCGAGCTTCCCCCGGCGACCGCCGCCGCGGCGCCGACGCCGCCCACCGCGCGCAGGAGGTTCAGGACGGCGACGTCCCGGACGGCCAGGCACAGCAGGCCGCTGGCGCAGAACAGGACGAGCCCGAGGGCGTAGACCCGGCGGCGGCCGACCGCGTCGGCGACCGACCCCGCGCACACCAGGAAGGCGGCGAAGCAGGCGTTGTAGGAGTTGACGACCCACTGGGTGGCGGTCAGCGCGCCGCCGAGTTCGGCCTGGACGGCGGGCAGGGCCACCGAGGCGCCGGTGATGGCCAGCGGAAAGGTGAGCGTGGAGAGCAGGACGGCGAGGAGCAGTACCCCGCCGCGGTCGCGTGTGGACAAGAGGGGCTCCGTGGCATCGGAAGGCGGAGCCGGGCAGCACGCGGTGCCGCACCGGCGTGGTCGCTGATGCGGCGGAGACTCAGGGGTCGGCCGCCGCTAGGCGGCCACGTCATCCGATTCGGGCACGGGCGGGAGCCTAGCCGGTCCCCGGCGGTCCGGGCCAGGGGTTTTCCGCGCCGTTGCCGGGGGCGGCTCGGTACGAACCTCCGCCTCGACCCTCGGCGCACGGAGAGAGCGGGGACCACCGCCGGCCCGCCCGCTCAGGCCTCGTCCGCGATCCTCACATCCGGCGCCCCGTTGTCCTGGAACCACTCGGCGAGCTCCGGCCCGCCGATGACGCGGGGCTCGCTTTCCGTGCCGACGTCCACGGTCCCCCTGACCCAGCCACCGGCTCCGGCCACCCTGCACCCGAGGACCTTGGCCTCCTTGAGGACAGCGGTTCCGGAAGCTCCGCCCGGACCGAACCACACGCCTGACAGATCTGATTCACGCAGATCCGTCTCGTACATCCATGCTGCATTGAGGTGTGCCTCTCTGAAGCATGAGCCGAAGATTTCGGCACGGTAGAACTTGGCACCAACGAACGAGGCTCTGGTGAAGTCAGCCCCCCGCGCCTCACACTCCGAGAGATCGGCCTTACGGAAATTTGATCCAATGAATTTTGAATTACTGAGGACGGCTGCACTGAGTTCTGACTTCGAGAAATCACATCCATCGAAAACACAGTCACTGAGATCAGTCTGAATAAAATCCAGGTACGCCATGGGTATCCCCGACAGGTCAGCCCCTCGCATGTCCATCGTGGACACACCGAGCTCCCCGCCTCGATCACCGTTCGTGTTCAGCCAGTCGATATATGAACGGACGGCCGACGCAGTCTCACTGTCGATCGGCAGAGCGGCGGCCTCGTACATCGCTTCGTACTCACTCTCCTTCTTCAACGATGATCACCTTCCCATCCCCCTCAGGGTTGTTTTCAATGAGCTCACGCAAGGACATCAGGTTTTCCGGCAAAGCTATCCCCGTGATGTCCAGAAGCACGTTCTCCCCATTTTCGAGCTCACCTCGGATCTCATTCTCGATCCGATTTATATCGAACCCACCCCTCATACCTGGAGGCATGGGCTGTCCTGCCCTCGGGCCCGCCGGGAAGGTGTCCCGAAAGCCCTTGATGTCCCAGGACTGCCCAGCACCATCGATAATATCACCCTGGTCCCGCTGAAACGCAGGGTCTGAATTGTCGATTTCCGCGCGTTGAATAGGACCAGGGACCAGACCTTGCCGCTCTGCCGCCAAACCAACCTCGGCCTCACGCCTGGCCTTATCTAGTTGGTGCTGAGTCGGATTGTCATTTCTCTTAGCGGGATCGTCCATGAGTTCTTCCACACGGGACTCAAAAGCGTCCGACCCCGGTTTCGGGCTCTGGTAACCAGAAGAGCTCGAATCCGAGTTCCCAGAGTTCGGCTCTTCGGACGATTCGTCTTCACGGTCGCCACCATCGTCGGGGTCTTCCCTGTCGTCGCCACCGGTACCGGTGCGGTCGTTGGGGGGCTCGTCGCCACCGCCGCCACCGCCTCCGGCAGCGGGCCCGGGACGCTCCGCCTCCGGTTCCTCGCGCGGACCGCCAGTGCCCTCCCGCTCGTCATCGCGGCGCGGTGCCCGCTCATCGCCTTGGTCGCCCTCGCCGTCCTCGTCACGACGCGGGGGACGCTGTCCGGGGTCGTCCCCGGCGCGGGGCGCGCCGGAGTCACCGCTCCGGGACTCGCTGTCCGGACGCGGCGTCGGGGCCGGAGCGCCGGGTCTGTCACCGGGCACTCTCGGCGCATCCTGCACGTCCTGCGCGTCCTCGTCGGAACGCCGCGGAGTCTCCTCGTCGCCCGGGCGGTTCTGCGGTGTGCCGCTGTCCTGGGGCTGAGGCGCGGGCGGGCTCTGCGAGGGCCGGTCCCCGCCGCCGTCGGGCACGGGGGTGGTCGGGGTGGAGGAGGGCGGGCGGTACCGGTTGGGGTCCAGCAACGACTCGTTCAGGTGGGTGAGCGGGTTCTCGAAGCGCTCACCCGTGGGACGCTGGCCTTCCCCTGCGTTGGGCAGCGTGCTGCTGGGCCAGCCCCGCGTTCCCGCTCCGCCCCTCGACGTGAAGCTGTCCGAGCCCGTGCCCGAACCCCCGCCGGAGCCCGGACCGGAGCCGTCGAACTCCGCGTCGCCCGAACCCCCGGGGGTGTCCATGGAGCCGGCCACCCCCGCCCCGGCGACGATCTTGATCAGCTTGAGCGGCAGCCCGGCGGACATCAGTACGACGTTGGCGCCGATGGTGGTGTTGGAGTAGGCGACGCCGTCGTCACGTGTGGACCAGGCGGTGTGTCCCTCCCACACCTCGTCGATGCTGTCCTGGGCATTGCCCAGCCACCGGTCCCATCCGGCTCCCCAGCCCTCCTGGCCGCCCTCGCCGGGCTCCCACAGCCACCCGTGCTCGTCGTGGACACCGACCAGACCGACCGTGTCCATCCACGCGTCGCTCCAGGCCGCCCCGGCGTTGTCCAGGCGCCCCGACAGGTCGAACCGCCACCCGTTGTCGGGGTGCCAGAACCCGAGCTTGGACGTCAGCCCCACCGCCGACCCCCACAGGAGGTCGGTGACCACCGTGTCCCACAGCGCCTGACCGGTGGGGTTGCCCCAGTCCGCGAGGGAGGGGTGGAACTCGGTCCCCGCCCACGCCGTGACGTCGTTGATGTTGCTGTTGACGCCGTCGAGACTCAGATGGTGTTCCAGGGACATGTCGCGCTCACCGGCGTCGGTGGGCAGCCCGTAGACCAGCGCGCCGTCCCCGCCCGCCTGGTCCGGGGACACGTAGGCGGGACCGCCGAACACCGCCGAGATCCGACTGGCACACGCGTTCTCGGCCGTGTTGAACGTCGACCAGGCCGTGTTGACCGCGTCCTTGATCCGGATGTTCTCGCCCAGGGCCCACTCGTCGGTCTCGTCGTCCTTGGTCAGCCACCACACCTTCTTGTCGTGGTTGGCGTTCCACAGGCTCTGGGCCTCGATCCGCAGGGTGTTGAGCGACCGGCGCGCGGTCGCGGCCGCCTCGGCCAGGTCCTCCAGCGCGCCGGCGACGGTGGCGAGGTCGCTGGAGATGTCCTCTCCACGGGTGAGGACCGGGTCCATCGCGGCGAAGAGCGTCTCGCTCTCCGGCGCGCTGTAGTGGGCCTGGAGCTCGCCCCAGGTGGAGGACATGTCCTCCGCCCCGCCGAAGATGTCCTCTCCGCCGGTGCGCAGGGTCTCGGCCGCGTAGTTGAGCGACCAGACATCGGTGAGGGGGTAGGGGATGGTGTCGGGGTCGATGAGCGTGAACGGGTTGGGGTCCACGCCGTTCTGGGGCTCGGTGGGCTCGAAACTCACCAGGGGGCCTTCCGTGGGGGCGGGGTACGGGGGGCGGGTGTGGCGTCAGAGGTCGAGGTTCTCGCCGGTGCCCGCCTGGCTCTGGGCCTCGGCGGCCATCTCCTCCTGGCCCTGGTTGTAGGCCAGCGTGGCGTCGTTGGCGCCCTGCAGGCACGACAGGGTGCGGGTGAACATGGCGTCGGTCTCGCCGGTGAAGTGCTCGAAGAACCCGGACAGGGCGGCCTCCACGGGCGGGCTCTTGGCGTTGGTCAGGGCCATCTCGATCCCGTCGGCGGTGGAGTCGATGGTGTCGGAGAAGCCGCCTCCTTCGAGGCCGAGCTGGTCGCCCAGGTTCCCCAGGACCAGCGCGACCCCGTAGACGTCGATGTTCCATCGGCTCATCGGTTCTCCTTTCCGGGGGTGTCGGCGGCGAACCGGTGCGCGTGGAACAGGGCTCCGGGCTCGACCTCCGGGGTACCGGGGGCGTGAACGCGGGCCTCGGTCATGCTCTGCTCGGCGACGCGGGCCCTGAGCAGCTCCAGCGAGGCGCGCACGCCCTCGACCGCCCTGGCCCTGCGTTCCCGCACGGGCTTGGGGAGGGTCTCGTCCGGCTCCCTGACGACCGCGGTCCCGCTGGCGGGTGCCGGGCCCCGGGGTTCGGTGACGGTGGCGTTCCCGTCCGACTCGTCCGGCGGCTCCACCAGTTCGAACTTCATCCTGCCGCTGCCCTCCCTCGTCGGTCCCGGCGTGCGCCTGGCGGACTCCAGTAGCAGTATGCGCATATGGCGTGACGTTCCACGATCGGTCCCGGTTCCGCAGGAGGGACCGCACCCGCGATGGTCAGGCGCGGGTTCACCGGCCGAGCCGGGCAGAACGCGCAGATGGAAACAGTAGCTGTGGCGTGCGTCACTTTTGCTTCGGGAGAGGAGATCCGGACCCCCTCCCGGACGACTCAGGCCCCTCTCCCGGAACGGCTCAGGCCCTCTTCCCGGGGGCCGCGGACAGGTACTCCGTCTGCCGCCGCATGAGGTCCAGCGCCCGCAGGGGCGCCCCGGCCTCCCCCACCACCGGATACCAGACCGCCTGGCCGTCACCCTCACCCACGAGCGTGCCCGGGATCGGCCCCGCCTGGGCACGGCCGGTCCCGATCCGGCGCAGCCGGTCCGGCCCGACCGCGAGTCCGACCGGAACCGCGGGGCCCGCCCACACCGGCACGTAGGTGACATCGGCGCGCCCGGGGATGCTGCGCACGCGCAACCCCTCCAGCAGCCCTTCGGCCGCCAGCGCCTCCACCAGGGCCGGGAACGCGTCGAAGGGCACGGCGCCCTCGTCCTCGAACCCGGTCACCACCGACACCCGCTCCAGGAGTCGGCTCCCGCGCCGGGCCAGGTGGAGCTGCCCGGAGAAGGGACGCCCCTCGCCCAGCGGCCCCGCCAGGTACAGGATCGAGGGCTTGGGCCCGCGCTCGCGCACGAAACCGGCCACCCGTTCGCGGTCCCAGGCCATGAGCGCGGGCTCGTGCGGACCCCACGCCGACGGCGCGGTCCCGGCCAGGTATTCGGTGACGACCTCCGCCGCGCGGCCCAGATCCGGGGTGAACGGGTCGCGGTGGAGGACCGACACGTCCACCACGACCTGCGTTCCGGCGCTCTCGGCGAAGTCCGCCAGGAACCCCGGAACCGGCTCGGCGTCCGGCTTCCCGACCGCCCACGCCAGCCCGACCGGTTCCCTGTCCGCACGGAACCCCTGCTCGTCGTCCCAGCGCACGGGCAGGCCGGTGATGCCGTCGTAGTGGCCGCCGTCATCGCCCCGCACCACCCAGCGCCCCAGCGATCCGGCCGCGAAGGTGCGCACCGCGTAGGTCAGGCGCGCGGTGGGCGGGGTGAGCACCTGGAGCGTCCTCTCCCCGCCGTGCGTGGCCACCGCGTCGCTGAGCCAGGACGAGAACGGCACCACCGCCCGGTCCTGGGCGACCAGGAGCGCCCTGGTCGCGGTGCGCTCGACCGCCGGGTGCTCCGACTCCTCCCACAGGCCGAAGTCGGCCTGCCCCGAGGTCCACACCGCCCCGCCGAGCCGCAGCGCGAGCCCGTCGGCGAACCGGTGCGCCACCTCGCGCCCCCGCTCGTCGGGGCGGGCGCGCGTCTCCACCCACCAGAACGTCTCCGGCAGCCCCGCCACGACCTCCGGTCCCAGCAGGCGCGCGACCGCGTCCGGACGCTCCACCGCCTGCCCGGGTTCGAGCGTGGCCAGCAGGTGGGCGTCCCCGTCGCGTATCTGCATGACCCGGGTGTCGCCGTGCCAGTGCAGCCGCAGCTCGGGGTCCACTCCCTGCAAGGCGTGGACGATCGCGTGCTCGTCGGGCTCTTCGGCGACCAGGGCCACCACGTCGTAGCTCAAGGGCTCTCCCGGGGGAACTGGGGGGCGGGCGGGGACCGCCACGGCCCCGCCCGCCCGGTTCAGGCGTCCTGGTGCTTCTCGACCCAGGAGGTGAGGGGTTGCCCCTGGATGGCCGCCGCCATCAGCTCGGGGAACGCGTCGGGAGTACAGGCGAACGCGGGCACCCCCATCTCGGCGAGCGCGGACGCGTTCTGACGATCGTAGAACGGCGCGCCCTCGTCCGACAGCGCCAGCAGCACCACCACCTGGACCCCGGCGGCCTGCATCGCGGCCACCCTCCTCAGCATCTCCGCTCGGACACCGCCCTCGTACAGGTCGCTGATCAGCACGAAGACCGAGTCGTTCGGCTTGGTGATGAGCCCCTGGCAGTAGGCGATGGCCTTGTTGATGTGCGTGCCCCCGCCCAGCTGCGTACCGAACAGCACCTCGACCGGGTCGGTGAGCTGCTCGGTCAGGTCCACCACCGCGGTGTCGAACACGACCAGCGACGTGCGCAGGGTCTTCATGGAGGCCAGGACCGCGCCGAACACGCTCGCGTAGACCACCGAGGAGGCCATCGAGCCGCTCTGGTCGATCGCCAGCACCACGTCCTTCTGCACGCCCCTGCTGCGGCGACCGTATCCCACCAGGGTCTGCGGCACGATCGTGTTGTGCTCGGGCAGGTAGTGGGCCAGGTTGCGGCGGATGGTGGCGTTCCAGTCGATGTCGGCCGCCCGGCGCGGCCGGTGCGTGCGGGCCGACCGGTCGATCGCCCCCTGCACCAGGGACCGCGTCCTCTGCGCCACCCGGCGCTCCAGGTCGTCCACCACGCGGCGCACCACCGCGCGTGCGGACTCGCGGGCCTCGTCGGGCATCACCCGGTTGAGGGACAGCAGGGTCCCCACCAGGTGCACGTCCGGCTCGACGGCCTCCATCATCTCCGGCTCCAGGAGGAGCTGGTGCAGGCCCAGCCGGGCCATGGCGTCCTTCTGCATCACCTGCACCACGGAGGACGGGAAGTACTCGCGGATGTCGCCCAGCCAGCGCGCCACGCGGGGCGCCGAGCCGCCGAGCCCGGCGGAGCGCTGCCCGCCGCCGTTCCTGCCGGAGCCGCTCCGGTCGTAGAGCGCCTCCAGGGCGCCGTCCATCCCCTGGTCTGCGGCGCTGAGCCCGGCGGCGCCGACCCCGCCGGAGCACTGCGCCTCCCGGCCCAGCACGAGCCTCCAGCGGCGCTCCCTCTCGTCCACGGCGTTCATCGGCGGCTCCTTCCGTCGGTGAGGATGGCCAGCGCGGTGGCCAGGGCCGGGGCCGCGCGCCCGGTGTCCACGTCCGCGCGGACCGGGGCGGCCCGGTCGGCGGCGGGCGCCGTCCCGAGCCGCAGGGCGGCCGAGCCGATCTCCTGGCGCTCAGGGCCGTCGAAGGCCCCGAAGGTGCGGCGCAGCAGCGGCAGCACCGCGGTGAAGCGCTCCTCGGGCAGGGAGAGCAGCCAGGTGTCGATCAACCCGAGCAGCCGGTCGTCGTGCACCAGGATCAGCCCGCTGCCCTGGAGGAACCCCTCCAGCCAGGCGGCGGCCGAGGCGGGTTCGGAGCCCGGGGACATCGCCAGGCCGAGGCGGCGGCGCAGTTCGTCGGCCTCCACGAGCCCGGAGTCGGACAGGATCCGGTTGACCCGCCCGGCGATGCGGCCGGGCAGGGTGTCGCGCACGGCCAGGGCGGTGAGGGCCGCCGTCCAGGCCTGGGCGCCCTCCCCGCCGAGGAGGGTGGCGGCGCCCTGCGTGGCGTCGATGCGCCGGACGAACTGCGCCGCCGCGTCGTCGTCCAGACCGTGCACGGCCGGTGCCAGCCCGACGCACACGCGCCGCAGGATCTGCTCGGCGACCGTGCGCAGGTACGCGCCGTCGGTGCCGCGCACGTCCCCGTAGCGGGCGGAGCGGGCCAGCGGCGGCAGCGCCTCCATCAGGTGGGTGACGTCGCTGTCGGTGGCCGCGCGGTCAGTGAGCAGGGAGAGCACCCGGGGCAGGGCCCCGCCCAGGTCCGCGAACAGGCACTGCTCGGTGAGCGAGGTCAGCGCGGGAAGGGCCGCGTCCTCGGCGAGGTCGGCCACCCGGGCGGCGGCCGCCGAGGCCACGGTGGTGCCCCACCGGCTGGCCTCGATCAGCGCCACGTCCATGTCGGGGTCCCAGCGCAGCCGCCACGACTCCCGGAAGGTGCCCTTCTGTCCGCCGTCGGGGGTGCGGGGGACGCCCCACTCGACGCCGAGCAGCCGCAGCCGGTGCAGCAGCACGCTGCGTTCGCGCTGGCTGTCCTTGCGCAGGTCCAGGTCGAGGTCGTTGTCGAAGGGCTCGGCCTTGAGCCGCAGCCGCCTGCGGATCGCGATGAGGTCGCGCTGGAGCGGGACCATGGGCGTGGACGGGGGCACCGAGCCCATCCGCTCGCCGACCGACATCCGGCGGTGGACCAGGGCGGCCCGGGTGGGCTCGCCCTCGCACAGGACGGCGGTGAGCGCCTCGGCCACCTCGTCGAGCCCGGCGAGCGGCCGTCCGCGCAGCACGGCGAGGCTCTCGGCCAGCCGCACGCCCTCGATGACGTGGGAGGAGGACACCGACAGCCCCTCCTCGCGGAGCATGCGGGCGGCGTCGGTCAGCCACCGGTGCACCGGGAGGTCGGGCGCGGTGAACAGGTGGTGGTACCAGCCGGGGGCGGTGACCCCGGCGCCGTAGCCGCTGGCGGCGGCCAGGCGGCCGTGGGTCCAGGGCACCCAGGTGGCGGTGACCTTCACCTTGGGCAGGCCCTTGAGCAGGGCGGTGTCGTCCTTGACCGGGTGGTCGGCCAGGTCGCGCAGCGCGGGGGCGTGCCAGGCACCGCAGACCACGGCGACCCGCTCGTGGCCCTCCTTGAGGGTGGCGCGCAGGGTCTGGCGCATGTACGCCTCCCGGCGTGCGTCACGCCCCGTCTCGGGGCCGGACTCGGCGCGGACGGCGGCCATGGCGTCGGCGATCGCGGGGAACGGGGAGGGCTCCCCGTCCCGGCGCTGCTCGACGACGTCGTCCCACCAGCGCTCGGCGTCGTCGTAGCCCGCCGCCTCTGCGAGCACCCCGAGGGGGTCCAGCCGGATCCGCTCCGGCTCGCCGACCTCGCCGCCGTCCGTCCCGTCCGGGGCGTCGGCGCCGTCCGTCCCCTCGGGCGCACCGGCTCCGGCGTCCCCGGGCGCCTCGGTGCTCCCCTCGGCTCCGCTCCTCTCCTCCTCGGCCCTGCGCCGCTCCTCGGCCTCCGCGACGCGCTCGGCCAGGGTGTGCGCGGCGGGCAGGTCGCAGAAGCGGACCCGCACGCCGTTCTCCACCGCGTAGCGCAGCGCCTCCCACTCCGGGGAGAAGCTGGCGAAGGGCCAGAACGCCCACCCCTCGCCGGCCCTCGCCTCGTCCCCCTTCGGGGTGTCGGCGAGGTAGGCCAGCAGCGCCACCGGCGGCTCCAGCTCGCCCACCAGCGAGGTGAGGGCGTCCGCCTCCGGCGGCCCCTCGATGAGCACGGCGTCGGGCTTGATCTCCTCCAGCGCCGCCCGGACGGCCCGGGCCGACCCCGGGCCGTGGTGCCGCACGCCCAGGACGTGCAGGCCGCTCGTGTCCAGTCGGGGTCGGGCCATCAGGCGCCCACCTCGCGGCAGGCGCGGTAGAACTCGCCCCAGCCGTCGCGCCCGCGCGCGACGGTCTCCAGGTACTCGCGCCACACCACGCCGTCGGACACCCGGTCCTGGACGACCGCGCCCTGGATGCCCGCGGCCACGTCGGCCGGGCGCAGCTGCCCGTCGCCGAAGTGGGCGGCCAGCGCGATGCCGTTGGTGATCACCGAGATCGCCTCGGCGGTGCTCAGCGTGCCGCTGGGCGACTTGACCTTGGTGCCGTTGTCCTCGGTCACCCCCGAGCGCAGCTCGCGGAAGACGGTGACCACCCGCCGGATCTCGGTGAGGCTGGTGGGCACCTCGGGCAGGTCCAGGGCACGGCCGAGCTGCTCCACCCGCTGGGTGACGATGCGGACCTCGTCCTCGGCGCTGTCGGGGACGGGCAGCACCACGGTGTTGAACCGGCGGCGCAGCGCGCTGGACAGGTCGTTGACGCCCCGGTCGCGGTCGTTGGCGGTGGCGATGATGTTGAACCCGCGCTGGGCCTGCACCTCGACGCCCAGCTCGGCCACCGGCAGGGCCTTCTCCGACAGCACGGTGATGAGGCCGTCCTGCACGTCGGAGGGCATGCGGGTGAGCTCCTCGATGCGGCCGATGGAGCCGCGCGCCATGGCGGTCATGACCGGGCTGGGCACGAGGGCCGCCTCGGAGGGGCCCTCCGCGAGCAGCCGGGCGTAGTTCCAGCCGTAGCGGACGGCCTCCTCGGAGGTTCCGGCGGTGCCCTGGACGAGCAGCGTGGAGTCACCGGAGACGGCGGCGGCCAGGTGCTCGGACAGCCAGGTCTTGGCGGTGCCGGGGACACCGATGAGCAGCAGCGCCCGGTCGGTGGCCAGGGTGGCCACGGCGACCTCGACGACGCGGCGGGCGCCGATGTACTTGGCGGTGATCTCGGTGCCGTCGTCCAGGGTGGTGCCCAGCAGGTACTGGGTGACCGCCCACGGGGAGAGCTTCCAGCCCGGGGGCCGCTGCCGGTCGTCGGCCTTGGCCAGCGCCTCCAGCTCGGCGGAGTAGGTCTGCTCCGCGTGCGGGCGCATGGCCTGGGCGGCGTCGGTGCGGATGGAGGGGGTGGAGGTGGTCAACTAGAGCTCCCTGTGCATGTCGAGTCGGAACCGGAGGGTGTCCCGGAGCCGGAGGTAGGCGTCGCCGGAGGCGTCGTGGTACGGGGGGTCCTGGCGCAGGTCGGTGACGAGCGCGGGGGGCATGTGCACGGCCGCGGCCTCGCAGAGCCGCCGGTAGCCGTGGTAGTCGTGCTTGCGGTCCTGGGCGTGCAGGCGCGCGACGACCCGCGCGCTCAGCTCCGGGGTCCAGGGGCCGGCCGTGTCGTGGAGCAGTTCGCCCCAGCGGTTGAGGGAGGCCTTGTCGGTGAGGACGGCGCCCACGTGCGCGCAGCGCTCCCCGACCGGCAGCAGTTCCAGCAGTCTGCCCAGTTGCAGCCCCCGTCCGCTGCCCCGGGAGCCGAGGGCGCCGAGGACGGCCCGGGCCCACTCCGCGTCCTGCTGGACCACGACGGCGTTGACGAGGGCGGGGAACAGTCCGGTGGACTCCGCGGCCTCCTTGCGCGCCGCGGCGAGCACGCCGGCGGGGTCGGTGCCGAGCAGTCCGGGCCACACGTCCAGCGGCGTGTGGGTGACCAGCGCCCACACCCGCTCGGTCCGCTCGTGCACGGTCTCGGCGTGCTCGGAGGGCGCGGCCAGGGCGAGGTCGCGGTGGACGGCGGCGTCGCGTGTGCGGACGGGGTCCACCCACAGGGAGCCGTCGTTCCTCGCCGACGCGTGCGCGCGGACGTGGTCGCGCAGCCGTTCGGCGTGCGCGCTTCCGGGCAGCCGGGTGAGCAGGGACAGCGCGAGCCCGCGCACGTTGGCGCTGCGGTCGTCCAGCGCCCGGTCGAGGAACCCCTCGTCCGCCGGGCCGAGCCCGGTGGTGAAGGTCTCCAGCAGGCGGCGGCGCAGGTCGGCCTTGGCCAGGCCCGTCCAGACGGCGGCGAGCAGCTCGCGGGCCCGGTCGGGGTCGGCGGCGCGCAGCGCGGCGAGCGCGCGGCGGCGCTCTCCCGGGGTGCCGCAGCCCCAGTCGCGCTCGCTGAACCGGTCGGCGGGGACCGACTCGGCCAGCATGTAGGACCAGGCGGGGTTGAGCCCGGCCAGCCAGTGTCCGCGGGTGCCGACGGCGGCCGCGAGCGCGGGACGCAGCCGGCTGTCGCGCGCGCCCTGGTCGAGGAGGTCGGGAACGCTGGAGTGCGCGGCGCGCCGCCCCGAGGCGGCCACCAGCTCCAGCCACTCCGGGAGGAGCTCGCTCCGCTCCGAGAGGAGCACGTCCAGCCGGGCGGTGGCGGCACCGCCCACCTCGGGGCGGTCGTCCTCGCTGTCGGGCTCGACGGGCGCGATCCCGGTGGCGGGGGTGTACCCGGCGGCGCGGCGGACGGCGGCCAGGGCGGCCCGGTCCAGGAGGGCGGCGGAGTCCTCGTCCTCGGGGGTGGCGGGCAGGTCGGGGGTGTCGGGGACGGAGCGCTTGGAGGTGCCGACCAGGGCTGTCGAGACCAGGCGGTCCCAGGAGTCCACGGCGGCCAGGGGGTCGGGGGTCACAGGGAGACCGCCTTTCCGTTCCGGTCCCACACGGCGATGGGGGTGAGTCCCGTCCCGGGCGTCCACTCGGCGGCGACGGTGGAGGGGTGGCCTCCGGTGACCGCGAGGAGGCGCCAGGGTTCGGCGGTGGCCAGGGGCAGTGCGGCGCCGTCGGCGTCGGTGAGGTACCACCGGTCGTCGTGGGCGGGGGCGGCGCGGTCGAGCACGACCGGCCAGGTGTCGCGCCAGGGGTCCTCGGCGAGGGCGGCGGCGAAGGCGTCGAGGGCCTCCGCGACCGTGCCGCCCTCGGGCGGGGGCGCGTCGCCGGTGGTGCCGTCCCCGACGGGGACGACGCGGTGCCCGTCGGGGTAGAAGGCGAACTCGGCGTCCACGTCGGTGCCCACCCGGAAGGGGGTGGCGGGCGTCTGCCCGGCGCGGGCGAAGGCCAGGGACAGGGCCACGCGCCCGGTCCCGGTGCCGCGCAGCCACAGGCGGCGGACGCGCATGTCGGCCTCCAACGCGGGGGCGTCGCGCCAGCCCAGGACCCGCCAGGTGTCGCGGACGCGCTCGCCGCCGGCGAGGACCTCCTCGGCCTTGACGGTGATGCCCAGCCGGGAGCGCACGGCGCCGCGGACGCGCTCGTCGAGGGCGTCGCCGGCGCGGTAGCCGCTGACCAGCAGGTGGAGGAGGCTGAGCCGTTCGAGCAGGCGCTCGGGCCAGCCGTTCCCGCGCGCCTCGGAGGGCAGCCGGGAGACGAGGGAGGCCGCGCCGCCCGCCTTGGCGTCCACGAGGCGCTTGGCCATGCGGTTCCAGTGGTCGTAGCCGTGCTTGGGGGCCTCGGCCAGGCCGGCGTCGACCTGGTCGCGCAGCCAGAGCCCGAGTTCGTCGATCCCGGCCCCGACCGCCTCCTCCCTCCTGCGGAGGGTCGCGGCCGCCCTCTTCGGGTCGGCGGGCGCGGGGCTGTCCGCCCTCTCCTGGCGGGCGGCGCGCCCGGAGAGCCACTTGGCCACCCACTCGGGCCGCTCCTCCCGGTCGGCCACGCCGTCCTGCGTCCACAGGGCCAGCAGGGCCAGGACGTGCTTGCAGGGGATCTTGCGGCTGGGGCAGCTGCACTTGTAGGCGGTCCCGCCCGCGCCGTCCAGGTGGACGGCGGCCAGGTAGGGCTTGGAACCGCTGCCCTTGCACTCGCCCCACACGGCGGAGGTGCCGCCGGAGGGGGCGGCGACCGCTCCGCGCTCGGGCCAGGACGACTCCTTGGCCACCTTGAGGGCGGCCTTCCGGGAGGAGGCGTCCGGAGCCAGAGCCCATACGTCGTCGGTACTCCATCGATCGCTCACACAGAGAACACTACGGACTCCCTATGACAAAAAGCGGCCTTTCCGAACGTCTTTGCGAACGCCCGTGGAACTGTCGTATCCCCGTGCCAGACTCCGGCCGCGGAGCGGCTCCCCTCAGCGCGGAGCCCTGGGAGTCGGCACGTGGACGCCCCAGAAAAATCGCACCTTCATACCATTTATCGCGCACGGGAAAGCGCCTTTTCCCCGCCGTGTTGAAAAAGGAACTCCGCTCCTTCTACAATGAGCGACCCCGCTTCTCCCCTCCGTCACCGCACCGGCACACCATCTCCCCGAAGAGAGGGAAGCGGCTCGATGACGACCACCCGGCTGTACGGCACCACACCCGACACCGGACGCGACGGCCTCTGGGCCGCGCTGCGCGAACGCCACGGACCCGTCGCCCCGGTCGAACTGGAGAACGGCGTCCAGGCCTGGCTGCTGCTGGGCTACCACGAGAACCTCGCCGTCTTACAGAACCAGCACCTCTTCTCGCGCGACACCCGCCGCTGGCGCGAGGTGGCCGAGGGGCGCGTCGACCTCTCCTGCGCCCGGCCCGCGCTGTCCTGGCGTCCCAACGCCCTGTACGCGGACGGGGCCGAGCACACCCGGCTGCGCTCGGCCATCGCGGACAGCCTGGCCCGGGTGGACATGAACGCCACCGCCCGCACGATCCGGCGGATCGCCGACGAGCTCGTGGACTCCTTCGTCGCCGACGGCAGGGCCGACCTGATGGCGGAGTACGCCGACCCCCTGCCCGTGCTCGTGGTCAACAGCCTGTACGGGCTCTCCGACAGCTACGGGTACATGCTCGGCGACCTCACGGCGATCGTCTTCAGCGAGAACGCCGAACGCGCCGAGGACGCCGTCGGCCGCATCCACCAGTACTTCTCCGAACTGGTGGCCCGCAGGCGGAGGGCCCCCGGCCAGGACCTGGTGTCGTGGATGCTGGAGCACCCCGCGGGGCTGAGCGACCACGAGGTCGCTCACCAGGCCGCGCTCATCAACAATTCGAGCCACCAGACCACCACGCACCTCATCGGCAACACGATGCACACGCTGTTCACCGATGAGGCGGTCCGCACCGCCTACACGGACGCGCGGATGACCACCCACGAACTGCTCGACCACGTGATGTGGACCGACACGCCCTTCCAGATCCTGCCCGCCAGGATCGCCCTCCAGGACATGCGCATCGGCAGCGCCGAGATCCGCGCGGGCGACGCCCTGCTGATCGGCTTCGACGCCGCCCACCGCGACCCGGCGGTCCGGTGCGACCAGGCGGGGGGCAGCCGGGCCCACCTGATGTTCGGCGCCGGACCGCACGCCTGCCCGGCCCGCGAGCTGGCCCGGCTGACCGCCACGATCGCGGTCACCACGCTCCAGGAGCGCCTGGGCGGGCTCCGGCTCGCGGTGGGCCCGGAGGACCTGCGCTGGGTCCCGTCGCCGTTCGTGCGCGGGCTCCGCGAACTCCCGGTGTCCTTCACCCCGGGCGAACCCGTCGCCGCCGGACCGCGGGAGAGCGCCGGGTCCGCGAGGGACGGGCAGCCGGAGGCCGGGATCCGGGCGGGGGCCGGGGGCGGTCAGGACGGCGGCCACGACGACGGGGACCACGAGGACGACCTCCTGGGCCGCCTGCTCGCCTGGTGGCGCGACCTGCGCGTCCGGAGCTGACCCCGCCGCGGCGCCGGGTCCCGGCGTCGGCGGCACGGGCGGGGACACCGCACCCGCCGTCGGCCGGACCGTCACACCGTGCCGGTGCCCGCGGCCCTCCGGGTCGCGGGCACCGCGGCGGCCGAGGTCCGCCGGGCCGCCGCCTCCCCGGCCACCGGCACGGACCCCGGCGGGCGGTTGCGGACGGCGTGCGGGCCCCGAAGCGGGGCGGCGGCCCCGGGGACACCGCCTAGGCGGCCCTCATCCCGCGGATGGGCTCGGCCAGCTCCCGTTCGAAGAAGTCGAAGAACCCCTCCGGGTCGGGTCCGGCGTTGATCAGGCACAGGTGGTCGAACCCCGCGGAGGCGAAGTCCCGCACCACCTCCAGGTGCCGGTCCGGATCCGGTCCGTACGCGAAGACGTCGCGCATCGCGTCCCTGTCGACCAGCGAGGTGGCCGCCTCGAAGTTCACCGGGTTGGGCAGCTCGGTCTGCACCTTCCACCCCGTGAGGGCGAAGCGGAACATCTCGCGCGCCGAGTCCAGGGCGTCGCCCTCGTTGGTCGCCCACGCCAGCGGCACCTCGGCGTAGCGAGGACCGGAGCCGCCGGTGTCCTCGTAGACCCGGGTGAGCACCTTGCTCGGCTCGGTGCAGAACATGCCGTCGCCCATCTCGGCGGCCAGCAGGGCGGCCCTCTCCCCGCCCGCGGCCACGACGATCGGCGGCGCCTCCTCCGGAAGGTCGAAGACCTGGGCGTCCTCCAGGGTCAGGTACCTGCCGTCATAGGAGTGGTAGCCGCCCGACCACAGCAGGCGGATGATCTCGATCGCCTCGCGCAGCATCTCGTGGCGCCGGGTCGCGTTGGGCCACCCCTGGCCCACCACGTGCTCGTTGAGGCGCTCCCCCGACCCCAGCCCGAGCGTGAACCGCCCCTCGGACAGGATGGCCGTGGTGGCCGCGGCCTGCGCGACGATCGCGGGGTGCACCCGCAGGATCGGGCAGGTGACGCCGGTGGCCAGCTCGACGCGGTCGGTGCGTTCCGCGATGGCGGCGAGCATCGACCACACGAACCCGGAGTGGCCGTGGCTGTACAGCCACGGGTGGAAGTGGTCGCTGATCTCCACGAAGTCGAACCCGGCCTGTTCGGCGCGGATCGCCTGGTCCACGATCTCCCGGGGCCCGAAGCCCTCGGCGAAGAGCTTGTAACCCACCTTCATTCGTCCGGTCTCCCCTCTGTCCGCGTCAGTCGCTCCCGTCAGGCCGGCACCGACGCCGTCGACCGGTCCCAGAACCGGTGGGCCCCCAGCAGCCTCGTGAACGCGGTGACGCCCTCCTCCCCCGCGTCCGGCGAGGCGACCACGCCCAGTTCCACCCGCAGCGCGTCCACCGGCCCGGTCACCTCCTCGGGCAGCGGCGCCGCGAGCAGCTCCGTCCCCGCGCCGACCGCCGCCACCGGCTTGTGGTGCTTGTACGCCTCCAGCACGAAGTGCCGCGCGAGCCCGTCCCCCGCGAGCGTCCGCGCCGCGTCGGGCCCGCCGGTCACCACGACCGCGTCGTAGAGCACCGAGGAAACGGTGGAGTAGGCGCGGTCGACGGTGACGACGCCGCCCCGCGAGGTGCGGACCGCGCCGTCGGTGGCCGCGAGCAGCTCGACGACGGCGCCCTCCCCGACCAGGGGCCGCCGGAACGCGTCGACGGCGGCCTCGTCCACCCCGTCGGCGACCAGCACGGCCACCTTGCGGCCCTCCACCGACCCGAAGGCGGTGTTGGCCTGGCTGAGGGCGGGCGAGGAGCGGCCGTGGTTCGGTACGGCCTCCTCCTCCGGCGGCTCGACCCCGATGCCCTCCGCGACCAGGACGGACAGCCCGTGGTCCACGTGGTTGAGGTTGGTGACCACCCGCTGGCGTACCTCCAGCTCCTCGCACTTGCCCAGCTCGAAGCGGAAGGCCTCCACCAGGTGCCCGCGCTCCCAGTCGGCGAGGCTGTTGTAGAAGAGCGTGGCCTGCGAGTAGTGGTCGGCGAAGCTCTCGCTGCGGACCCGGATCCTGTCGCCCTCCACCTTCTCCGTGTAGTGGCGGTAGACGCCCTCCCCGTGCGCCGGGGCGGGGCAGCCGCCGCCCAGGCTGTTGGAGTGGTAGGAGGTCTTCCCCCGGTGCACGCGGTGCTGGGCGAAACCGTCCCGCTGGTTGTTGCTCACCGGGGCCAGCGGCCGGTTGACGGGGATCTGCTGGAAGTTGGAGCCGCCGAGGCGCAGCAACTGCGTGTCCAGGTAGGAGAAGTTGCGGGCCTGGAGCAGCGGGTCGTTGGTGAAGTCGATGCCCGGCACCACGTTGGCGGTGTGGAAGGCGACCTGCTCCGTCTCCGCGAAGAAGTTGTCCGGGTTCCGGTTCAGGGTCATCTTTCCGATCGGCTGGACCGGAACCTGCTCCTCGGGGATGATCTTGGTGGCGTCCAGCAGGTCGAAGTCGAACGCGTGCTCGTCGTCCTCCGAAACGAGCTGCACGCCCAGCTCCCATTCGGGGTACTGGCCGCGCTCGATGGACTCCCAGAGGTCGCGCCGGTTGAAGTCGGGGTCCTTGCCCTGGACGCGCTGCGCCTCGTCCCAGACCAGCGAGTGCGTACCGAGCAGGGGCTTCCAGTGGAACTTGACGAAGGTTCCGCGGCCCCGCGCGTCGACGAACCGGAAGGTGTGGACGCCGAAGCCCTGCATCGTCCGGTAACTGCGCGGGATCGCCCGGTCCGACATCAGCCACATCATCATGTGCGTGGTCTCGGGGTGCAGGCCCACGAAGTCCCAGAGCGTGTCGTGCGCGGACTGCGCCTGGGGGATCTCGTTGTGGGGCTCGGGCTTGACCGAGTGGACGAAGTCGGGGAACTTGATGCCGTCCTGGATGAAGAAGACCGGCATGTTGTTGCCGACGAGGTCGTAGTTGCCCTCCTCGGTGTAGAACTTCACCGCGAACCCGCGCACGTCGCGCACCGTGTCGGCGGACCCGCGCGACCCGGCGACCGTGGAGAAGCGCACGAAGACCGGGGTGGTGACGTCGGGGCCGCTCAGGAAGTGGGCCGCGGTCAGCTCGGAGAGCCCCTCGTAGGGGCGGAAGTACCCGTAGGCGCCCGCGCCGCGCGCGTGCACCACCCGTTCGGGAATCCGTTCGTGGTCGAAGTGGGTGAGCTTCTCCCGGGCGTGGAAGTCCTCCAGCAGCGTGGGGCCGCGCGCCCCCGCCCGGAGCGAGTTGTCGGTGTCGTCCACCCGGACTCCGGTCTCGGTGGTCAGGGGCTGGTCCGAGTCGGTCCTGACCGCGTCGAGCTGGCGGTCCTTGCCGTCGCGCCCGTCGCTTCCTCCGCGTCCCTCAGTGCTCACAGCAGGCCTCCGTCGATCCGCAAGTACCACGTGCCGGGGGCTCCCCCCGGTTGCACCTGACCGACGCCGGTTCGGGACAAACGTCGTTGACCGCCTTTTGGATCGGCGTTCACCGCCGTGCCGTCCGGGCGGCCCGTGCCGCGCCCGTGGGGGTTGTCCCCCGCCGTGGCCGAATCAGCGGAGGCGAACCGGGTAGGGGCGGGCACGCGGAGGACCGTCCGGGCGCGCCCGGACGCACACCGCGGGACGTCCCGGGCAGGGCCCGGGCCGGACCCACGAGACCGAAACGACAGGGGGAGACGACCATGTCCGAGACTTCGCCTCCGGCGCAGAGCCAGCCCCATCCCGGCCGGACCGAGCCGATGGATCCGCAGCCCAGGGACGAGATGCGCGACTACGAGGGTCGCGGCCTGCTGAAGGGGAAGCGGGCGTTGATCACCGGGGGCGACTCGGGGATCGGCCGCGCCGTCGCCGTCGCCTTCGCCAAGGAGGGGGCGGACGTCGTCTTCGGCTACCTCAGCGAGGACGCCGACGCCGAGCACACGGTGGAGCTGGTCCGGGAGCAGGGCCGTAGGGCGGTCAGCGTGCGCGGGGACCTGGCCGACGAGTCCTTCTGCACCCAACTGGTCCGGCGCGCGGTCGAGGAACTGGGCGGGATCGACATCCTGGTCGAGCACGCCGCCACCCAGGCGCCGGTGGACGACTTCACCGACCTGAGCACCGAGCAGCTGCGCCGCACGTTCGACGTCAACGTGATGGGGGTGTTCTGGACCGTCCGCGAGGCGCTGGAGCACATCCCCGAGGGCGGCTCGATCATCATCACCGGCTCCGTCAACGGCCTGCGCGGCAACAAGTCGCTGATCGACTACGCGTCGAGCAAGGCGGCGGTGATGAACCTGTCGAGCTCGCTGGCGCAGACGCTCATGGACCGGGGCATCCGGGTCAACTGCGTGGCGCCCGGGCCGGTGTGGACGCCGCTCATCCCCTCCACGCTCGGCGAGAAGGGCGCGGAGGGATTCGGCGAGCAGGCGCCCATGGGCCGGGCCGCGGATCCGGACGAGATCGCGCCCTCGTACGTCTTCTTCGCCAGCGACCGGCTGTCGTCGTACTACACCGGCGAGACCCTGGCCCCGACCGGCGGGGAGATCCAGGCGAGCTGAGCGGGAGAGGGGTCGGGGACCGCGGTCCCCGGCCCCTCCCGCGCGAGGGCGCCGGCACGCGCTCCCCAACCCGCGCGCGGGAGGCCGCGGGAAGCCCGCAGAGCCCCCCGGGACGGGCCCGCACGGCTTCCGTACACGGAGAAGCCCCTCCCGGACGGAGCTCGGGAGGGGCTGACCCGGGTACGCCGACGGCGTGTCCGGCCGGCGTGGTGTCAGGACGAGCGCGCCCTGGCGGTGCGCCGGTCGTTCTCCTTGCGCAGCGCCTCCACCAGCTGGTCCTTGTTCATGTTCGAGCGCCCCTGGACACCGAGCTTCTTCGCCTGCTCGTAGAGGTGCTCCTTGCTGGCGTTGGCGTCCACTCCCCCGGCGGTCTTCCTGTCCTTGCCCCGGCCGCGCCCGGCTCCGGGGTTGGACGCCTGCTCGTCCGAGGGGCCCGAGCGCTGCTTGGGCACCCAGCGGTCGCCCTGCTTCTCGAACTCGTGCTTGACCGCGGCGAAGGCGACGCGGTGCGCGCGCTCACCCTCCCCGTACTCCTCCACAGCGGAGTCGTGCGCCTTGATCCAGGTGCGCTGGGCCTTCTCCGGAGACCGCTGGAGGGTTGACGGAAGTTCGCTCGCGCCGGGCATGGTCATCACTCCCCTCGTCATGCGCCTACACGGTTCGCCTGCCCTGCGGGGGGATGTCGAAAACACCGCGGCCCGCCGTCCCGGCGGGGCGCCCCGGGCACCGGCGCGCGTCCGGAGGCCGGGGCTCCCGGGCCCCGCGGACCCGGGGACGCCAAGGCGCGGGGACACCCAGGCACAGAGGCACCGCGAAACCCCGCAGTACCACGGGCACACCAAGGGCACAGGGAGACCACACGCCTCCTTCTCCCCCGTGAGCTGGGCTCCGTCACTACTGGTGATTCAACGGATGCACGTTTACCGAAACGACACCATAGTGAACCCACGGCCGTAGGGAGCCGGCCCCGGCCCCCGACCCCCGCCCCTCCACCGCCGAGGGACGAGGCGGCCCACCGGCGACCACCGTGCGTTGACCCCCTGTAGCTACCGTTCGGTAACGTCGGCTTTCCCCCCACGGGAGACCCTCGGTCCGCGAACACCGCGAGGTGCGCGGATCCCCGCTGTACGAGAAAAGGAAAAACCGTGCGAACATACCCCCTTTCCCCCCAAGAGACCGACGGTGCACGTCGCGGCCCCCGCTCCCGGGTGGCCCGGTTCGCCGCCCGCGCGGGTATGACCCTGGCACTCGCCGCAGGACTGACCGGCGGTGTCGTCGCCCCGGCCCAGGCCGCCAACCCGTACGAGCGCGGCCCCGCGCCGACCGAGTCGAGCGTCACCGCCACGAGGGGCTACTTCGACACCGCCACCACCAGCGTGTCGTCCCTGGTGAGCGGGTTCGGCGGCGGCACGATCTACTACCCCACCGACACCAGCGAGGGGACGTTCGGCGGTGTGGTCGTCGCCCCGGGCTACACGGCGGGCCAGTCCTCGATGGCGTGGATGGGCCACCGGATCGCCTCGCAGGGCTTCGTGGTGTTCACCATCGACACCAACAGCCGCTACGACCAGCCCGACAGCAGGGGCAGGCAGATCGAGGCCGCCCTGGACTACCTGGTCGGCAGCAGCAACGTGGCCAGCCGGGTGGACGGCGACCGCCTGGCGGTGATGGGCCACTCGATGGGCGGAGGCGGCTCGCTCGCGGCCGCCGAGGACCGGCCGGAGCTGCGCGCGGCGATCCCGCTGACCCCCTGGCACATCCAGAAGAACTGGGACGACGTCGAGGTGCCCACGATGATCATCGGCGCGGAGAACGACAGCGTCGCGTCGGTGAGATCGCACTCCATCCCGTTCTACGAGAGCCTGGACAGCGACCTGGAGCGCGCCTACCTGGAGCTGGAGGGTGCGAGCCACTTCGCGCCCAACATGTCCAACACGGTCATCGCCAGGTACAGCATCTCCTGGCTCAAGCGCTTCGTCGACGAGGACGAGCGCTACGAGCAGTTCCTGTGCCCGCCGCCCGACACCGGGTTCTTCTCCGACTTCTCGGACTACCGGGACTCCTGCCCGCACATCACCTGATTCCGCACCGGCGCCGCGGGGCCGCTCCGACCCCGCGGCGTCCGGGACCGCGGCGTCCGGGACCGCGACACGGCGGCGGCCCGGGGGGACACCCCTCCGGGCCGCCGCCCCCGTGTGTCCGGGCATGGGAGGCCGTCCTCACGGACAACCGCGGGGATACCATCCGCGGGCTCCGGTCAACGCCCCGCCCGGGGATAGTGGCCGAGGCAGCGGCACCAGCTGCCGCGAAGTGGCCTGGGAGGGCGACCAACGCCCAGGGTTCGGGTCTGGTTACCCGCTCCTGCGTCGGCACCGAAGGCAGCGGATGTCCGAAGGTTCCCCGCAACGCCCTGGCCGAGAGTGGTGGCCGAGGCGGCGTCGGCACCAACGGCGAGCGGGCCCTCCGGCCCCGGGCAGCGCTACCGGCCCCGGCGGTGGGGGCGGGAGACGGTGGTGATGACGGTCGCCGAGCGGGGGCGCACCTCTGGTGGGTCCCGGGCACGCCGGAGCCGGGCGCAGCAGCGATAGGCATGGCCCTGGTGTCCTTGGTGGACATGGGCGGCAGCCCTCTTCCCGGGGGCGGGGTGTTACTCCCGGAGCGGTGGGTGGGGTTCGGGCGGGTGTCCTCGCCCCCGCCCTCGCGTCCCAGCACGGGCCTGGTGACGCTCTCGTATTTCGCGTTGGTACTTGGCCCGGTTGTGCGGCCCGCACAGCGGTTGCAGATTCGCCACCACCGTCGCCCCACCCTGAGAGAAGGAGGTGACGTGGTCGGCCTGGCAGAGGGCCACCGGCACCTGGCACCCTTGCGGATGGGCGCACGTGCTGTGCCCGTGGAAGGCGGCCGTGCGCTGGCGTGCTGAGGCCAGCCGGCGGCTGGGACTCACGTCCAGCACCCGCCCGGTGGGTGGGGCGGTGAGCATCCGCACCACCTCGGCGTCCCCAGCGAGTTCGTGCACCACCCCGACCGGAACCACCCGGCCGCGCTCGTCCAGAGCCGGAACCTTTTGCCCTTGGGCGTCCAGGTAGGTCTTCACCGGCACCACGATGCGGATCTGCGCCAGCGGAGCCGGAGCCCGGGTGCATCCGGTGTGGGTGGTGGCAAAGCGCAGCGCCGCGATGA
>NYMS01000053.1 GCA_002529455.1 Glycomyces fuscus
CGCGTGCTGCTGCACTCCTCGCACGCCTTCGACGCGGCCACCTACGAGGTCTGGGTGCCGCTGCTGCGCGGCGGCGCCGTGGTCGTCGCACCGCCGCAGCGGCTCACGGCCCGGGAGTTCGGCGCGCTGGCCCGCCGCCACCGGGTGACCTCCACCTTCGTCACCGCGGCGCTGTTCAACCTCTACGCCGCCCAGGACCCCTCCTGCTTCGCGCCGCTGCGCGAGGTCATCACGGGGGGCGAGGCCGCCAGCCCGGTGAGCGTGCACCGGGTGCTGGAGGCCTGCCCCGGCACGGCGGTCGCCAACGGCTACGGGCCCACCGAGACCACCACCTTCGCCGCCCACCACACCGCCGCGCGCACCGCCGAACCGGTGCGCACCGTCCCCGTCGGCAGGCCCCTGGGCGGCATGCGGTTGCGGGTGCTCGACGGCCTCCTGCGCCCGGTGCCCCCGGGCGCGGTGGGAGAGCTCTACGTCGGCGGCGCCGGGGTCGCCCGCGGCTACCTGGGACGCCCCGGCCTGACCGCCGAGCGCTTCGTGGCCGACCCCTCGGGCGACGGTGGACGGCTCTACCGCACCGGCGACCTGGTGCGCTGGAACCCCGACGGGGAACTGGAGTACACCGGCCGCGCCGACGCCCAGGTCAAGATCCGGGGCTTTCGCATCGAGCCCGGCGAGGTCGAGGCCGCCCTGCTCGCCCAGGAGGGCGTCGCCGAGGCCGCCGTCCTGGTGCGCGCCGCGCCCGGGGGCGGGCGCAGGCTCCTCGCCTACGCCGTGCCCTCGGAGGGGGACCCGGACGAGGGGGACGCGGAGGAGTGGCGCCGCGCCCTGGCCCGCGTCCTGCCCGGCTACATGGTCCCCGCCGCCGTCGTGGCGCTGGAGGCGCTGCCCCTGACCGCCAACGGCAAGGTCGACCACCGCGCCCTGCCCGACCCCGGACACGACCGGGAGCACACCGCCCCCCGCACCGACACGGAGCGGGTCCTGGCCGAGGTGTTCGCCTCCGTCCTGGCCGTGGAGCGCGTCGGCGTCCACGACGACTTCTTCGCCCTGGGCGGCGACTCCATCCTCAGCATCCAGATGGTCTCCCGCGCCCGCCGGGCCGGTGTGGAGCTGAGCAGCCGCGACGTCTTCTCCCGTCCCAGCGTCGCCGCCCTGGCCGAGGTGGCGCGCGTGCGCCGGACCGGCGCGCCCGGCGCCGGTCCGGTGAGCGGCCCGGTCACCGCCACGCCCATCGTGGGCTGGTTCGACCGCACCCACCCGGTGGCACCCGACCACTTCGCCATGTCCGTGCTGCTGGACCTGGCCCAGCCCCTGGAACCGCGCGCCCTGCGCACCGCCCTGGACGCCCTGGCCGACCACCACGACATGCTGCGGCTGCGACGCGACGCCGGGGGCCTACGCGTGGCCGCGCCCGGCACGGCCGCCCCGCCCCTGAGCGTGGTCGACCTGTCCGGGCACGACCCCGGGCGGGCGCGCGACCTGGCCGAGGAGAGCGTCCGGGCCGCCCACGCCGGCCTCGACCTGGCCCGCGGGCCCGTCTTCGCCGCCGTCCTCCTCGACTCCGGACCCGAGGGGCCCCGACTGCTCCTGACCGCCCACCACCTCGTCGTGGACGGGGTGTCCTGGCGGGTGCTGCTGGAGGACCTGGCCACCGCCTACCGCCAGGCCGCCGAGGGCGCGCCCGTGGACCCGGGGCCGCGCACCACGCCCTTCCCCGTGTGGGCGGACCGCCTGGCTCGGCACACCGCCCAGGGGGCCTTCGACGCCGAGCTCGACACCTGGGCCGCCGTCTGCGCCACCCGCGCCGAACTGCCCCGCGACCGCCCCGGCCGGGGCAACGGCCTGGTGCGCGACCAGAGGGTGGTCACCGCCGGGCTGTCGGAGGAGGACACCCGGCGCCTGCTGGGCGAGGCGCCCGCGGCCTTCCGCACCCGCGTCAACGACCTGCTGCTGTCCGCCCTGGGGCGGGTGCTGTGCGAGTGGACCGGCTCAGCGCGCGTGCCCGTGGACCTGGAGGGCCACGGCCGCGAGGACCTGTTCGAGGACCTGGACACCTCGCGCACCGTGGGCTGGTTCACCACCGTGTTCCCCGTCGTGCTCACCTCCGAGCCCGACCGGTCCGACCGGATCCGTGCCACCAAGGAGGCGCTGCGCGCGGTCCCCGGCAACGGCCTGGGCTACGGCGCCCTGCGCCACCTGGGCACACCGGAGCAGCGGGCGCGCCTGGAACGCGACCCCGCGCCCGGCGTGAGCTTCAACTACCTGGGCCGCTTCGACACCGGATCCGGTCCGGGCGCCCTGCACACCGCCCTGCGGCTCAACCCCGGAGGCGAGCACTCCCCCGACGAGGAGCGCGCCCACCTCGTCGAGGTGGTGGGCCGCTTCGAGGGCGAGCGCCTGGTCTTCGACTGGTACCACGCCGCCACCGTCCACGACACGGCCACCGTGCGCCGCCTCGCCGACGGCATGGCCGCCGAGCTCGCCGCCCTGGTGGACCACTGCCTGGACCCCGCCCACGGCGGGGCCACCCCCTCCGACTTCCCGCTCGTGCGCCTGGGGCAGGAGGAGGTCGACCGCCTCGTCGGCGACGGCCGCGACGTCCAGGACGTGTGGCCGCTCACCCCCATGCAGCAGGGCATGTTCTTCCACTCCGCCCTGGAACCCGACTCCGGCTCCTACCTGGAGCAGGTCGTCGTCGACCTGGACGGCGTCGGCGACCCCGCGGCCCTGGGCCGCGCCTGGCGGCGGGTGGTCGCGCACACCCCCGTCCTGCGCACCCGCGTGGCCTGGGAGGGGCTCTCCGAGCCGGTCCTGCTCGTGCACCGCGACGTCCCCGTCGAGGTGCGCCACGTAGACCTGCGCCACGCGACGGCGGAGGAGCGCGAGCGGGCCCTGGCCGACCACCTGGCCGAGGACGCCGCCCGGGGCGTGGACCCCGTCCGCGATCCGCTCCTGCGCGTGGCACTGCTGCGCACCGCCGACACCTCCGTGCGCCTGGTGTGGACCTTCCACCACCTCGTCCTGGACGGGTGGAGCCTGCCCCTGGTCCTGGAGGACGTCCTCACCGCCTACCGGGGCGGCGCCCCGGCCGCGCGCCCCGACTACCGGGAGTACCTGCGCCGCCTGGCCGGGCGGGACACCGCGGAGGGACACGCCTTCTGGCGGGGAGTGCTGGAGGGCGTGGCCGGGCCCACGCCGCTGCCCTACGACCGTCCGCCCGCCGCCCCGCGCGCCGCGCGCTCCAGCGCCCGGAGCCAGACCAGCCTCCACCCGGCGCGGGCCGAGGCCGTGCACGCCTTCGCCCGCGCCCACGGCCTGACCGTCAACGCCCTGGTACAGGGCGCCTGGGCCCTGCTCCTGTCCGCGTACTCGGGACACTCCGACGTGGTCTTCGGCGCCACCACCTCCGGCCGCCCCGACGACATGCCCGGGGTGGAGGCCGCGGTGGGCCTGTTCATCAACACCCTGCCGGTGCGCGTCGCCGTCGACCCCGCCGCGCCCGTGGCGCGGTGGCTGCGCCGCCTCCAGGAGGAACAGGCGCTCTCGCGCGCCCAGGACCACCTGTCCCTGGCGCGCGTACAGGCCGAGGCGGGCCTGCCCGGCGACACCCAGCTCTTCGACAGCGTCGTGGTGTTCGAGAACTACCCCGTGGACGAGGCGGCCGCCGCCGAACACGGGCTGCGCGTCCGGTTCGTCACCGCGATGGAGGCCACCAACTACCCGCTCGCGCTGAGCGCCTACGCCTCCGACGGGGTGCGCCTGGTCCTGGGCCACGACCCCGCCTGCTTCGACGCCGCGACCGCGGACCGCCTCCTGGCCGACCTGGAGCGCATCCTGGTCTCGCTCACCGAGGACCCCGAGCGCCCCCTGGGCCGCGTGGCCGGAGCCGACCCGGCCCGGTCCCTGGCCCTGGCCGACGGCGGCGGCGAGCGGCCGTCCGACACCACCGTCACCGCCCTGTTCGCCGAGCGCGCCGCCCGCCACCCCGAGGCGACCGCCCTGGTCGGCGCGGACGGCGAGTGGACCTACGCCGACCTGGACGCCGAGGCCGACCGGGTCGCCGACCGCCTGGCCGCGCTGGGCGTGGGCACCGAGTCCCGGGTGCTGCTGCTCATGCCCCGCTCGCCGCGGGTGGTCGCCGCCATGCTCGGCGTCCTGCGCGCGGGGGCCGCCTACGCGCCGCTGCACGAGACCGTTCCGGCGGAGCGGGTCGCCTCCCTGGCCCGCGCCCTGGGCGCGCGCGTGGCCGTGGCCGACCCCGACATGGCCGACCGCTGCGCGGGCGTGGACGCGGTGGTGGGCTACGCCGCCGACGGCACGCTGTCCGGTGCCGGGGGCGCGAGTGGGAACGCAGGCGCGAGCGGGGACGGCGGCGCGGTCCGGCGCGGACCGGTGCACGAGCACACCGCCGCCTACGTCATGTTCACCTCGGGCTCCACGGGCACGCCCAAGGGCGTGGTGGTCGACCACGGGGCCGTGGTCGCCCTCAGCGCCGACTCCCGCTGGCGCGACGGCCACGACAGGGTGCTGTTCCACTCCCCGCACGCCTTCGACGCGGCCACGTACGAGGTCTGGGTGCCGCTGCTCAACGGCGGGACCGCGGTGGTGGCCGACGGGCCGGTCTCCGCCGACGCCCTGCGCGGGCACACCGCCCGGCACGGGGTCAGCGCCGTCTTCCTCACCACCGCCCTGTTCAACCTCTTCGCCCAGCAGGACCCCGGGTGCTTCGCGGGGCTGCGCGAGCTGTGGACCGGCGGGGAGGCCGCCGACCCGGCCTCCCTCGCCCGCGTGCGCCGGGCGTGCCCCGACACCGCCCTGGTGCACGTGTACGGGCCCACCGAGGCCACCACCTTCGCCACGTGCACCGCGCTGAGCGGGGAGGAGGCCGACGCCGGGTACTGCCCGATCGGCCGCCCCATGGACGCCACCGGCGCCTACGTGCTGGACACCGCCCTGCGCCCGGCCGCGCCCGGGGCCGTGGGCGAGCTGTACCTGTCCGGGCCGGGGACGGCGCGCGGCTACGACGGCCAGCCCGGCCTGACCGCCGAGCGCTTCGTGGCCGACCCCTTCGGAAGCGGCGGGCGGCTCTACCGGACCGGCGACCTGGTGCGCTGGTCCGCCGACGGGCGCCTGGTCTTCGTCGGCCGCGCCGACGGCCAGGTGAAGCTGCGCGGGTTCCGCGTCGAGACGGGGGAGGTGGAGGCCGCCCTGCTGCGCGGGCCCGAGGTCGCCCAGGCCGCGGTGCTGGTGGCCGAGAGCCCCGCCGGGGGGCGCCAGCTCGTCGCCTACGTCACCGGACGGGAGGTGGACGTGGACCTGGTGCGCGAGCGCCTGGGCCGCGAGCTGCCCGCCTACATGGTGCCCTCGGCCGTCACCGTGCTGGAGGCGCTGCCGCTCAACGCCAACGGCAAGGTGGACCGTGCCCGCCTGCCCGAGCCCGCCTGGGCGCGCGCCGCCGCGCCCGTCCACGTCGAGCCGAGCACCCCCACCGAGGAGGCCGTGGCCGAGGTGTGGGGCCGCGCCCTGGGCCTGGAGCGCATCGGGCGCGACGACAACTTCTTCGACATCGGCGGGGACTCGGTGCGCAGCCTCCAGGTGGTGCGCGAGGTCGAGCGCCTGCTGGACGTCACGGTGCCCACCCGGCTGCTGTTCGACCACCAGACGGTGCGCGCCTACGCCGAGGCGGTGGAGGACGTGCTGATGGAACAGATGTGACGCGGCGCGGGCGGCGCCGACCGCGCCGCCCGCGCGGGGCCCGGCGTGCGGTCCCACCCGGAGGGCGGGGCCGCGCGGTGCGGGGGAGGTGGCCCGGCGCGGGCGGGAGGCCCGGCGTCCGAGGTGCCTCAGCGGGCGCGGCGCGCCCGCCCGCGCGCGCCGGGCAGGGCCACGTGCCCCTTGGTGACGAGGTGGAACCGCTCCAGGCCGGGGCACTGCGCCTGCACCACGACGGTGCCGTGCTCCAGCTCCCGCAGCGGGTGCGCCGCGACGCGGTGCCCGGCCGCCGCCAGCCGTTCCACGACGGCGGCCCGCTGGAGGGGCACGCCGGTGCCGGGCGGGACGGTCTCGGGAGGCATCGCGCCCGCGGGCGCCTCGCCGATCCGGTCGGCGAAGTCCAGCATGGCGCAGGCCAGGAGCCGGGGGTGCCCGGCGAGCCGGGCGCGGACCCCGGCGGCGACGTCGTGGTCGGCGACGAGCCGTGCGAACGGTCCCGAGCGCTCCGGAGCCGCCGACTGCTCGGCCACGACCCGGGCGAGCAGCTCGCCCTGGACGAACTCGGTGACGGCGCGTTCCGCGGCGAGTTCGCCCGACAGGGAGGCGCCGAGCCCGTAGCGGTGGTCGGGGGCGCCGCCCGGCCGCTCGGGGGCGTAGGCCATGACCACGGGCACGCCGAGGTCGGTGGTCAGGTCGAGCAGCACCACCGGGCCGCCGACGAGGTCGCGGGCGCGGTCCAGGTGGGCGCGCAGGCGGCCGGGCAGCGCCTCGCGGGGCACGCGCGCGGGCATGGGGCCGCGGTCGTAGACGGAGCGCAGCAGGAACAGCGAGAACGCGTCGCGCTCCACCCACTCGTTCAGCGCGTGCAGGAGAGCCTCGTCGCGCGTGGCCCCGATCGCGCAGCCGGAGTTGACGCTGTAGGACAGCGCCGCGCGGTACTCGGCGGTGTCGCCGAGGGCACGGCGCACCCGGACCGCCTCCTCGGTCGGGACCGGGTACCACGGCGCCCACAGGAACACGGGGACGTCGACCGGCGGGCCTCCGTCGAGCGCCTCGTGGCGCACGCAGGCCACCCGCGCGCCCTCCTGCGCGGCCACGTCGCGGACCGCCCGGTCGGCGGCGAAGGGGCCCGCGGCGAGTTCGGCGGCGTCCGCCAGGCGCACCGGCAGCGCCTCCAGGACGGTGGGGCCGGTGAACGCGTGCTCCAGGGCCTCGAACTGCGCGCCGACGCGCGCGGGGGCGCCGGGGCCCTTGCCCGCGCCGAGCCCGTAGGGGACCTCCGAGCCGCCGGCGTCCCACAGTGCGCACTGGACGGCGGTCGGTTCGCGGTCGTCGAGCACCCGGTAGCGGGCGCTCCAGCCGAGGGCGTCCACCTCGGCGCGGACCCGCCGCTCCGCCTCCTCCAGGGTGAGTTCGCGTTCGCGCGCCCCGGACCAGTCCCGGCGGCCCGGTCCGGGGAGCGGGGAGGTCCGCTCCCCGGACGCGGGAATCCACGCGGATCGCGTCACCGCGCTACTCCGCGGTCTCCTCGTCCAGTTCCTCGACGGCGAGGGCGACCTCGTCCGCGCTCTCCAGCGGGGCGGTCCAGTCGTATCCTGCGCAGGCCATGCTGTGGCTCCTCGGCGGTAGACACACGGGGCGCGCACGGGGTTGTCCGCGCCCTCGTCCTGCTTACCCCGCGGAGTGACTCCTGTCACTCGAAAAACGGGGGAAATGAGCGTTCCGCCAGTTTTGGTACGGGGTTCCGTAACCCGGGGGTGCGCCCGGGGGCCGCGGATGGCACACTCGCGCCATGGCCGACGCCCCACCCGACCCAGCCGCCCGTGTCGACGCCTGGCTCAACGGAGCCTGGGTGGTCGCGGCGCTCGCCGCCGCCGCGGAGGGCGCGCCGCTGTCGCGCGAGCACGGCAGGCTGCTGGCCGCCGCGGGGTGCGCGGAGCCCGACGGCGACGGGTGGCGGCTGCTCCCGGCCTACCGCGCCGTCCTCGCGGGCCGGGCCGGTCCGTCGGCCTTCCCCCGCAGGGTCGCGCGGCAGCTGTCCCAGGCCGCCGACGCCGCCCTGGGCGAGCAGGACCGGGCCGAGGAGGACGACGCGGCCCTCGAGGCCGAGGGCGCCGCCTCGGGCCGGCGGATGGCGGACTTCCTCGACCTGCTGGAGGCGCGCGTCCCGGAGTTCGGCGAACTCCTCGGCCGGGAGGGCCTGCGCTTCCTCGACGCGGGTACCGGGATCGGCGCCATCGCCGCCGCGGTGCTGGAGCGCGTCCCCGGCTCCCGCGCCGTCGGGCTCGACGTCCAGCCCCGGGCGCTGCGCCTGGCCGAGCGCCACCTGGCCGAACGCGGGCTGCGCGACCGGGTCGAGCTGCGCCTGCTCGACGTGGCCGAACTGGCCGAGCACGGGGCCTACGACCTGGCCTGGCTCCCCCTGGCGGCCATCGCGCCCGACGCCGTCGCACGGGCCCTGCCGCGCGTGCGCGAGGCCCTGCGCCCGGGTTCCTGGCTGCTCACCGCGACCGTGCTGCGCGACGACCCCGGCGACTCCCCGGACGGCGGGGTGCGCGAGGCGGTGGTGCGCTGGCGCATGTCCCGCGGCCGGGTCACCCCGTGGGGGCCGCGGGAGGCCGCGCGCGAGCTGTCCGCCGCGGGCTACCGGGACGTGCTGGGGGTGGCCACGTCCGAGCCCGCCCTCACCCTGGTCGCCGCCCGCGTGCCCTGAACCTCCCCGGGTGTCAGCGGGTGCCGAGGTATCCGTTCGGATCGAGCACGTACTTGCTGGCCGCGCCCTCGTCGAAGGCCCGGTACCCCTCGGGCGCCTCCTCCAGCGGGATCACCACGGCGTTGACCGCCTCGGCGATCCGCACCCGGTCGTTGAGGATCGCCTCCATCAGCTCCCGGTGGTACTTCATGACCGGGCACTGGCCGGTGAAGAAGGCGTGCGACTTCGACCACCCCAGCCCGATCCGGACCGACAGGGAGCCCTCCCGGGCGGCCTCGTCGGACGCGCCGGGGTCACCGGTCACGTACAGGCCGGGGATGCCGATCGCCCCTCCGGCCCTGGTGACGCCCATCGCGGTGTTGAGGACGCTGGCGGGCGCCTCCTTCGAGGCCTCCTCGCCGGTCCCGTGGGCCTCGAAGCCGACCGCGTCCACCGCGCAGTCCACCTCGGGGACGCCGAGGATCCGCTCGATCTGCCCGGTGATGTCCCCCTCGGCCACGTTGATCGTCTCGCAGCCGAAACTGCGGGCCTGGGCCAGCCGCTCCTCCTTCATGTCGCCGACGATCACCACCGCCGCGCCGAGCAGCCGGGCCGACGCGGCGGCGGCCAGCCCGACGGGCCCGGCTCCCGCGACGTAGACGCTCGACCCCACGCCCACGCCCGCGGTGACGCAGCCGTGGTAGCCGGTCGGGAAGATGTCGGAGAGCATCGTCAGGTCCAGGATCTTCTCCATCGCCTGGTCGCGGTCGGGGAAGACGAGGAGGTTCCAGTCCGCGTAGGGCACCAGCGCGTACGCGGCCTGCCCGCCGACCCAGCCGCCCATGTCGACGTAGCCGTAGGCCGAGCCCGGCCGGTCGGGGTTGACGTTGAGACAGATCTCCGTACGCCGCGCCTTGCAGTTGCGACAGCGCCCGCAGGAGATGTTGAACGGGACCGAGACGAGGTCTCCGACCCGGACGAACTCCACGTCGGGTCCGGTCTCGACCACCTCGCCGGTGATCTCGTGGCCCAGGACCAGCCCCTCCGGCGCGGTGGTGCGCCCCCGCACCATGTGCTGGTCGCTGCCGCAGATGTTGGTGGCGACGACCTTCAGGATCGCCCCGTGCGGGACCTTGCGCCCGACGTTCGCGGGATTGACCCCGGGGCCGTCCTTGATGACGAACTCGGGGTAGTCGACGTCCTCGACCTCGACCCGGCCCGCTCCCTGGTACACCACACCCCTGTTGCCAGCCATGTCCCTCCCACCTCTCCGCCCCCGGGTGGGAGCGCTTTCCCCTGTGGTTGCCGGTCGGGGCGTGGGGTAACCGGACATCGGGGGTGTCTCCGGACTTTTTGCCGGATCGGGATGCGGGAGCGGTGCGGGGGGAGGGGCCTGTCCGCCGACGAGGCGGAGGCCGGGGCGGCGACTCGGCCCTCCGGGCGTATCCGAGTGGGCCGGGCGGCGTCTGAACCGGTACCATTTCCCAGGGACGCAGCCGGGACCACGGTCGCGGCGGCCCGCCAGCGTAGCTCAATTGGCAGAGCAATCGCCTTGTAAGCGATAGGTTAGGGGTTCAAGTCCCCTCGCTGGCTCTCACATGGTCTGACCTGGGAAAACTCTCGGTCAACCGCCTGGCCGGGGCGGCCTGGCCGCCCCGAGGGCAATCGCCTACGGGACCCCGGCCGGGGCCGGGAACGACGGGGCTGTCGTGGTGTACACCGGCGCCGAGTGTCGGTTCGCCGCCGAGCGCCCGCTAACCGGCGGTCGGCCCGCTCCGCGCACGCGACATCCCCTGGTCACGGGCGGATACGGTCTCGATTCCCGCCGCACGTAGTCTCCGGGCCAGGAGCTCCACCTCCGGAAGAGTTCCCGAGTAGTCACCGGCCAGTACCCGGCCGAGCACCGCTTTGGCTTCTGTGAGGTCGATGCCGAGCTCAGCCCGCAGCACGCGCATGATCGCGACGTTTCCGGCGGGTGGCTCCACGAGGAACCTCACCGTGCCGTGTTCTTCGAGAATCCGGTCTCGCAGCTCGCCGGGGAGGTCACCGCCGCAGACCGCGACCGAGAACCCACAGGCCCGGCATGCGCATTCGACATCCCACCGCAGGGATCCGTTCACCAGGGCCTGGACGCCCCAGCACTCCAGTTGCGCGCCGCAGTCCTGGCACGCGGCCGGGTATTCGACGGATGCGTATACGGACTGCTCCACCACCCCTGCTCCCCTCGACAGAAGAGAAGGCTAGCGGCCGCATGGGGCTGCGGAGGCGGTCGGGAGCCAGAGGGCTCAGCCTTGGCCGTCCGGGTGCGCGGGGTGCGGATGGCGCGGTGCTCGGTGCTGCTGCCGGCGCTTCCGTCAGCGCTCTCCGAAGCTCGTGAGGTGCGGGATGCCAGCGCGGATCCCGTGGGTTCGTCGTGTGGAGAAGGGACTCGGGCCGGGCAGGACCCGAGTGGTCGGTGTGCCTTCGGCTTCGTGACCGGCCGGTGTCACGAGGTGGTGGACACCGCGGGTTCAAGCCGGGCGGAGGGCGGCTCCACCGCGGCGTGCAGGGGGCCACGGGCATCCGGGCGGGGACCGAACCGGATCCAGGCCAGCTCCCGGGCCCGGCGCCGGTCGAGCGCGAGCAGGCTGCGCGCGCCCGGCGCGAACGCCGTCGGCCCGCGCCGGGTGGCCGCGCGCAGCCGCCGCCAGCGCCGCGAGTGCACCCGGTGGCTGCGCTCGGTCACCCGCCGCCCCCGGGTGTCCTGCCCGCTCCGGGCCTCCTGCGGGGTGGCGTCGATCATGAGCACGTGCACCTCGTAGCGGCGGAGCCAACAGAGCAGGGCGAGCAGCATGCGGACCGAGCGCCGGGTCCCGGACTCGTGCACCACCACCGGGCCGCCGCGCAACGCGGCGGCCACCCGGGCCAGGTGCAGTACGTGCACCACCCAGCGCCACAGCGGGTAGGGGGCCCGGCCGAGCAGCGGTCCCAGCCGGTACCGCGACTGCAGCGAGTCGATCACCCGCACACCGTCCGCGGTGAGCACGGTCCGCTCCTCGTTCCCGCGCAGCCCGAACAGCCGCCGCAGCAGGGTGCTCTTCCCGGCCCCGGGCACCCCGGCGACCAGGACCAGGGACCGCCGGGGGTAGACCGCCCCGCGCACCGTCGCGTCGTTCACCGTGGGCGCATACCGCGCCCGACCCTGGGACATCTTCGGTAGCTCCTCAAAGCCGACCCTCGCGTCGGTGGGGTGCGGTTCCGCAGTGGCCGCGTCACCGACGTCATGGCGCTGCTGGGCGTGTACTGACCTGGGAGGTTGGTGCCGCGGAAGGCGGGAGGGCCGCCGATCACGGTGTGGAACCGGTGTGGTTGTAGTGATGCGGTCGCCCCGGGGACTCCCCCCGTCCCCGGGCCGGTGGGGCGGGCGCCGGCCCGCTCCTCGGCCGGGATCTGGCTGTAGGCCGGGCGGGAGGGGCCGTCCGCGGCTTTGTACGGATGAACGTACCCCGTGGCGGAACGGTTCCCGCGCCCCCGGACGGGTCCGGTCGCCTCAGCGGCCGCCGCCGGGGGCGCCGCCGTGCCGGACGGCCTTCGCGGCGACGCGGTGCAGGCGGATCGCGGAGGCGAGGAAGAAGATCCCGCCCAGGGTGGCGTAACCGGCGAGGTTGGTCAGCGAGGCGTTCGGCGCGCTGCTCTGCAGGAGGAACCCGGAACCGGCGATCGTGGAGATGCCGCCGCTGAGGATCATCGGCCACTGGCCGCCGAGCCCGTAGCGCAGGAGGGCGACGATGAGCTGCACGGCTCCGGCGGTGATCGCCCACACGCCCCACACGGCCAGCACGGCCGGGGTGCCGGAGGTGACGGCGATGCCCAGGCCGACGGCGGTGAGCAGGCTCAGCGCCATGTTGGCGTACAGCCCCGCGGTGGGCCGCGCCGTCGCGGAGGTGCGCAGGTCGACCACGGCGGCGGCGACGTCGAACAGCGGGTAGAGCACCAGCAGGGCGATGCTGAGGGGGGTGAGGGAGGAGGCGGTCAGGGCGAGCAGGGCCGCCCAGGCGACGGCGAACCCGAAGCGGGCGTAGTACAGGTTCCGCAGTCCGCGGGCGGCGCCTGTCCGGTCGGTGGCGGTCGTGGTGGTCATCGGGGTCCTCTTTCGGCGGGTCGGTGTGCGGGCGGTCCGCCCGGGCACGGTCGCGACCTCTATGTAGAATGACTAGTAACTCTACTTGGGGAGTGTAGGAGGGGGGATCACCGATCCGCAAGCTCACGGAGGAGCGCATATGATTCCGCGCATGGCCAATCCGATGCGCGAGCGCCTGCTGGGGGCGGCGACCGAACTGTTCTACGCACACGGCCTGCGGGCGGTGAGCGTCGACAAGGTCATCGACGGTGCAGCCACGACGAAGGTGACGTTCTACCGCCACTTCAGGAGCAAGGACGAGCTCATCGTCGCCTACCTCGAACACCGCGCCGCGCTCGAACGCGAGGGCGTCGACGCCGCCATCGCCCGCGGGAACGGCGACGTGGACGCCACGTTGGAGCTCATCGCGGAGCAGGTCGGGATCATGGCGTGCGCGCCCGGCTTCCGCGGCTGCCCGTTCATCAACGCCGCCGCCGAGTACCCCGACCCGGACAGCCCCGTCCGGCAGGCGGTCGACGCACACCGCCGATGGTGCCGAGGAGCGTTCGAGAGACTCGTCGCACCGCTGGGCGGCAGGGCGTCGGGCGACGTCGCCGACGACCTGATGCTGCTCCGCGACGGTGCGATGGTCGCCGGATACCTCGACGAGCCGGCGGCCGTCGCCGGCTCCTTCCTCCGCAGCAGCCGGGCGGTCACCGGCGCCACCGCGACCGGTGGCGCGTCCGGCCCCGCGAGGCCGGTCGGCCAGTGACCCGGCCGGAAGTGCCGCTGGTGTGTCGCCGGGGTTGCGACCTGCGGTGAGCTTGTACTCATAGCGAGGCCGGACGGTCGATACGCGCTCCAGGCACAAGAGCGCGGGGGAGGGGACTGGCGGCGTCCACGCGCCGCGGACCCCGCCCCGCCCGCCCCCGGGGCCGGGAACGGACGGGCACCGGCGGCCCGCGCGGGCACGGACCCTAGTCTGGGCCGATGACCGAATCGATCATCACCGCCCGCGGCGTGGGCGTGGAGCTGGGCGGCGTACCGGTACTGCGCGGAGTCGACCTCACGGTCGCGCCCGGTGAGGTGGTCGCGGTGCTCGGCCCCAACGGCGCCGGGAAGACGACCCTGCTGCGCTGCCTCGCGGGGCTGCAACGGGCCGAGGGCGACGTGAGCGTGCTGGGCCGCCCGCCCGCCGACGAGCCGGACTTCTGGCGCGAGGTCGTCCTGGTCGGTGACGAGCCCACCTGGTACCCGGGGCTGACCGTACGGGAGCACCTGGAGCTGGTGCGGGCGGTGCACGGCCCCGGACGGCTGGAGGCGGGCGCGGCCCTGGAGCTGTTCGATCTGGCCGGCTGCGCCGACCGGGCCCCGTCCTCCCTGTCGACCGGGCAGCGCCAGCGGCTGTCCCTGGCCGCGGCGCTGCTGCGCCCGAGCCGGCTGCTGCTGCTGGACGAGCCGGAGCGCGGGCTCGACGCGGCCTTCCGGGAACGGCTCGCGGCGCTGCTCGCCGAGTACGCCGCGAACGGCGGCACGGTGGTGATGGTGACGCACGACCCCCGGTTCGCCGAGGACGCCCGCCACGTCGCCCTGGAGGCCGCCGCGTGAGGGGGGCGACGGAGGTCCGGGCGTTCGTGCGGGACCGGAGCCGTGGGCGACGCACCTGGTCCGACCGCTACATCACCCTGCTGGGCCTGGGCCTGCTGGTGTCGGTGGTGTTCCCGGTGATCGGCCGCGCGGTGTCGGCCGTGCCCGGCGAGGTCGATCCGGCGCGGGCGGGCGCGGGACTGGCGCTGGTCGCTGTGCTGCTGGCGGTCCTGCTGACCCTGGCGCGTGTGGTCGGGCCGGTGGGGGTGTCGGCGGCGGACGCGGCGTGGCTGGTGCTCTCGCCGCTGCCGCGCCGCGGCGTGCTGGCCCCGACGCTGCTGGTCCTCGCCGCGGTGTGCGCCGTCGTCGGCGCGGTCCTCGGACTGGCGCTGCTGAGCGCGCTCGGCGCCTCCGACGCGCTGACGCTCCGGCTGTTCGTGTCCGTGGTCCTGGGCATGTCGTGGACGCTGGCCGGGATGTCGGCGGCCGTACTGGCACAGGCGACGCAGACCTGGGACGGCCGACTGGTCGCGGTGCTCGCCGCCCTGCTCGTCGCGGCGGCCGCCGCGACGGTCATGAGTACGGGCCCGGGGCAGGGGGTGCTCGCCGGCGTCGCGTCGGCTCCTCCGCCGGTGTGGACGGCGGCGGCGTCCGCGTCGGCCGCGGCGGCCGCCGGTCTCGCGTGGCGGGCCTGGACGGCCGTCGCGCGCATTCCGGCCCGCGCGGTTCTGGAGGCCTCGAACCGGGCGGGACTCGCGGTGGGCGCGTTCGTCGTCATGGATCCGGGCTCGCTGACCTGGATCGCCGAGGACGCGCACTGGCGGTCGCGCGTACTGCGGTCGCGCGCGTGGCCGTCGCGGCTGCGGGGGGCGGCCGCGGTGGCCTGGCTGGACTGGCGCCGGTCGGCGCGGCGGCCGGGACGGCTCGCGCTGGTGGCGGCGGCGACCGTCCTGCCGGTGCTGGCCGCGCGGGCGGGCGGCGGGGCGGCGGGAGCGCTGACGGTGCTCGCCGTGGGCGCGTTGGCGGTCGCCGCGACGGGTACCGCGGGAGCGCGGCGGGACGCCGGGGACGCGTCGCTGGCGCGGTTGCTGGGCGCCGGTCCGCGCGCGCTCCTCTCGGCCCGGGCGGTACTGCCCGCCCTGCTCGGCGGATCCTGGCTGACCCTCGCGCTGGCGGGGCTGGACGTCGTGGGCCACGCGGGCATCGCGGGCCACGGCTTCCCCCTCTGGCCGCTCGGCCCGCTGTGCGCGCCCGCGCTGGCGGCGGGCGCGCTGCGGATGGCGCGGCGCCGCCCCATCGAGCACACCATGCCCGTCATGGACACGCCCCTGGGCCCGGTGCCGCTGGGCCCGCTGGTGTGGGCGCTCGCCGGCGCCGACGTCACCGTGCTCGGGTGCCTGCCCGCGCTCGTGGCGTTCACCACCGGGGTGACGGGCCCGCTGCTCGCGGCGCAGGCGGTGTGGGGAGCGGTGGTGCTGGCGGCCTACTGCGCCGCCCCCGGGCGCGGCTGACCGCGCGGCGGCGCACCGCGCCACGGTGGCCGGTGCGGCCGAGGGGTCGGACGGCCCGCACCCGCGCGGTGCCGCCCGCCGGTGCCGCCAGCCAGGGTCGCCCGCCGCCCGGCTCAGGCGGACGCGGCCCGCCAGACGAAGCCGTCCGGGTCGGTGAAGGGCCCGGCGTCGCCGCCGAGCACGATCCGGTGCGACCCGGTGCCCTCCTCGGGGACGCCGGTGTCCTTGGCGAGGGCGCGGCGCGGGTAGAGCGCCAGCGTCACGGCCGACGACGGGGTGTCGAACTCGACGTACCTGCCGCCGAAGCTCTTCGCCACGGCCAGGCCGCGGTCGGCGTAGAACCGCTTGCTCGCCTTGACGTCGGCCACCCCCAGCAGGAGGGCGACCTGGTCGACGCGCCGGGCGGCGGGGCGGGTGTCCTTCTTCGAGGTCGCGATCTTGCAGACCGTCCCGTCCGGCGTGCGTACGACGCCGCCGTAGCCCCAGAAGCTCTTCGCGGCCGGAACCAGCGTCGTGGCCCCGGCGCCGATGGCGGCGCCGACGAGGGCGTCGACGTCGCCCGGCTGGGACGCCACCAGGGACAGCGCGAAACCACGGAAGCCGGCCGTCGGCGCGTCCGACGCGCGTACGTCCACGTACGGGCCCAGACCGAAGGCCTCGTAGAAGGCGCGCGCGGCCGCGGGGTCGCGGACTTCGAGGACGGGGGAGGTGAAGGGGGTCATGGCAGGTCCTTTGCGCGTGGTGGGTGCGTCGTCGTGGGTCATATCGACCCGCTGCGTGTTCACAGCCTGTCTCCCGCCATGGCCGTCCGGCATCCGTGGTGACCACGGAAGAAATCCACGGACCGACGGCACGGACCGCGCACGGTGGCTGTCACGGACGAGGCGCGGCGGGAGCGCGGCGAAGCGGGGCAGTGGACCCGGCTGAGCGCGGCGGTGGGGCACCTGCGTCCGGCACCGCCGGAATCCGGACAGGTCCTCCCCGAGGGCCGACAGGGCGGGGTGGGGAAGGGCCCCCGCGCGGCGCTCGGCCGCGCGGGGGCCTCGACGTCTCGCCGGACCTTGGCGGATCCCCCGATACCGCCGGTCCGGCGCGGGCCGTGCGCGCTCACCCCCATGAGCGCCCGGCCCCGCACCATCAAGGCCGCCCCCCTGGCCCGCGGGGCGCGCAGGTGCACACCCACACCTCTACCCGCCCCCCGGCGGACAAACATCGAATCCTCCCGGGAGACCGGCTCCTCGCGGGCGGGCCCCCGAGGGGGCGTCGCTCGCTCTGTCGCCGCGCTCTGGTACCAAGGTGACCGTCTCCCACCCCTCCTCCGTGCGAGGTGCCCGCCACGCGACGCCCCCTCAACCGCCGGGGTCGGAGGAGCGAGGCGGACGGGGGCCGGTACCGAGCGGTCCCCGTCCGGTCACCGGGTACACCAGAAAGGATCGCGGCATGTCCAGCGACCTGCTCATGCGCATCCACAGCGCCGAGTTCAGGGCCATGGCCGAGAGGGTCCTGCGGGCCACCGAGCTCACCTCGCGCCTGAACGTCCTGCCCTTCGAGGACGAGGCGGGCAGGGCGGAACTGTTCGAACAGATCCTCGGCGGGCCGCTGCCGAGGGGGGTCACGATCTATCCGCCCTTCTACACGGACCACGGCCTTAGCCTGGACCTCGCGGAGCGCGTGTTCATCAACCAGAACTGCACGTTCCTGGACTACGCCGGCATCCGGCTCGGCGAGCGCGTGATGGTCGGACCGAAGGCCACGTTCATCACCGTCGGCCACCCGGTCGACCCCGAGGACCGGCGGGGGTGGCTGAGCGGCGCTCCCATCGACGTGGCGGAGAACGTGTGGATCGGCGCCGGTGCCACGATCCTTCCCGGCGTCAGCATCGGCCGTGACGCCGTGGTCGCCGCCGGCGCGGTCGTGGCCGACGACGTTCCGCCCGCGAGCCTGGTGACCGGAGGCAAGGCGACCGTGCACCGGCGATGGTGACGGCCTCTCCGGGCCCGCCCCGGCCCCCGGGCGGCGGGCGTCCCCCGACCACACGGCGTGTCCGGGCACCGGGGCCCCTGCCCGGCCGACCGGGCCTTCCGCCGGACGTGCGGATCCCCTTCGGCGTCCCGGCCGGGGCCGGGGGCTGACGGCCGCGCCCCTTCTGGGGACACGGGAGGATTCGATGTTTGTCCGCCGGGGGGCGGGTAGAGGTGTGGGTGTGCACCTGCGCGCCCCGCGGGCCAGGGGGGCGGCCTTGATCGGCCGTGCGGCCCCGGGATGACACGGCGCGGGTGCGGGGCCGGGCGCTCATGGGGGTGAGCGCGCACGGCCCGCGCCGGACCGGCGGTATCGGGGGATCCGCCAAGGTCCGGCGAGACGCGGAGGCCCCCGCGCGGCCGAGCGCCGCGCGGGGGCCCTTCCCCATCCCGCCCGCCTTCCCGGTCCGTCCGCACCCGGTGCCCTCCGCGCCCGCCCGACGGCGCCGCTCGGACCGCGAGCGGTGCTTGGGAGGATGTGCGCATGTATGTCCTCGAGACCGGTGACGCGCACGCTCCTCCCCTTCTGCTGCTGCACGGCGGCGGTGTCGCGGGGTGGATGTGGCGCCCGACGCTGGAGCGCCTCGGAAGCGCCGCGGCCCGCGTGATCGTCCCCGACCTCCCCGGCCACGGGCGCAGCGCGGACGAGGAGTACCGGTCGCACGAGGCGACCGTCCGGGCCCTGGCGGAGGTCCTGGAGGAACGCGCACCGCACGGCGCGCTGGTCGCCGGGTTCTCGCTGGGGGCGCAGCTGACGATCCTCCTCGCGGCGGCGCGGCCCGACCTGGTCACCGGTGCCGTCGTCGTGAGCGCCCAGGCCAGGCCGCTGCGTTTTCCACGCGCGGTCCTGGGACTGCTCGCCGCGACCGCGCCGCTCGCGCGGCGCCGGTGGTTCGCCAAGCTCCAGGCGGGGGAGCTGTTCGTTCCCGACGAGCTCCTGGAGGAGTACCTCCGCGACAGCGCGCGCGTCAGCCGCGGGACCCTGCTCGCCAGCGTCGGCGAGAACATCGGCTTCACCCTCCCCTCCGGCTGGTCCGACTTCGCGAACCCGGCGCTGGTGATGGTCGGGGAGCGCGAGCGCGGGCTCGTGCGCGACTCCGCCCGCGGCATCCGGGCCGCCCTCCCCGGCTGCCGGATGACCTCGGTTCCGGGGTGCGGCCACGGCATCCCCCTCCAGCGCCCGGACGTGCTCGCCCGGGTCCTGGCCGAGAGGGTGTGAGCGGCCCGGCGGACCCCGCTGCGGGCCCGGGCGTACAGCGGGAACCGCTACGCGACCGGGGGAGGACGGGCTCAGCCGCCGACCACCACCGCTTCCGGAGCCCCCGGCAGGACCGGGCCCCCGGTCCGCCCGTCACCGGCCCCCGCCGCCGTCACCGCGCCACGCCGCCGTTCGGGGGGTGCGGGACCGCGGGCGGACGATCCGTGAAGATGGCGCCGTGGACCACCCGGATCCCGTGGTCCGCTTCCAGGCGGCCGTGAGACCGCGACCCCGCCGCGGCGGGACGGCGCCCCCGGCGGTCCGCGGACCCCCCTCCCCGGCGCCGCCCGCGGGGGACCGCTTCCGGCACCGCAGGAACGAGAGGTGAGATCGGTGGCCACCGACGGAGGACAGCACCGCCAGGACGGCGAGGCGGAACCGGAGACCCCCGAGGAGGCGGAGCGCGGGCGGAGCCGACTCAAACCGGTCGTGTTCTTCGGTTCGTCCGCGCTGATCATCGCGCTCTCGCTCTGGGCGATCATCACGCCGTCGGGCGCCGCGAACACCATCGGCGCCGTCGTCGGGTGGATCTCCGAGGCGTTCGGCTGGTACTACTTCCTCGCCGCCACCCTGTACCTGGGGTTCGTGGTGTTCGTCGCGCTCTCCCGCTACGGCACGATCAAGCTCGGACCGCAGCACTCCAGGCCGGACTACGGGGTGTTCGCGTGGGCGGCCATGCTGTTCGCGGCGGGGATCGGCATCGACCTGCTGTTCTTCTCCGTCTCCGGGCCGGTCTCCCACTACCTGGCGCCGCCCGAGGGCGACCCGCAGACCGTCGAGGCGGCCCGGCAGGCCGTGGTGTGGACGCTCTTCCACTACGGGGTGACCGGGTGGGCGATGTACGCGCTGATGGGCATGGCCCTGGGCTACTTCTCGTTCCGCTACCACCTCCCCCTGGCGATCCGCTCGGCCCTGTACCCGCTGATCGGCAGGCGCATCCACGGCCCGGTCGGTGACGCGGTCGACCTGGCGGCCGTCATCGGCACGATCTTCGGCATCTCCGTGTCGCTCGGCATCGGGGTCGTGCAGCTCAACTACGGGCTGAACTTCCTCTTCGGCGTTCCCGAGGGGGTGGCGGCGCAGATCGGGCTGATCGTGGTCGCCGTACTCGTGGCCACGGTGTCGGCCGTGGCGGGCGTCGACCGGGGCATCAGGAGGCTGTCCGAGATCAACGTCGTGCTCGCCGTCGTCCTGATGCTGTACGTGCTGGTCTTCGAGAACCCCGTCCGGCTGCTCAACGCCCTCGTCCTCAACATCGGCGACTACATCAGCCGGTTCCCCTCCATGACGCTGAACACCTTCGCCTACGACCCGCCGACCGACTGGCTCAACGCCTGGACGCTGTTCTTCTGGGCCTGGTGGATCGCCTGGGCGCCGTTCGTCGGGATGTTCCTCGCCAGGATCTCGCGCGGCCGCACCATCCGGCAGTTCGTGGCGGCGACGCTGGTGGTGCCGCTCCTGTACACGCTGACCTTCCTGTCGGTCTTCGGCAACAGCGCGCTGAGCATCGTGCGCCAGGGCGGCCTCGCGTTCGGCGAGACCGCGATGAACCAGCCCGAGCAGGGCTTCTACACGCTGCTCACGCAGTACCCGGGCGTCCTGTTCAGCGCCGGGCTGGCGACCGTCGTCGGCCTGCTCCTCTACGTCACCTCCGCCGACTCCGGCGCGCTGGTGATGGGCAACCTCAGCTCCCACCTGCCGACGCCGCTCACCGACTCCTCCCCGTGGCTGCGGGTCTTCTGGGCGGCGGCGACCGGCCTGCTCACCCTCGCCATGCTCCTGGTCGGCGGAGTGGACACGCTGACCAACGCGACCATCATCATGGGCCTGCCGTTCTCGTTCGTGATGTTCGTGATCATCTGGGGCCTGTACAAGGCGCTGCGGGTCGAGAAGTTCCGGTCGGAGGCGTTCCGGACCACCCTGTCGTCGTCGCTGTCGGACCGGACCACGGTCGACCGCCGGGGGCCGGAACGCAACTGGCGGCAGCGGCTCACACGGGCGGTGAGCTTCCCCGGCAGGCGGGCGGCCGACAGGTTCGTCCGCGAGGTGTGCCGCCCCGCGTTCCGGGACGTGGCCGAGGCGCTGCGCGACCAGGGCGCGGAGGCGACGGTCCGCGAGGGGGCCGACGAGGAGTCCGGGATCCCGTACCTGGAGCTGAGGGCGCCGATGGGCACGGAGGAGGAGTTCAGCTACCGGCTGTGGCCGATCGAGGTCCCCACCCCCGCGTTCGCGATGCGCTCGCTCGCCGAGCACGACACCTACGTGCGCTTCGAGGTCTACCTCACCGAGGGCAGCCAGGGCTACGACGTGATGGGCTACACCAAGGAGCAGCTCATCGGGAACATCCTCGACGAGTACGAGCGGCACCTGGAGTTCCTGCGGCTGCACCGGGAGGCGTCCTCCCGCTCGGCCCTGCCCGACCACGGGCCTGGGACCGCCGACGTCCAGGACACCGAGGAGCGCTGAGCCCGCCGCACGCGTGCTCCACGCGGTGCGTGACGGCCGCGACGCGGTTCCGGAGCCGGTGCCGGGCCCGCCGTACGGCCGCCGTCGGAGCGGGACCCGCTCCGACGGCGGCCGTACGGCTGCGTGCGGGGGGCCGGGCACGCGGACGGGAGCGGCACCCGGGAGGCGTCCCGAATGTCGGGTCCCGCCCGTAGCCTCTCCGTGGATCCGCGGGCGCCGCCCCTCCGGCGCCCGGTCCGCCCGGTCCGCGACCCCCCACACAGGAGCCCCCATGCTGGAGAACCCGACGGCCCTCGTCTTCCTCACCGAATCGCGGCGGGCAGGGACGGGGGAGTGGAGGACCGGCCACCGGCTGACCGTCGGGTTCGAACCCGGAGGGGCCGTGCCGCTCGCCCAGCTCGGCTGGCGCGACCTCGACGGAGCCGAGGCCGTGGTCGGCTTCGACCCCGGCATGACCACGTTCACCGGGACGCGGACCACCGCGGACGGCGCGTCCCACGCGTGGCGGGGCCGGCTGGAGCGGTCGCTCCCCGACCTTCCCGGCCACCGGTTCCGGGTCGCGGGAGGCGGGGGCGAGGAGGACCTGCGGCTGCTCATCGAGGACGGCGGGTCCCCGGCCGTGCGGGTCAGCTGGGCCGACCGGGCGGGCGGCGGCGGTGCGGTCACCCTGCGCACCATCGACCTGGAGGAGGCGGAGAACGCGGACGAGGTCACCGGCAGGGTGCGCGAGGTGCGGGCGGGCAACGAGCACGCCGCGGCGGGCGAGGTGGCCGCCAACCTGCTCGACGCGCGGCAGACCAAGTGGCTGACCTGGCGCGACGCCGACTGGTTGCAGTTCACCCTGGACGAGCCCGTCAACGTCCGGCACTACACCCTGGTCTCGGCCAACGACTTCGCCGACCGCGACCCCCGCGACTGGGTGCTCAAGGGGTCGGCTGACGGCCGGACGTGGGTCACGCTCGACACCCGTTCCGACGAGATCTTCCCCGGCCGCCACCTCGCCCGGGACTTCCACCTCACCGGCGCCGCCGCGGAGGCGTCCTACCGGCACCTGCGGCTGGAGATCACCGGCAACTGCGGCGGGCCCGAGATCCAGCTCGAACGGGTCCGGTTCTTCTCAGAGGAGCGCACCTACGAGGCGTTCGCCGGACACCGCTACGAGGCGGGGCGGGCCCCGGCCCCCTATGAGGGAGTCGCCTGGGACCTGGTGGCCGGGAAGCCGGCCACCGCCGGGCAGTGGCGCACCTACCTGGCCGAGTACAGCGCCGACATGCTGCGCGTCCTGGAGGGGGACGAGATCCCCCACGCCACCGAGGAGCAGCGCGCCGCCTCCTGGCTGGGCCACGAGGGCGCCGCCGAGGAGCGGATCGCGGGCCTGGAGGAGCGGCTCGGCACCCGGCTGCCGCCCAGCTACCGCTCCTTCCTCGCCGCCTCCGACGGCTGGACCAGCATGGGCGCGTTCATGTACGAACTGCGCTCCACCCGCACGGTCGGCTGGCTGGGCGACCTCCGGGACGGGGCCGCGCCCGACGAGGGGTACCTGGAGCACGAGGACCTGGTCGGACCGGTGCTGCTGGTCTCCGGTGACGGCGACGCCCAGTACTGGCTGCTGGACGCGGGGGACGTCTCCCCCGACGGCGAGTGGGCCGCCTACGTGTGGGCGAGCTGGTACCCGGGGCTGGGCGGGCGCCACCGCTCCTTCGCCGACCTCGTCGCCGCCGAACGCGCCTCGTTCGAGGAACTGCTCGGGGCGGAGGGGCGCCCGGTGCGCCCGGAGGGCGCCGAGGAGCTCCTGGCCCGGGGGCGCCGGGCCGCGCTGCGCGGCCGGGTGGACGACGCGATGGACGCCTTCCGGCGGGCCGAGGAGAAGGGGTCCGGCGCGGCCGCCTACCTGAGGGTGGTCCTCGCGGCCTTCCTCGACGTCCGCGGGACCCACCACAGGCTGCGCGGCCTGCTGCACCGCCCCCACGTGGCGGCCGAGGTCGGCACCGAGCAGATCGGCGCCGAGGCGGTCCCGCTCCTCCTGCGCGGCGCCGGCCTGGACGCACACGGCGGCGCGGCCCACGCGGTCCGCGCACTGGACGGGATCCTGCCCGGCCCCGGGGTGCCGTCGGAGGAGGGGGAGCGGAGGGCCTGGCTCGCCGAGCACCGGGTGCCGGAGCCGCCCGCCTTCGAGCGCGCCCTGGACACGGCCCGCGGGCTGGCGGCCAGCGGCGCCGCCGACGAGGCCTGGGCCGTCATCGAGGAGGCCCTCCCCGGGTGGTACCCGGTGTCGCCGAACCGGATCGCCCCGGTGGTGCTGCTCACCGACGCCGCCCTGCGCCCGGTGGTCACCCCCGGACGGGCCCGCGAGGTCGTGTTCACCCCGAGGGGAGGCCACGCCTCCGCCTGAGGGCGGGGGGAGGGCCCCGGCGGGTCCGCGGCCCTCCGACCCCGGCCCGTCGCGGCCCTCCGGCGGCGGTCGTCGTGGTGCGGCCGATAACGCCTGGCCGGAAGGCTGTGGACGGCAGGGCCGATTCCGGTGCGCCGATGTGCCGGACCCTCCCGTATCGCCCCGGTGTGCCCCGTGCCCCCCAGCGGGACGGACCGCCCGAGGGTTACCTTTGCTCACTGTGCGGAATCAATGCGTCACCATCCGTACCCGAGTACGAAGGGGGCTCGCGTGCGCGCCACCGTGGGCATCGCCGCCGCCGTCCTGATCGCCGCCGCCCCGGTGCCGGTCACCGCGCGCGCGGCCGAGGCGGTCCCGCTCGCCGTCGCCGTCGCCGCGCTCCCCGTCACCGACGAGGACGGGCGGGGCTACGACCGCTCCCTGTTCCCGCACTGGGTGGACGCCGACCGCGACGGCTGCAACACCCGCGCCGAGGTCCTGGTGGAGGAGGCCGTCCGCATGCCCGAGGTCGGGCCGGGGTGCCGCCTGGGCGGCGGGGAGTGGGAGTCCTACTACGACGGCCGCACCCACACCGAGGTCCGCGGCCTGGACGTCGACCACGTCGTCCCGCTGGCCGAGGCCTGGGAGTCGGGGGCCTCGGAGTGGACCACCGACCGGCGCCGCGACTACGCCAACGACCTGGGCGAACCGGTCGCGCTGGTGGCGGTCACCGCCTCGGAGAACCGTTCCAAGGCCGACCAGGACCCCTCGCAGTGGCTCCCGCCGTCCCCGGAGGCGCTCTGCCGCTACGTCACCGGGTGGGCCACGGTGAAGGTCCGCTGGGGCCTGACGGTGGACCCGGCCGAGCACGACGCGCTCGTCCGGCTCGCCGCGGACTGCCCCGGGGCCGTGGTCGGGGCCGAGGCGGCCTGACCGGCCGGAGGCGGGGGCGGTCCGCGCGGGGTCCGGGCGGGACCCGCCGGGCGGGGCGCGGCCGGGGCGGTGGAAGCTGGCTGGCCAGGTGGCGCGCGGGGCGCGTTCATCGCGGGGTGTGGTAGCTCACCGTGATACACACGCTACCGAACGTGAATGAGTGAGCCGCGTTCTCTCATCCCTCAAACCATGTGGAGGAAGCACCGCATGACCCTGCCCTGTCACAACCCCGCGGTGGGCGCGCAAGCGGCCCCCGCCCTGTACCTGAGCCGGGCCCGCGACCTCCCAGGGGAGGCGCTGTGAGACGCGAGGCCGTCGTCACCGGCATCGGTGTGGTGGCCCCCGGAGCGATCGGCGCGGCCGCGTTCTGGGAGATGCTCACCGCGGGACGCACCGCCACCCGCCCCATCACCCTGTTCGACGCGAGCGCCTTCCGCTCCCGGATCGCCGCCGAGGTCGACTTCGACCCCGCGGCGCACGGACTGGACGAGCGCCAGACCGCCCGCATGGACAGGTACGTGCAGTTCGCCGCGGTCGCCACCGCCGAGGCGCTGGCCGACAGCTCCCCGCCCCTGGCCGAGGTCTCGCCCTGGCGCGTGGGCGTGAGCATGGGGACGGCGGTCGGCGGCACCACGCGCCTGGAGAGGGACTACGTGGAGATGAGCCGGGGCGGCGCCGACTGGGTCGTGGACCCCCGGGCCGCCTCGCCCCACCTGTACCGGGCGGTGACGCCGAGCGCCCTGTCCGGGGAGATCGCCGAGCTGGTCGGCGCGCGCGGACCGGTGCGCACGGTCTCCACCGGCTGCACCTCCGGGCTGGACGCGGTCGGCTACGCCGCCCAGGCCATCGAGGACGACCTCGCGGACGTGGTCGTCGCGGGAGCGGCCGAGTCGCCGATCTCCCCCATCGCCATGGCCTGCTTCGACGCCATCAGGGCGACCTCGGACAGCAACGACGACCCCGCGCGGGCCTCCCGGCCCTTCGACCGCGACCGCAACGGCTTCGTCATGGGCGAGGGCGCGGCCGTCCTCGTCCTGGAGGAGGCCTCGACCGCCCGGCGCCGGGGCGCGCGGATCCGCTGCCGGGTGGGGGGCTTCGCCAACCACGGCAACGCCTTCCACATGACCGGCCTGCGCCGCGAGGGGCAGGAGATGGCGAGGGCCATCACCGCCGCCCTGGACCAGGCGCGGCGCCCGGCCACCGACGTGGACTACGTCAACGCCCACGGTTCGGGCACCGTGCAGAACGACCGCCACGAGACCGACGCGGTCAAGCGCTCCCTGGGCGAGCACGCGCGGCGGGTGACCATGTCCTCCATCAAGTCGATGGTGGGGCACTCCCTGGGCGCGATCGGCTCGATCGAACTGGCCGCCTGCGTGCTGGCCATGGACACCGGCGTCGTGCCGCCGACCGCCAACCTGAGCACGCCCGACCCCGAGTGCGACCTGGACTACGTCCCGGTGACCGCGCGCGAGCGGCGGACCGACGTGGTGCTCTCCGTGGGCAGCGGCTTCGGCGGCTTCCAGTCGGCGGTCGTCCTGGACCGGGGGAACGAGGTGTGCGCGTGAGCATGGTGATCACCGGACTCGGGACGGTCTCGCCCGCGGGAGTGGGCACCCGGGACTACTGGGACGCGATCGGGCAGGGCCGGTCGCTCGTCGCGCCGATCCCCGACTTCGACACCGACGGCTTCCACGTGCGCCTGGGAGGGAAGGTCCCCGGTTTCGACCCGCACGACCACCTCGACGGCCGCTACGTCGTCCAGACCGACGCGTTCAGCTGGTTCGCGATGGTCGCGGCCGGCGAGGCACTGCGGGACTCGGGGCTGGACCCCGGCGCCGACCCCTACGCGGTCGGCGTGCTCATCTGCAGCTGCACGGGCGGCGTCGAGTTCGGCCAGCGCGAGATCGAGGCCCTGTGGAGCAGGGGGCCCGACCACGTCGGCCCCTACCAGTCCATCGCCTGGTTCTACGCGGCGAGCACCGGGCAGATCTCGATCAGCAACGGCCTCAAGGGCATGTGCGGGGTGCTGGTCACCGACGAGCCGGGCATGCTCGACGCCCTGGGGCAGAGCGACCGGGCCCTGCGGCGCGGGACCTCCGCGATGCTGGTCGGCGGCAGCGAGGCCCCGATCGGCTCCCCGTTCGCCCTGGCCTGCCAGGCGGGGGCCGACCTCCTCAGCGGGAGCGACGACCCCTCCACGGCCTACCTCCCCTTCACCGAGGGGGCGGGCGGCTACGTCCCGGCCGAGGGCGCGGCCGTCGCGGTGGTGGAGGAGGCCGGCGCCGCGCGGGCGCGCGGCGCCAGGGTCCGGGCCGAGGTCGCGGGGCACGCGAGCACCTTCGGCGGGGTCGGCGCGTTCGACCCGGGCGGCGCCGGGCTCCTGCACGCGGCGCGGGAGGCGATGCGCCGGGCCGGTACCGCCCCGGAGGACGTGGACGTGGTCTTCGCCGACGCGGTGGGCACGCCCAAGGCCGACGCCGACGAGGCCGCGGTGCTGCGCGAGCTGTTCCCGCACGGGGTGGCCGTCACCGCGCCCAAGACCGGCTTCGGCCGCGCCTACGCCGGGGCGGGGGCGCTGGACGTGGCCGCGGCGGTCCTGAGCCTGGAGCACCAGGTCGTCCCGCCCACCCCCAACGTCCCCGACGCGCCCAGCGGCCTCGACCTGGTCGTCCGGGTTCCGCGCGCCGCGCGCCTGCGCACCGCGCTGGTCCTGTCGCGGGGCCTGGGCGGCGGCAACTCCGCCGTCGTCCTGACACGTCCCGACCACGCCTGACACGCATCCGACACACGAGATTTCGAGGAGACCCATGTCCGACAAGCACATCGAGATCGAGGAGATGGTGGAGCTCATGTCCACCTGCGCCGGTGTCAGAACCGACACCGCCACCGCGTCCACGAGCACCTTCGACGAACTGGGGATCGACTCCCTGGGCGTCATGGGCATCGTCGCCGAGATCGAGCGCCGTGTCGGCCGCAAGCTCGGGGCGGACGCCGAGGCGGCGCCCTCCCCGGTTTCCCTGGCCACCCTCGTCAACGGGGGCGTTCCGGCCCCCGCGGAAGGAATGTGATCCCCGTGCCCGGAAGCATCGAGCACAGCGTCGTCATCGACGCGCCCTACGACTTCGTCTGGGACCTGACCAACGACGTCGCCTCCTGGCCCCAGATCTTCACCTGGCACTCCTCGGTGGAGGTCCTCCACCAGGAGGGCGACACCACGCGCTTCCGCGTCACCAAGCACCCCGACAAGCAGGGGCGTGTGTGGAGCTGGGTGTCCGAGCGCACCGTGGACCGCGAGGCGGGGGAGGCGTGGTCCCACCGCGTCCAGACCGAGGGCTTCGAGTACGTGCGGATCCACTGGTCCTATGAGCAGGTGCCGGAGGGAGTGCGTCTGACCTGGCGGTACGAGTTCGCCATGAAGCCCGACGCGCCCTTCGACGACGAGCAGATGACCGTCAAGTACAAGCAGAACGTTCCGTCCGAGATGGAGCACATCAAGGAGAGGGTCGAGGCGGCGGCGCGGGCCCGGATGGAGGAGGTCACCACCTGAGCACCGCCCGCCGGGGGCCGCGGCCGGTCCGTGCGTGGCGCACGGGGCGGCCGCGGCCCCTTTTCCGCCCGCGGCGGGGGAGCCCGCGGGGCCGGGAGGGGGCCGTCCGGCGTCCGTGGCCCCCGCGGCCCGGACGGAGCCCGCGGCCGTGGAGGAGCGGGTCCTCTCAGGGCCCGCCCCGGTGCCCTGTACTGCAAAAACGGCGCCGTCCGCACCGGTCCCCCGTGGGTTTGCCACGCCGCCGCGCAGGTTAGTGGGAGTGCGGACCGGAGCCGGAGTCACCGACTCCGACACCGCACGACGCTGAAGGAGAGCCCCATGAGTGTGGCGAGCCAGATGCTGGAGACCTACCCCAAGGACCTGGGAGGGGTGGACCGTGAGAAGCTGCGGGCCTGTATCGAGGCGTGCTTCGAGTGCGCCCAGGCCTGTACCGCCTGCGCGGACGCCTGCCTGAGCGAGGACGGGGTCGCCGACCTCGTCAAGTGCGTCCGCACCAACCTCGACTGCGCCGACCAGTGCGAGACCACCGGCCGCGTGCTCTCGCGCCACACCGGCTACGACGCCAACATGACCCGCGCCGTGCTGGAGGCCTGCGCGCAGACCTGCAAGACCTGCGCCGACGAGTGCGGCCAGCACGCCTCCATGCACGACCACTGCCGGGTGTGCGCGGAGGCGTGCCGACGCTGTGAGCAGGCGTGCCGTGAGCTGATCGACACGCTCTGAGCCCCGCCGGAGGGGTCCTGGTCGTGTGCCGCCCGGCGGGTCGGGCCGCTCGGGCGGCTTCCCCGCGCCCGGAGCACACCGGGACCCCGGCTCACCGGCCGCGTTCGGCCCGGTGCTGCTCGACGAGGTCCTCGTGGTCACCCGGATCCGCCTCGACCAGGCGGGCGGCGCGGCCCAGCCCCGCGCCGATCCGCGCCGCGGTCTCCTCGGCCCCGGCACGGGTGGTGAGCAGGCCCACGACGACCGTGTGCCCGGTCCCCACGGGCGCGTCCCCCTCCTCTTCCGCGCGCAGACCCAGGCTCCAGGGCACCTCGCACGGACCCGCGTGCAGCGGGTCGGGGCACAGGAGCAGCGCCACCGTCTCCCGGAGCGCGAGCACCTCGTCGAGGCCGTCGTATCCGGGTACGAGGACCTCGAAGACGCGCGGTCCCTCCGCCATGTACCGCCTCCCGTCGTCGGAGCCTTCGACGGTACGCGCCACCGCCGCCCGCCGCACGCCGTTTTCCGGGACGGGCTCCGGAGCCGCCCGGCTCAGGCTTCGGCGACCTCCGGCAGGACGGAGGCGAGCAGCTCGACCACGCGGCGGGGGTCGGAGAAGCCCTGGCCGAACACGTAGGCGACCGAGAACCCGGTCGCGGCCAGTTCCAGCAGCTGCCCGACCAGCTCCTCCCCCGTGGTGTCCGGGGTGACGGAGAAGGCCGTGGTCCTCTCGATCCGGTCGTAGTCGCGCCCCACGTCCTCGCAGTGGCGCCTCAGCACGTCGAGCTTGTGCGCCGCCTCCGGGCCGCTGAAGATGTTGCACGCGTCCGCGTACCGGGCGACCAGCCGCAGGGTCTTGCGCTCACCGCCGCCGCCGACCATCAGGTACGGGTGCGGGACGGAGATGCTTTGCGGCGAGTTGAGGGTGCGCTCCAGCGTGTGGTGCCTGCCCCGGTAGGGGCCCTCGTCCTCGCCCCACATCTGGAGGCAGATCCGGATCGTCTCCTCCAGCCGCTCGAACCGCTCCGCCGTGGGCGGGAACGGGATGCCCAGGCCGTGCGCCTCGTCCGCGTACCAGGCGGCCCCCAGACCCAGCCCGGCGCGCCCGCCGGACAGCGCGTCCAGCGTGCTGATCTGCTTGGCCAGCACCCCCGGCTCGCGGTACACGGCCCCCGTGACCAGGGTGTGCAGGAGGATCCGCTCGGTGTGCGCGGCCAGGAACCCCAGGGTGGTGTACGCCTCCAGCATGGCGTTCTCCCGGGGGCCGATGTCCCCGCCCATCTGCCAGAAGTGGTCCATCACCGTGAGCCGCGAGAGGCCCGCGGCCTCGGCCGCGCGGGCGGTGTCGGCGAGCGTGGGGCCGATGGCGGGGGTCCCGCCGTCCCAGGTGAAGTCGGCGACGTGCAGACCGAGTTCCATGTGTCCTCCTCGACGCGTGTCCGGAGGTCCCCGGACGGGGCCCAGTCTGCTCCCCCGCCCCGGCGCGCACCAGGGTGTGACACGGCCCCTGAGGGGGTGTCCGGGGCACGCGGCCGCCCGGCGCCCGGCCCCGGGGAGCGGCCGGGGGCGACGGGTCCTAGGATGGCCCGCATGTGTCCTCCGCAGCGCCCCGGAACACTCCGGTGAAGGTCTCCTCGGTCGTCTCCTTCGTCGTCTTCGTGGCCGTGTTCGTCCTCTCGCGCCAGGCCTCGCGCCGCTTCCTCGCCGAGACGGCCGAGCTCTCCGGCCTCGTGCTCGAAGCCGCCTCGTTCGCGGCCTCGCTGGCCCTGGCCGGGCTGGCCTCCGGCGCGGTCCTGTACACGGCGCGCCTCTTCCAGCGGGACTGAGGTCCGGTCGGCGCCGTCGGGGGGACACCGCGCGCCGAGCGCCCGGCGGATAACGGGAAAGTCCCAGTACACGGCCGTCGCGGCCGTACGGGAGGGCCGGGACCTAGACTCTTCGCGTGGGGGTGCGGAGGGCGGCCGGGAGCGCGCGCGGCCGCCGGTCGGGGGAGCACTCCGTCGCGGACCCGCCGGGCATCCCCGCCACGCCGCCCGACGCCCACGCCCGGCTGGAGTACCCGTGACCGGTTTCAACCGCAAGCACCGCCGCCGCGCCCTGCCCGGGACCGGGGACGACCCCGCCGGACCGGAGGGCCCCTCCGGTGTCCGCGTCACGCCGAGGCTGCGCCTGGACCCCATCGGCCCCGAGCACGCCCACGAGCTGTGGCGGCTGCACCGGGACCCCGGCGTCGCCCGGTGGTACGGCGGCAGGTGGACACGGGGAGAGGCCTGGGAGAGCGCCCTGTACATGGAACGCGCCTGGAGGACCGACGGCGTCCACAAGTGGATCGCGCACGACCGGTGGACCGGCGAGCTGGTGGGACGCGGCGGCCTGTCCTACGCGGTGGTGGACTCCGCCCGGTGCCTGGAGATCGGCTGGGCGGTCCGCGAGTGCTTCTGGGGGCTCGGCTACGCCAGCGAGATCGGGCGCGCCGGGCTGGAGTTCGCCTTCGACGTCCTCGGCGCGGACGAGGTGGTCTCCTTCACCGAGGTGCACAACCTCCGTTCCCGCGCGGTCATGGAACGGCTCGGTTTCGGCTACGCGCGCGAGATCCGCCACAGGGGAGAGCCCTTCGCTCTCTACCTGCTCAGGCGTCCCTGAGGAGGGGGAGGCCGGGGCGGCGAAGGCCGCGGGCCGCGGGCGGGCGTCCGGGGGACGGCGGCGGGCCCGCGGGCCCGCCCCGGGGAGGGGCCGGTACGGGTGGCATGGGACACGCGGGAGCACGGGCGTCCCGGATGCGGCGGGCGTTTGCCCAGGTGGCGCGGGTGCTCCGGGCGGCGCGGGCGGAGCCCGGAGCGCCGTAAAACCGTTGCACCCCTCCGACCTGCGGAGTTAGCGTCCCTCCCATGAGAGCTCTGAGTGAAAAGGACATCCGTACGTCCTTCGTGAACTGTTCGAAGGGGGAGGCGAAGCGGCTCTCACTGCCGCGCGACCTGGACCAGCGGCCGTGGGAGGACCTGGACTTCCTCGGGTGGCGCGACCACACCGCGCACGAGCGCGCCTACCTGGTCACCGAGCACGAGGACCGGCTCGTGGGCGTGGCCTTCCGGCTGTCGGACATCCGTGCCGGAATGCGCCGGAGCATGTGCTCGGTGTGCCTGACCACCCACCCCGGGCGGGGCGTGGCCCTGCTGGCCGCGCCCAAGGCGAGGGGGGCCGGCCAGGACGGCAGCACGGTGGGGCTGTACATGTGCACGGACTTCGCCTGCTCGCTCTACATCCGGGGGAAGAAGGAGCCGGCGCACGGCGGACGGTACGAGGAGTCCCTCACCGTGGAGGAGCAGATCGAGCGCGCCCGCTCCAACCTGGGGGGCTTCCTGGGGCGGCTGTCGGCCTGACCCGGCGGTGGACCCGGGTACGGCGGACCCGTACACGACGACGGCGGCGGTGGGCCCGGTGCCCACCGCCGCCGTCGTCGTGCCGGTCCTCCCCGGTGCCCCTCAGTCCACCGGGTGCCGCGGTTCCACCACGGTCTCCGGCCCGGGATAGACGAGCCGTTCCTCACCGTCGGGAAACCTCACCACGTACGGCGGCCCGTCGTCGGCGCCGCGTATCTCCACGATCTCCCCGACGTGCTGGCCCTCGGTGCTCACGACCCCGTGCGTACGCACGTAGTCGCCGATGGACGCCCGCATGATCTCCCCCCGTTCCGATCGGTTGGCCGTCACGAACGGGACGTACCCGAAACGCGGGTCCGGTGAAACGGCCCCGGCCCGCGCCGGGTAGGCACAAGTGCGTATCCGGTCCCCGACGAACCACGGATGTGCGGCCCGGCCCCGCCTTCCTAGCGTGGTGCACCACGAGAGCGGCAGAGAGGGGAAAACGTGCTCACGGTGCGCGAACTGACCAAGCGCTACGGGGGGAGGACGGCGGTGGACGGACTCACCTTCACCGTCGAACCCGGGCGGGTGACCGGCTTCCTGGGGCCCAACGGCGCCGGGAAGTCCACGACCATGCGGATGCTGCTGGGCCTGGCCCGGCCCACCTCGGGCGAGGCACTGGTCAACGGACGGGAGTACGGGCGGCTGGCCCGGCCGACCCGGCAGGTGGGCGCCCTGCTGTCGCCGGACGCCGCCCACCCCGGGCGCAGCGCCCGCGCCCACCTGACCGCGAAGGCGGCGGGCGGCGGGATCCCGAGGAGCCGGGTGGAGGAGGTGCTGGAGGAGGTCGGCCTGACCGGCGTCGCACGCCAGCGGGTCCACGGGTACTCGCTGGGCATGCGCCAGCGGTTGGGCGTCGCGGACGCGCTGCTGGGGGATCCGGGGGTGCTGCTGTTCGACGAGCCGGTGAACGGGCTCGACCTGGACGGCGTGCGGTGGATGCGCGACCTGACGCGGCGCCTCGCCGACGAGGGGCGCACCGTGTTCGTCTCCAGCCACCTGATGAGCGAGATGGAGATGGTCGCCGACCACCTGGTCGTGGTGGGCCGGGGACGGCTGATCGCGGACGCGCCGATCTCCGACGTGATCGCGGCCTGGTCGCGCACGCACGTGCTGGTCCACAGCCCGGACTCCGCGAAGCTGCGGGAACGGCTGGAGCGGATGGGGCCGTCGGTGCGGGTCGAGGCCGTGGAGGACCTCCGGGACGACAGAGGCGCCCGGGGTGCCGGGACGGCCGAGGACGTCTCAGCCGGCGGGGACACCCGTGACGTTGGGGACTCCGGTGGCGAACGGCGTGCGGGGGGCACCGGTGGCGCCCGTGGCCGGGGTGGCGCCCGCGGCGCGGGACTGAGGGTGTTCGGGCTCGGCGCGGCGGAGGTCGGCGACCACGCGCACGCCGTCGGGGCACGGGTCCACGGACTCCGGCTGGAGGAGGCCTCGCTGGAGGAGGCCTACCTGGAACTGACCGGGGACGCCGTCGAGTACGGCGCTCGTTCGGGGTCCGCGGCCTCCGGCCGAGGCGACGCGGGGGACACGGCGCCCATCGCCGGGAACGCCCCGGAAGGCACCGGGGGCGCTGTCGGGAACACGGCGCCCGCCGCCGGGAGCACCCCGGGACCGGGCGGACCACTGCGCCGTCTGGGACGCGGGGGGTCCCGGTGACCCGGTGGCCGAGGAAGGGGACGCGAGCCCGGAGCGGAAGCGGGAACGGGCAGGACGGTAGGAGCGAGGCGAGGATGTCGGATGTGTCGAATGTGCCTGGTGCTACGGCTGCGAAGGAAGGCCCTGGGCGTTCCGCGAGCACGGGGCGAACGGCAGGGACGGTGAGAGCGGAGGGGTCGGCGAAGGCGGACCGCCCCGGGAGCCGCCCTCGAACGGACCTGTTCCGGGAGGTCGCCGCCGAGTGGGTCCGGCAGTCGTCCCTGCGGTCCACGTGGTGGGCGTTCGGTGCCGCGCTGGCGGGCATGGCCGTGTTCGCCGCGCTCATGGGCTACACCGAGTGGACCCGGATCATGGAGAACCCGGACGAGGCGGACGGCGCCGCGTTCATGCGGCTCACCTCGCAGGGGCACTTCTACCTGGTGCAGATCGCGGTGCTGGTGATGGCCGCGCTGGCCGCGACCGGGGAGTTCGGCAACCGCAGCGTCACCAGCACGCTGCTGTGGCGGCCCGCCCGGGGGACCGTGCTGGTCGCGCGCACGCTGGTGACCGCCGGACTCGCCTTCGCGGCGGGCGTGCTCGCCACGGTGACGGCGGTCGCGGTGCTGAGCGCGTTCGTCGGCCGGTACGCCTCCGCCGACGTCGCCGAGATCCTGGTGACGGCGCTGAGCGCGGGCGTGTGCATGGCGCTGTTCGCGGTCCTGTTCGTCGGGGTCGGCACGGCGGTGCGGAGCATGCCGGGCACGTTCATCGTGGGATTCCTGCTGCTCATGGGGTTGCCGATAGTCATGCAGCTCTCCCAGGTGCAGATGATCAACGACTTCGCGGCGCTGATGCCGGGAGCGGCGGGTATCGAGTTCTACGCGGGCGGTGACGTGGGCTTCTACACGGCGCCGCACGACGGGCCGGTGAACATCGCCGCCGTCGTGGGCTGGGCCCTGGCCGCGCAGATCGTGGCCCACACCGAGCTGCGCGTCCGCGACGTGTAGGGACCCGGTGGCGGAGCGGCGCCGGAGCCGCCCCGGCCCGGCGGGCCACCGGTGTCGGGCGGCCCGCCGGTGTCGGCGGGGTCCGGCGCCCGCGCGGCGACGGATTCCGCCGACGGGTGGCGACGAGGGCACCACGCGGGCCCGGGACGCGGAGGGCACGTCCCGGGCCCGCGTGGTGTGTCCGGTGCGGGCGCGCGAGGTGCCGTCCGCACGGCCGCGCGCCCCGGGCACCGCGCCTAGTCCTCGCCGACGAACTCCATCACGGGCAGGTCCGGCGAGGGGCCGTCCAGGATCGGGTCCCGCTCACCGCGCAGGTGGGCGTCGAAGAAGGCCGTGACGTAGGCGCGCTGCGCCCGGACGGACTCCTCGGGGTCGACGGTGCCGATCGACCCCTCCACCAGGTCGGGCCAGGAACGGTTGCCCGGCTGGAGGGCCTCGTCGATGGCGGGCAGGGCCCACTGGTGGTCGGTGTAGCTGAAGTGCTCGCCCTCGGCCATGTACAGCTCCAGGACGTCGACCGAGGAGGCCTCGACGAAGGTCCGGAAACCGGCGCTGTACCCGCTGTGGTGCGGTTCGAGCGCGGCCCCGGCCCTTCCCGCGGTCAGGAGCGCGAAGGGGCGGTCGGCGCCCCGCAGGTTGGCCTCCGACCACACCCCGTCCCCGACGTGGTAGCCGATGGTGCCCTCCAGGTCCAGCCCCGCGTCGACGCGGTCGTCCTCCAGCATCACCTCGGCGGCGGTGAGTCCTCCGGCGGAGTGGCCGAACATGCCCACCGCGTCCAGGTCCAGCGCCTCACCCAGGCCCGCGGGCGGCTCCTGGCCGCCCGCGTCGGGGCTGCCGCCCCCGGAGAGCGCGGTCAGGCCCTCCAGGACCAGGCGCGTGTCCTCGCGTCGGACCGCGACGGCCTCCTTGAGAGCCTCGGCGCTGAAGGAGGGGGCGCCCGTGCGCAGCACCCGGCCGTCGGGCATGTCCACGGCGAGCGTCTCGTAGGGGTGGTCCATGGCGGCCACCACGTACCCGTGGGAGGCGAGTTCCTCCAGGTGCAGGGTGTTGAGGAACCGGGACTGCTCCAGCCCGGGGGAGTAGAGGACCACGGGGAACGGGCCCGTGTCGGCGACCGGAACGTCCTGGAGGGCGTTGACCCGGAAGGCGTCGAAGTCGACGCTGTCGCGGTGGAGTCCCCCCCGCTCCATCTCGCTCTTGAGCACCCCGGAGACGGACGGCGTGACGTAGGGCGCGGGTTCGCCGGTGCCCGTGCCGTCTCCGGAGGCGGTGCCGTTCCCGGAGGAGGTGGAGGAGCCGTCCTCCTCGCTGGCGTCCGCGCCGTCCCCGGCCGGGTACCAGACGCTGACCATGACGTCCCGTTCGGTGGCCTCCTCCACCCAGGGGTGGCCGCGGTCGGGGTCGACGAGGTGCAGCTCGGTCCGCCCGACGGCGTGCGGACCGGTGGGTTCGGGTGGTGTGAGGACCACGCTCCCGGGGTCGGTGGCCGCGTTGAGGACGGTGGGGACGGAGAAGGACGCGGCGAGGACGAGGGCGGCCGAACCGTAGGCGGCCGCGCGCTTCGCGCGGATGGAGTTGGCGGTGTTCATGCCGGTAATGCTCCGGGCAGGGGCACCCCGCGCACATCTCCTGGACGGCAGCGAGCGGGTAGGCACAAAGGGGTAGGCGGGCGGCGGGAGCGGTGCGCGGGCACGCCGGAGCGCGGCGGCCCCGGGGACCCCCCGCTTTCCAGCAAACCGCACCGGCACCCCGTGCCGCCAGACCCGATCCCCGCCTGTGGACGACCGGTCCGCCCCACGCGCCGGGCTTCCCGGGGCCCGGGAAGCCCGGCGCGGGAACGGGGGCCGGGCCGCGGCCCTCAGACCAGCCCGGCCTCGTAGGCCACGATGGCGGCCTGCACCCGGTTGCGCACGTCGAGCCGGGTGAGGATCGACCCCACGTGCACCTTGACCGTGCCCGGGGCGATGGCCAGGCGGCGGGCGATCTCGTCGTTGGAGCACCCCTCGCCGACCAGAGCCAGCACCTCGCGTTCGCGTTCGGTGAGCCGTGCGACCCGTTCCCGCGCGGCCGACGCGCGGGACAGCCGCCCCCCGGAGGAGTCCAGTTCGTCGATCACCCGGCGCGCCACCTCCGGCGACAGGTACGCTCCGCCCTCCGCGACCGCGCGGAGCCCCTCCACCAGCTGCCGGGGGTCCCCGCTCTTGAGCACGAACCCGCTGGCGCCCCCGGACAGGGCCCGCGCGATGTAGGCGTCCTCGGAGAACGTGGTGAGGATGACGACCGCCGTCCCCGGATGCTCCCGGGCGATGGCCTCCGTCGCGGCCAGGCCGTCCGTGCCGGGCATCTGCACGTCCAGCAGCGCGATGTCGGGGCGGTGCTCGGCGACCAGGGCCACGGCGGCGGCACCGTCCCCGGCCTCGCCCACCACCTCGATCCCCGGCGCCGCCGACAGGATCGCGCGCAGCCCGGCGCGCATCATCGCCTCGTCGTCGGCGAGGACGAGGCGCAGCGTTCCGGCACCGTCTGTCGCGTTCACGCCGACACCCTACTGGGCGCCCGGTCACTCGGTCCTGTGGATCTCCTCCTTGGCGACCAGGACGCCGTCCTCGAAGCACAGCCGGTACACCGGCGGCAGCCCGTTCTCGTACCGGGACAGGTAGAAGGAGCACCGCGCACCGGGCGGCGCGGGCGGCTCGGAGGCCCGCGCCGACACCGAACCCTCGGGATAGGAGAACCGGGGGAGCACCTCCTCCACCCGCTCTTGTTCGTCCCCCACGGACAACCGCCCGTACCGCTCCGGAGGCAGGACGGTGTTGACGCCCACCCAGGTCAGCAGGCCGAAACCGGCCGCCGCCAGGACCAGGCCCAGCGCGACCGGAACGGCCACGGCGGCCACCAGGCGGCGCCGCGCGCGGTCGCGGGCCTCGCTGTGGGCGCGGCGCGTCTCCGACTCCCCGGGCTCCTCCGCCCCGCCCCCGGCGCCGGGGTCGGGCACGGTCGCCCGCACGGTGAACCCCGCACCCTCCTCACGGCCCGCGGCGAAGCTCCCGCCGAGCTCCTCCACCAGGGAGCGCAGCCCGGCCAGGCCGGACCCGTCCCCGCTCCGCGCGGGCAGGACCGGCCGCACGGCCCCGGGCGGCCCGGCGTCGCCGACCGTCACCCGGGTCCGGTCGGCCTCGCGGACCACCCGCACGGTCACCTCCGCCCCCGGCGCGTACTTGGCCGCGTTGGTCAGCGCCTCCTGGACCACCCGGTGCACGGCGCCGCCGCCCGGGGCGGACGGGTCCGGGTCGGGGCCCTCCCGCAGCAGGCGGACCCGCATACCGGCGTCCGCGGCGCGCTGCACCAGGACCGCCACCGGCTCTCCCGGGTCCAGCCCGCCCGCGTCCGGTCCGGAAGCGGCCTCGCGGTCGCCGCCGCCGTCGTCGTTCTCGCGCAGCACCCCGATGATCTCCCGCAGCCGCAGGTTGGCCTCGTGGGCCGCCGTGCGCAGTTCACCGGCGGCCCGGCTCTGCTCGGAGTCCTCCTGGGCGGTCATCTCCAGGGCCGCCGCGCGCACCGCGATCAGCGCGAGGTCGTGGCCGAGGGAGTCGTGCATCCGGGTCGCGATGCGGGCGCGCTCCCGCAGGCGGGCGCGGTCGGCCTCGGCCGCGCGGGTCCGCTCCATGCGTTCGGCGATCTCCCAGCCTCCCCGCCACACCCGGCGGCGCAGGCGCTGGTAGCGGCCGAACAGCCACGGGGTGAGCGTGCTCAGCGCGATGGTCAGGACGACGCCCAGCCACCCCACGGAGTCGGACAGGAACGCGCGGACGTCGGTGCCGGAGACCAGCCCCCTCAGCAGGTGCAGGACGAGGGTGAACGAGCACGCCACGACCACCATCGCCACCACAGGGCGCACCCGTTCCGAACGCAGGCCGGTGAGCAGCGCCAGCACCGCCACGGCCAGCCAGGGCGTGAACACGGTGGTCTCCACCATCAGCAGGACCGAGGCGGATGTCTGTAGGACCGCTCCGGCGAGCATGACGCCCAGGGAGACGAGCGGCAGGGAGCGGGACAGGGCCGCCGCGACGGCCAGGGCGACCACCAGGAGACCCGTTTCGAGAACCGGCGACCGGTCGCGGGCCCCGGAGAGCTCGATCACGACCAGCGCGCCGAGAAGGGTCCACAACACGGCCTCGAAGGCCGGGCGGGACCACCCGCGCGCTTCTTTCCGGATCTCCCGCATGCCCACAGGCTAGTCCGCTGCGCCTCCGTGCCGGAGTGTCGGACGAGGAGGGGAACATGGGCAGGACGCACCCCCGTCCCCTTCTCCAGGAGAGCACCCGTGTCATCTGGATTCCACAGTCCCGGACGCCCCGAGGACCTGCCGCACCCCGAGGTGCTCTGGTCGCTCGGCGCGTTGAAGGTCGCGTTGTGCGCCGGTGTCGGATCCCCCTGGTCGGAGAGGCGCCGGATCGCGGACGACGGCGTCCTGCTCGTGGGGGACGGCGGCGGCGAGTGGTGGCGGCTGGCCCGCGTCGAGGGCGGACGGTACCTGCTCGCCGGCTGGGACGGCGCCTGTGACACCGACAACCCCTTCCTGCCCCCGGCCAACCCGTACGCGGACGCCCCGGAGTGGCTGCCCTGGGAGTGGATCGCCCGGTTGGAGGGCGAGGAGCCGATCGGCTTCGTGTACTGGTGGGAGGACGGGGCGTGGGCGCGCTCGCCCTACCACGACCAGGTGGGCGAGGACGGCCTGGGTATGCGGCTGTCCGCCTTCGTCAGCCCGGAGGAGGCCGCCCTGGACCTCGTGGACCTCGTCAACGAGGTGGTGTCGGTGACCGGGGAACAGGGCCCCGACGAGGGCGACGACCCTTTCGACGACCTGGGGGAGCGGATCTACACCCTGGCGAAGCACATCGCCGGAGGAGGGGCGCCCTACTTCGGTTTCCTGGATCCGATGCCCTTCGACACCGCCGCGGCCGCGAACGTCCTCCGCGCCGCCGGGATCACCGGGTACGGCCGCCCCGCCGCGCCGCTGCCCGCCGGGACGGAGAAACCGGCTGAACGCGGTCGGACCCGCGTGCTCAACGACCAGGAGTGGTCGATCCTGGTGGAGTCCGTGATGCGGGCGGCCACGGAGAGGCCGCGCCCCGTACCCGGGGAGACCGAACCGCTGCGCGAACTGGGCGACTTCCTGCGCGGCCTGGCCGCCGAGCACGGCGGTGAGGTGATCTACACGATCACCGGCGGGAACAGCCAGAGCCAGTCCACGTTGGCGGACGCCGGGGGAAACCGGATCCCGGTGCAACCGCGCGGCCACCACGACCACGAACTGCGCCGGGCCGAAGGCCACCCCGAGCACGGCATGTGGTTCTTCCTGCGCGCCCGGGCGACCCCCGACGCGGTGGAGGTCGACCGGGCCTACGACCACCGGCCCGGGTGGTCCACGGAGTCCGCCCTCGGCGTCGGCGTGTGGGTCGGGGACGTCGCCGCGGAGATGGCCCGCCGCACCCCCGAGTGGCGCCCGGACTGGACGTGGCTGCTGGACGAGGAGACCGCCTACGACCCGCCGGCCGACCCCTTCGTCCGCCCGGCCTGACCGCCGACGCGCCCCTCACCCTCCCCGGGGGGGAGGGACGGCCCCTCACTCCCGCCGGAAGGCGGGCGCCATCGCGGCCTCGAAGCGGTCGAGCCACTCCTCAGGGCCTCCCTCCACCCACGGGCAGTCGCGGACGAAGTGCCTCCACTCGTCGAGCACGAGCCGCCCGCCGTAGGTCTGTTCCCGCCGCAGGTGGCCCTCGTCCACGGTCTCGGCCTCCGCGCCCATCTCCGGGCGCAGCACGGTGACCAGCAGTTCGCGGGAGGGCCGGGCGTTCTCGGCGAGCAGGACGGCGTCGTAGAGGTCCTTGCCCTGCATGTACATGTCCGTGTACAGCCACAGGACCTTCCAGGCCAGGGACAGCTCCGCGCTGGCCGCCAGCACGTTCGCCCCCGCGACGGTGACCGCCACCGGGGGCTCGGGGAGGGACTCGTTGAACACCACGTCGATCTGGACGGTGCCCGGCGGGAGTCCCCCGGCCCGCCAGGGCACGACCACGCGGCGCCCCGGCACCCGTTCGTAGGTCCAGATGCTCTCCAGCCGCACGTCCCCGGCGTCGAAGGAGATCCCGTCCGCGGACGCCGCCGTGACGGCCCCGACCACGTCCGCGAACATGCGGTCCGCGGGTTCGCCGAACGGGGCGGTCCCGGCGGGCACCACCACGAAGTCCAGGTCGCGCGGGCGCCGTGCGGCGGCGCCCACCCACACGGGCATGAGCATGCTGCCGCGCAACACCAGGCTCTCCCGCCACGGCGTGCCCGCGATCGCCCGCAGGGCCAGCTCCATCGCCCGCTGGTTGGCGTCCCACCAGCGCGAGCCCAGCCCGGGGTCGGCGAACACCGGCTCGCCCGCCCGGAAGGCCCGGTCCAGGTGCTTGAGCGCGGGGTCGAACACGGGTTCCTGGTCGGCCTCCGGGCCGGAGGTGTTGGGCAGGTAGGTGCCGGGGTAGCGCTGCCGGTCGCTGTCCGGCGCGTACCCGTCCGGCGGCACCTCGTCGGCGTCCTCGACCGGGGCGGCGTCCATCCACCCGGCGTCCACGGACAGGGCGGTGTCGTGGACGACGAACTCCCGCTCCACCGACAGGATCCTGGGCTGCCACCCCTCCCTGTGCTCCAGGGCCACCCCGGCCCTCTCCAGGGCCTTCAGCAGTGCGTACTCGAAACGGCCGGCCTCCCCGCGGCCCACACGCGAGCACCGCTGGGTGACGAACCGCTCCTGGAGGCCGTCGTCGCGCACCCTGCGCGCGTTGCGCGAGAGCCGGGCGCGGTGGGGTTCCACGATCGCGGACAGCGCCGCCAGGTCGGCCGACGCCGGGAGCAGCAGCTTGACGTGCGTCTCGAAGTAGCACGACCCGGGCATCAGCTCGGCCGCCCCGCGCGTCGCCGGAACCCCGGCGGCCTGGTGCGGCACCTCGATCTTGGTCCGCAGGACCGCGAACCCGGCCTCGGCCAGCCGCGCGGTCCACCTCTCCGCCACGGCCAGCTCCCCGTCCAGGGTGCCCCTGCTGTGGTAGGTGACCATCGGCTGTGAGGGGGACTCGCCCCGGTCCAGCTCGATGTGGGTGAACTTGAGCCCGTGCCTCCGGGCCCACTCCTCCGCCTCCGCCACGCGCCCGGGGCCGGGCGCGTCCAGGGTCAGGTGGGTCTCGAAGTCTCCGGCGAAATCCATCAGGGGGTCTTCTTCCGTCTCGGGGCCTTCCGCCTGTGGGACCCGCCGGGTCGCGGCCCGGTCCGGCAGGGGCGGGGGTCAGTCGGCGGTGCGCGGTCCGAGGCCCTCGAAGAGCACCCCGACCATGTCCGCGAGCTTGGCGTCGATCTCCTCGGGGGAGGACGTGGCCGTGAGCGCGACCAGGCCGTGCATCGCGGCGGACACGGTCATCGCGACGGCCTCCGGGGAGCCGCCCGCGATCTCCCCGGCGGCCTGGGCGTCGAGGATGGGCCGCATCACCCGTTCGAGCAGCCGTCCCACGGCGGCGTACAGCTGGTCGGAGACGTCGGGGTCGTGCTTGCGCGCGTACATCAGGTCGAGCAGCGCGGAGTGCTCCCCCGCGAAGCCCACGTAGGCCCTGGCCAGGGCGAGGATCCGGGTCCGCGCGTCCCCCGAGTCGGGGGCCGCCTCCTCCAACCGCTCGGCCAGGCGCTCGAAACCGCTGAGCGCGAGCGCGTCCAGCAGCGCCTGCTTGTCCCGGAAGTGGCGGCCCGGCGCGGCGTGGCTCACCCCCGCCTCGCGGGCGAGCTCGCGCAGGGACAGCGCCGCCTGCCCCCGTTCGGCCAGGGCGCGCTCGGCGTTGGCGAGCAGGACGGCGCGCAGGTCTCCGTGGTGGTAGGGGCGGTCGGCCATGAAACACAGGATAAACGGATGTCCGCGCCGCCATCGTGGCCGCCATGGACAGCCGGGGGGCACTCGCCTACCGTGGCGCAATGGACACCACAGCGGTCACCCTCCCCGACCTGAGCGGCCGCACGGCGGTCGTCACCGGAGCCAACAGCGGCCTGGGCATCGAGACCACGCGCATCCTGGCCCGGGCGGGCGCGCGCGTCGTGATGGCCGTGCGCGACGTGGCCAAGGGGCGCGCCGCGGCCGAAGGGGTGCGGGGCGACACCGAGGTGCGCCACCTGGACCTGGCGGACCTGTCGTCCGTGCGCGCCTTCGCCGACGCCTGGAGCGGCGACATCCACCTCCTCATCAACAACGCGGGCATCATGGCGGTCGCGCAGGGCGTGACCAGGGACGGGTTCGAGCTCCAGTTCGGGGTCAACCACCTCGGCCACTTCGCCCTGACCAACCTCCTCCTGGAGCACGTCACGGGACGGGTGGTGACCGTCTCCTCCGGGATGCACCGCCTGGCCCGGGGCATCGACTTCGACGACGTCAACCTGGAGGGCGGCTACACCCCCTACCGGGCCTACAACCAGTCCAAGCTCGCCAACCTGCTGTTCACGCTGGAGCTCCAGCGCCGTCTGGACGCGGTGGGCTCCCCGGTGCTCTCCACCGCCGCCCACCCCGGTTACGCGGCGACCAACCTCCAGAGCCACGGGGCCAACCCGGTCTCCCGCGGGATCGCCCTGCTCGGCAACAGGGTCCTCGCCCAGAGCGCCGCGAACGGGGCCCTGCCCACGATCTTCGCCGCCACCCAGGACGTGCCCGGCGCGGCCTTCGCCGGGCCCAAGTCCATGGGCGGCACGCGCGGCGCCCCCGCCCTGTCCAGCCGGAGCGAGGCCGCCTGGGACGGCCGCGCCGCCAAGCGCCTGTGGGCCCTGTCGGAGGAGATGACGGGGGTGGCCTTCCCGCTGAGGTCGGTCGACCCGGTCTGAGCGTCCCCCGCACGCGCCGGCGCCGCCGGGCCCGGCCCGGCGGCGCCGTGACGGCTCGCGTCCGCCCCTACGGGGTGAGGACCAGTTCGTCCTCGGCGGCCTCGCGCACGGCCTCCTCGGTGACCGCGAACGGCATGGTCTCGCCCCGGCTCCACGGCTCCAGCTGGTCGTCGTAGTGGGGGTGGAAGGCGTGGCCGGAGTTGCCGGTCAGGTGGACCCACGTCGACGCGTCGCGGTCGGCCAGGTCCACCACCATCCGCATCGACGGCACCGCCGTGATCGCGTACCCCTGGAGCGGGTCCCAACCGGTGGCGTTGACGATGCTGGACCCGCCGGAGCTCTCCACCGGTCCCCGGTTGAACAGCCACTCGACCGGCCCGATGCCCGAGGTGCCGAACGACTCGTGGGTCGCGGTCAGGGTGTGCAGGTCGCCCCAGCGCCAGTCGGCGGGGTCCTCGCCCAGCAGTTCGGTCAGTTCCTCGGCGGCGGCGTCCATCGCCGCGGCGAGCACCTCCTCGCGTCCGTCGGCCTCCTCGCCCCGCCACCAGTGCGACTCGGGGTCCTCCAGGAGCCGCGAGACCACGTACATCCCGCGCGAGCTGCCGCTCATGGCCAGCGGCTCCAGCTCGTCGAACAGCAGCGGCAGCAGGTGGCGCCAGGTGGCCTGGTAGAACGCGGCCCCGGCGGAGTCGGTGGAGGTGTACAGGTCCCAGTCGCGCAGCTGCTCCTGGGCCCGGGCGGTGGTCCCGTCCACGTCCGCCTCCAGCAGGTGGGGCACGACGTCGACCGCGCCGCCGTGGAACGAGTCCATGTGGACGCGCGACATGTCCTCGCCGGTCACCGGCCCCTCGCCGATCGCCTCGGTGAGCAGGTCGTTGATCCGCTGGGACCGGTAGCCGTAGTCCCAGTCACCGGTGAGCATGTGCTCGTAGCCGTCGTCCACGACCGACTGGTTGGCGGTGACGATGACTCCCGACCCGGGGTTGTACACGCTCGGCAGCTCCTCGAAGGGGAGGTACTCCTCCTCCCAGTCGTAGTCGGAGTCCCAGCCGGGGGCCGGGTAGCGGCCGTCGCCCTCGCCGCGCACCGGCACCAGGCCGGGCGACTGGTAGCCGATGTTGCCCTCGTCGTCGGCGTAGACGAGGTTCTGCGCGGGAACCTCGAACCGGCTGGCGGCCTCCCGGAAGTCCTCCCAGTCGCGGGCCCGGTTCAGAGCGAAGATCGAGTCCGCGGTCGTGCCCGGCTGGAGCGCGGTCCACCGCAGGGCGACGGCGTACTCGCCGCCGTCGGCGCCCTCCAGCTCCGGCTCGCTCGCCAGTTCGGCCAGGTCGGCGCCGGCCGCGGTGTCGGACAGCAGCGGTCCGTGGTGGGTGGAGCGGACGGTGATGTCGACGTCCTCCCCGCCCGCGACCCGGACGGTCTCCTCGCGGGTCTCCAGGGGCCGGGTCCGGCCGTCGACCACGTAGCCGTCGCCGTCGATGCGCTCCACGTACAGGTCCATGACGTCGGGGTTGAGGTTGGTGAACCCCCACGCGATGGACTCGTTCTGCCCGATGACCACGCCGGGCAGCCCGGAGAAGCTGAACCCGCTGACGTCGAAGGGGCACTCCTCGGTGAGCTCGGTGCAGTGCAGCCCGATCTGGTACCAGGTGGAGGGCATGGACGCGCCCAGGTGGGGGTCGTTGGCCAGCAGGGGCATGCCGCTCTCGGTGTGCTCGCCGCCGACCACCCACGAGTTGGAGCCCAGGTCGGGGCTGGTGCTGGGGCCGAGCAGCGAGGGCAGCTCCGCGGCGGCCCCGGCCACCCCGGCCAGGGCGGGTACGGCCTCCCGGGGCAGCTCGGGCGCACGCTGTTCGTCGCCCTCCCGGAGGTCGGCCTCGTCGGAGTCCTCCGAGTCCTCGGAGCCGTCGTCGGCCCCGGCCTGCCCGTGCTCGCCGGTGTCGGTGATGGGCAGGTGCTCCTCGTGGGGGTAGGCCGGGTACAGCTCGGCGATCTGCTCGCGGGTCAGCCCCGCGTCGAGCAGCAGGGCGCGCTCGGTCTCCTCCGTCAGGTTGCCGCCCAGGTCCCAGGCCATGGCCTTGAGCCAGGCGAGGCTGTCGACCGGCGTCCACTCCTCGATCTCGTGGCCGCCGTTGAGCACGGCGAGCAGCCCGTACTCCAGACTGGCCCGCGTTCCGTCGTGCTCGGCCAGCCAGGCGTTGACCCCGGCCGCGTAGGCGTCGAGGTACCCCCGCGTCTCGGGGGCGAGGAGGTCGTACTCCTGCTCGGCCACGTGCCGCCAGCCCATGGTGCGCAGATAGACGTCGGTGTCCACCTGGCCGGGGCCGAAGAGCTCGGCGGTGCGTCCCGCGGTGACGTGGCGGCGGAAGTCCATCTCCCAGAAGCGGTCCTGGGCGTGCGTGAAGCCCTGGGCCAGGAACAGGTCGTGGGTGTTGTCCGCGTAGACGTGGGCGACGCCGTACCCGTCGCGCAGCACGGTGACGGAGGACTCCAGGCCCGGGACGGTGAGTTCTCCGGAGGTCTCCGGGAAGGACCTCCGGACGGTCCATACGCCCAGGAGCGCGCCGACCAGGGCCAGCGCCACGACGGTGGCGAGAAAACCCCAGAGCACACGAAAGAGGACGCGTTTGCGCATTACACCCATGGCGGAACCCTAGGGTGTCCGCGGTCACAGTCTCCAGGGCTGGAGGTCACGCGACCCCAATTGTTACCAACTGGTAGACGAGGGTGTGCCGAAAGCCGAACGCCACGAAGTGGCTGGTCAGAAGCGGACAGCCATCCAGATGGATCCGTGCTGTCCGCAACCGCCCGAGGTCGCGCCCCACGCCGGGCGGCGTCCGCGGCGGACGCCGCCCGTGGCATGTCCCCGGCGGGACTCAGCCGACCCTGTCGAGGTAGACGCGGATGACGGCGGCCAGGTCAGCCAGGTCGTCCGGCTGCTCCCGCACGGGCTCGGCCAGCAGGTCGCCGGCCGGCACGTGAGGGAACGGCGGCATGTAGGGGCGGACCAGCGCGCCGGAGTCCTCGTCGTCGCGGGGACGGGGGAGGGGAACGCGGATGCCGTCGGTGTGAGGGGCCAGCGCCCGTGTGAGGTGGGCGCCGCGCTGCGCGCGGGGGCTCCGCTCGGCGGTCACGGGTGTGGGCGGCAGTTCCCGGCGGCGGGGCGGCGGCGTGATCGCGGCCCTCTCACGGCAGGGGCGCTGGGGGTGCCGGGGGACGAACACGTAGGCCAGGGCGACGGCCAGCACGGCGGCGGTCAGCGCCCACACGCGCCCGGCCAGGCTCTGGCGGGGCCTGCGGTGTCGGCCGCTAGGGTGGTGTTCCACGGTCTTCCTCCTGGTTGTGTCAGGTGGTTGATCGAGCCCCGGTCCGGTGTTGGCGCACCGGTCGGGGCGTCTTCTTCTCTTCTGGCTTCGCGTTCGGGCGGGTGTCATCGGCCCTGGCGGGGCTGCGCTTCCCGTTCGAAGGCGCGGATCTGTTCGTGAAGCTGGTGCGGTGTGGCCGCTTCCAGCGGTGCGACGCGGTGCGGGCCCAGGTGGAAGGCGAAGAAGCGGCGCGAGCCCGGCCCCCACAGCACCCACCAGCGGTCGTGCGGCTGTTCCAGGACGTGTGCGGCTTCGTACTGGGCGGTGTCCTGGCTGCGGTCCCAGCCCATCCGCTGTGCTCTCAGGCCTGGACGGTGTCGGGCACGGGCGCGTAGGGGTCGATGTGCGCCCACACGGTCAAGGGCTGGCCGGGCTCGCCCTCCCAGCCCCACTCCACGGACAGGCGGTCGACCAGGCGCAGGCCCCGCCCGCAGGTGGCCAGGGAGTCGGACTCCGGGTCCAGCCGGGGCAGGTGTGGGGTCTGTCCGGGGCGCGGCCCGTCGTCGGTGACCGCCACGAGGAGGACGCGCTCCAGCAGGTGGCGCATCCGGACCCGCACCCGCCCGCATGTGTCGCCCGAAGCGGTGTGCAGCCAGGCGTTGGCCACCAGCTCGCTGACCACCACCAGCACCGGGAAGGTGCGGTGGGCGGGCAGGCGGAGGCCCCGCTGGCACCAGCTGCGGATCTGCGCCGCCTGGGAGGGCTGGGAGCCGAAGAACGCCGTGCGCGTTCCCGTGCCCGTGCTGGGGAACCGGTGCGGCAGTCCGTTCCCGGGAGTCCGGCACTCCTCCTCCACCGCCCGCCTCGGTCGAGGCACGCCACACCCACTCATCGTGAACACCTCCAGAACGACAACCACTCGGTGTATCTGTCTCCTGGCAATGAGTATGGAGGCGTGCAGGGTGCTGCGCAATAGATTCTGAGGAAATTTGCGCAGAGACTGATTGCCACAAGTTGGCTCTCTGGGTAGGGATGCGCCAAACTGGACACACCCCGGCTCCTGGAGGTCATCGGTGGGGCAGAGCCCAGCAGGCGTCACCCGGCGCACCATCGCCCGTGTCATGAAGCGCGCCCGTATCCGGGCGGGCATCAAGAGCGGGACCGCGGCTCGCCACGCCGACATCAGCCCAGGCACGCTGACCAAGTACGAGAAGGCGGAGAATCCCTGGCCCGTACCGGTCGTGTACGTGCTCAGCGAGTTCTACGGGCTGTCCACGGAGGACAGGGACAAGCTCGTCGACCTGGCCAGGCAGAAGGAACTCGGCTGGTGGCACAGGCACCGGGACATCCCCGAGTGGTTCGAGTCCTACATCGGCCTGGAATCCGAAGCGCACACCGTGCTGAACTACGAGGACGGCACGATCCCCGGGTTGCTCCAGACCGCCGACTACGCCCGCTCCGTGCTCTCAGCCGACGTCGATGCCGTCTCGGACGAACAGACCGAAGCCCACGTCACCGTGCGCATGCAACGCCAGAAGCGCCTGACCGAAGAACCGCCGCTTCGGCTCAACGCGGTGGTGAACGAGAGCGCCCTCTATCGGACTGTCGGCAGTACCGGCACCATGCGTGAACAGCTCTCCGCGTTGCTGGACCGAGCCGAGCTGCCCCACGTGGACCTCCGCGTCCTGCCTTTCGAGGCCGGGGCCCACGCAGCCAGTGAGGGAAGCTTCGTCCTCATGCAGTTTCCCGACCTGCTGACTGATGTCAGCTTCGGTGACGTCGTTCTCGTCGAGTACCGGGCGGGCGCCCTCTACCTGGAGAAGGACCACGACATCGACCTCTTCTCGCGCATCTTCCAGCGCACTCAGGAGCAGGCACTGAGCCCTGAGGAATCCGTCAAACGCATCCAGCGCGTCCGCAGCGAACGATACGAAGGATGAGGCACCAGGTGGCTTCCAACGAGTCCGACCGTATGGCTTGGCACAAGTCCAGCTACTCCGGCGGTGGCGGCGGAAACTGTGTCGAGGTCGCCGAAGGGCGGAGCGTCCTGGTGCGGGACACCCAGCACCGCGAGCTCGGTCACCTCACCTTCACCAGCCCGGAGTGGGCCGGGCTCCTCAGCGCCCTCAAGATGCTTCGTCCGTAGCCGCACCGGAGCCTGGGGCGCCGAGTCGCTGAACGAAGCCCTTGAGCAGGTCGAGGTTGCCCAAGGGCTCAAGTTCAGTGAGGTCCAGGCGTCAGCGCGGGGCGCGAGGACCGGTCACACAGTGGACCTGCACAACCGGCAGCGTCGGCACCCGGCGATCGGCTGGCTGACACCCGTAGAGCTCGAGAACAAACAATCAAGCACTGTGGCCTGAGAATCCAGAAACACGGCTCCACAAGACCCGGTACATGCCAGAGCCTCCATCACAACCGGCACGAAACACACCGGTTCCCCCCCCGAACGTTGGCCAGGAACTGGATGCTGCCGCCGTAGCGGTGCTTGTGGCCGCTGTATCAAAGATCGCTCTCGTCAGTGGGGCCAAGTTCCGAGTAACGGTCACAAGGAAACAGTTTTCCATCCAGGATCAGGGGGTCTTCGGGGGTCGGACGGGCATGTTCGAGGACTTCGTGCAGGCCGGGGGCTTGGTCGGTCAGCACGTCGACACCTTCGTCGACGTAGCGGTAGCCAGTGGCCTTGGAGATGTGGTTGCCCTTGTCCAAGATGTCGATGGAGGTGGCATTGTAAAACCACCGCAGGATCAGGGCCGCCTGTTTGTAGCAGGTCAGGACGCGGGTTCCCGTGTGGGTGCCGCGGCGTTGGCGTTCGGCGTTCAGCAGGGCCCGAAAGGTGCCAAACGGCGGTCTGGTCCACGTCGAGGGTGGCGGTACGGGGAACCACGTGGAGTCTTTCATGGTGGATCGGTGGAGCTCCGGCACCTCGCCTTCTACCTGGAGCTCCACGCCTGTGTCAGGGGAACGGAAGTTCACCCACGGACGCACTTCTCGTGTTGATTGTCGGTTTCCTGCTGATTCGTGGCCGCTGAGATCGCCTCACTCCAGGAAGCAAGATGAAAGTCGCTCACCGAGCGGCGTACGTGCCATGCCTCGCGAAGCCGGCAGGCAGCCTCTCCTGAGATCACCTACGCCCGACGAGTCCCTTTCGGTACCATGCTCCAAACGAGGAATTCCGGCTGTTGTGGGACGAGTAACTGCATGCTCACCATACGAAGTTACGAGAAGCCCTGCGACATGCCACTCTGCGGAATACGCAGGTAAATCGACCGCACAAGACTGACCGGGTGCACCGGATACGGAGCGTGAAGATGCACTTCGACGTCGCTGCCCCCGATCCTGCTGGCATGGTGGCGTCGCTCAGTTCACTCGGTTACTCGCTTCCCGCCGCCGTCGCCGACCTCGTGGACAACAGCGTCTCGGCAGAGGCCAAGAATATCGACGTCGATTTCACGTGGGACGGCCAGAAATCCTGGATCTCTGTGACGGACGACGGCAGAGGGATGACGGAGTCCGAGCTGGTAACCGCCATGACGGTGGCGGCCCGCGGTGCGTCTGCCGAGCGGAGCGCCACGGATCTTGGTCGTTTCGGTGTGGGGCTGAAGTCCGCCTCCTTCTCCCAGTGCCGCAAGCTCACCGTCGCCACGGTCAAGGAGGGAGCTTGGCACATCCGAACGTGGGACCTGGCGGTCGTGGAGTACTACAAGGAGTGGCGGCTCCTCCACGACCCTGGCGACACGACCACCTCCCTCCTGCGTCAGATCGCGGGGAGCATGCGGCACGGGACCATCGTCGTGTGGGAGCAGCTCTCCGGTTACCACAAAACCGCCGTGAACAGCGACGACGAAAAGACACAGGCCCAGTTCTACGCGGAGGTGGAGCGTACCGAAGCTCATCTCTCGATGGTCTTCGCCCGTTTCCTTCAGCGCCCGGCACGGTGCCGGATCCGTGTGCGTGGTTCCGCCCTATCCCCATGGGACCCCTTTCTGTCCACGCACCCGTCAGTGCAGCGGATCCCCGTGGAGCCCTTGCCGCTGGGGTCGGAGTCGGTGCGTGTGGAGCCCTTCGTCCTCCCGACGGCGCAGCGTCTCTCACATGCCGAGTACGAGTCAGCCGCCGGGCAGAGAGGATGGCTGGGCCAGCAGGGATTCTACGTTTACCGCCGTGATCGCCTGATCCTGGCCGGTGACTGGCTGGGGATTCGTGGCCTGCGGCGTGAGGAGAAGTACAACCTCGCGCGAATCGCCGTGGACATCCCCGCGGAGTCCGATACCGACTGGGGTGTGGACGTGCGCAAGGCGAGCGTGGTTCCCCCCGTCTCCCTGCGTGGTCAACTGGAGAGGATCGCCAGGTACACCCGCGAGGTTGCCTCCCGTTCCGCACGGCAGCGTGGCCGGGTGGTGTCGCGGGCGCACGGCGACCCCCTGAAGTTCGCCTGGAACGTGAAGCGCCACGATGACCAGATCGTTCTGCGCATCAACAGGAAACACCCCTTGGTGAAGGCAGCGATGGACGACCAGGGCGGTCATCGGGATGTCGTTCGCTCAATGATCCGTCTCCTTGAGGAGACGGTCCCGGTCACGGCGCTTCGCATGCTTCACGAGACCGACACGGTTGATGACCCCGAACCCTTCGGTGGTCCAGGACCGGCCGCTCCGGAGACCGTCAATATCGCCCGACAGGTGTACGAAGCGCTTCTTGGGCAGGGCCGGTCCCCTGAGGAGGCCCGGGAAACACTCAGCTCCATGCCGCCCTTCGACGAGCAGCTGGGTTTCTGGAACTCCTGACCCACCCGTCAACCCCCACCCCAACCGGCCCAGCCACAGGAGGTCACTGTGAGTACCACCCCCGAGAACAGGCTCGAGAAGGCCGAACAGACCGCGGTATTGCTCCTGCCAGGTGACCGCCAGGCAACACCGGACGAGGTGGACTTCGCCGTGAATACCGCGGTCAGCATCCTTGCTGCACAGGGGATCACCGTGGAGCGTGACCAGGTGCGCAAGGCGATCGAGGCCCGGGCTTCCGTGTTCCAGGCTGATTCCTCCGCGATGAGGAACGACGAGGGCCACGTGCCCTGGCTCGCTGATGCCAAGGCCGACCGCAAGTGGGACTTCTGGGATCGCTACCGGCGCTACCTCCTGAGTGTCTCCAAGCTCCCGACACAGGTCGTGCGCCGGCTCGATCAGAGCACCGACGACGTTCTCGGTGAGCTGGAAGATCCTCAGAGGGAAGGTGTTTGGCGCCGGACCGGACTCGTGATCGGACAGGTCCAGTCCGGCAAGACGGGACAGTTCATCGGGCTCGCCGCGAAGGCGGCTGACGCCGGTTATCGGCTCATCGTGGTGTTCGCCGGGATCCACAACGACCTGCGCAGCCAGACCCAGCTCCGTATCGACGAAGGGCTCCTCGGGTTCGACACCCAGTACCAGTTCCGCTCGGACGACGACGCGCATCGTCATATCGGCGTTGGCGCGATGTCGCACGACAAACGACTGAAGGCCGCGTCGCTCACCACCAGTCACGAGAAGGGAGACTTCGCCCGTAAGACGGCGGTTTCCGCGAACGTGCCGGTGGGCAGTGTCCCGGTGGTCCTCGTGGTCAAGAAGAACCGGCGGATCATCGACAACCTGCGGGATTGGGTGATTGACAACCACGGGGTGCAGGATCCGGAGACCGGCCGGATGGTCGTTCCTGATCTCCCACTGTTCGTGATCGACGACGAAGCCGACAACGCTGGGGTGAACACCTCCAAGGACCCCGACACCAACCCGTCGGCGATCAACAAGGCCATCAGGCGCTTGGTCAACAGCTTCACGAAGGCTTCCTACGTCGGCTACACCGCGACCCCCTTCGCGAACATCTACATCAACCCCGACACGGACCACGACGAACTGGGCCCCGACCTTTTCCCGGAGAGCTTCATCCGCACCCTGCGGGCGCCGTCCAACTATCTCGGTCCCGAGCGTCTCTTCGGTCTGCAGACTGACAGCGAAGAGGAGGACATCGAGCCGCTGCCACTGATAAGGCACATCAAGGACACAGACCTCTGGGTGCCGGACAAGCACAAGTCCCACCACCAGGTTCCTGACTTTCTCCCTGGGTCGTTGCAGCGAGCCATCCGGTCGTTTGTCCTGACCTGCGCAGCACGTCGAGCGCGAGGGCAGGTCGCCGTGCACAACTCCATGCTGGTGCACGTGACCCGCTTCACCGCCGTGCAACAACAGGTTCGCGACCAGATCGACGCTCATGTGCGTCTGCTCTTCGACGTCCTCCAGGACAGGTTCAGCAGCGCCCGTGAAGAACTCGAGGAGGAGCTGCGACAGTTGTGGGAGGAGGACTTCGTCCCCTGCACAGAGGACATGAACGGGGACAGGATCGACTGGGAGGAGGTCGAACCCCATCTCCACGCCGCCCTCGCGAAGATCACCGTCATGGCCGTCAACGGCGCGGCGAAGGACGCCCTGCAGTACTACGAGCGCCGGGAGACCGGCCTGTCGGTCGTCGCCATCGGAGGCGAGAAGCTCTCCCGCGGTCTGACCCTCGAAGGGCTGTCGGTCAGCTACTACCTGCGTGCCTCCAAGACGTATGACACTCTGCTGCAGATGGGTCGCTGGTTCGGCTACCGTCCCCGATACGAGGACCTGTGTCGGCTGTACACGACACGTACGCTGCAGCGCCAGTACGCGGAGATCACCGCGGCCACCGACGAACTCCGGCGCGATGTCGAGGAGATGTCCGCGGTGGGGCTGACCCCCCGCGAGTACGGTCTCAAGGTCAGGACCTCGTCACTCGGCCTCGGCATCACGGCGTCCAACAAGATGAGGCAGGGCACGCGTGTCCGCCTCAGCTACTCCGGTGAGCTTCCCGAGACGACAATCTTCGACCTCTCCGAGAAGGCGGTCCGCCACAACCACGAGCTTCTCGAATCGTTTGTCGCACGCCTCGACGCACTCGGCTCCGGAAAGAAGGATGAGCGGAGTGGAAGCATCACGTGGAGTGGTGTTGCAAGCTCGGACATCACCGAGGGTTTCCTCGACTCCTATCTCACCGACCGGCAGGCACAGCGGGTGCGGCCGGCCTTCATCGCGGAATACGTACGTCAGTGCGCCAGGCAGGGTGAATTGAGTAACTGGACAGTCCGCCTCGCCAGCCGCCTGCCCGAGGGGGCGGTGGCCGAGATCGCGGGCCATTCCATCGGCCTCATCACCCGCAGCCACTCCAAAGCCTCGGAGGTCTTTCCCGGCCGCTACACGATCAAGCGCATAGTCAGCCCTTCCGACGAGCTCTGCGACCTGAGCGACGATCAGAAGGACCTTGCGTTGAAGGCCACGAAGGAAGCCGCAAAGGGGAAGCTCAACAGGAAGGGCGAACCACTGGCCCCCGACACCCCCCGCGGTCGGCCTCTGCGGCACCAGCGTCGTCCGGACCAGCCGTTGCTTCTGCTGTATCCCCTCAGCCCTGCCGAGGTGGGCAAGTCGTCGGGGAACCCCGAGCCGGTCGCTCCTCTGGTCGGGTTCGCCATAAGCTTCCCTTTCTCCCGCCACCAGCTGAAGACCGAGTACGTGGTGAACGACATCTGGTTCAAGCAGGACATGGAGTTCGACGACTTCGAGGACGAAGAATGATCGACGAGAGTGTGTGGCAGGAACTGGAGACCCACCAGCAGACTTCGGGCAGATCCACCCGGAGGCTCCACCCGGACTCCCCACATGACATCCAGGTGTCGGTAACGCACCCCGCCCTCCGGCGGATGCTGCTGCTGGGTACCGACGCCAGGACCGCCGACTCCGTACGTCAGGAGATCCACGGACTGCCGGCCACGCGCGGCTTGCAGCTGGACCTGTCGTCGGTGTCCGGCAACCACCACGAGCTCCAGGTCATGCTCACCGACGACGAACTGGCGGAGGTGTTCACCCCTCTGGTCTCCGACATCGCAGAGGTGGTAAGTGACGCACCGACCACCGAGACGGCTGCGAAGGCCGCGGTGCGCCGCTACGTCAGGTGGCAGCAGCTACTGCGCTCCGTGGCGCGTGAGGGCCTGTCAAGACAAGCCCGGTGTGGTCTCTTCGGTGAACTCCACTTCCTCCTCGAGTACGTGTTTCCTGCTGTGGACCAGTACATGGCGGTCAGCTCTTGGACCGGCCCACGGCAGACGAACCAGGATTTTCAGCTGCCCGGTGCCGCAGTCGAGGTCAAGGCGACCACAGCCCGCTCCGCCCGGACGATCCAGATCGCCAATGAGCGACAGCTGGACACGGCCGACTCGACGCCCCTCGCCCTGGCCCATGTGGTCCTCGATGACCGGCGGCAAGGGCTCGGCAGAAGTCTGAACACCTTGGTCGACGAGATACGGTCCCGTCTGACCTCATCGCCGTCTGCCGCCCAGCGCTTCGAGGGTCTGCTGGTCCAAGCCGGTTACCTGCCGAATCAGCGGGACCTCTACGATCATGATCGCTATACACCGCGTCGCAGCGAGTTCTGGGCGATCGGGGAGGGTTTCCCACGCATCGTCGAGGCCCAACTGCCGCCCGGGGTAGGCAATTGCACCTACACCATCGATGTGTCGGCCTTGGCCGCCCACAGCCTGACCGCCGAACAACTGGTCGACCTGATCCGAGGAACCCATGGCTGAGCACGACCTCCACGAGTACGCACGCACGCTGGTGACCGACATCCAGGCGCTGGCGGACGCCGAGGGCGGCTCGATTCCGATCACGTTCACCCAGTACGTACTCGAGGTCCTCGAGGAGGCCGGGGTGGCCACCGACGCCGCGCTCGCGTACCACTCCTCTCGAGGGCTGGAGGTCTACGGTTACGGCCTGCCTGAGGACGGGTCCAGCCTCGACCTCTACACCACGGACTTCAACCTGACCCCGTTGAGTAGCAAACTGACCAAGTCCGAGTCCGACAGGCTCTTCCGCAGGTTGTTCGCGTTCCTGAACAAACACCGAGCCATCCGCCCCAACCAGGAGGACAACACCGACGTGCACGACATGTGCGTCGGTGTGGAGAAAGCGTTGCCGAACGTTTCGAGGATCCGCCTCTTTCTCCTGAGCAACCGGGTCAGCACGACAAGCGCCCCGGAGCCCAGGGAGTTCGAGGGGATCCCTGTCACGCACGAGCTGTGGGACCTTGCGCGGTTCCACAGGCACGAGACCTCCGGAAACATCGGCGAACCCATCAAGGTGACGTTCGATCGTCCTCTTCCCTGCCTGGCAGCGCACAGCGACGAGCCGAACTACTCGGTTGTACTGACCGTCATCCCCGGTCGGCAGCTCGCTGAACTGTACAAGGAGCACCGAACCCGGTTGCTCGAACTCAACGTCCGCTCCTTCCTCCAGGTCCGTGGTGCCGTGAACAAGGGCATCCGGGACACCTTGCTGGAGGCTCCGAGCCGCTTCCTCGCCTACAACAACGGCGTGACTGCCACCGCCTCGGACGTGGAATTCGAGACCGATGAGGCTGGCAATCCCATCGCGATCAGGAACATGACCGGCCTCCAGATCGTCAACGGGGGCCAGACCACCGCCTCGCTGCACCACGTCCTGACTCAGTACAAGCGGGACCTGGACGGGGTCCATGTACAGATGAAACTCACGATCGTCGACCCCGCGCACCTGTCCGAGATCGTTCCGAAGATTTCCCAGTACTCCAACACCCAGAACAAGGTGACGCTGGTCGACTTCAGTTCGAACCACGATTTCCATGTCGCCTTCGAGCGTGTCTCCCGTAGCCTTTGGGCTCCTGCGACCGACGGCAGCGGCCAGGAGACACGTTGGTTCTACGAGCGAGCACGAGGCCAATACACCGACAAGTCCGCCGAGTACAAGACCCGTGCCGCAAAGAGCAGGTTCAAGCAGATCACGCCGAGCGGACAGAGGTTCAGTAAGTCCGACCTGGCCACCTTCGTGCACTCTTGGGAGCAGCTTCCGTACTGGGTGAGCCGTGGCGCCCAGAAGAACTTCGCCTACTTCATGCAGCGGATTGAGAAGTCCGCCCCGGTCGTGGACGTGCAGTACTGCAAGCGGGCCATCGCCGCAGCACTCCTCTTCCGGGCTGCGGACCAGACCGCTCGTGTGCACTCGGCGGGCAGTCACAAACGGCTGATCACGACCTACACGGTTGCCCGGCTCTCGCTCGCCACCGACAAGCGGATCGATCTCGACAGGATCTGGAACGAGCAGGGGACCACGGACGCCCTGAGGGATGCCCTCGACGAACTCTGTCCCCTGGTCATGGAGAAGGTGATCTCCGGCGATCGACACGTGTCGGAATGGGCGAAGAAGCCCGACTGCTGGGACGAAGTGTCCCGCATCTCGTGGACGCTTCCCGATGCGCTGGCAGCCGAACTCACGACCGAGCCCTTCGAGATCGCCTCTCTCGAGAGCACCAGGTACGAAGAGGCCGAAGACGCCGTGGGGGACATTTCCAGCCAGGAGTGGCGGGCTCTCGCGGACTGGGCCCGCGAAGGCCGGGTCCTGCGCTCCGTGGACAGGCAGCTTGCCGACCGTGTTGCACAGCGTCTGTTCCAGGGGCGACGGGTCACCGGGACCCAGGCCATGCAGGCCATGGAGGTCTACGAAGAGGCCTTGCGGCATGGATTCCACCCAGTGCCTGACAGCCTCGACCAGGAGATCGTGTGAGCGCGACGGTCCCGAACAGCCGGGGCTGTCACTCCAAGGGTTGGGACGCCTGCGATACCACTCTCCGCATGTGGAACACCGCTCTGGAGAGTATGTGCCGGTAGTCGTCCCGGTGGGAGAGGGGCGGGCTGGCCCACAAGAATAAGTCAGATGTCCACACCGCCATCGTGGTCCTCAGCTGTACCTGCCCGGAGCGCGAGAAGACTGACCACCCGGCCTTGAGAGAATCCCCTCACGGTCCTCGCTCAGGTGGTGTCCACAGGTGGCTCGTAGTCCCTGACAGCGACGAAGCCGTTCAGTACCTTGTACGGTGTGGGGACCATCAGTGCCCCGTGGTCGTCACTGACCTGGGAGGTGATGTCGTATCGCGGTGTCGAACGGCCATCATTCCTTGGCTGAGAGGTCGAAAGCGAGCGAATCACCGCAGGCAGGGTTCCGCACCGACCTGTCGGAATGTGTGTCTAGTATGGACTTGCCGAGTGCAGTGTCCCCAAGGCTGGCCACGATTGCCCCCACTCCCCTCCCAGCGGGGAGCCTCTCGGAAGGCCCGGTCTCCTTGATTCCGATCTATCAACGATCGGCCAATCGCCTTGCCTGTAGCGGCAGACCGTGTTGCCCTGGTGGTGAAAACCTGCAGTGTCGAGGAGGTCCTAGTGTCGTTCTATGGAGTGAAACTGCATCGCAGTGACGTACTCCAACTCGGTGAGCACCCCGAGGCGTGCACGAAGGAAACCTTCACCACCTGGTGTGACGCTCGTATCTCCTCGGGTGCACGGTTGGCCGTTGACCTGTTCTCGGGGGCGGGAGGGCTGAGCCTGGGACTCGAACAGGCAGGCTGGACCGTTGCAGCCTCCGTCGACTCCGACCTTCGGGCTCTTCAGACTCATCGGGCGAACTTTCCCGGTCTCGCCCTCGACGTGGATCTTGGTGACCCGGAGGAACGCGGGGAACTCGTCTCTCTCCTCAGGAAGGCCGAGATCGACCTGGTCGCCGGTGGGCCGCCCTGTCAACCCTTCAGTCGGGCCGGTCGCAGCAAGATCCGGAGTCTGGTCGAACTGGGAGTCCGGGACGCCAACGACGAACGTCGCCAGCTCTGGCAGGCATTCGTGGACGTGGTCCTCGGGGTGAAGCCGCGGGTGGTTCTCATGGAGAACGTGCCCGACATGGCCCTCGGTGACGACTTCTCCGTGGTGCGCCACATCGTTCACATGCTGGAATCCGAGGGATACTTCACGGAAGTTCGCCTTGTCGATGCGTGGAAGTACGGAGTTCCACAGCACCGCAAACGTCTCATCCTGCTGGCGCGTCTTGATTCGGACGAGTTCTCCTGGCCGGACGAGGAGCTGACGCCACGCGTGCACCTGCGCGAGGCCATCAGTGATCTCCCTTCGCTCTCCGAGGATCCTGACGACGCGCTGCACGTGGGTGCCAGAAGGATGCGGTACACGCCCATGAGCGCGCCACCTCCCTTCGTTCAGTTGATGCGTAAGGAGGTCACCGAGAATGACGTCGTTCATGACCACATGACCCGACCGGTCCGCAGCGATGATCTGGAGATCTTCAAGCTGATGGACCATCGCACGCTTTATTCGGATATTCCCGAAGAACTTCGCCGGTATGACGCCGAGAACTATGACGACAAGTACAAGCGTCTGGACTGGGATAACTACAGCAGGTCGGTGACCGCGCACATCGCCAAAGACGGGTACTGGTACATCCATCCCGAGCAGCATCGGACTCTTACTGTCCGCGAGGCCGCACGTATCCAGACTTTCCCGGACCAATTTCGTTTTGCCGGAACACGTAGCGACGCGTTTCGACAGATTGGCAACGCGGTACCGCCTCTCTTGGGAAAGGCTGCGGCCTCTGCTCTCGTGCCGACAGGAAAGTCCGTTCCCAGCAAGAACTCCTGGTTGGACCTCCACGATGATCTCGCTGGTTGGGCCTCCAAACGGCGGGAGAAGCAGTGGTTCCTCTATCCCAGGATGGGGCGGGCCGTGGCTGCTGTCGTCGCCCTTCTTCGACCGGGCAGGGAGCTCCCAGCTGGGTTGTCCGAGAGTCTGAAGGTGATCGTCGGGGAACCGAAGGTTCTCAAGAAACATCTCGACAGCATTCGGAACACTTCTGATCTGCCCGAGAAGTGGGCGGCTCGTCTGCAGAAGCTCGAAGGGCTGACTGCCAAGCGCAGTGTCTGGGCCGAGGACGACGAACTCGTCGAGGCCCTTGGGTTCACGACTGCTGAAGAGGAGGTCTTCCGACTGCTCAGGGGCGCCAACATCATGCTCACCAGCCAGGGGAGTCTGAGAGTCGCCATGCGGGTTGTACGTGGTTCCACGGAGGTGAGGAACCGACTCACCGACGGCCGCGTGAACCTGGCGAGGATCATCGGAGGAGGTCAGGAGGCCCCGCTTCGGATGGCGGCGATCCGTGAGATCAGTACCACGCACTGTCTTCCCAACGAGCCGTTGTGTGCCACCTGTCCGTTGACACAGTGGTGCCGGTTCGCAGAGGCCAGGGGTCAGCAGCGTCTTTGGTGAGCGACGCTCAGAGCGGCCTCCCTGACGCGCTGGGCAGCGTCCGTCGTGTCCTGCTTGACCTCACACTCCCAGATGCGAAGGACCCGCCAGCCGGCCTCCTCCAGTTGGGCGGTGTTTCGCTGGTCCCTTGCCCGGTTGGCGTCGATCTTGTCCTCCCATCTCGACGCGTTCGGTCCCCGGAACCGTCTGGGTGAGTGACTGGGGCAACCATGCCAGTAGCATCCGTCGACGAACACGGCGAGTTTCCATCTGGGCAGTACGAAGTCGGGCGTGCAGCGTCCGATGCGCCTGTGCAGCCTGAACCTGAGTCCCTGTGCGTGTACAGCACGCCTGAGGGCGACTTCTGGGGCCGTGTTACGGGTTCGACGCCCTCGAAGATGAGCTCCACGCTCTGTGGAGATCCACCCGGTGTCCGTCATGAATCCATTCTCCCCACTCCTGGCTGCCGGACGCCAACCGCCGCCTGCACGCGGCCCTGCTCGAACGCGGCGCGGCGCCGGGCCGCGATCCGGGGTTCGCGGTGTTCGAGGAGTGCAACGGCTGCCACGACCGGGCCTGCTGGCGGACCGGGCTGGCGTTCGTGTCCGCCGACTGGGAGCACTGACGGAGCACGGGCGGCATGGGATGTCCGGACCCGGGAAGTCGTGCCCGGGTCGCGCCCGTGCCAAGCCTTCGTCAATACTTCGTCCCGCTCACGGTGACACGAGGCGGTGTCCTGGTCGCGGGGCGTCCCCCCTGGCAGCCTCAGAGGCACCGTCGATGCTTTGGGGGACTGTTGTGGACATGCCCGTGGTGAACTCGTGCCAGGTGGACGCCTGCGCCTACAACACCGAACACACCTGCCACGCGCTGGCCATCACCGTGGGGAACTCCACCCACGCCCAGTGCGACACCTTCTTCGGCGCTCGGGAGCAGGGGGGCGACCCCGCCAGCACCGGCCACGTCGGCGCCTGCAAGATGGCCGACTGCCAGCACAACGTTCACCTGGAGTGCCAGGCTCCGGGTATCTCCGTCGGCTTCGACCAGAAGCAGGCGGACTGCCTCACCTACGCTCCCGCGTGAACGGCGCCTGACACCACCCGCCCCGCCCCCCGCCCCGCCCCGCGCGGGGAGCGCTTCCCCGCCCTCGCCGTCCCACGCGGCCCCGTGTTCGCGCCCGGGGCCGCGTGGTGTTCCGCGGACCGGTGGATCCGGCGGGCTCAGACCCTCCGGCCCGCCTCCGCCGCCTCGCGGCGCAGCCGCTCCACGACCAGCGCCGCGGGGTCGTCGGTGGCCGCACGGAACCCCTCTCCCGCCCACAGCGCCATCCCGCCGGGGTCCCCCGCCCGGGCGGCGGCCGCGCGCAGCGGTTTCGTCATGTGGTGGATCTCGGGGTAGGCGGAGGGCGTCTGCGGGTGCTCGGTGATGAACCGGTTGACCAGGCCCCGCGCCGGACGTCCGGTGAAGGCCCAGGTCACAGCTGTCTCGGTATACGCGGGGTCGGCCAGCGCGGCCTTGTGGACCGGGTTGGCACCGCTCTCGGGGCAGCGCAGGAACGCCGTGCCCAGCTGCGCGGCGGCGGCACCGGCGTCCAGTACCCCGGCCACGTCGGCCCCGGTCATGATCCCCCCGGCGGCGATCACCGGGACGTCCACCGCCTCGACCACCTCCGCCAGCAGCTCCCGCAGCGGCAGGTCGCCGCCCGCCGCCGGGTCGAACGCGCCCCGGTGGCCCCCGGCCTCCGCGCCCTGCGCGCACACCCCGTCGGCTCCGCGCGCCACGGCCTCGCGCGCCTCCTCCGCCGTGGTCACGGTGACCACCGTGGCGCTGCCCGCCGCGCGCAGCCGTTCCAGGACGGCGGCGTCCGGGCATCCGAAGGTGAAGCTCACCACCGGCACGGCGGCCTCCGCCAGCAGGTCGGTCTTGGCCGCCCACGCGTCGTCGTCGTGCACCGGCGCGCCGACCGCCGTCCCGTACCGCTCGGCCTCGGGCTCCAGGCTGGGCCGGTAGGCCGCGGCCACGTCCGGACCGGAGGGCGGGCCCGGCACGAACACGTTCACGCCGAACGCCTCGACCCCGGCGTCCCGTACCGCCCCGAGCTGGTCGGCCAGGGCGCCGGGGGCCAGGTACCCGGCCGCGAGGAAACCCGTTGCGCCCGCTCCCGCCACGGCCGCCACCAGCGCGGGCGTGGCGGCTCCGCCCGCCATGGGCGCCTGCACGATCGGGCGCTCCCGCAGAAGATCCGCCAGTCCCATGTTCGCTCCCCCGTAGGTCCTCGGCCGGTCCGGCGCGGGCGCGGCGGCGTTCCCGCTCCCGACGGCTCCGGGTGGGGGCCGACCGGCCCGTGGGCCCGGTGGCCGGACCGCGCCCCCGTGTCCACGGGAATGCTACCGACGCGCCTTTCGCGGAGTCCGGCCGCACCCGCCCCGAAACGCGGGGGCGCCGTTTCGCGGCAATTCATGTGACATGGGACACGGCGGTTTTCCGGGGCGGCGGAAAAGGGGAGGGTATTTCCCGTTCGCCTCCCCTGGGGAAAGGTTCGTTCCGCCGGGGAGTTCCCTCCCTCCGGGAAATCCCTCCCTCCGGGGAGGGCGCGCGGACGGCGTGTTCGCTACCCTCCCGTCCCGCCCGCTCCACCCGCCCCGCCCGTGCCGTCCAGCTCCGACTCGTCCGGGGAGCCCCCGTCCCCGGCGAACCGGACCGACTCCGGGAAGCGCCGGGACAGCAGGACGGTGGCCAGCGCCGCGGCCGTGCCGAACCCGACCACCGCCGTCACCGTCCAGTCCAGCCCGACCAGTTCCCACAGCCACCCGAACGCCAGCACGGTCAGCATCCTGACCGCGTTGCCCACCATCCCCAGCATCGCGGCCATGGTGTTGCGGTTGGCGTCGGAGAACATCGTCTGCTGCCACACGTGCGACAGCACCACGGCCCACCCGAGCAGGAACTCCGCCGCCACCAGCCCCGCCACCAGCGGCACGGCCCCGTGCGCCGCCAGCACCAGGGGCAGGCCCGACGCCGCCGCGAAGACGGGCCCCCACACCTGGGGCCGGTCGCGTCCCGCGAACCGCGAGCACGCCGAGCCCGCCGCCATGGCCGCCATCATCATCAGCAGCACCAGGCCGTTGAGCCGCACGTCCTCGCCGTGCTCGGCCGCGAGCATCGGCTGCCAGGAGAGCACGAGGGCGGCCAGCCCCGAGACCGACGCCGCCGACAGGGCCACCAGCGGAAGGAAACGCCTGCCCACCACCAGTACGGCCGACTCCCGGACGATGGCGGTGAGCGGACGCCCCCGCTGGCCGGGGGAGTGGGGAAAGCACAGCGGGGCCAGCACCGCCAGCGCCACCAGCACCGCGCCGCCGGCCAGTACCAGGGCGTCCGCGGGCAGCCAGGTGCCCGCCACCATCACCGAGGCCGCCCCCAGCACGGCGCCGCTGTTCCCCGCCACCTGGACGGAACGCACCGTCCGCGCGATCCGCGCCGGGCGGTCGCGTTCGCCGATCCGGTTGACCACGAGCGCGACCAGGGTCCCCGACTGCAGGTGGAAGCCGACCGCCCACAGGTACATGGCCGCGAGCGTCAGCGCGAGCCCGTCCGCGTACCCCATCAGCGCGAAGCCCGCCCCCCACACGGCCAGCCCCACCGCCAGCAGCCTGCGGTGGCCGTAGCGGTCGCCGAGCGCGCCGCTGGGCGCCTCGACCAGCAGGGCCACCAGGTTCGTGGAGCCGAGCATCAGCCCCAGCAGCCACGGCTGCGCCCCGCGTTCCAACAGGACGGTGACGAAAACCGCGCCGAAAACGAAATCGGCGGAAGAGCCGAGAAGGGTGAACGAGGCGTAGCGCAGGAATAGGGGCGATTCGGCGGTTCTCTCCACGGGCATGGGCGTTTTCCTGGTCGAGGAACAGCGCGGTTCCGGAGGGAAATTCCGGCCAAGCTAGCACGGGCACCCCGGGGCGGCCACGGCTTTTTTCCGCAGCCGGGCGGCGGTGCGGCGGCCGACGGGCGCGGGGCGGTCCGCGGTGAGCGGCACCCGCACCCGCCACCTGGGGGACGGCTTTTGCGAAGTGCGGCGTTCCGGTGTGCATGACCGGGTGGACCCGGGGTAGTCGCGGTCCCAACCGAGTAACAGGCCGACTCCAAGGAGGCTTGATGATGCACTCACAAGAGGGAAGAGGCGGACTCGGGGGCGGGGGCGGCCACGTGACCGACACCGCCCGCGGGGCGGCCGGCGAAGTCGCCTCCACCGCGGGGGAGCAGGCACGGTCCCTCGCCGACGAGGCCCGTTCCGAGGCCCGCCACATCGCGGAGGACGTGCAGGGCCGGATCCGTGAGGAAGCCCAGGAGCAGACCCGGCGGACCTCGCAGAACCTGCGCCAGTGGTCCGACGAGCTGTCGTCCATGGCGGACAGCGGGGAGCAGGGCTCCCCGGTGAGCGGTGTCGTGCGCCAGGTCGCCGACAGAGGCCGCGGAGCCGCCGACTTCCTGGACGAACGCGGAATGGACGGCCTCGTGGAGGAGGCCAAGAGCTTCGCGCGGCGCCGGCCCGTGGCCTTCCTGGCCGGAGCCGCCGTCGCCGGGTTCGCGCTCGGACGGGTCCTGAAGGCCTCGTCCGACATCTCCGCCGGCAGGGACGGGGGCGACGACGGCCGTTCCGAGGCGCTCCCCGCCGGTGAACAGGCCGGACCGCCCGCACCGCGTCCGAGCGAGACGGGGCAGGGCGAGGCGGCCTCGCAGTCCCGTCCGCCCGTCACGCCCCGGCCGGAGGACATCAGTCCGCCGCCGGACCCGGGGCCGTACGGACGCTCGTTCTGAAGGGGGCTGACATGGCGACCATTCCCGGAGCACCACGGGGGGCCAACGAGGGGGGCGGGGAGCGCTCCCTCTCCGAACTCCTCGGAGCGGTGACCGGCGACCTGCAGACGCTGTTCCGCCAGGAGCTCGCGCTGGCCAAGGCCGAACTCCGTGAGGAGGCGGTCAAGACCGGCAAGGCCGCGGGCCTGCTGAGCGGGGCCGCGGTGGCCGGATACCTGGCCCTGCTGCTGCTCAGCCTCGCGGCCGTGTTCGGACTGGCGGAGCTCATCGGCCTCGGCTGGGCCGCACTGGTCGTCGCTGTGGTGTGGGCGATCGTCGGCGCGGTCCTGGCCGTCGTCGGCCGCAACCGCATGCGCGAGGTCTCGCCGAAACCGGAACGCACCATCGAGAGCCTCAAGGAGGACGCGCAATGGGCGAAACACCCGACCAGCTGAGGCAGGACATCGAGCGGACCCGCTCCGAGCTGACCCATGACACCGACCGCCTGGTGGACCACGCCAACCCGCGCAACGTCGTGCACCGGCGGACCCGCAGGGTCCGGCACGGAACGCGGAACCTGAAGAACCGGATCATGGGTTCGGCTCCGTCGTCCGGCGAGGCGGCCACGGGGATCCGGCACACCACCGACCAGGCGGTCGGCATGGCGAAGTCGCTGCCGGAGCGGGCCGTGCACCAGACCCAGGGCAGCCCCATCGCCGCGGGGCTGATCGCCTTCGGGGCCGGGCTCCTGGCCGCGTCCGTCCTCTCCGAGAGCCGTGCGGAGCAGCGCGCGGCCCAGCGGGTGGGCGAGCACGCCGACGCCTTCGAGCCGGCCCGCCAGGCGGTCGCCGAATCGGCCGCCCACGTGAAGGAGCAGGCGGTGGAGTCCGCGCGCAGTGCCGGGGAGCACCTCAAGGGCAGCGCCTCGGAGGCCGCGCAGGCCACCGGCGAGCACGCCCGCGACGAGGCGAAGTCCGCGAAGGACGAGATGCGCGGTTCCTGAGTCCGCCCCGGCCCGTGGGACCTCCTCCGGGCCGGGACGCCGCCCGCGGGTGAGCCGGGGCGGCGCGGACACGCGGCGGGGCGGGGGCCGACGGCCCCCGCCCCGCCTCCTCCAGGACCCCGGTCCCCGGGACCGGTGAGGGAAGGAGCGAGAAGATGGTGGGACGTAACTCCCGGGACGCGGACGCGGTCCGCTCCTCCGGGGCGGAGGCCGAGAAACCGACCGACATGTCGGGGTCCTCGTGGTGGGCGTCGCTGCGCCGGACCGTGGGTGAGTTCAAACGGGACGCGCTGGCCGACCTCGCCGCCGGTCTCACCTACTACGCGATCCTGTCGCTCTTCCCGGCGATCCTCGTGCTGGTGTCGCTGCTCGGCCTCGCGGGGCCCTCCGCGACGCGGACCCTGACCGAGAACATCTCCAACACCATGCCGGCCGACGCCGCGCGGCTGGTGACGACGGCCATCGAGAACCTCCAGGGCAACCAGGCGGCCGCGGGCGTGTTCGGACTGGTCAGCCTGGCGATCGCCCTGTGGTCGGCCTCCGGTTACATCGCGGCCTTCATGCGCGCCTCCAACGTCGTCTACGACGTGCCCGAGGGGCGGCCCCTCTGGAAGACGCTGCCGATCCGCGTGGGCGTCACCCTGCTGATGGTCGTCCTGCTGTCCCTGACGGTGATCGGGGTGGCCCTCACCGGCAGCGTCGCGGCGTGGCTCGGAAACCTGCTGGGCCTCGGCTCGACCGTGGTGACGGTGTGGGACATCGCGAAGTGGCCGGTGCTGCTGCTCATCGTGGTGTTCATGATCGCGCTCCTGTACTGGGCCTCGCCCAACGCCAAGCGCGGGTTCCGCTGGGTCAGCCCGGGGAGCGTGCTGGCGGTCGTGCTCTGGCTGCTCGCCTCGGCCGCCTTCGCCTTCTACGTCGCCAACTTCGCGTCCTACAACAGGACCTACGGGTCCATGGCGACGGTGATCGTCTTCCTCGTGTGGCTGTGGATCACCAACATCGCGATCCTGCTCGGCGAGGAGTTCAACGCCGAGATCGAACGCGGACGCGCCATCTCCGGCGGCCAGCCGCCGGACGAGGAGCCCTACGTCGACATGCGCGACGTTCCCAAGAAGAAGCACCAGGCCCACCACCAGCAGGAGTGAGGGCCCCGGCCGCCGCGCACGCACGGGCCCGCCTCCTGGCCGCGGTCTTGTCGTGCCCGTAGCGGGACCCGAGTGCCGACACCGGCTGCGCGTGCGGGATCACCGCAGGCCGAAACCCCGTGTCCCGCACCGGCGGCACCTCCGGCCGACCGACTACCCCAGGGCCTCGGCGAGGGCGGCGGCCAGGACCGGCACGCTCGGGTGGCGGTCCCCGCGCGGCCACACCAGACCCAGGGACGACTCCGGCAGACCGCTGACCGGGACGAGCACGAGGCCGTCCCGGTCGGCGTGGTCCGCGATGTCCCCGCTCAGCAGCATGGTCCCCCTCCCCGCCGCGACCTGGGAGAACCCCTCCCGCAGGGTGTCCACGCCGGCCTCGTGGTGGATGGCCCTGCCGAGCGGGGTGACGGTGGGGGCGTGGACGCGCAGCCAGTGGTCCGGGGTCCGCCGGACCGGGATGAGCGAGACCCGGGCCATGTCCTCGACCCCGACGCTGGTGCGCGTGGCGAGGGGGTGGTCGGCGGACAGCGCGAGCCGCTGCGGCTGCCGGGAGAAGACCGCCCCCACGACCAGGTCGCGTTCGCGCACCGGCAGCAGGACGACGGCGGCGTCGACCTCGCCCTCGCGCAGCGGGCTGAACGGGTCCGAGTGCGCCGTCTCCACGATCTCCACCCGCGTGCCGGACTCGCGCTCCTCGAAGGCGCGCACCGCCTCGGCCACCGGGCCGTGGACCCTGCCCCGGAATCCGAGGCGCACCGTGGACGGCCCGCCGTGGGCGCGGTCGCGCGCGCCGTCCACCACCGCCGCCAGGTTCTGGTAGGCGGGCCGCAGGGCGTCGAGGAACTCCTCACCGAACGGGGTGAGGCACAGGCGCGTGCCGGAGCGGTCCACGAGGGGCGTGCCGATCCGGTCCTCCAGGGCGTTCAGCAGCCGGTCCACCGTGTCCGCCGGCACGCCCAGGCGCTCCGCGGCGCGCCCGGGGTGCGGTTCCTCGTTCAGGACGAGGAAGCACTCCAGCTCCCGGATCTCGATACCCCGCAACCGGCCCGTCCCCCTCGTGTCCACCATCATGGCGTGTGCCCTCCCGAACGCGTGCCGGGTCGGCGAGCACCCCTTATGGAAGCACGGAACGCCCTCCGCCCGGTCGACCGGCTCTCGTACGGGGAAAGGGGGCGGCGCGGGAGGCGGGATCGTGCGCGATGCGTCACCGGACCGCTGCGGGCGGTTCCTCCCCCCTCCTCCCGGTAGGTCGGACGGGGCCACCGGATACGCTCGGCGCGACAGCGACTCCCGGGAGGAACCACCATGTCAGCGACCGCCGTCGTCACCGGAGCCAGCAGCGGGATCGGGGCCGCCACCGCGCGCGGCCTCGCCGAGGAGGGCTACGACGTGGTCCTGGTCGCCCGCCGCGCCGACCGGATCGAGGCGCTGGCGAAGGAACTGGCCGAGGAGGGCCGCAGCGCCCGCGCCCACGTCCTCGACGTCACCGACAGGGCCGCCGTCGACGCCTTCGCCGACTCCCTGGCCTCGTGCGAGGTCCTGGTCAACAACGCGGGCGGAGCCATCGGCACCGAGACCGTCGCCGAGGGCGACCCCGCCGACTGGCGCGCCATGTACGAGGTCAACGTCATCGGCGTGCTCAACATGACCCAGGCCCTGCTGCCCAAGCTGATCGCCGGCGGGGAGGGCACCGTGCTGGTCGTCTCCTCCACCGCGGGCCACGTGGCCTACGAGGGCGGTGGCGGGTACGTCGCCGCCAAGCACGGCGCGCACACCCTCGCCGCCACGCTGCGCCTGGAGCTGTGCGGGGAGCCGGTGCGGGTGCTGGAGATCGCGCCGGGCATGGTCAGGACCGAGGAGTTCGCCCTCAACCGGCTGCGCGGGGACTCCGACGCCGCCGACGCCGTCTACGCGGGCGTGCCCGACCCGCTGACCGCAGAGGACGTCGCCGACACCATCGTGTGGGCGGTCACGCGGCCCCCGCACGTGAACATCGACCTGCTCGTGGTGCGCCCGCGCGCGCAGGCCGCCCAGCACAAGGTGCACCGCGTCCCACGGGAGGAGGCGTAGGGCCTGTTCCTTGCCGGGCCCCGGCCCGCGGGGCTCAGGTCTTCACGCCGCCCGAGGCGCACTCGGCGCAGTCGCAGTAGTTCGTCGTGGACATGGACCGGCACCTGGTGCAGATCTGCCGCTTCGCGCCGGGGGGATCGTGCTTCCAGTCGTGCTGGCCCCGTCTGCAGATCCCCGAGGGGCCGATGACGGTGTCGTCACGTGAGGTGTCCATGGCAGCAAGGTAGCCCCGGCCGAGGGGGAAGGCCAGAGCCGGGCGGCCCCGTGCCGCGTCGGGGCCGCCCCCGCCGGGGGCGGCCCGTGTCCGGGCGGGGTGCCGGGATCAGCTGTCCAGTTCCCGGGACAGCATCTCCGCCAGCTCGTCCAGGACCTTGTCCGCGTTCTCCTGCTCCTCGCAGGACAGGGTGACGGTCTCGCCGTGTCCGGCGCCCAGCGCCATCACCGCGAGCACGCTGCGCGCGTCCACGGGGTCGCGGCCCTCGCGGGCGATCATGACGGGCAGGCCGGAGCCGTTGACGGCCTGGACGAACAGGCTGGCGGGGCGGGCGTGCAGGCCGAGCTGGGAGGCGATGGCCACGGTGCGCTGGGGCATGTCAGTCCTCGGGGAGAAGTCGTCGGGAGATCGTCGGGCGGGCCGGCAGGCCCTGGTCAGAGGGTGTCGACCGGCCACTGGGGGTCGGGGTCGGCCACCGCGGTGATCGCGTCGGCGGCCACGTCGTCGGGGGAGGGAACGGTGGTCCCGGGCAGGGAGACCGCGGCCGTCCCCCACGCCACGGCGTGCCGGAGCCGGTCCTCGGGGGAGCCGTCCGAGCCCAGGAAGCCGGCGAGGGCGCAGTCGCCCGCGCCCACCGTGCTGCGCGTGCGGACCCGGGGCCCGCGCGCCCACCAGGTGTGCCCGGGGCCCACGAGTATCGCACCGTGGCCCCCCAGTGTCACCAGCGCGGAGCCGTTGCCCCATCCCAGGACCTCGCGGGCGGCCTCGGTGACAGCGCCCACGGTGGGCAGCTCCCGGCCGATCAGCTCGGCCAGCTCCTCGTGGTTGGGCTTGAGCAGGGACACCGACCCGGTGCGGGCCGCCGCCTCCAGGGGCTTGCCGGAGGTGTCCAGGGCCAGGGGGACCCCGTGGGAGGCGGCCAGCTCGGCGACGCGTACGTACAGGTCGTCGGGGGAGCCGGAGGGGAGGCTGCCGCTGGCCACCACCCACGCGGGCTTGCGGGCCAGCTCGCCCTCCAGGGTGGACAGCAGGGTGTCGGTCTCGTCGGGGGACAGCACGGGACCGGGTGCGTTGAGCTTGGTGGTGGTGCCGTCGGCCTCGGTGACGGCGATGTTGCCCCGGGTCTCGCCCTCGATGGGGACGGTGACGCAGGGCAGGTCCCCGAGCAGGGTGGTCAGCTCGGCGCCGCCGCCACCGCCCACGGGCAGGACCGCCGTGGTGGGCACGCCCGCGCGGCGCAGCGCGCGGGAGACGTTGACGCCCTTGCCGCCCGCCTGCGCGCGGGTGGAGCCCACACGCAGGACCTCACCGCGGGTCAGGTGGTCGACCTCCAGGGTGTGGTCCACGCTCGGGTTGGGGGTGAGGGTCAGGATCATGGGTGCTCTTTTCGAGTGGTCTGCGCCCGGCCCAGTCCGGATGTGGGACTGCCTTTGATTATGTGTGTTTACCTGTGTGTGTCAACACTGTTGTGCTCTGGTTGCCGGTTGTGGCCACTGCTGGCCAAGGGGTGTGGGGAGGGGTTCCTCTCTCCGTCGGCCGGACCCGCGGCCGCGGGTCCGGAGGGAGAACGCTCCTGGTGGGTCCATGGGGGTGGGATCCTCCCCGGCGCGAGCGAGATTACTGGGATATTGGGTCAAGGTACCTCTTGTGTGTCTCAGGCAACACCATTAAACTCACCGAAAACCACACCGAAACACAGGTGATCCAACATGTACGCGGAAGAGCGCCAGAAGGCGATCCTCGAGCGCGCCCGGCGGGACGGCCGGGTCGACGTCACGGGGCTTGCCGCGGAGTTCGACGTGACCTACGAGACCATCCGGCGCGACCTCACGGCACTCGAACGCCACGGGGTCCTGCGCAGGGTCCACGGTGGCGCGATCCCCGTCGAGCGGTTGGGCTTCGAGCCCGCCCTCAATGTGCGCGACTCCGTCATGACGCAGGAGAAGGAGCGCATCGCCAAGGCGGCCCTGGCCGAGCTCCCCGACGAGGGCGCCATCCTGCTCGACGCCGGGTCCACCACCGGACGCCTCGCCGAGCAGCTGCCCGCCGACCGCGAGCTCACCGTCGTCACCAACTCCTTGTCCATCGCTCTCACCCTCGCTCCCCGTACCCACATCAACCTCATGCTGCTCGGCGGACGCCTGCGTACCCGCACCCAGGCCACCGTCGACGCCTGGGCGCTGCGCTCGCTCGCCGAGTCCTACGTGGACGTCGCCTTCATGGCGGCCAACGGGATCTCCGTCGAACGCGGGCTCACCACCCCCGACCCCGCCGAGGCGGAGGTCAAGCGGACCATGATCGCCTCGGCGCGCCGCTGCGTCCTGCTCGCCGACCACACCAAGGTCGGCAACGACCACTTCGCACGCTTCGCCGCGGTCGAGGACCTCGACCTGGTCATCACCGACACCGGACTCGCCGGCGGACTCGCCGACGAGCTGGAGGCCGCCGGTCCCCGCGTCCAGGTCGTCTGACCGGCGCGGGACCCCCACCGGGGCGGCCCCATCCGTCCGGGGCCGCCCCACCCCACCCCACACCCATCCGCTCCCTACGCTTCGGCGGGCCCACCAGCCCGCCGCGCCTCCCAGGAGGTCCCCCATGACCACACAACAGCAGAGCCCGGGCAAACTCACCGCGGTGCGCGCCGGAGTCCAGCGCTTCGGCGGGTTCCTGGCGAGCATGGTGATGCCCAACATCGGCGCCTTCATCGCCTGGGGCCTCATCACCGCCCTGTTCATCCCCGACGGCTGGTGGCCCAACGAGGACATGGCCGAGCTCGTCGGCCCGATGATCACGTTCCTCCTGCCGCTGCTGATCGCCTACACCGGCGGCACGCTGGTGTACGACAAGCGCGGCGGCGTGGTCGGCGCGGCGGCGACCATGGGCGTGATCGCCTCCACGGACGTGCCGATGTTCCTGGGCGCGATGTTCATGGGGCCGTTCGCCGCCTACCTCATGAAGCACTTCGACCGGGTCGTCCAGCCGCGCATCAAGGCCGGCTTCGAGATGCTGGTCAACAACTTCAGCGCCGGTATCCTCGCGGCGCTGCTGGCGGCCCTGGGCGTCTACCTGGTCGGACCGGTGGTGGAGCGCATCGCCGACGGCCTGGGCGCGGGCGTGCAGTTCCTCATCGACCTGAGCCTGCTGCCGCTGGTCTCGGTCATCGTCGAGCCCGCCAAGGTGCTGTTCCTCAACAACGCCATCAACCACGGCGTCTTCACCCCGCTGGGCACGGCCCGCGCGGTCTCCGAGGGCAGCGCCATCGAGTTCCTCCTCGAGGCCAACCCCGGCCCGGGCCTCGGCATCCTGCTGGCCCTGATGTTCTTCGGCTCCAAGGTCAGCCGCGCCACCGCGCCCGGCGCGGCCGTCATCCACTTCTTCGGCGGGATCCACGAGATCTACTTCCCGTACATCCTCGCCCAGCCCAAGCTGATCCTCGCCGCGATCGGCGGCGGGATGTCCGGCGTGGCCACCTTCATGGTCCTGGACGCCGGACTCGTCTCCGCCGCGTCCCCGGGCAGCATCATCGCGCTCATGGCGGTCACCCCGCAGGGAGGCCACCTGTCGGTCCTGGCCGGGGTCGTCGCCGCCACCATCGTCTCCTTCGTCATCGCCTCGCTCCTGCTCGGCTTCGGCCGCGCCGAGCGCAAGGCCGAGCGCGAGGAGAAGACCCAGCAGGAAGCCGCCCAGAACCAGGAGAACAGCCGATGAGCAGTATCGAGGGCTCCGCCATCAAGAAGGTCGTCGTCGCCTGCGACGCGGGCATGGGCAGCAGCGTCCTGCTCACCTCGCAGCTGAGCAAGACCCTGTCCCCGTACGGGGTGACCGTCGAGCACTCCCCGGTCGACCGGATCCCCGAGGGCGCCGACGTGGTCCTGTGCCACACCGGGCTGATCGACCGGGCCCGGACCCGGGTGCCCGGCACCGTCGTCGTCGGTTTCCAGATGTTCCTGGGCGACCCGGCGTTCACCCGCCTGGAGCAGGCCGTGAAGAACGGGAGCACCCTTGCCGAGTGAGCTGGTGCTGACAGAGGACGCCGTGCGGCTGGGCCGCGCGGCGGCCGACCGGGCCGACGCCATCGACCAGTGCGGCGCCCTGCTCGTCGAACTGGGGGCGGTCGAACCCGGCTACGTGCCCGCCATGCACGAGCGCGAGGCCTCCGTCCCCACCTTCGTCGGTGAGGGCGTGGCCATCCCGCACGGCACGGACGCCTCGCGGGCCCTGGTGAAGCGGACCGCGCTGGCCGTGGTCCAGTTCCCCGAGGGGGTCGACTGGGGCGGTCCCACCGTCCACGTGGCCATCGGCATCGCCGCCTCCGGGGAGGAGCACCTGGGCGTGCTGTCCTCGTTGGCGGGGATCCTCACCGACCCGGAGAGGGCGGCGCGCCTGCGCTCCGCCACCACCCCGTCCGACGTCGTCGACCTGCTCGGTTCCGTGCAGGACGGCTGAGTCAACCAGAACCACCCGCCGGTCCCCTGACCCAGGTCCGGCGGGCCCACCAGAAAGGCCCGAACATGCTCGTCGCCCGCTTCTACGCCCCCGGTGACATCCGACTGGAGCAGGCCCCCGAGCCGACCGCCGGACCCGGACAGCTCAAGATCGCCGTCGTCAACTGCTCCACGTGCGGCACGGACGTGAAGATCTCGCGGCACGGCCACCACCACATCCGCCCGCCCCGCGTGATCGGCCACGAGATCGCCGGCCGGATCGTCGAGGTGGGCGAGGGCGTCACCGGCTGGTCCGAGGGCGACCGCGTCCAGGTCATCGCCGCCATCCCCTGCGGGAACTGCACGGAGTGCTCCGACGGCCGGTTCACCGTGTGCTCGCGTCAGGAGTCCATGGGCTACCACTACGACGGCGGCTTCGCCGAGTACATGATCATCCCCGAGTCGGTCCTGGCCGTGGACGGGGTCAACCGCGTCCCCGAGAACATCGACCTGGCCGAGGCCTCCGTCGCCGAACCGCTGGCGTGCGTGCTCAACGGCCAGGAGATCGCCGGTGTCGGCGAGGGCGACACCGTGGTGGTCATGGGCGCCGGGCCGATCGGCTGCCTGCACGTGCGGCTGGCCCGGGCCCGCGGCGCCTCGAAGGTCTACCTGGTGGACATCAACCGGGGCCGCCTGGACATGTCGGCCGACATCGTCCAGCCCGACGCCGCCGTCTGCGGTGAGGAGACCGACGCGGTGGAGGAGGTGCTCCGCCTGACCGACGGCCGGGGCGCCGACGTGGTCATCACCGCCGCCGCCTCCGGGCGCGCCCAGGAGGACGCGCTGCGCATGGTCGCGCGCAGCGGCCGGATCAGCTTCTTCGGCGGCCTGCCCAAGGACGCGCCGATCATCCAGCTGGACTCCAACGCCGTGCACTACCGGGAGATCTCGATCTTCGGCGCCAACGGCTCCAGCCCCGAGCACAACCGCCGCGCCCTGGAGCTGATCTCCTCCGGCGCCGTGCCGGTGGCCGACCTGATCACCGAGCGGATGGCCCTGTCCGACGTGCACAAGGCCATCGAGACGGTGGCCTCGGGCACCGCGATCAAGGTGACCATCCAGCCGTAACACGCGCCGGCGGTGGCCCCCGTACGGACGGGCGCCCGCCCGCACGGGGGCCGGCGGCGGATCCGCCGCCGACCCCCGTGCGACGAGGACCCGCGAGGGGGCGCAGGCGCGCTCCCCGCGGGTGCGCGGGTTGTCCACAGGGGCTTTCGCGGCCCCCTCCCCCGTGTCCTCCTGGAACCGGGGACGACCCCCGGACCCGCGCGCCCGGCGGTCCGCGGGGGCCACCGCCCTCCCCGGGGTCTGCCGGACACACACGGCTTTCCCGTCATCCCACCGCCCCCCGGCGGCCGACCTCCGGCCGCGGCCCCGGCCCGCGCCCCGTCGGCACGGCGGCGCCCGCGTTCCCCGCGCCAGGGGGACGGAGCGCTCCGACGGGGCACAATCCCTGACGGGCCCCGGCCACACCATCCCCCGGACCTTCCCGACGTACGGAGCGACCATGGCGAAGACCGAACCCCTCCCCGCCGCAGCCGGTGACACCCGGCTGACGGGTATCCCCGCCAGCCCCGGGGCCGCAGTCGGCCCGGTGGCGCGGATGGCGTCCCCGCCGTCCCTGCCGGACCAGAGGCCCACCGTCGTCGACGCGGGGGAGGAGGCCGCCCGGGCGCGACAGGCCCTGGAGCAGGTGGCCGACCTGCTCGACCGCCAGGCCGCCGACCTCCAGGGCGAGGCGGCGGCGGTGCTGGGCGCCCAGGCGCTCATCGCCCGCGACCCCGAGCTCGCGCGCCGGGTCGGGGAGCGCACCGAGGCCGGGGACCCCGCGGCGTGGGCCGTCCACGCGGCCTGCGGCGCCTACCAGGACCTGCTCCGGGCGGCGGGGGGCTACCTCGCCGAGCGCGCCGCCGACCTCGCCGACATCCGCGACCGCGCGACCGCCGTGCTCCTGGGGCTGCCGATGCCCGGCCTGCCCGACCCCGGTGTCGCGCACGTGCTGGTCGCCGACGACCTCGCGCCCGCCGACACCGTCCAGCTCGACGCCGAGCGGGTGCTCGCCATCGTCACGCGTTACGGCGGCCCCACCAGCCACACGGTCATCCTGGCCCGGTCGCTCGGCATCCCGGCCGTGGTCGGCTGCGCCGGGGCCGACGGCCTGCGGGACGGGACGCCGGTGGCGGTGGACGGCGACGCCGGGACGGTCGAGGCCGACCCCGACGAGGGCCTCGCCGAGCGGATGCGCGAGCGCGCCGAGCGGCGGCGCGCGCTGCTGGCCGAGGCCACCGGGCCGGGCCGGACCGCCGACGGCACGCCGGTCGCGCTGCTGCTCAACGTCGGCGAGGGCGACCCCCACAAGGCCGGTGCCCACGACAGCGAGGGCGTGGGGCTGCTGCGCACCGAGTTCCTCTTCCTGGAGCGCTCCGACCCGCCCACGGTCGAGGAGCAGACCGCCTCCTACACGGAACTGTTCCAGGCGTTCGCCGGACGCACGGTCACGGTGCGGACCCTGGACGCGGGCTCGGACAAGCCCCTGGCCTTCGCGCAGACCGGCCACGAGGACAACCCCGCGCTCGGCGTACGGGGCTTTCGGACCTCGCGGGTGCACCCCGGCCTGCTCACCGACCAGCTCACGGCCATCGCCGCAGCCTGCCGGGAGACCACCGCCGAGGTCCGGGTGATGGCGCCGATGGTGTCCACGCCCGACGAGGCGGAGGAGTTCGTCTCCCTCGCCCGCGAGGCCGGGCTCGACAAGGTCGGCGTGATGATCGAGGTGCCCGGCGCGGCGCTGCTCGCCGACCGGCTGCTGTCCCGGGTGGACTTCGTGTCGATCGGCACCAACGACCTGGCGCAGTACACGATGGCCGCCGACCGGACCCTCGGCGCCCTGCCCGACCTGCTCGACCCCTGGCAGCCCGCGCTGTTGCAGCTGGTGGGCACCGTGGGCGGCGCGGGGGAGCGGTTGGCACGCCCGGTGGGGGTGTGCGGCGAGGCCGCCGCCGACCCGCTGCTGGCCCTGGTGCTGGTGGGACTGGGCGCGACCAGCCTGTCGATGTCCGCGCCCGCGCTGCCCGCCGTGCGCCACGCGCTGGCCCTGCACACCCACAGCGACTGCCGCCGACTGGCCGAGCTGGCGGTCGCCGCCTCCGGTGCCGAGCAGGCGAGGGAGGCGGTGCGGGCCGCCGCCCACCCGGAGGCCGTCGACCGCTGACGCCCGCCCGGGCACGCCGTGCGCCCTCCCGGGGCCCGGAGGACCCCGGCACCCCGGGAGGACGTACGCAGCGTCCGGGCTGCGGGCCGCGCACGCGGGGACGGACCGTCACCGCGTGCGCGCCCGTGTCCGGGCGGGTGGGAGGCGGGCTCCCGCATGCGCGTGGTTCTCGCGGGATGTGGGCGGGCCGGTCGACGGGGCGGGGCGAGGGTGAAGACGACGGGACAGCCGTAACGGGCGGCCGTGGCCGGGTCAGGAGGGCTGGCGCTGTGCGCGCCACTCGGGGGCGAGCACCGACCAGACCTCCATGTCGTGCCGCTCTCCCCGGTACACGTAGCTCTCCCGCAGCACGCCGTCCCGCGTCATCCCGAGCCGCCGGGCCACGGCGATGCTGGCCTCGTTCGCGGAGGAGGCGTGCCACTCCACCCGGTGGACGCCACGCTCCTCGACGGCCCAGTCGATGATCGCGCGCGCGGCCCTGGTCACCAACCCGCGTCCCACCGCCGACGGCTCCAGCCAGCAGCCCGCCTCGGCGGTGCCGTGCGCGAGGTCCATCGTGCGGAAGAGGACCCCGCCGAGCAGCTTGTCGCCGGACCAGATGCCGTAGATCCTCCCGGTGTCGGTCGCGGCCTTCTCCGCGTAGGAGCGCAGGTAGGACCGGCTCGACTCCAGGTCGAGGATGACGTCCGGGAGCGCGATGTAGCGCCCGATGAACTCGCGGCCCCGGTCGATGTTGGCCAGGAACTCCTCGGCGTGCCGCGGTTCGAGCGGGCGCAGTTCCGTGCCGTCAGCATCCAGGGGTAACGCGAACATCGCCGACCTCCACAGCCGATCCCGTGAACATGGTGGACGGGATCATCCCATGGCGGTGTCGTCGGTCTTCGCCGCGGACCCGGGGCTTGGGGCGTGGGCCCTGGGCCCGGACGGCTTCCGCCCTGTCCGTACGGGTGGGGCGCCTACCGCTGGCTGGTCTTGAGGGTGTTGAGGAGGCCGGTCCACTCGGGGGTGGTGAAGGCGAGGTGGCCGAGTTCGCGGTTCTGGGTGTCGCGCACCAGCACGCTCTGCCCTTCCGCGACCTCCACGCAGTCGTTGTTTACTCCGCTGCTGTAGCTGCTCTTGTGCCACTCACGGTCGCTCATCAAGTTCTCCCTGTACCTGTCGAACCAGCTCGCAGCTGTCACTGGTCGACAGCGCTTCCGATTGGATGGCCCCGAAGAGGCTGGTGCAGTAACGCACTTGCTCCACATCGTCGATGACCAGGTCATCGACCACGTACTCGGCCGTTACGACCATCGGGCGGTCGGGGAAGGCGTGGATCTTGAAGGGGCCGGAGAGGCCGGGGGGAAGCTTGCACCGTCCTGGCACGATCTGGAGTTTGAGGACTCGCTGATCAGACATCTTGAGGAGGTGGCCCAGCTGCTCCCTCATGGTGGCCTTGCTGCCGAGAACCCGTCGGATAACACCTTCGTCTAGCACCACCCACAATAGCGGCCGGTCGGCACCGCCAAGGATGGCCTGCCGTTTCATCCGTGACTCGACCAGCCGATCGAGTGCGTCCTCATCGGCGAACGGCTGCATCGCCATGTAGGTGGCACGAGCGTAGGCCGGGGTCTGCGCCAGTCCGGGAACGAGGATGGTGTGGTACTGGCGGATCTCGGTTGCGGTCCGCTCAAAATCCACAGCCGTCTGGGCGCCCGCCGGGTAGATGCTCTCGCTGTTGAAGCTGCTCCACGACCTCTCGAAGATCCCCGAGGTCTCGAAGATGTGGTCCAGTGCCTGGCATTCCTTGAGCTGGGGCGCGTATATCGCCAGCTCCCAGTAGGAGATGAGCGAGGTGGAACAGCTCAGCTGTTCAGCTACCCGCCCCTGGGTCCAGGACTTGGCCTTGCGATGTTTCCGCAGCTCAGTGGCGAATTTTCGGTACGCGGGGTTGGGCTTTCGAGGCATGATTCTCCAAGGGAATCAAGCAGATTCGATTCTCTTTGAGGATTCTGTCATGTGGGGCCAGCTGGGGCGAGGGTTCGCGAGAAATACTTGGCGCCTATGGAAATCGCTTCGCTGGCAGGGTCAGGGTTGTTGCGCGTCGGTGCTTTGAGTCGCCGTCGATATAGCTCTCAAATTCCAAGAATTCAGACAATTCATTCCTGGGGCGCGGAGCGCTCCCGATGATGAAGCGAAAGGTACTGATTAGTGTGAACAGCTTTGGTGTACCGCGGCCGAGGCGGGCGGTGGAGGACGGCGGAAGCGGGCTGCCGCGTCGGGGGAGGGGTGGAACCGGGGTGCGTACGGCGTTCTTCGGGTCCCAGGTGAGTCAGGCGGCGCAGATTCGCAGCTGGTGCCAGCGGGGCTCCCGGGTCCAGGCGCACCTGGCCTTCCCCCTGGTGCTGGTGGTGAGCGAACTGGTCACCAATGCCTGGACGCACACCGCCTCCGGAGCCCCGGGCGGCCGGGTGAGGGTCCAGATGCGTCACCTGCCCGACCGCCTCATCCACCTGGCGGTCACCGACGACGGCCCGCGCCCGGGTCGGTCCGCGCACCTGCCCCGTCTGTCACCGCAGGGCGACGAGCTCCACGTCGGCGGACGCGGCCTGCACCTCGTGGACCGCCTGTCCGTGGAGTGGGGCTGGAACGGCGCCCCGGGCACGCCCCTGACGGTGTGGGCGAACATCGACCCCTACGCGCCCGTCCCCGAGACCGCTGAGGTCTGAGGCAGACCGGCCACGTGCGGGAGGTGTAGCCCCCGCCGGGGCCGATGACCACCGCTCACACCAATCGAAAACAGCAGTGCCCCGAACCGGTGTTACGAGCACCGGGCCGGGGCGTGATCAACCACCTGACCCAACCAGGAGGAAGACCGTGCAAAACCCTACCGGCAGGCACCGCAGGCGTCACCGTTCATGGGCCGAGCACATGCGGGCGCTGTGCGCCGCCGCGCTCGCGTGGACGCTGGGACACCTGCTCGGCACGCGTCACCGGGTCAGGGCCGTCGAGGGCACACCGTCGCGCCCCGTGCCTCCGCCCGTCCCCGTGCCTCCGCCCGTCCCCGTGCCTCCGCCCGTCCCCGTGCCTCCGCCCGTCCCCGTGCCTCCGCCCGTCCCCGCGCCGAGGCACGTCCCCCGGCCGCGCCCCGCCCCCGAGTCGCGATTTGCTCCCGCACCGCCACGGGTCGCGACCGCCTGTCGCCCCGTTGCGAACCCCGACCGCACCGCGGGCGCGCTGGTCCGTCCCCACATGCCCCCGCTCCCACGGGTTCCGGTGGGCGACCTGCTGGCCGCGCCGCCCCCCGCCACGGCCTTCGCCACGGCCACGACTTCCGCCACGGCCGACATTCCGGGCACCGCCCCGGCCGGAGAGTTCGACGAGCTCAGGGACCTGGTGCGCGTCTGGTGCGCCCTGTCCGGCTGAGGCCCCGCGTGTGAAACCCGTGGAGGGCCCGCCCGCCGGTCAGCCGCGCGGGTCCTCCCAGTCGCCGCAGACCACCTCGGGTACCAGGTCGAACCGGTCGACGAACGCCCGGAGCAGGTCCTCCACGTCGCCGGAGCCGGACACGCACCACGCCTGGTGGCCGCTGTTGAGCACGGACAGGAACACCGAGGCCAGCACCCCCGGGCGCGGGTCGGCGGCCGGGTCCACGCCGGTGCGCTCGCCCAGTGCCCGGGCCAGCCGCTCCTGCCTGCGGTGGCAGTAGCGCATGTTGACCTCGATCAGTTCGGGGCTCTCGGCCACCAGCCCCCTGGCGCTGCCCCGCAGGTGGAGCATCTCGTGTTCGAGGTAGGCCCAGTGGTCGAGCATCGCGTTGCGCAGCGCGGTGAACGGCGACTCGTCGGCGGGGCGGGCGAGCAGGGCGGCGAACAGCTGCTCGTCGAGGTCCTCGACCGCCTCCAGGACCACGTCCTCCTTGGAGCCGAAGTAGCGGAAGAACGTGCGCTGGGAGACCCCGACGCAGGAGGCGATCTCCTCTGTCGTCGTCCGCTGGTATCCGTTCTCGTGGAACAGGCGCAGAGCCGACTCCATGAGGGATTCGCGCATCCGGGCCTTCTTGCGCTCACGCAGCCCGGCCTGCTCCCCAGGTTCGGCGCTCGTCGTGCTCATGGACGTGCCCTCCCGCGTGTTGGCTGTGCCCCGAGGATACCGTGTGAAGCAGATTACGTCAGCGGCTGACAAAAAACACTTGCTGCAAAGAGTCAGCGACCGACATAATCGTGCGGACGACGACACCGGCAGCAGGGGGAACCATGACCGCACAGACCGTCCCGAAGGCGGCTCCGGAGACGGAGCGGGCGCAGCGCTGGACGGAGAGTCCGTGGGCGACCCTGGTCGCCATCGCCTTCGGCGTGATGATGGTGGCGCTGGACGGCACCATCGTGGCCGTCGCCAACCCGGCGATCGGAACGAGCCTGGACGCCTCGCTGGCCGAGCTCCAGTGGGTCACCCACGGCTACCTGCTCGGCCTGGCGGTCTTCCTGATCACGGCGGGAAAGATCGGCGACCGCTTCGGCCACCGCAACACCTACCTCGTGGGCGTGGTCGGCTTCGTCCTCAGCTCGGTGGCGATCGCGCTGTCCGCCGGTGTCATCATGCTCGTCGCCTTCCGGGTGCTGCAAGGGGTTTTCGGGGCGCTGCTCCTGCCCTCGGCGATGGGCCTGCTGCGCGCCGGCTTCCCGCCCAGCAAGCTCGGCCGGGCCTTCGGCGTCTTCGGCAGCCTCATCGGCGCCGCCACTGCGGGCGGCCCCATCCTGGGCGGCGTCCTGGTCGGCTCCCTCGGCTGGGAGGCCGTCTTCTACATCAACGTCCCGGTGGGCGCCGTCGCCCTCGGACTCGGCCTGTGGCTGCTCGCCGCCAACAAGCCGACCGACGCCGGGAGCCGGATGGACGTCCCCGGCATCGTGCTGCTGAGCGTCGCCATCTTCGCCCTGGTGTGGGCCCTGGTGGAGGCGCCCAGCGTGGGGTGGGGCCACCCGGTCACGCTGGGATCGCTCGCCGTCACGGCGGTCTTCGCCCTGGCCTTCCTGGTGTGGGAGCGCCGTGCGCGCCAGCCCCTGCTCCCGCTCGGCCTGTTCGCCAACCCCTCGGTCTCCATCGGCACCGTCCTGACGGTCGCGATGGCGCTGAGCCTGATGGGGTCGCTGTTCTTCATCACCTTCTACCTCCAGGGCGTACGGGGCATGAGCCCCGCCCAGACCGGCCTCCAGCTCATCTCCATGACCGCGCTGATGGCGATCACCTCGCCGATCGCGGGCCGGGTCCTGGACCGGGTCGGCGCCCGGCCGCCCACGACGGCGGGCCTGCTGCTGGCCTCGGCGGGCATGTTCATGCTGTCGCTGCTGGGGACCGACACGGGCGTGCCCTACATCTCGGCCGCGTTCGTCCTGCTCGGCATGGGCCTGAGCCTGATCATGACCGGCGCCACCGCGGCGATCATCGGCAACGCCCCCGTGCGCTACGCCGGTGTCGCCTCGGCGGTGCAGCAGGCCGCCATGCAGCTGGGCGGCTCCCTCGGCACGGCCGTCCTGGGCGCGGTCATGTCCGCGACCATCGTCTCCACCCTGCCCGGCCACTTCGCCGCCGCGGGGCTGGCCGAACCCGCCGCCGAGGAGCTGGCGGGCATGCAGAGCGTCGTGGCCCAGGGCGGCGCGGTGGTGCCCGAGGGCGCGACCCCGGAGGTCGTGGCCGCCGTGACCGGAGCCAGCAACCTGGCGTTCATGGAGGGCCTGCAGTTCGCCTTCACCATCGCGGCGGCGGTCATGCTGGTCGCCGCCGTGCTGTCGCTGTTCATGCGCTCGGGCAGGATGACCGACGGCCCGGCCGTCCACGTCTGATGACCCGGCCAGAGACGTTGCTGGTGTGTCGCCAGGATGCTGACCTGCGGTGATCTTGTACTTATAGCGAGGTTGGGCGGTCGAGACGCGCTATAAGTACAAGATCACGCCGAGGAGGGCGGCCCCCTGTGGACAAGGGGCCGCCTCCGACCTGCGCGTTCCCGGGCGGCAGACTCTGCGGTGCGGCGGTCTGTGCCGCACCGTCATCCATGCGACCCGACAGGGGGCGTCTCTTGACCGACCGCACCGGCCCGCACCGGGCCTACCTGGAAGAGCTGTTCGGGCTCACCGGCCGCCGTGCCCTCGTGACGGGAGGGAACTCGGGTATCGGCCGCGGCATCGCCGAGGCCCTCGGCCGCGCCGGGGCGAGCGTCCACCTGGTGGCCCGCGACGCCGGACGCCTGGCCCGGACCGCGGAGGAGTTCGCCGCCCAGGGCATCGGGGTCGGCACCACCCCGGTCGACCTGGCCGACCGCGACGCGCTCGGGGAGCTCTGCGCGAGCGAACCGGTGACGGGGGCGGACATCCTGGTGGCCGCCGCCGGGGTCAACCACCGGCCCCCGCTCGGGGAGACGACGGAGGAGGTCTGGGCCGAGACGCTGGCGGTCAACCTCACCGCGCCGTACCTGCTGGGCCAGGCGTGCGGGCCGCGGATGGCCGAGCGGGGCTGGGGCCGGATCCTCAACGTCGGCTCCCAGCAGTCGTGGAGCGCGTTCGGCGACTCGGGGGTGTACGGCGTCAGCAAGGCCGGAGTCGGCGGACTCTCGCGTTCGCAGGCCGAGGCGTGGTCGCCCCACGGCGTCACCGCCAACACCATCGTTCCCGGATTCGTGGTCACGCCGATGACGCTGCCCACCGTCGCGGTGCCCGGCCGGGAGGAGGAGCTCGCGGCACGCAGCATGGTCGGCCGCAACGGGCTTCCCCGTGACTTCGCCGGGCTGGCGGTCTTCCTCGCCTCGGACGCCTCCGCCTTCGTCACCGGGCAGATGCTGGCCGTCGACGGCGGGTTCAGCGTGCACTGACCGGCGGCGCGGTCGCACGGCGGGCCAGGGCCGGACCGGGACCGGGCCGGTGGGAGGGCACGGCGGTGCCGCCCCGAACCCCGGGCACGCCCGTGCTGTCGGAGACCGTGGACCCCCTATAACCAGGAAACCGCGAAAGAAGAGGCGGCACCAGCCCCTGTGGACAGGGGTGGTGCCGCCTCCGCCGTGCTGCCTCCACTGTCCCGGTTCCACGATCGCGCCGCCTCCGCTGTGCACGGCCGCGCCGACCGCGACCGACCGACCTGGCTGTCCGAAACCCCTCCGGGCCCGGACCGGCGGCTCAGGTCGTGTAGTCGGCGTTGATCCGGATGTAGCCCTCGGTCAGGTCGCACCCGTAGACCGTGAAGGCGCCGTCGGCGATGCCCAGGTCGACGCCGATCACCACCTCGTCGCCCTTCAGGTGCTGGGCGGCGCGCTCCAGCACCTCGTCCGTGGCCTCCGCCGGGTAGGTCTCCACGTCGCCGAAGGAGACGCGCACGTTCTCGGGGAGGATGTCGGTCTCCTCCTCGCACTTGCCGACCGCCATCGTCACCCGGCCCCAGTTGGGGTCCGCGCCGTGCACGGCGGTCTTCACCAGCGGGGAGTTCACCACGGCCTTGGCCACCCGCTTGGCCTGGGCGTCGTCGCGCGCACCGGTCAGGCGCACCTCGACCAGCTTGCTGGCGCCCTCGCCGTCGGAGGCGATCATCCGCACCAGCCTCAGGGCCACCTCGTACAGCGCCGCCTCGAACTCCGCCGCGTCCACCGGCCCGGCCAGCCCGTTGGCGAACACCGCCGCCGAGTCGCTGGTGGAGGTGTCGGTGTCGATGCTCAGCGCGTTGAAGGTGCGGTCCACCACCCGGCGGAACACCTCGTCCAGCACCGGCTGCTCCAGCTCGGCGTCGGTGAAGAACCACGCCAGCATGGTCGCCATGTTCGGCTCGATCATGCCGACGCCCTTGGCGATGCCCGTCAGCGTCGCCCCGCCCACCGTCGCCGAGGCGGTCTTGGGCCGGGTGTCGGTGGTCATCATCGCCGCCGCCGAGCGGTCCAGGTCCGCCGGGGGGAACTCCGAGGGCAGCGAGTCCAGGTAGGCGCGGACCTTCTCGATCGGGTACGGGCGGCCGATCACGCCGGTGGAGGCGACCAGCACCTCCTCGGCCGGCACCCCCGCCGCCCGCGCCACGCGCTCCTGGAGCTCGTGGGCGTGGTCGTCACCGACCCTGCCGGTGGCCACGTTGGCGTTGCGGGCGATCACCGCGACCCCCCGCGCGCTGCCGTCGGCCGCCGCGCGGCGGCTGAGCAGCACGCTGGGTCCGGCGAACCGCGACCGGGTGAACACGGCGGACACGCGGGCGGGGACCTCCGACACCACCGCGAAGAAGTCGTCGTTGGGGTCCTTGATCCCGATGTTTCCGGCCACGCCACGAAAACCTGCGGGCACGGGGGTCTGGCTGCTCATCGTCCTCCTCGGGGCTTCTCCGGCGCCACACTACTCCGCCGCGTGCCGGGGCCCTCATTACGGCTACGACCTGCGAGGGTTTCGTCCTGTGCACCTCCGGGGCCCGTGTGACAACAACCTGATAACGGGGTATCGCCGGAAGACGGGACCATCCGGGGGGAGGCGTGTTGTGCGTGATGGTGACTGGCTCACGGAGACAGGGGCGCGGATTCGTGGTGTCCTGAAGGTGATGGTGGACGCCGGGTGGCTGCCCGGCGGCTCGGCCGTGATCGGTACCGGCGGCATGTGGGAGTTCGTCGCCGTCGGCCGGATCGACGGCGAGCACGACACCGCCCCGGACGTGGCCTACGACGTCGCGAGCCTGACGAAGGTCATGGCGACCTGGCCGCTGGTCGGCCAGGCGGTCGCCGAGGGGATCATGGACCTGGACGCCCCGATGTCGGAGTACCTGGACGTGGAACACCTCCCCGGCGCGGAGATCACCACGCGGCAGATCCTCACCCACACCAGCCGCCTCAACCCGGTGACCTGGCTGGAGAGATACGTGGGCACCGGCCAGGACCTCGCGGAGGCCATCCTCGCCGACCCGCTGGAGGAACCCGGCTACGCCTACGTCGACCGCGGGTTCATCCTGCTCGGCATGCTCCTGGAACGCCTCTACGGCACGGGCCTGGACCGGCTGGCCCACGACCTGTGGGAGCAGATGGGCATGCGGTCCACCACCTTCGGCCCCCTGACGCGCTCACCCGGGGTGGCGCCCACAGAGCGCCGCCTCCCCGGGGCCGCCCCCACCTGGGGGGTGGTGCACGACGAGGCGGCCGCGCTGATGGGCGGCGTGGCGGGGCACGCCGGGGTGTTCAGCACCGCCATCGACCTCGGCGCCTTCACCCGGGAGATCCTGCGGATGCACGACGGCGGCCGGGGGCCGGTCCCGTCCTCCTACGTGCGCGCGAGCTGGCAGCCGCACGTGGACGCGGGGGCGCGGCTGTGGCGCGGCCTGGGCTGGCTGGTCACCCCGGAGGGGGTGGTCTACCACAACGGCTTCACCGGGACGAGCCTGTTCATGCACCCGCAGAGCGGCCGGTACGTGGGCGTGCTCACCAACGCGGTGCACTACGGGCGCGACCGGACCGGCCTGGTGGACCTGCGCTCGGCCGCGCGGTCGGCGCTCACGCCGCAGGCGCACGAGTCCTCGCCCTGAGAGGGGCTGGAGCGGTACACCGCGGGCACCGGGAGCGCTCTCACGCCCCGGAGGCGCCGCGGACCGCGCCGGCGAGCCCGCCCAGGAGGTCGGCCAGCCCCGCGGGGCCGGAGACGACCAGGTCGGCGGCCTCGGCCACGGCGGTGACCTCGTCCGAGGAGGAGCACACGTTCAGGCCCTCGACGCCCTGGGACCGCAGCCCCACCACGGCGTCGAACGCGGGCAGGTCGCCGAGGTCGTCACCGGCGTAGAGCACCACGCGCGGACCCTTCTCGGCGACGAGCGCGGTGAGCGCCGCGCCCTTGTCCACACCCTGTGGACGGAGTTCGACGACCATGCGACCCGGCTCCACCTGGAGTTCCGTCCGCCGCGCGAGTTCGCTCAGGGCGGGCGCGAGCAGGGCGAGCGCCCCGTCCGGGTCCGCGGTGCGCCGGGTGTGCACCGCCAGCGACCGCCCCTTGTCCTCGACCCAGGTGCCCGCCGGGGCGTCCAGCCCCTCGAGGAGGCCGGGCAGCTCCTCGCGCACCACCTCCACGCCGGGCGGCGCGGGGGCGGCGACCACGCGGCCGTCCTCCCAGCGCTCGGCGCCGTAGTGGCCCAACACGGTGATGCCGGGCACCCGGTCCAGGCCGCCCAGCCGCACCGCCGTCTCGGCGGGGCGGCCGGTGACCACGGCGACCGAACCGACGAGTCCGGCCAGGTCGGCGAGCACGTCCACGATCCCCGGATAGGGGGCGGACGTGCGCGGGTCGGCCACGATGGGCGCGAGCGTGCCGTCGAAGTCGAAGGCGGCCAGCGCACGCTCGGGTGCGGTGACGAAGGCGTCGAGCGCGGTGCGTCCGGCGTCCGTGCTGGGCTGGGGCAGGGACATGGCGGGCCTTTCCGGTGGGACCGAGGATGCGGACCGGGCGGGGAGGTCAGACTACCGAGGCGCCCCCGCGCCGACGGAACCCACCGCGTGTGTGGCGGTCCCCACCGCGTGTCCGTGCGGTGCCGGGCGCGGTCGGCCTCGTGGGACGGAAGACGGCGCCGCGGCCCTCCGGCGGGGTCGGGCGGACCCGCGGCCGGGGCCGGGCGGGTTCCCCCGTCGGGGAGCGCTCACCCGGGCGTTCGGACCGTACCGGTGCCCCGAGTCGTCGCGGGGGTGGCCCGGACGAAGGACCCGGGGGGAGCGCGCGGACGGTGTCGTCACCGGGGCGCGGAGTGGGTACGGGTGACCCGAAGAAGGGAATCGGGAGGGTTCAGAGCTGGATGCCCAGCTGGCGTGCGTTGCGTTGACGGCGGCGGTCGGCGCGCAGCCGACGCAGCCGCTTGACGGTCATCGGGTCGAAGGCGAGGGCCTCCGGCCGTTCCACCAGCCCGTTCAGCAGCTGGTAGTAGCGGGTCGCGGAGAACCCGAACTCGTCACGGATCGCCTGTTCCTTGGAGCCCTCGAACTTCCACCACTGGCGTTCGAAGGCGAGGATGCGCTGCTCGCGCTCGGCGAGGGCCGACTGACCGTCTTCGGTCGGACCGATATTCGGCATGGGACACCCCCTGGACGGGAAATTGGTTTGTCCGGATCGGCCCGACTCATGCTAGCGACTCGACATGCCGGATGAGGAGCCGAAACGGCAGGACTGGCACCAGGGATACAGTTACGTTCTCTACCCCTCAGGCCACTTGTCCACGCCTGAAACCTGTGCTCATGACAGAATTGCGGAGGTCCGGGGGAGGGCCGCGTGGAACGTCGACCGCATCGTTCGAGGGAGCCTGACGTGCTCGGGGGCAACAGCCGCAACAGCATACACACACGCCGCGCCCGTGGCAGGGCCATCGCGGCCTGCGCGACCGCCACCGCCGCCGTCCTGGGCCTGACCGCGGTCCCGGCCGCGGCCGACCTCGTTCCCGACTACCGGCCCGAGCAGTGGGGGCTCCAGGCCGTCGGGGCCCCGGAGCTGTGGGAGGAGACCCGGGGCCAGGGCGCCACGGTCGCGCTCCCGGGGGTCTCCGTCGACGAGGGGCACCCGGACCTGGTCGACAACGTCCGGCTGGACACGCGGTTCGGCGGGAACGACGGCGGCGTCGAGCAGGGCAACGCCGCGGCCGGACTGGTCGCGGCCCACGGGCACGGCAGGGACGCCGACGGCGGGGTCCTGGGCGTGGCGCCCGAGGCCGCCCTGCTCGTGCTTCCCACGGGGGACGGGCTGGCCGAGGCCGTGCGCTTCGCCTCCGAGGAGGGCGCCCAGGTCATCCTGCTGCCCGAGCCCGCGGGACCCGACCTGGCCGAGGCCACCCAGGAGGCCTCCGACAACGGCGCGCTGGTCGTCGGTCCGGCCGGGGAGACCGAGGACCCCAACGTGCTCGCCGTCGCCGGGACGAACCAGGACGGAGCCCTCATCCCGGACTCCCCTGCGGCCGGGACGATCGCGCTGACCGCCCCCGGCGACGCCCTGGTGACCGCGGGGCCGGAGCCGGGCCAGGCCGAGGTGACCGGGGCCCCCTACGCCGCCGCGATGGTCGCCGGGGCCGCCGCCCTGATGCGCGCGGAGCACCCGCAGCTGCGCCCCGGCCAGGTCCGCGAGGCCCTGGTGGACGGCTCCCAGGCCGGTCCCGACGGCCTGCCCGCCCTGCACCTGCCCAGCGCGGAGCAGCAGGCCTCCGGCGTGGCCCAGGACATCCCGCTGATCGACGAGGACCTGACCGGGGAGAACGAGCGGTCGGGGCTGGTGCCCGTGTGGGCGTGGTTCGTCACCGTGGGCGCCGTCGTGGTCCTGGGCGTCCTCATCCTGGTCCTGTGGGTGCGCCGCTCCAGCGCCGACCCCTACGGGGTGAAGGCCGAGCGCCGCGAGCAGGACGAGCTGATCGCCGCCGAGCGCGCCGCCGAGGCCCCGCCCGCCACCCGCCGCAAGAAGGGCGGCCGCCGCCGCAGGACGCGCGGCAACTGAGCGGCGGTGCCCACCCGTGCCCGCTCCCGGGGGAGGGGCACGGGTGGTCCCCGTTTCCGGGGCCGGTTCCGGACGCCCCTGTTGTGGTCCGACTCCGGTTCCGGACACGCCGTAACCGGCGGTTGCACGACGTCACAGGTGTGGGACCGATCACATCCCCCGCGCCGGGGGTGGGCCGTTAAGCACTGGCGTCCGGCTTCGTCCGGCGGATAACGTCCTCACGGCCGGGCGCCCCGCCGCGGGCGCGCCCACGACAGGGCGGAGAGCACATGGCACGCATGGCCGACGGCAGCGCCGGTGACGCCGACTACGGTGTCATCGCCCGCACCTACGCCGACCACCGCCGCCCCGACCCGCGGATCGCGGCCGCGGTGCACCGCGCGCTGGGCGGCGCGCGCACGGTCCTCAACATCGGGGCGGGCTCGGGTTCCTACGAGCCCCTCGACCGCGAGGTCACCCCCGTGGAGCCCTCCGCCAGCATGCGCGCCAAGCGCCCGGACACCCTGCCCCCGGCGGTCGACGCCGTGGCCGAGAGCCTGCCCTTCCCCGACGGTTTCTTCGACGCCGCCATGACCACGTTCAGCGTCCACCAGTGGCGCGACACGGAGGCCGGGCTGGCCGAGGCCCGGCGGGTCACCACGGGCCCCGTCGCCGTGCTCACCTGCGACCCCGCCCTGGTGCGCGACTTCTGGCTCAACGAGTACGCGCCCGAGGTCCTGGACACCGAGGCCCGCCGCTACCCCGCCATCGACGCGCTGGCCCGGGGCCTGGGCGGCACCACCACCGCCGTTCCCGTCCCCGTGCCGCTGGACTGCTCCGACGGGTTCAACGAGGCCTACTACGGCCGGCCGGAGGGCCTGCTGGAGGTGGGCGCCCGCCTGTCCTGCTCGGCGTGGAGCTTCGTGGACGAGACGGTGCACGAGCGCTTCACCGCCCACCTGTCCCGGGACCTGGGGGACGGGACCTGGGACCGCCGGTTCGGACACCTGAGGGAGCTGCCCGCCCTGGAGGGCTCCCTGGTGCTGGTGGTGTCGGTTCCCGACTAGGTGGTGTTTGTCGGGGAGCCTCCGCTCCGCTTCGGCCCACCCGTCGCCCACCACCACCCTCAACCGACGGCCTCCGGCCGCAGTGCTTCCCTCTTCGTCGCCCACCACCACCCTCAACCGACGGCCTCCGCACCACCACCCTCAACCGACGGCCTCCGGCCGCAGTGCTTCCCTCTTCGTCGCCCACCACCACCCTCAACCGACGGCCTCCGGCCGCAGCCCCGCCCGGAGGACGGCACCCGGCGGAGGCGGAGCGGCGCACCCGCCGGTCCTCCTGGCCGGAACCGGACACGGTGCGTGGTCGCTGCACGTCACGGAGCACCGACGAGCTGTGACGTCACGTCTGCGCGTGCATATGTAAGCAACGCCGGGCGGGCTTGACGCGGGCACGCGGGGGGACGAGGCTTTGGAGAATGTCACCCCTCGAAGCGTCTCCTCTGCCCTCACGAGGTGAGCCGCGGGCCGGGATCGCGCCCGAGTTCCGCAACCTCGTCAACGGGCGCGTCCGCCTCTCCGAGTACGACCCCAAGTGGCCCTACCTGTTCCGGCGCGAGGACGGAAGGGTCCGCGCGGCCCTCGGGGACCGCGTGCTGCTCTTCGAGCACGTGGGCTCCACCGCTGTGCCCGGCCTCGCCGCCAAACCCTGCGTCGACCTGCTGCTGGTCGTCGCCGACTCCTCGGACGAAGCCGCCTACCTGCCCGACCTCGAAGCCGCCGGGTACTCCCTGGTGATCAGGGAGCCCGACTGGTACGAGCACCGGGTGTTCAAGGGGGCCGAGGTCAACCTCAACCTGCACGTGTTCAGCCGGGGGTGCGAGGAGGCGGAGCGCATGCGCCGCTTCCGCGACATCCTCATCGCCGACGCCGGCGCGCGCGAACGCTACGCCGCGGTCAAACGCGAGCTGGCCGAGCGCACCTGGGACCGCATCCAGGACTACGCCGACGCCAAGACCGGCGTCATCCGACAGCTCCTCGCCGAGGCGGACGCCGGGGAGGGCACCGCCGACTGACCGCCCCCGGACGACCGGGCCGCGGCCAGGGGCGCGTACCGTCTCCCGACGGCGGACGCGCCCCGGCCTCCGGGCTCAGCCCAGCGAGCGCAGCTGGTCCTGGAACCACCGGCGCGGGGGCAGCGCCACCGCGGCCTCGGCCAGCCGCTCCCTGCGCTCGCGCCGCTCCTCCTCGGGCATCGACAGCGCCTGGTGCAGCGCCTCCGCCGTCTCCACGGTGTCGTAGGGGTTGACCAGCAGCGCGTGCCGGCCCAGCTCGTCCGCCGCCCCCGCCTCGTGCGACAGCACCAGCACCGAGTCGCGCTCCGACAGGACCGGGCCCTCCTTGGCCACCAGGTTCATGCCGTCCCGGATGGGGTTGACCAGCAGTACGTCGGCCATCTGGAACGAGGCCAGCGAACGCGGGTAGTCGTCGTTGACCTCCAGGATCAGGGGCGTCCACTCGGCGGTCGCGAACTCCTCGTTGATCTCCTTGGCGGTCCGCAGCACCGCGTCGGTGTACTCGCGGTACTCCGGCACGTCGCCCCGGCTGGGGTAGGCGAACGCCAGGTGGGTCACCCGCCCCCGCCACTCCGGACGGGTGGTCAGCAGCTCGCGGTAGGCCTCCAGGCCCCGCACGATGTTCTTGGACAGCTCCGTGCGGTCCACCCGCACGATCAGCCTCGTGTCGCCGACCGCGTCCTCCAGGGTGCTCCGGCGCGCAGCCACGGCCGGGTCGGCGGCGCTCTGGCGCAGCCCCTCCTCGTCCGCGCCCAGGGCGTGCACGCCCACACCGACCAGCCGGCCGCCGTGCTCCACGGTGCGCCGTTCGAAGTCCACCTTGGCGCGCAGGATCTCCTCGCAGCAGCGCAGGAAGGCGTCCGCCCAGCGCGGGCTGAGGAAGCCCAGCCGGTCCGCGCCCAGCATGCCCTCCAGCAGGTCGCGCGCGACCTGTCCGGGCAGCATCCGGAAGTACTCCGGGGGAGCCCACGGGGTGTGCGAGAAGTGCGCGATGCGCAGGTCCGGGCGGCGCGCGCGCAGGATCCGCGGCACCAGCGCCAGGTGGTAGTCCTGCACGGCCACCCGGGCGCCCTCGGCGGCGCCGGCCACCAGGGCCTCGGCGAACGCGTTGTTGTAGGCGGTGTAGTCCTCCCACATCCGGCGGAAGTGCGAGCCGAAGGACGGCTTGTTGGGGGTGTCGTACAGCATGTGCTGGACGAACCACAGGGTCGAGTTGGCCACCCCGGTGTAGGCGCCGTCGAAGGTCCGCTTGGGGATGTCCAGCATGTGGACCCGCATGCCGTCCAGGTCGTAGGCCTGGTCCAGCCGGGACTCCGGCGCCTCCGCCGCGGCACGCCGGTCGGCGTCGGACAGGGCGGCGCACACCCAGATGCTGTCGATCTCGGTGGCGACCGAGATCATCCCCGACACCAGTCCGCCCCCGCCGCGCCGGTGCTCCAGTGAGCCGTCGTCGGCGGTCGAGAAGGACACGGGTCCCCTGTTGGAAGCGATGAGGATCTGTGCCTTGTCCACGTGGTCGTCCTCTCGGAGAAAATACGGTCGGGTGAGGCGGGGTGAAGAGGGGTAGCACCCTATGTCTCGCCTGTCGGCAGCCGCCCCAAACCCCGCGCGGGTCAGCCGGGGTGCGCGTCACACACGCGCGGCGCCGCGCGTGCGCGCGCCGGGCTCGGACCAGCGCCGTCTCACCATGTGAGCCGTTTCGTGTTACCCGGGTCACCAGGCGTGGAAAACCGGTCGGCCCCTCCGTTACAGTTGCGGTGCGGATCCGACAGGACCCGCACAGAACTTCATATTGCTCATCCAGAGGGGTGGAGGGACCGGCCCTGCGAAGCCCCGGCAACCATTCCAGCATGTGACACTCGCGAACCCGCGAGACGGCTGGGACAGGTGCCAACTCCGGCCTGGGGACAAGGTGTCCGCCAGGAAAGATGAGGGGAGACGCCTCGCCATGGCGATTGCCGCCACCGAACCCACCTCCGCCCGCGCCTTCGGCCCCGGTACCGCGCTGTCCTGTCGCGAGTGCGGTGAGCGCTACGAGCTCACCCCCCGGTTCGCCTGCGAGTTCTGCTTCGGTCCCCTGGAGGTCGCCTACGACTTCGGGACCGTCACCCGCGCCGACATCGAGAGCGGCCCCAAGAGCATCTGGCGCTACCGCTCCCTCCTGCCCGTCCCGGCCAACGTCGCCGAGCTGCCCAACATGGCCCCCGGCCTGACCCCGCTGGTGCGGGCCGACCGCCTCGCCGCCGAGCTGGGCCTGTCCTCCCTCCACGTCAAGGACGACTCCGGCAACCCCACGCACTCCTTCAAGGACCGCGTGGTCGCCATCGCCGTCGAGGCCGCCCGCACCTTCGGGTTCACCACCCTGTCCTGCTCCTCCACCGGGAACCTGGCCGGCGCCGTCGGCGCGGCCGCCGCGCGCGCCGGGTTCGACTCCTGCGTGTTCATCCCCGCCGGGCTGGAGGAGGCCAAGGTCGTCATGGCCTCCGTCTACGGCGGCAAGGTCGTGGCCATCGACGGCAACTACGACGACGTCAACCGCTTCTGCTCCGAGCTCATCGGCGACACGGCCGGCGAGGGCTGGGGCTTCGTCAACGTCAACCTGCGCCCCTACTACGGCGAGGGCTCCAAGACGCTGGCCTACGAGATCGCCGAGCAGCTGGGCTGGCGCCTGCCCGAGCAGATCGTCATCCCGATCGCGTCCGGCTCCCAGCTCACCAAGATCGACAAGGGCTTCCAGGAGCTGGTCAAGCTCGGCCTGGTCGAGGACCGCCCGTACCGGATCTTCGGCGCCCAGGCCACGGGCTGCTCCCCGGTCGCGCAGGCCTGGGACAAGGGCATCGACGTCATCCAGCCGGTCAAGCCCGACACCATCGCCAAGTCGCTGGCCATCGGCAACCCGGCCGACGGGCCGTACGTGCTGGACATCGCCAAGCGCACGGGCGGATCGGTGGAGCACGTGGGCGACGACGAGATCGTCGACTCCATCAAGCTCCTCGCCCGCACCGAGGGCATCTTCGCCGAGACCGCGGGCGGCGTCACCACCGGCGTGCTGCGCAAGCTCGTCCGCGAGGGCAGGCTCGACCCCGGGGCCGAGACCGTCGTGCTCAACACCGGTGACGGGCTCAAGACCCTGAACGCCGTCGACGCCGGTGTGACCGCCACGATCAAGCCGTCGCTGAGCGCCTTCACCGAAGCCGGTCTGGCCTAGACGGTGTTGTTCTGGGCCTCCGCTTCGCTTCGGCCCGTGTTCGGGCGCCCGGAGTACGGGAACCTTCGGTGCCTGCGGCGGGTTCGCTCGTTCCTCGCGAACCCGTCTGCGGCTCCTCCAGAACCCCGTGGGCGCCCGAACAACCCCCTCTAGACAGTGTTCTTAGGGGCCTCGGCTCCGCTTCGGCCCGTGTTCGGCCGCCCCGCCCGCCCGTCGTCTCCCACGAGAAGGAATTCCGCCATGAGCGCCAGCGTCCGCGTGCCCACCATCCTGCGCACCTACACCAACGACGTCTCCGAGGTCACCGCGCAGGGGACCACCCTGGCCGAGGTCCTCGACGACCTGGAGGCCAACTACCCCGGCATCCGCGCCCGGATCCTGGACGACAACGGCAAGGTGCGCCGCTTCGTCAACGTCTACGTCGGCGACGAGGACGTGCGCTTCGACAAGGGCCTCCAGACCGAGGTCGCCGACGGCGCCCAGGTCTCCATCATCCCGGCGGTCGCCGGGGGCTGCTGAGCTCCGTCCCGGAGGGGCGGTTCCGGCGCGACAGGGCGCCGGGGCCGCCCCTCCGGCGTCCGCCGGGGGCCCGCGCCTCCCCGTGGCGCCGGAACCGGACCCCGCGCACCCGGTCCCGTGCGCGCCGGAGCGCCGCGCCGCTGCTCGTAGGCTGGACGATATTTCGGTCGAACGAGGGTGGAGATGTCGGCGACACGGCTGCTGGTCCTGGGTGTGGTGCGCATGGAGGGGCAGGCCCACGGATACCGGGTGGGCCGGGAGCTCCTGTCCTGGGGGACCGAGCACTGGGCCAACATCAAGTGGGGCTCCATCTACCACGCCCTGCGCAAGCTCTCCCAGGAGGGCAAGCTGCGCGAGTTCGTCGCCGAGGGGGACGAGGTGGTCGACCGCGTCTCCTACGCGATCACCGAGGACGGCGAGGCCGAGCTGCACCGCCTCGTCCGCCGGGGGCTGACCCGCAGGGAGGACCCCGCGATGCTCTTCGCGGCGGTCACCCTCATGCCCGCCCTGCCGCGCGCGGAGGTCGTCGCCCTGCTGGAACAGCGCCTGGACCTGCTGGAGCGGACGGGCGGTGAGTTGCAGCCCTCCGACGACCGGGGCGAACCCGTGCACGTGCGCGAGCTCTTCGGACTGTGGAGGGGCACGATCGAGGCCGAGGCCCGCTGGACGCGCGACCTCGTCGCCTCCCTGCGGGCGGGGGAGTACACCATGGCCGACGACGGCCCCGACGCCTTCGGGCTGCCCCCGGGGCCGGGGGCCCGCGGCCGCTGACCCGAGGGCCCGCCGTTCCGGAGGCTCCCCCCTCGCCCGGGGCCGCCTCCGAGGGAGCGGACGGGGCTCTTATTAAAATTTGAGTATCTCGCCCGGACGGTGCACACTCTCTCTGGTATTCAAGTTTTAATAAGGAGAGGGATGATCCACACACGGGGGCTGACCCGGCACTTCCGGGTCGGCAAGGAGACGGTCGAGGCCGTCCGCGGCGTCGACATCGACGTCGCCGAGGGCGAGCTCGTCGCCCTGCTGGGGCCGAACGGCGCGGGGAAGTCGACCACCCTGCGCATGCTCACCACCCTGCTCGCGCCCACCTCCGGCACGGCCGTGGTCGCCGGGCACGACGTGCGCACGGCGCCCGCCCGGGTGCGGCGGGGGATCGGCTTCGTCGGCCAGGGGCACGGCTCCGGGGACGACCAGCGGGTCGGGGAGGAGCTGTACGCCCAGGGCCTGCTGTACGGGCTCGACCGGAGCGCCGCGCGCCGCCGCTCGGCGGAACTGCTCGACCTGCTGGACCTGGGCGGCACCGCCGACCGCGAGGCCACCAAGCTCTCCGGGGGCCAGCGGCGGCGGCTCGACATCGCCATGGGGCTCATCCACGAGCCCGGTCTGCTGTTCCTGGACGAGCCCTCCACGGGGCTGGACCCGCACAGCCGGGCCAACCTGTGGGAGCACATCACCCGGCTGCGCGAGCGCCTGGGCACCACGGTCGTGCTCACCACCCACTACCTCGACGAGGCCGACGACATGGCCGAACGCGTCCTGGTCATCGACCACGGCCGGGTCATCGCCGACGGCACCGCCGACGAGCTCAAGGGCAGGGTCTCCGGCGACCTGGTCACCTTCACCGTGCGCGAGGAGGACCACGCGCGCACCGGGGCGGAGATCGCCGGGCGCACGCCGTCCGCCGGGGAGGCCGAGGTCGTCACCGCGGTGGGGCGCGACCCGGAGGTGCGCCTGCGGGTCGGGCGCGGCGACGCGGTCCTGCCCGACCTGCTGCGCGCGCTCGACGCGGCGGGAGTCCCCCTTCTCACGGTCCGGGTGCAGCGGCCCACCCTGGACGACGTGTTCCTGACCCTGACCGGCCGCAGCCTTCGGGAGGAGGGGGCATGAGCGTCCACGAGGAGACCGGACCGACCACGGCGGCCGGGGCGGGGCGGCGCGCCTGGGCGCCGAACCCGCTGCGCGACACCGCCACCGTCTTCGCCCGCCAGATGCGCCCGCTCCTGCACCGGCCGCTGATGCTGTTCTTCGGCATGCTGCAACCGGTGCTGTACCTGGTGCTGTTCGCGCCCCTGCTGACGGGGCTGGCCGGAGCCGAGGGCCAGAACCCGTGGCAGTGGTTCGTCCCCGGGCTGCTGGTCATGCTCGCCCTGTTCGGGGCCGGGTTCTCCGGGTTCGCGCTGTTGCCGGAGATGTCCTCCGGGGCGCACGAGCGGCTGCTGGCCACCCCGGTGAGCCGGGTGGCGCTGCTGCTGGGTCGGGTCCTGCGCGACGTGGTGACCATGACGGCGCAGATGGTGATCATCCTCGTGCTGGTGACGCTGCTCGGGTTCGAGGCGTCGTTGGCGGGCGCCGTCGCGGGGCTGCTCCTGCTCGCCGTCCTGGGCGCCGGGCTGGCCACGCTGTCGTACCTGACGGCCCTGGCGGTCAGGCAGACCTTCGTGTTCGCGCCGATCATCCAGACGGTGCTCATGCCGCTGATGCTGCTGTCCGGCGTGCTGCTGCCGATGGAACTGGCGCCGCCGTGGCTGTACGCGCTCTCGCGGGCCAACCCGGTGGCCCACGTGGTGGACGCCGAACGCGCGCTGTTCGCCGGGCAGTGGGACGCCTCGGTCGGGATCGGCTGGGCCGTGGCGGTCGTCCTCGCCGTCGCCGCGCTGGCGGTCGGGTCGAGGGCGATGCGCCGCCTCAGCTCCTGACCTGCGCGCCGCCGCCGCGCGCCGCGTCGGAGCGGTGCCGGAGCCGCGCGCCCGGGACGGGAAACCGGGGCGCGGCTCCGTCCGCTCAGCGCGGAAAACCCGCATGTCATGTGGTGTTTGTGCAGGTAGATACGGAAATGACGGGATGGGAAATCGTGACCACATCGTTTGCACTCGCCGGGGTCGAGTGCTAAAAAGGGATCTGGTTAGCACTCGCCTTCACTGAGTGCTAAACCGGATGAGGCTGCGAGATCGCGGCTCCCGGCAGCAGGGTTGCCGGCGGGTCCGCGGTCGTCCGTCGCGGGCGCACGTCTCGTCCCATCGCGTATCAGCCCGGTCTCGGGAGGACAAGAACCCAATGGCAGCCAAACTGATCGCGTTCGACGAGGAGGCCCGTCGCGGCCTCGAGCGCGGCATGAACCAGCTCGCTGACGCCGTCAAGGTCACGCTCGGCCCCAAGGGCCGCAACGTCGTCCTGGAGAAGAAGTGGGGCGCCCCCACCATCACCAACGACGGTGTCTCCATCGCCAAGGAGATCGAGCTCGAGGACCCCTGGGAGAAGATCGGGGCCGAGCTGGTCAAGGAGGTCGCCAAGAAGACCGACGACGTCGCGGGTGACGGCACCACCACCGCCACCGTGCTCGCCCAGGCCCTCGTCCGCGAGGGGCTGCGCAACGTCGCCGCCGGCGCCAACCCGATCAGCCTCAAGCGCGGCATCGAGTCCGCCGTCGCGCGCATCAACGAGGAGCTCGGCAACCTCTCCAAGGACATCGAGACCAAGGAGCAGATCGCCTCCACCGCCTCGATCTCCGCCGGCGACCCCCAGATCGGCGAGACCATCGCCGAGGCCATGGACAAGGTCGGCAAGGAAGGCGTCATCACGGTCGAGGAGGGCCAGACCTTCGGGCTGGAGCTCGAGCTCGCCGAGGGCATGCGCTTCGACAAGGGCTACATCTCGCCCTACTTCGCCACCGACCTGGAGCGCATGGAGACGGTCCTCGAGGACCCCTACATCCTCATCGTCAACTCCAAGATCTCGAACAACAACGAGTTCCTGCCGGTTGTCGAGAAGGTCCTGCAGGCCGGCCGCCCGCTGGTCGTCATCGCCGAGGACCTGGAGGGCGGCGCCCTCCAGACGCTGATCGTCAACAAGATCCGCGGCACCTTCAAGTCCGTCGCCGTCAAGGCCCCGGGCTTCGGTGACCGCCGCAAGGCCCAGCTCGGCGACATCGCCGTGCTGACCGGCGGCCAGGTCATCACCGAGGAGGTCGGCCTCAAGCTGGAGAACACCGAGCTCGACATGCTCGGCCGCGCCCGCAAGGTCGTCGTCACCAAGGACGAGACCACCATCGTGGACGGCGCCGGTGACGCCACCGCGATCGCCGGTCGCGTGAACGAGATCCGCAACGAGATCGAGCGCACCGACTCCGACTACGACCGCGAGAAGCTCCAGGAGCGCCTCGCCCGCCTGGCCGGCGGCGTGGCCGTCATCAAGGCCGGTGCCGCCACCGAGGTGGAGCTCAAGGAGCGCAAGCACCGCATCGAGGACGCCGTCCGCAACGCCAAGGCCGCGGTCGAGGAGGGCATCCTGCCCGGCGGTGGTGTCGCCCTGCTCCAGGCCAGCGTCCCGGCCTTCGAGAAGCTGGAGCTGGAGGGCGACGAGGCCATCGGCGCCGACATCGTGCGTCGCGCCATCGCCGAGCCGCTCAAGCAGATCGCGATCAACGCCGGCCTCGAGGGCGGCGTCGTGGCGGAGAAGGTCCGCAACCTGGAGCCCGGGTTCGGCCTGAACGCCGCCACCGGCGAGTACACCGACCTGTTCAAGGACGGCGTCATCGACCCGACCAAGGTCACCCGCTCGGCTCTGCAGAACGCGGCTTCCATCGCCGGTCTGTTCCTGACCACCGAGGCCGTCATCGCCGAGAAGCCGGAGAAGGCCGCCGCTCCCGCCGGCGACCCGACCGGTGGCATGGGCGGCATGGACTTCTAGCAGGTCCGTGACACCTCGGGCCCCCGGGCCCGCAGGCGTCTGAGGTCCGGATACGCGACCTCGCCCGCGACGGCCGGGCGGCTCCTTCGGGGGCCGCCCGGTTTCGCCTTTTCCGGGGCGGGGGACGCCGGGATCGCCGAGGCGGCACTGTCGTTCGTGGAGAGCCGGGGCTATTCTGCGAAGTGTCGGGCGGACAGGGACACGGAGCGTTACGCTTCCTGTCCGGAGGTGCTAGGCGAAATGGGTCTGCTGATGACGGAAGCCGCCCCGGCGGTGGGGCTGTCGCGATGGGACTACCTGCTGGGCACCTGGCGAGAGCTGGACGTGCCCGACGGTTGGCGGGCCGAGATCATCGATGACAGCGGAGTCGTGCTCGTGGCCCCCCCATCCATGCCCCACAACATCATCGCGTCCTGGGTCCACCGGGCACTGCTTCTGGCCCTCCCCGACGACTGGCATATCTTCCAGACCCTGGGGCTCCAGTTGCCGGTGGCCGAGAGGTTGTACATGCCGGACCTGGTCGTCATGCCAGCATCGGCCGCGGAGCAGGCGCAGAACCCCTGCCCGGCGGACGAGGCGGAACTGGTGGTCGAGATCGTCTCCCGGAGCAGCAGGGACACCGACCGCAAGGCGAAGCTGTGGGGCTACGCGCACGCACCCGTCCCGCTCTACCTGCTGATCGACGCCTGGGACGAGGCCGGTCCGTCGGTCACCCTCTACGAGCAGCCCGGCAACGGCCGCTACAACCACGCCACGACCGTGGACTTCGGCGCGAAGATCCGTCTGCCGGAGCCCCTCGACGTCGAGATCGACACCTCCAGGTTCCCCGGCCCCGACCAGTGGCCTTCCTGAGGACGCGGGCGGCAGTGGTCTGAGGGCCTTCAGCCCGCGCCGTGCCAGGCGCGCCACAGGTCGGCGTAGGAGCCGCCGCGGGCCAGCAGCTCGTCGTGGCTGCCCAGCTCACTGATCCGGCCGTCCTCCACCACCGCGATCCGGTCGGCGTCGTGCGCGGTGTGCAGCCGGTGCGCGATGGCCACCACGGTGCGGCCCGACAGCACCCCCGCCAGCGAGCGCTCCAGGTGGCGGGCCGAACGCGGGTCCATCAGGGACGTGGCCTCGTCCAGCACCAGCACGTCCGGGTCGGCCAGCACCACACGGGCCAGGGCGAGCTGCTGTACGTGGGCGGGGTCCAGCGGGACGTTGCCCGACCCCACCCGCGTGTCCAGCCCGTCCGGCAGCGAGCGCACCCAGGCCTCGGCGTCCACGGCGGCCAGCGCCTCCCAGAGGCGCCCCTCGTCCACCTCGGCCGCCCCCTCGGGCCGGTCCAGCGCCAGCGCCAGGTTCTCGGCGATCGTCCCCCGGAACATGTGGCTCTCCTGGCTCAGCAGGATCGCCCGCGCGCGCCGCTCCTCGGGAGGCAGGTCCGACACCGGCACCCCGCTCACGCGGACGCCGCCCGACGTCGGCGGGTGCACGCCCGCGATCAGCTTGCCCAGGGTCGACTTGCCCGCGCCGCTCGGACCCACCACGGCCAGGCGCTCGCCGGGCGCCAGCACCAGGTCGACGCCGTGCAGGACCTCCGCGTCGGTGTAGCCGAAGCGCACGCCCTCCACCCGTACCTCGCCGGTCCGGGAGGCGTCCCGGGGCGCCTCGGCCCCGGCGGGCGCCTCCTCGGCCAGCTCCACGCCCAGCAGCCTGCGCATGCTCGTGAAGCCCATCATCAGGCTGTCCACCTGGTCCAGCAGCTGGTCCAGGGGCCGGCCCATCTGCCTGCTGAGGAAGACCGCGGTGGCGATCCCGCCCAGGCTCAGCGACCCGTCGGCGTACAACAGGCCCGCCACCAGGAAGGTCAGCGCGATCGGGAACATGTACCCGAGCTCCAGCGGCGGGTACCAGACGCAGCGCAACCACAGCGTGTACCGCTCCGCCGCGTAGGCCCGGCCCACCCGCTGCTCGTTGAGCGCGATCCGCCGGGCCTGCCGCCCCAGCGACTCGATCGTGTGCGCGCCCTCCACGGTGTCGGTCACGCTCTGGGTCAGCTCCGAGTAGGTGGCCAGCTCGCGCACGTACCCCTCCGGGGCCCTGCGCGCGTACCAGCGCGTGGACACCCACAGCGCGGGCACGGACGGCAGCCACGCCAGCAGCAGGAGCGGGTGCAGGACGGCGAGCGCGGTGGTGACGACCACGAGGGTCACCGTGCTCACCGCCATCACCGGTACCGAGACGCGCACGGTGTGGCTCAGGTGGCCGATGTCGCGGCCGGTGCGCGCCACCAGGTCGCCCGTGCCGGCGCGCTCCACCACGCCCATGGGCAGCCGGAGCACCGCGCGCACGAACTCCTCGCGCAGCTGCGCCAGCACGCTCTCGCCGAACCTGATCGAGGCCGCCACGGACGCCAGCGTGAACCCGGCGTGCAGCACCAGCGCCGCGACGATGAGTCCGGCGAGCACGTCGATACGCGAGGACGCTCCGCCCGCGCGCACGGTGTCGATGATCATGCCGAGGATCCAGGGCGAGGCCAGCGCCATGAGCGCGGCCGCCCCGTACAGGAGCACGACGACGGCGAGCAGCCGTCCGTGCTCGCGCCCGGCGCGGCGCAGCCGCCTCCACACGGCCGGGGCCGGAGCGATCGGCAGCCCCTGCGCGCGGTGCTCCGGGGGCGCGGCGGGCGGGCGGAGGGCCTCGGCGCGGTCGGTGGTCTGGGTCATGGCTTCCCCTCCGTGGGGACGGCGCGCAGAACGGCGGCGGTGTAGCGGGGACAGCCGTCGAGCAGCTCCCGGTGGGTCCCCTCGGCGACGAGGCGGCCCCCCTCGACGAACTGCACGTGGTCGGTGCGGTCGAGCAGCAGGGGGCTGGTGGTGACCAGCCCGGTCGTGCGTCCCGCGCGCTCGACGGGCAGGTGCGCGGCGATCGCGGCCTCGGAGTGGGCGTCCACGGCGGAGGCCGGCTCCACCAGCAGCAGGACCTCCGGGTCCAGGGCCAGGGCGCGGGCCAGGCGCAGGCGCTGCTGCTGGCCGCCGGAGTACTCGCGGCCGCGTTCGGTGAGCAGCGCCTCCAGCCCGGCCGCGGACTGGCGCACCACGTCGTCGGCGTGCGCGGCGCGCACGACCTCGGCCAGGCGCTCGTCAGAGATCCCCCGGTCGGGGGACAGCTCGTCGCGCAGGGTTCCGGAGAACAGGTGCGCCTCGTTGGTGGCCACCAGGACGCGGCGGCGCACCAGGGCGCGGGGCAGGTCGCGCAGGCGTACGGTCCGGCCGGTGTCCCTCTCGACCAGCACGGCGTCCGCGCCCTCCTCGTCCCGGTAGCGCCCCAGGCGTTCGGCGATGGCGGTGGCGTCGGCGGGGTCGGCGCAGACCACGCCGGTGGTGCGGCCCGCGGCGAGGGTCACGCCGCTGCCCGGGTCGTGCAGGTCGCAGGGCCCGGCCGGTTCGGGCTCGGGGTGTTCGGGGTCGGGGTGGTCGTGCTCCAGGCGCAGCACGCGCACCACGCGCCCCGCGGCCACCCGGGCCGAGACGAACAGGGACGTGCAGTGCATCAGGTGGCGCACCGTCATGGACAGCGTGCCGGTGTAGCCGTAGAACGCGACGAGCTGGCCGATGGTGATCTCCCCGGCCAGGGCCAGGCGGGCGCCGTACCAGACGATGCCGACCAGCAGCAGGCCCGGGGCGAACTCGCGTGCCGCGTTCAGGGCGGCGTCCACCCAGCCCACGCGCATGGCGGCGGAGCGGACCCGCTGTGAGGCGGTGCGGTAGCGGTGGTCCACGGTGCGCTCGCCGCCCACACCCCGCAGTACGCGCAGGCCCGCCACGAGGTCGGTGGACAGGGTGGTGAGCTCGGCCTGCCGGTCGCGCTGGTGTTCCTGGCGCCGGGAGAACACGCGCAGCAGCGGCACCATCCCCACGATGATGAGCGGGACCGCCACGAGCACGACCACGCCGAACGTGACGTGCGAGGTGAGCATGAAGGCGCTGACCGCGGCCACCGCCACGAGGGAGGACAGGATCTGTCCGGCCGTCTCGTAGAAGTCGCCGACGCGGTCGATGTCCTCGGTGCCCACGGCCACCACCTCGCCGGAGGGAAGCCGCCGGGTGAGGGTGGAGCCCATGCGCACCGAGTGGTCGGTGACCACCTGGATGGTCCGGTAGGCGGACGCGTACCAGTTGAAGCACTCGGCCCGGTGGGCGACGGGGATGAGTGCGACGGCGGCGGCGACGAGCGCGGCGAGGACGCCGAACCAGCCGAGGACGGCGCCCGGGTCCCCCTGGACGAGCCCGGAGTCGAGCGCGGCGCCCAGCGCGGTGGAGATGAGCACACCGTTGACCATGAAGGCGCCCGTGGCCGCGCCCGACCACAGCAGTGAACGCCGCTCCTTCAGGGCGAGCCACCACAGGAACCGGTCGGCCGAACGGCGTTCGGGAACGCCGGTGGGCTGGGGAAGTGTGCGCACAGTTTCCGAACTGTAACCAGGGCAACCTGTGCGGGCCACTTCTTTTTCGGCCGGGGCGGACCTGGTGGGAAGCCCGGAGCGCGCCGGGGTGAGACGTCGACGGCGAGCACGGTCCGCCCGTCGGCTGCCCGGGACCGCGCGGGTCGTCGGCCGTGCGCGCCCCGAAGGTGCGACGTACTTCGGGGCACGCGGCAGGGGTTCCGGTTCAGGCGTTGTAGCCGCCGTGGGCGTCCAGCACCGCGCCCGTGACGTACGACGCGGCGGGGCTCGCCAGGAAGACGATCGCCGCGGCGATTTCTTCGGGGTGGCCCATGCGTTGCAGGGACAGCGAGCTGACCAGGGCCTTGAGGGTCTCGGGGTTCGGCGGTTGCATTCCGCTCTCCATCAGCCCGGCCTCCACGACGTTGGCCGTGATGTCCCGGGGCCCGAGGTCCCGTGCGACCCCCATGGTGTACCTCTCGACCCCTGACTTGGTCGCCGAGTAGTCGGCGACGCCCGGGGTGCCGACCCGGGAGCCCAGCCCGGAACTCACCGTGATGATGCGGCCGCCCGCGCGCAGCACTCGGGAGGCGGCCCGGATGACGGCGATCACGCCGAGGTAGTTGGTGGCGTGCATCCGGTCCAGTGCGGCGGTGTCGGCGTCCGGGTCGTCCACCGTGCGGCCCTGCCCCACCGAGATCGCCGCGTTGTTGACGAGGATGTCCAGGCCGCCGAAGTGCGCGACCACGTCGTCGATCAGCGCGGGCGCCCGACTCATGTCCGCCTGGTCGGACTTGAAGGCGACGGCCTTCGTTCCCTTGCCGCGCACCTCGTCGACGACAGTCTGCGCCTGATTCTCGGAGCTGACATAGGTGAAGGCCACGTCGGCGCCCTGCTCGGCCAGCAGTCGCACGGTCGCGGCTCCCAGTCCGCGGGACCCCCCGGTGACCAGGGCGACCTTGCCCGTGAGTGGCTTGCTCATTCTTCTCACCTCGTTGATTGACCCTTTGCGGCAGTCGTAAGGTTAATTGTTACGACAAGTGGTTGCAACCTTCTCTGTTACAACTGGGCTGTCGTAACATGACGTGTCGCGGTCGGGAGGAGGGGTGCATGAGTGCCAACAGCAGGTTGACCCTTGCCGCCCACGCGTTGGCCTGGATCGGTCTCTACCAGCGCCAGGGCCATGAGGTCGCCACCTCCGAGCAGATCGCGACCAGTGCGAACACCAACCCCGTGGTGATCAGGCGGCTGCTCGGCGAGCTGCGCAGGGCCGGGCTCGTGGAGTCCCGGAGGGGTGTGGGCGCGGGCTGGTCGCTGGCGCGCGGGCTGGAGTCGATGACCCTGCTCGACGTGTACGAGGCGGTGGAGCCCGGCCCGTTGTTCGCGATGCACCGGGCCACCCCGGACCAGGGGTGCGTGGTGGGTTACGGCATTCAGCCGGCGATGCAGGGCGTCTACGAGGGCGTCGAGCGGGCACTGAGGCGCGAGCTGGCCCGCGTCACGCTTGAGAACGTACTCCGGGACGTACTCGCGGCACCCCGTTAGCCTTACCGTTGCGCCCTGGCGCCACCAGGACCCCACCCCGCCTGTGGACGACCAGTGCGCACGGGGGCGCATCGTTTCGCCGCGGCGGGGGAGGACACGGGCACACCCGCCTTCCACCGTGGACAGGAGCCGCTGATGTCAGTCCGTCGAGTCGTACCCGACATCCGGTCGGAAGCCATGGACGAGAGCCGGGACTTCTACGGTCTCCTCGGGTTGGAGGAGGTCATGAACCTGGGCTGGGTCGTGAACCTCGCCTCGCCCTCCAACCCCACGGCGCAGGTCATCCTCATGAGCCGTGACGAGACCGCGCCCGTCACACCGGACATGAGTATCGAGGTGGACGACGTGGACGCGGTGTACGCGGCCGTGGTCGACAGCGGAGCGGAGATCGTGCACCCCCTCCAGGACGAGGAGTGGGGCGTACGCCGGTTCTTCGCCGTCGACCCGAACGGCCGGGTGGTCAACGTCGTGGGCCACCGCTGACCCGGCGGGCCTCCGCCGGCCCCCGGCGCACGCCCGGAGCCTGGCCGGTCAGCGCACGGTGCCCTCGGCGTGCAGCAGTTCGATGAGGCGGCGCACGGCCGGGGCGCAGCGCTCCCGGTCGGCGAAGCCGATCCACGCCAGCTCGGCGATCTCGTTGTCCGCCGCGATCTCGCCGTCGTACTCGGCGGTGTGGCACGACAGGCGCACCCGCGCGCCCGGGCCCTGGGCGTGGGCGGCCTCGTCGATCACCGCGATCCGGCGGACGGTGCCCGGCCGCAGCACCACGCCGACCTCCTCCAGGGCCTCGCGGGCCACCGCGGCCTCGTCGCTCTCCCCGGGCTCGCGCTTGCCGCCGGGCAGGTAGAACAGGTCCACCCCGTCGGTGCGGGCGCACAGCAGGCGCCCCTCGTGTACGTGGACCCAGGCGAGGGCGTCGATGACGACAGCAGACATGCGACCACCCTATGGCAGGACGCAGATGTCACCTTTGGGGAACACCGTTGTCACCCCTCTGGGGCGGAGCGGCCCCGCAGGGTAACGTGACTCTTTGGGAGCGCTCCCATGCGCGCAGTCACGGGGAGACAGGGGATCACCGCACCGAAGGAAGGCTCATGTCCCGCACACGCACAGCCGTCGGAGCAGCCATCAGCTCCGTCTCGGCCCTGGCCATGGGAACGGCGCTGCTCAGCATGTCGCCCGCCTCGGCCGACGGGTCCGAGTTCTACGTCAACCCCAACACCTCGGCGGCCGTCTGGGCCGAGGAGAATCCGAACGACCCCCGGGCCGACGTCATCCGCGACCGCATCGCCTCGGTCGCGCAGGCCACCTGGTTCACCCAGCACAACCCGGGCGAGGTCCGCGACGACGTGGACGCGGTGGTCAGCGCCGCCGACGCCCAGGACCAGACCCCCATCCTGGTGGTCTACAACATCCCCGGCCGCGACTGCGGCAACCACAGCGGCGGCGGGGCGCCCAGCCACGACGCCTACCGCGCCTGGGTCGACGAGGTCGCCGCGGGCCTGGAGGACCGCCCCGCCACCATCGTCCTGGAGCCCGACGCCCTCCCGCTGGTGAGTGCCTGCAGCGACCCGTCCGAGCTCCTGGAGTCCATGGCCCACGCGGGCAAGTCGCTCATGGAGGGCTCCTCCGAGGCCAGGGTCTACTTCGACATCGGGCACTCGGCCTGGCTGGACCCCCAGGAGGCCGCCGACCTGCTCAACGGCGCCGACATCGCGGACAGCGCCCACGGCGTCGCCACCAACACCTCCAACTACAACTGGACCGAGGACGAGGTCGCCTTCGCCGAGGCCGTCATCGCCGCGACCGGCGTGTCCGGGCTCGGAGCGGTGGTCGACACCAGCCGCAACGGCAACGGCCCCGCCCCCGACGGCGAGTGGTGCGACCCGCCGGGGCGGATGATCGGCCGTCCCAGCAGCACCAACACCGGCAACCCCCTGATCGACGCCTTCATCTGGACCAAGCTGCCGGGCGAGGCCGACGGCTGCATCGCCCCCGCCGGGCAGTTCGTGCCGCAGGCCGCCTACGACATGGCGGTGAACGCCCCCGAGTACCCCGACGGGCCCACCGACCCCGGAGAGCCCTCGGAGGAGCCGACCGACCCGCCCGCGGGCGAGGGCTGCACGGCCGACTACAGGATCGTCAGCGAGTGGGGCGGCGGATTCCAGGCGGCGGTGACGGTCACCGCCGACGACGCCCTCAGCGGCTGGACCGTGACGTGGACCTACGCCGACGGGCAGCGGTTCACCCAGGGCTGGAACGCCGAGTTCTCCAGCAGCGGGTCGCGGGTCACCGCGTCCGACCTCGGCTGGAACGGCACGCTCAGTGCCGGGGGCAGCGCCGAGTTCGGGTTCACCGCGACCCACGGCGGTGCCAACAGCACACCCGAGGTGACGTGCTCCGCGTCCTGACCGGTTCGGCCGCATGACGGGGTGGGACGCCGCGCGTCCCACCCCGTTCCCCTGGCCGTCTGCGGCCAACGGCGCCGAACCCCGCACCCCGGGGCGCCCGACGCACTACCATCCCCGGTGGCAGCGGCGATCAGTCGGTTCCGGCCCGGACCCGCCGACCCCTCGGTCCCCCACCTCCGGGCCCCGGCGCCGACTCCCGGGAAGGCGAACACAGATGGCGGTTCCACGCACGGGTGAGCGGACCCCGCGAACCCTCCTGGCGGACAGCGCCTGCGGCGGTTTCCCCGCGCAGGACGACGGTCCCCGGCAGGCCCGTGAACGGGCCCACAACCTCTACAGCGCGGCCGTCGGCGCCTGCCTGAGCCGTGCCGGCGCGCGCCCCGCGCTCCGGGAGCGCGCCGCCGAGCTCCTCGCGCGGGAGGCCCGGCTGCCCTTCCTCGGCGACGAGGAGGTCGAGCGGGTCAACCGCGAACTCCCCGGGACCGTCGCCGAGCTGCGGGCCGAACCGGTCCGCGTCCGCGACGGCGCGACCCCCGGGGAACCGGGCGGGGTCCTGGCCGGGGCCGACCTGGAGGCGCTGTTCGACCTCGCCCTCCGCGACCGGCTCACCGGACCGGCCCGCGAGCGGCCCCGGCTCCTGCTCCTCGGCGGACAGCCCGGATCGGGCGCGTCCACCCTCCAGCGCCTCGTCCTGCCGTTCCTGCCCGAGGGCACCGTCAGCTACGACGGCGGCGACCTGCTGCGCCTGGCGCCCGACTACGAGTGGGCGATGGCCGCGGACGACCGCGCCGCCTCCTCCTCCCTGGCCCGGCAGGTCGGGGGCCTGCACGGACTCGCCCTGGCGCACCTGCGCGCGGGCCGCGTGGACGCGGTGTGCAGCCACCCCCTCGGCCGCGCCGACCGGGCCGCGTCCTGGGTGGAGGGGTTCCGCGACGCCGGGTACCGGGTGGAGGTCGCCTTCGTGGCCACCCACAGCTCCAACAGCCGCTTCGCGATCGCCGACCGCCACGCCCGGGCCCGCGCCGACCAGGGTTTCGGCAGGTGGGTGTCCGAGCTCCGGCACGACCGCCTCTACCTGGGACTGCCCAACACGGTGGAGTTCCTGGAGACCCACCGGCTGGCGGACTCGCTCTACGTGCTCTCCCGCGACGGAGAGGTGCTCTACGCCAACCACCGGGAGGAGGACGACTGGAGGACCGAACCCTTCGGGCGGGTCGCCCTGGAGGCGGAACGCGGGCGCCGCGAGCTGTGGCACGCGCCGCGCAGCGCGCCGCGCAGCGCCGTCTGAGCGCACCCCGCGGCGCCCGTCCGCGAGCCCGGGCCCCGGGCGGGCGCGGGCGGGGGTCAGTCCCGGGCCGCCAGCCTCTCCATGGCCTCCCGGTCCTCCTCGCCGAACCGCTCCTCCAGGTCCTCGGGTGTGGCGTCCAGGTCGATCCGCGACACGGGAACCCCGCGCGCGGACTCGATCGCGCCCAGGCGGCGCAGCGCGCGGTCCCCCGCGTAGCGGACCAGCTCCCCCGGCGGCAGCTCGTAGCGCCGCGTCGCCGGGTCGTCCGAGGGCTCCTCGCCGCGTTCCACCGTGGACATCACGTGCGGCAGCAGCTCGTCCAGCCGCTCGCGCACCACGTCCCAGTTGGCGTCGTCGGCCGCGACGTGGCGGCGGCACGTGAAGGTCCCCCACGCCATGTGGCGCCGCTCGTCGTCGCCGATCCTGCGCACGATCCGCCGCATCCCCGGGAAGACGTCCCGCACCGTGCACACGTGGTTCCAGGCGTAGTACCCGGTCAACGCCAGCGACCCCTCGATGATGTGGTTGTAGGTCACCGAGGCGCGCACCTGGTTGCGGGGGCTCGGGTCCTCCAGCAGCGTCTCCAGGGCGCCGGGCAGCTCCTCGTAGAACAGCGCCCGGTAGCCCGGGTTCGCGTCCACGTACCCGTGCAGGTCCTCGCGGACCCCGATCGCGTCCAGCCACATCCGGAACGCCTGGACGTGCTTGGCCTCCTCGAACGCGAACTGGGTCAGGTACATCTCGTCGCCCAGCCGCCCCTCCGCGGCCATGGCCCGGAGGAAGGGCTGGATGTCCTCCGTGACCGCCTCCTCTCCCGCCACGAAGAACGCGCACAGCCGCAGGATCCGGGCCCGGGCCTCCTCGCCCAGCTTCTCCCAGTCCTCGGCGTCCTGGCTCAGGTCGATGTCCGCCGGGTTCCAGAACCGGGCGTTGCCCTTGGCGAACAGCTTGAGCGGGAGCGCGTCCCAGTTCAGGCCGCCGCCCCGGAGCGAGTGGAAGCCGGTGCGGCGCTCCGCGGGGCCGGGCGCCGGAGCGGAGGGGACGGGGGAGGGGGCCGCGGGGACGGGGGAGCGGGAAGCGGGGGAGTCGGGCACGGGGAGGACCTCCTGGCTGCTGGGGGGAGCTGCTGTGCCCTCATGATTGGACACAGGAGGGGTTCGTGTAAAGAGCGGGCGCGGTGCGCGGCGCCCAGAACCGAATCCGGCTCGGTGGAGCTTCCCGGTTCCGGCCGGGCGCGGCCGGACCGCGTCCGGAGGGAGCCGGGACACCGTCGCCGCCGTTGACGGCGGGCCCCCGCCGAAACGGTACGGTCGGGGAGTACCGCCCGCACCGAACGATCGGGGAACGACGTGTTCTGTGGTGATCCCGGCACATCCGGCTACACCGCATGCGCCGCCCAGACCCAGCTCTTCGCGTTGGCCTCCGCCATCCCCGCGCTGCTCGGCATGGCGCTCCTCGTGGCGGCCTTCACCGCGCCGTCCGTCCGGGGCGACCGGCTCCTGCGCACCCGCACCCTGAGCTACTCCCTGGTGGCCTGGGGGATCGCCGCGGGCACCTACGTCATGGGCGGCCTGCCGTCCTTCTGAGGGGCGAGCACCGGCGGGGGAGCCCCCGCGGTCCCCGGGCGGCCACGCCCGGGCCCGGGGCCCCTCCGTGACCGCGTCCGGGTCCGCGCCCGCCCGCGCGAGCGCCTCCGCCGCCGCGCCCGGGCCGTCGGCCCCTGCGGAGACCGGAGCCGTGCGCGAACCGGCGGTCCCGGTCAGATCTCCTCGCCCGACAGCAGGTCGGAGGCGTCGGTGATCCGGTAGGCGTACCCCTGCTCGGCGAGGAAGCGCTGCCGGTGCGCGGCGTAGTCCTGGTCGAGGGTGTCCCGTGCCACCACGGCGTAGAAGCGGGCGGCGCGGCCGTCGGACTTGGGGCGCAGCACCCGGCCGAGCCGCTGAGCCTCCTCCTGCCGTGAGCCGAAGGACCCCGACACCTGCACCGCGACACCGGCCTCGGGCAGATCGATGGAGAAGTTCGCGACCTTCGACACCACCAGCGTCCGCAGGTCGCCGGAGCGGAAGGCGTCGAAGAGCCGTTCGCGCTCCTTGTTGCGCGTCTCGCCCTTGATCACCGGCGCGCCCAGCGACGCGCCGAGCTCGTCCAGCTGGTCGATGTAGGAGCCGATGACCAGCACCTGCTCCTCGGGGTGGCGCTCCACGATCTCCCGGACCACCGAGTTCTTGGTCTCGGAGGAGGCGCAGAACCGGTAGCGGTCCTCCGGCTCGGCGGTCGCGTACGCCAGCCGCTCGGTCTCCGACAGGTCCACCCGCACCTCGACGCAGTCCGCGGGGGCGATCCACCCCTGGTTCTCCATGTCCTTCCACGGCGCGTCGTAGCGCTTGGGTCCGATCAGCGAGAACACGTCGCCCTCGCGGCCGTCCTCGCGCACCAGGGTCGCGGTCAGGCCCAGGCGGCGCCGGGCCTGGAGGTCGGCGGTCATCCGGAAGATCGGCGCGGGCAGCAGGTGCACCTCGTCGTAGACGACCAGGCCCCAGTCGCGGGCGTCGAACAGCTCCAGGTGCGTGTACGCGCCCTTCCGCTTCGCCGCCATGACCTGGTAGGTGGCGATGGTGACGGGACGGATCTCCTTGCGGGTGCCCGAGTACTCGCCGATCTCGTCCTCGGTCAGCGAGGTGCGCCGCAGCAGCTCGGTCTTCCACTGGTGCACCGACACCGTGTTCGTCACCAGGATGAGCGTGGTCGCCCCGGTCATGGCCATCGCCGCCGCGCCGACCACGGTCTTGCCCGCGCCGCACGGCAGGACCACCACGCCGGACCCGCCCGCGTGGAAGCTCTCCGCGGCCTCCCTCTGGTAGCCGCGCAGCTCCCAGCCGTCCTGGTCGAGGTCGATCTGGTGCGCCTCGCCGTCCACGTACCCGGCCAGGTCCTCGGCGGGCCAGCCGATCTTGAGCAGCGCCTGCTTGAGGTTGCCGCGCTCGCTCGGGTGCACGGCGACCGAGTCCTCGCCCAGCCGCTCGCCCAGCATGCCCCTGAGCTTCCTGGCGCGGACGACCTCCTCCAGCACGGCCCGGTCCGAGGACTCCAGGACCAGTCCGTGCCGGGGGTCGCCGACGAGCCGCAGCCGCCCGTAGCGGTCCATCGTCTCGGCGATGTCCACCAGCAGCGAGTGCGGCACCGGGAACTTGGAGAACCGGAGCAGCGCGTCGACGACCTGCTCGGCGTCGTGCCCGGCGGCACGGGAGTTCCACAGGGCCAGCGGTGTGATCCGGTAGGTGTGCACGTGTTCGGGGGCGCGTTCGAGCTCCGCGAAGGGGGCGACGGCCCGGCGGCACTCGTCGGCGAGCTCGTGGTCGACCTCCAGCAGGAGCGTCTTGTCGGACTGGACGATCAGGCAGGACACACGGACCTTCAATCTCACGGGGCGGGGGCGGCCACAGATGCAACGCATCCGGACCCCCGATCATGCCCGCGGGGCCTGTGCCCATGCCTGCACGGGCCGCCGGGAACCGGCGGCGCCGGTGGAGGCGCCCGGGCAGCAGCCGGGCGGGGGAGCGGTGGGAGGGGCGGCTTCGGGGGCGGCCCGGGAGGGAGGCGGCCGGAGGCGGCGGGTCACATGCCGGAGACGACGGCGACCACGATGAACGTGAGGAAGAGGGCCAGCAGGCCCAGGATCACGCCGTTGGAGACCCAGGCGATGCGGGTGTAGCGCTGGTACCTCTCGGGGTCGGCCCTCTCCGAGAGCGCGCGGGCGGAGAAGACCGTGCCGACGATGCCCAGGAAACCGCAGCAGGTCATCACCAGGACGAGGGAGACCACCAGGGCGGTGATCGCGCCGGCCTGGCTCCCCTGCTCCTCCTGGCGGGGTCCGCCCGCGTACGAGGCGCCCGGGTAAGGGCCGCCCGGGTACGGTCCGCCCGGGTACGGGCCGCCGCCCGGAGGGGACCCTCCCGCGCCGTGGCCGCTTCCGTGGCCGCCGTACCCGCCGTACGGTTCACCGTGGCCGCCGTACCCTCCGTGCGGGCTGTACCCGCCGGTCGAGTCCTTGTAGGCGTCGTCGCCGCCGTGGCCCCCGGGACCGCCGCCCGGGGGAGGGCCGTTGTGCTGCCGGTTCTCGCTCAATCTGGTGTTCTTTCCGTGGCTCGTGGCGCCGTGGCACCGGGGGGAGGGCCGGCCAGGGGGCTCGGTCAGTAGGTGAACAGGAGCATCATCACGGCCAGGACGGCCACCGGGATGAGGAGCAGGACGGACAGGGCGAAGTACGCGAAATTACAGGCCCAGGTGTACCGGATGTAGCGCTCCACCCGCTCGGGGTCGGGAAGCCGGCGCAGCGTCGCGATGCCGAACCAGACGCCGGGCACGTTCACCGCCAACAGGAAGAACCAGAAGCCCAGGTACATCATCAGTATCGAGCCCGCCGCGCTGAGGACGGCCACCACCAGCGCGGCCACGGCACCGCCCACCCGGGCGGGAGGGGCCGAGGGAAGGGCCGCGCCCGGGGGCAGCGACGGGTCGGGGGGTGCCGCCGGCAGGGAGGCGCCTCCGGGGGCGGGCGGGGCGGCGGTTCCGGACGGTCCGAACGGGCCGGCCGGTCCGAACGCGCCTGGAGGGCCGGCCGGTCCCGGCGCCCCCGGAGCACCCGGCGCCCCGGGCCGCCGGAACGGTGCCGGGGGAGCCGTGCGCCCCGGGGCCGGGCCGCCTCCGGGCGGCGGGGATCCCAGCGTGAAGCCCTGCTTCCTCTCCCAGAAGGCCTTCGGGCCGCCCCCGCCGTTCATCACCGCTCCTCCCCTCCCCGGACCCGGACCCGCCTCGCGCCGTTCCCGCTCCCGCTGTTGTTCCTGCTGCTCCTGCTGCTCCTGCTGCTCCTGCTCCGTGCAGACGCGGTGCCCCGCGGCCCACCGCGCCAAACACGGCTCAGTAGTTGGTGACCGGGACGATCCCCTGGATCCAGGAGCCCGCCTGGGTGAACATCACGAACGTCAGCACCAGCATCACGAAGAGCATCACCCCGGCCGCGCCCAGGCAGTACCAGGAGTAGCGCGTGAGTGTCTCGGCCTGGACCGCGCGCCCCCGGTCGCGGGCGTGGGCGGCGCGCACCGCGAACACGATCCCGGCGATGCCGAACAGCCAGTTCATGCAGCACACGAAGGTCAGGGCGTGCAGGATCAGCGCCATCGTCGAGCTGCTGGCCCCGCCCGCCGCACGGGCGACGTCGCGTTCGTCGCGCCCGTCCTCCCGGTCCTCGCGGCGGTCGCTCCCGGTCCCGCGCTCCCCGTCGCGCCCGGGGGCGCGGGCACTCCCGCGCCCACGGCCGTCGTCGCGTCCGTGCTCACGGGGGGACGATGCCCCGGGGGGCAGCGATGCGTTGCTCATGGGGGTTCTCTCGCTGTCGGTGGGTCGACCAACTCGGTTCCAGACTAGCCCGCCGCCTCCGCGCCGATCGTGAGGAACCCGGGTGCGTTCCCCCGCCGCCCGGGTCCCGGGTCAGCGCGGCTCCGGCTCCCCCTGCCGCTCCGCATCCTCCCGCGGCTCCCGGTCCAGCTCGGCCACGGCGTTCACCCGGTGCACGGCGAACCGGTGCACCGCGGCCCGGGTCGCGTCGTAGGCGGTCAGGAACCCCCCGTCCACACCCGACGGTTCCACGATCCGGCTCACCTGCCGCCCGTCCGTGTCGGTGTAGCCGATCCACACCCTCCGGCCGTCCCTGGCGGCTCCCGCGAGCACCTCCAGTACCGCCGCCGACCGCGACCCCGGCGGACCGTTCTCGGGCAGCGGGACCGGTGTGCGCGCCGCCGTGGCGGCCTCGTCCCCGGCGCGCAGGGCGCGCACGGCCGCGGAGGCCAGCTCCCGCGACGTCCCCGGACCGCCCGGGGAGGGGAGGGCGTCCGCGGCGTCGGCCCGGCGCACCTCGGGACGGCTCAGCCGCATCGTCCCGTCCCCGCCCTCGGGCACCGGGTGGTACCCCAGCTGCCGCAGCCGCTCCACCAGCGCCGCGCGGGTCGACCGGCTCGCCACCACGGTCGGAGCCAGCCGCAGCAGCCCCAGGTCGTCGGCCCGCCGGTCGCTGACCAGCTCCTCCAGCAGAGCGGGCTCGTCGCACCGCAGGTAGCTCGACGCCGAACCGGCCCGCAGCCGCCCGTGCCGCCGGCCCACGTCCGACACCAGGTACCGCAGCGCCTGGGGGAGCGGGGTGCGCGAGTGGCGTTCGAGCAGGGCGGTGATGTCGGCGACGCCCCGCCCGGCGTCCAGCGCCCGCCGCACCGACGCCTCCGTGAACCGGTACACCGTGGCCCCGCCGGTGGACTCCACGTCGGCGACCAGGGCCAACTCGCGGGCCAGCCCGGACACCAGGGGGCCCGGCGCGACGGCCGTCAGGTCGCCCTGCACCAGCACGTAGTCCAGCGGCTTGGGCAGCTCCCGGCCCAGCACGCGCGCGGCCGCGTCCTCGTCGCCCTCCAGCAGCGGTCGGACGTGGTCGGCCAGCGCCCCGCGTCCGGTCAGTCCGAGCACCGCGGCCTCGGCCGCCGCCGTCTCCACCAGTTCGGCGTAGACCGGCGACTGGCGGCGCGGACGGCGCCAGGACAGGCGCGCCGACAGCGCGTCCGGCAGCGGTGCGAAACCCGGTTCCGCGGTGCCCAGCTCCGTGAGCAGGTCGCGGCGGGCCTGCGGCGCGGCCGGACGGACCAGGCCCGGACCGAGCGCGTTGCGCATCCGTCCGCCCGAGTCGCGCGAGCCGCTCAGCGACGCCACGCGGTCCGACTCCAACCAGGCGGAGGCCAGGCGCAGCCACCGGTGCTCGGGCGGGCGCTCCCGCCACAGGTCGTACCCGCGGGTGGGCAGCCACTCGCCCTCGATCCGGTCGTCGGTGCCGAGCAGCCCGGCGGCGTGCGCGACCTCCACGAACAGGGCCGCGGTGGCCTCGTCGGTGTCCATCGTCTGGGCGGCGCGGCGCAGGTCGCGTACGCCCAGGCCGCCGTTGCGCAGCACCGCGGCCGGGTCCTGCGACCAGTGCTCCAGCAGTTCCTCGACGGCCCGCAGCACGGTGAAGGCCTGCCCGGCGGCCGCCCGGGTCACGGCGTCCGCGGGGTGGGCGGTCCCCGCGAACGGCGGCGGCGCGGTGGTGACCTCCCGGAACAGCAGGCCCGAACGCAGGTGCAGGCCCACCTCGCGCGGCAGGGTGAGGGTGTCGTCCCCGCTCGGCACGAGCAGGGCGCGGGCGATCAGCTCGTCGACCGGGGAGGCGGCGGTGTCCAGGGTGACCTCGCGGCGGGCCCCGGAGACGGTCCCGTGGGGCGGCCCCCACGCCATGCTGTCCAGCAGCCTCCGGGCCTGGACGCTGATCCGCCCGGACCGGTCGCCGTCCGGGGCCTGTGCGCCGGTGCGGCCCCCCGGCGCCTCCGGGCCTTCGGGGCCCTCGGGGCGCCCGTGGGCCCCTCCGCCGACCAGGGCCGCGACCCGTTTGGGGTCGGACAGCAGGGCGGCGACCGCCTCGACCGGGGTGTCGGCGGTGCTGTCCGGCGCGAGGTCGTCGGCGAGCCTGCGGACGGCGCCGTGCGGCAGCGCGGCGAGCAGCACGCGCGCGGGCGGGCCGAGCTGGGCGGGCCGGGGGAGCAGGTCGCGCAGCACCTGGACGGGGCGCAGCCGCCCCCGGTCGGGCCAGACCAGGGCCAGGCGCAGCAGGGTGTCCAGGGCCGCACCGGTCGGGCCGTCGGCCGGTGCGGCCGTCCGGTCGGGCCTTCGGTCCCCCTCCGGTCCGTCCGCGGTCGCGGGCACCGGTCCGAGCGCGTCGGCCAGCTCGGCGGCGGTCACCCCCACCGGCTCGGACATCCGGTCGTCGCCGAGCGCGACCACCGACTCCAGCACCTGGAGCGTGAACCGGTCCAGCCGCTCCAGGACCCGCAGAACCGTGTTGCGGGTGGTGGCCCGGGAGGCGAGCGCGCCGATGTCGGCCGGGACGGGCTGGGCCAGGTCGGGGCGGGCGCGCAGCAGGGCGACGAGTGCGTCGTCCGACCGGCCGCGCAGCCAGGAGGTGAACGTGGGGGGACGGCCCGACGCGGGGACCGCGTGGTCCCCCGTGCCCGGTTCGTGCCCGTCGGGCGGTGCGTTGTCGCTCATCGGTTCAACGCTAAGCGATTCCGGCCCCGCTGTTCGCGTCCGTCCCCTGTGGCTTCCGCGACTGCCTCCGGCACGCAGTTGCAGACCGTATCCAAAGGCAATTCGGTGACCGAAAACGAGAAGTAGGGCTTAAAAGCCAGGTCATCCTAGGCCACTATGGGGGCATGACCCAGCGCTCGGAACAATTGGTACTGGATTATCTGTCCGAGGTCGGCCTGGAGCTGCACGGTCGCATGACCGCGCGGGAGCGCACCGCCTACCTCGCCGGCGTGCGTTCGCGCATCGACGCGCGCCGCGCCGCCGCGGGACACGACGACGTGGACACCGTCCGGGGGATCCTCAGGGGTCTGGGCACGCCCCGGGACCTGGTGGAGCGGGACCTCGACGGCCGTGACCTCGACGTCGAGGACGACGAGCTGATCCCCTCCAGGCCGCGCCACGCCGACCGGCCGCCGCCGCCCTGGCGGGGCGGGCCCGACCGCGGGCTCAGGTCCCTGCTGGAGGGGCCCGGCCAGACGGAGACGCGGGTCCGGGGCCGCCGCGCGGACCGGTCCGGCCGCGGCGGCTCGGGGTCCCCGGGCGGCCCGGTGGCGGTGCTGCGCCGCCACCCGCCCGAGGCCGCGGCCCTGCTCCTGCTGCTGCTGACCGTGCCCTGGTGGTGGGACCTCGCCTTCCTGTGGGTCCTGGGAGCGGCCCTGATCCTGCTCAGCCAGGTGTGGGCCGCCCGGGACAAGTGGGTCGGCGTGGTCCTGCCACTGCTCGCCTGCGCGCTCGGCATGGCCCTGTGGAGCGGCGAGGCCGAGTTCGTCGACGAGTACGTCCAGGAGTCCCTGACCGCCAACGGGGTCATCGGCCTCGGCCTGGCCTCCCTGGTGTGCGCGGTCTACCTCTACTCCCGGCTCCCGCGCCCGGCGCCGGCCGCGCGGGACGCGGCCCCGCGCTGAGGCCGTGCGCGAAACGCCGCGCCCCACCGAGGCGGGTGCGGTGTTCTCCCAGTTCAACGGCTCGCGCCCGCTGGTCATTGCTTGGCAAACGCTGGGGAATAACCTTTTCCGGTCGGCCCGTTACCGCGCCGCCGAACACGGGGACTCAGGTAGTCATGTCGGTACACCGCCTCTTTCGCTTCGGGCGGTCGCTTCAGTACCGGTGGCCAGGCCTCCAGTCCGGTCGCCACAGCAGCCGAGGCGGTCCGTGTCACCGCCGGGTCCCGTCCCGCGCTCCGCACCCGGCGGTGACGGGGCCGCCGTCGGCACCGCGAGGCCCGGATGATCCGCATCCGGGCCTCGCCGCCGTGTCCGGGAGGCCATGCCCCGTGGGGTGTGTGCGGAGATTCACGGGCGTTTATACCCTCGCGCCGGCGAGCCCGCGGGCACTACTTTGGAGACACCCGTGGAAAACCAGGGGTGCCCCGGGAACGGGCGGACGGCGCGGACCCCACCGCGCTCCTTCCGAAGCCGGCCCCCGGGCGCCCGCCAGTGAAAGCATGAGGTCTCCAGGTGCCCACCGGCAAGGTCAAGTGGTACGACGGCGACAAGGGTTTCGGTTTCCTCACCCGTGACGACGGCGGTGAGGTCTTCGTGCACTCCTCCTCGCTCCCTCCGGGCACCACGTCGCTGCGTCCCGGCCAGAAGGTCGAGTTCGGCGTGGCCGAGGGCCGCAAGGGCGCCCAGGCGCTCCAGGTCAGGCTCCTGGAGGACCAGCACTCGGTCGCCAGGGCGCGGCGCAAGAAGCCGGACGAGATGGTGGTGATCACCGAGGACCTCATCAAGCTGCTGGAGGGCCTGTCCAACGGCTACCGCCGCGGACGCCACCCCGAGCACCGCGAGGCGGCCAGGATCGCCGCCGTGCTGCGCGTGGTCGCCGACGACCTGGAGGCCTGAGCGGCCGCGGCGCCCCGGCGGCGGCGGGGGCGCCGGCCCGGTCCGGCCTGGCCCGGTCCCCCCGCTCCTGGCCGCCGCTGCCCGCTCCGGCGTCTGCGCCTCCCGGGCGGTCAGAGGTTCGAGAGCGGTCCGAGAGGATGTATCGGGCGAACCTTGACCCTCGTTATGGTCAAATCGGTGCTCGCGATCAGTGAGAATGGGGGCGTGAGCCCTTCTCGACGTTCTCCTGTACCGGACAAGGCATGTATCGAGGCGGTGGAGCTGGCTCGCTCGGTGGCCGCCGAGGTCGGGCGTCCCGAGTGGGTGGGTGAGCACCTCACCCCCATGGTCGAGGACACCCGCCTGGTCACTCACCTCTTCACCTGCCTGGACCCCGCCTACCCGGGGTGGAACTACGCCGTCACCGTGGTCCGCGCCTCGCGCGCCAAACAGGTCACGGTGAACGAGGTCGTTCTGCTGCCCGGTGAGGGCGCCCTCGCGGCACCCGAGTGGGTGCCCTGGAAGGAGCGGCTGCGCCCCGGCGACCTCGGCGTGGGCGACCTGCTGCCCGCCGAGGAGGACGACGAGCGGCTCGTCCCCGGCTACGCCCAGGTGCCCGACAGCGAGCTGGACGACGAGGGCGTGGACCGGCAGGTGATGTGGGAGCTGGGCCTGGGCCGACGCCAGGTGCTCTCGGAGGTCGGACGCGAGCAGGCCGCGGAGCGCTGGTACAACGGCGAGGGCGGCCCGCGCAGCCCGATCGCGGCGGCCGCGCCCGCCCGCTGCCTCACCTGCGGTTTCATGACTCCGCTCGCCGGTGAGCTGCGCCAGATGTTCGGTGTGTGCACCAACGAGTACGCCCCCGACGACGGCCGCGTGGTCTCGATGGACCACGGTTGCGGCGCCCACTCCGAGGTGCGCCGCCCCGAGTCGCGCAACGATCCGGTCAAGCCGGTCGTCGACGAGATGGGCTACGACCACATCGTCTTCGACGACACCGCCGAGCTGGAACTGGTCTCCTCCGACTCCTGAGCGCCCGGGAGCGCCCGGGAGTGCGCGGGTGGCAAGCCGACCCGGGCCCTCCGGCGCCCGGGTCCGCCGCCGCGTTCGCCCGCTGTGCCGCCGCGCCGCACGGTCCGACCCCGGCCCTCCGCTCCGGTGGGCTAGGGTCGGTTTACCGCATCCGCTCCCGCCCCGGGTGCATCGTGCCGGGCCGTGCCCGCAGCGCAGGAGGAAACCACCATGGCCGAACCGCTGACCGCTTCGGTGGCCGATCCCTACAACACCGCCGAGCTGCGCCGACGCGTCCTCGCGGCGTGGGCCGACGCCCCCGCGCGCTTCCGCGAGGACGCCAACGCGGAGGAGGACTTCGCACTCGGCGGCTACCGCGACCGGGTCGTGGTCGAACTGGCCCAGAACGCCGCCGACGCCGCCCGCCGCGCGGGCGTCCCGGGACGGCTGCGCCTGGCGCTGACCGGCCACCGGCTGACCGCCGCCAACACCGGAGCCCCCCTGACCGCCGAGGGCGTGGAGTCGCTGGCCACGCTGCGGGCCTCCACCAAGCGCGGTGAACAGGGCTCCGCCGGACGCTTCGGCGTGGGCTTCTCCGCGGTGGCGGCGCTCAGCGACGACGTCACCGTCGACTCCGGGGGCTCGGCCGTCCGCTTCAGCGCCGAGGCCGCCCGCGCCGCGGTCACGGAGCTGCTGGGCGGCGACGGCGTCCACGGCGGCCTCGCCGAGGAGGTGGAGCGCCGTTCCGGGCACGTGCCCATGCTGCGCCTGCCCTTCGCCGCCGAGGCCGCCGAGGCCGCCGGGGCCTCCGGCCCGGAGGGAGGCGCCGGGGGAGTCGAGGGCTACGACACCGTCGTCACCCTCCTGCTCCGCGACGACCGGGCGCGCGACCGGGTGCGCGAACTCCTGGACCGGACCGGCGAGGCACTCCTGCTCGCCCTGCCCGGCCTGGTCGAGGTGCGCGTGGACGTCGAGGGCGCCGAGCGCGTCCTCACCCGCGAGGAGGCCAGCGGGACGGCCGACCTGGTCACCGCGCACCTGGACGGCGACGGCACCCGGACCACCCTCTGGCGGACCCTCGAACGCTCGGGCGCCTTCGACCCCGCCCTGCTCGCCGACCGCCCCACCGAGGAGCGCGAGCGCACGTCGTGGTCGCTGACGTGGGCGGTTCCCGTGGACGAGGACGGCGCGGTCGCCGCCCTGCCCGCCGACGTCGAGCCCGTGGTCCACGCGCCCACGCCCACCGACACCGGGCTCGACCTGCCCGCCGTCCTCATCGGGACCTTCCCGCTGGGCAGCGACCGGCGCGAGGTCCAGCCCGGGGCCGCCACCGACCTGCTGCTCATGGAGGCCGCCGAGGCCTACTGCGCCCTGCTGCGGCGCTTCGACCCCCGGGCGTCGCTCGACCTGGTGCCCGGAACCCGCGTGGGCGGCGGCGCCGTCGACGCCGTCTTCCGCGCCCGTGTGGCCGAGCCCCTCCAGAACACCCCGTTCCTGGTGACGGCGGCCGGTACGCCCGTCGCCCCGCGCGACGCCGTGCTGCTCGACACCGGAGGACCGGGCGGGGCCGACGGCCTCGCCGCCGACCTCGTCTCCGTCCTGTCCGAACTCGTTCCCCGGCTGCTGCCCGGGAACTGGAGTCCCCGCCACCCGGCGCTGGCCGCCCTGCGCGTGCACCGCCTCGGGCTGGCCGACGTCGCGGACCTGCTCGCCGACAACGACCGGCCCCCGCGCTGGTGGGCCTCGCTCTACGCCGCCCTGGAGCGGGCGGGCAGGGGCGGCGCCGACCTGGACGAGCTCGGCGCCCTGCCCGTCCCGCTGGCCGACGGAAGGCTCGTGCGCGGGCCCCGTTCGCTGCTGGTGCCCTCGCAGGAGTGGTCGGGGGCGGCCGGGAGCGGTGAGCGGGACGGCCGAGGCGGGCGGGACGAGCGGGACGACCGCGGCGGGCACGGGCCCCTGGACGCCCTGGCCGCCCTGGGGGTGCGCGTCGTGCACCCGGAGGCCGTCCACCCGCTCCTGAACCGCCTGGGCGCGGTGGAGGCCAGCGCGGCGACCGTTCTGCGCGACGCGCGCACCGAGGCCGCCGTCCGCGACTCCCTGGACGCCGAGGACCCCGAACCCGTGGCCGAGGCCGTGCTGGACCTGGTCTCCGCCTCGGGGGCCACCGTCACCGACGTGCCCTGGCTCTCCGAGCTCGCCCTGCGCGACGACGAGGACGGCTACTCGGTCGCCGCGGAGCTCCTCGTCCCCGGCGCGCCCCTGGCCGATCTCCTGGTGGACGACGCCCCCTTCGGCACCGTGCACCCGGACCTGGTGGAACGGCACGGGGTCGAGGCGCTGCGCGCGGTCGGCGCGCTGTGGGAGCTGACCGCGGTCCGCGCCGAGGAGGTCGCGCTGGGCGAGGACCTGGCCTCCGTCTTCGACGGTGCGGCGGGGGAGGAGGGCCCGGACGGCCTGGAGGACTGGGCCGACGAGGTCCTGGACCGCGTGGGCGACCCGGAACTGCCGCCGGTGGTCCCCGAGCTGGTGTGCGTCGTCGACCTCGACTACGTGGCCGACGAGCAGTGGCCCCGCGCCCTGGCCATGCTCGCCGAGGGGCCGCTGCGCGAGGCCGTGACCGCTCCCACCCGCGTGCTGCTGCCCGACGGCCGTGTCACGGACGTGCCCTCCTACACCGCCTGGTGGCTGCGCACGCGGGCGCTGCTGGGCGGGAGCGCGCCGGCGGGGCTGCGGACCGGCGACGCCGATCCCGCCCTGATGGGCCTCTACGACGAGGTGAGCGCCGACGTCGACCCGGAGTTCGCCCGCGCGCTGGGCGTGCGCACCACCCTGGACGACGTGCTGGCCGACCCCGACGGCGCGGACGACCTGCTCACCCGGCTGGCCGACTCCCGACGGCACGTGGACCGCACGGCCCTGCGCCGGCTGTGGGCCGCCCTGGCCGGGGTGGACGCCGACCTGGTCACCCCGCCGACCCGGGTACGGGCGGTGCAGGGCGGCGCGATCGTGGTGGCCGACGCCGAGGACGCGGTGGTGGTGGACTCACCGGACCTGCTGCCCCTGCTGGAGGAGCAGGAGCGGGCCCTGGTGCTGGCCCCGGCCGAGGCGGCCGAGGCCCTGGCGGACGTGCTGGACCTGGACCTGGCGAGCGAGGTCGTGACGGGGAGGGTCGGATCGGCGGGGCGGATGCGCCAGGTCCCCGACGAGGCGGACCTCTTCCTCGATCCGGCGGGGGATCCCGACCGCACCTATCTGCACCACCAGACGCTCACGGTGGACGGGGTCGAGGTGGAGTGGTACGTCGCTGACGGTTCGGCGCACGCCTCGACCAGTGACGGGCTGGCCCGGGCGCTGTGCTGGCGCGCGGGGCAGTGGTCGAGGAGGCACGTGCTGGCCGACGCGCTGAGGGAGCCGGGGGCGGCGGCGAGGCTGCTGGCCGAGGCCGACCTGGACGACTGAGACCGGGCCCCGCGTCGCCTCCGGGGCGGCGCGGGGCGCTTCCGCGCGAAGGGCTGGCCGTGCGCCCCGTGGCCGCCCGTCGGCCCGCGTCCCACGGCTGCGGGGCCGGGGAGCGCCCTACGGCGGGGAGGGCCGCCGCTCAGCCGAGGAGGGCTCCCAGGAGCACGATGAGCATGATCGCGCCCAGAACCACGGGCAGCAGCCAGCGCTGCTTGCGGTTGTTGGTGAGCATGCTCATGACGTGCTCCGCTCAGGAGATCCGGTGGGGTCCGCTTCCCAGCCTAATGCCCAGGTCCGGGCGGTTCGGTAGCGGTCCTCACGCCCCGGTCGGCTCTCCACCAGGCGCACCTCGCTGACCTGCCACCCGTGGCCGCGCAGTGTTCCGAGCGCGTCCACGGTGCCGGTGAGGTCGCGCGCGGGACGGCTGCGGGCGACCGTGACGTGCGGCACGTAGGAGCGGTTCTCGACGGGCACGCCCGCCCGGGCCGCGGTGGCGCGCAGCCCGTCGGCGAGGGCGCCCAGGGCCGCGGTGTCGCCGTCGAGCCCGGCCCAGAGCACGGAGGCGCGGCGGAGGTCGCCCGGGAAGGTGCCCCAGCCGTCGAAGGCGAGGCGGAAGGGCCGGTGCCCGCCCACCTCCCTGCCCAGGGCGTCGCCGAGCGCGGGCAGGAGGTCCTCGCCGACCTCGCCGAGGAAGACCAGGGTGAGGTGCCAGTCGCGGGGGTGGGCCCAGCGGATGCCGGGGGTGTGGCCGCGGCCCCGGTCGAGGGCCGCGCGCAGTGGGTCGGGGGGCGGGTCCAGCGCCACGAACAGTCTCATGTCCTCATCCTGCCCCGGTCGTGCCCCGAGGACGGCGGGGCACGACCGGGAGTCTCAGGCGCGGGTGACCGTGCCCTTCCCGTCCCGGGCGAGGCGGTCCCCGTCCGGATGGTGCTCGGCGCCCACCCGCTCGTGCTCCGCCCCGGGGGCTGGCTCCCCGTCCGCGGAGGAGCGGCGCCCCGGGAGCACGTCGCGCAGGCGCAGGTCCTTGGCCCGAAGCAGCAGGACGGACATGACCGTGACGACCACGAGGGTCACCGCGCCGCCGATGACCAGGCTCGTCCTCGGGCCGAAGGCGTCGGCGAGCAGGCCCACCACCGGTGCGCCGATGGGCGCCACACCCATGAACACCAGCATGAACATGCTCATGACGCGTCCGCGCATCCGCGGGTCCACGCTGAGCTGGAACGTGGCGTTGAGCGTGGTCACGTACGTCATGAAGGCCACGCCCATGGGCACCAGCACCAGGACGAACGACACGTAGCCGGGCATGAGCCCCGCGACCACCTGGAGCGCGCCGAAGGCCAGCGACCCGATCAGCACCAGCCGCAGCCGGGGCCGGTCGCGGCGTGCGGCCAGCAGGGCGCCGACGAGGGCGCCGACGGCCAGGAAGGCGGCGGCCGCGCCGAACGCGTCGGCCCCGGCCTCGAACACGTTGTTGACCATCAGCGCGATCTGGTTCTGGCTGTTGGCCCCGAAGAACTGCGTGGCGGCGGCCAGCACCAGCAGCAGGACCAGGTCGCGCCTGCCGCCGATGTAGCGCAGCCCCTCCCGGATCTGGCCCCTGCCCTTGGCCGCCCGCTCCGTGCGGTTGAGCTCGGAGGTGCGGATCAGCACCAGGGCGAGGATGGTGAACCCGAACGACGCGCCGTTGATGAGGAAGACCGGCCCGCTGCCGATGACCGCGATGAGCAGGCCGGCGACGGCCGGACCGGTCACCCGGCCGAGCTGGAAGCTGGCGCTGTTGAGCGCGATGGCGTTGGACAGGTGCTCCCGGTCGACCATCTCCGGGACGAAGGCCTGCCGCCCGGGGTTGTCGACCACGGTGATCATGCCCAGTCCGAAGGCGAACAGGTACACGTGCCAGACCTGAGCGGCGCCCGCGGTGGCCAGGACGCCGAGGCCGACCGCGAGCACGCCCATGGCGGCCTGGGTGCAGACCAGCAGCCTGCGCTTGTCCATCCGGTCGACCAGGGCCCCGCCCCACAGCCCGAAGAGGAGCATGGGCAGGAACTGCAGGGCGGTGGTCATGCCGAGCGCGATGCCGCTGCCCCCGCTGAGCTGGAGGACCAGCCAGTCCTGCGCGATGCGCTGCATCCACGTACCGGGGTTGGACAGCAGCTGTCCCAGGGCGTACAGCCGGTAGTTGCGGTTGGCCAGGGACCGGAACATGGCGATACGCCGCATCAGTCCCTCCCCGCCGGCGCGTGGGGAGGGACTGATGCGGCCATCGGCGGTCGGCTCCGGACCCGGCCGGGTTGACAAAGCGGACAAACAAGTAAACGGCGTTGACTCATCAGTGGAGTCAACGCCGTTCACCGCCGCCGGAATTCCCGTACGGCGAAAAGCCGTGTCTCAGCCGATCAGGGCGTTGATCGGCGCCTCGGCGAAGTGGATCAGGAAGACCAGCGAGATCAGCCACAGCAGCGGGTGGACCTGGCGGCCCCTGCCCGTGACCAGGCTGACGAAGGCGTAGGTCAGCAGGCCGAACCCGATGCCGTTGGCGATCGAGTAGGTGAAGGGCATCATGATGATCGCCATGAAGGAGCCCAGGCCCAGCGCCGGGTCGGTGAAGTCGATGTTGACGACCTGGACCATCATCATGAAGCCCACGATCACCAGCACCGGCGTGGCGGCCTCGAAGGGCACCAGGTTCACCAGCGGGGTGAACAGGGTGGCCAGCATCATCAGGGCGCCGGTGACGATCGGCGCGATGCCGGTGCGGGCGCCCTCGCCGACGCCCGCGGCGGACTCGGCGTAGATGGTGGCGACCGAGGCCGAGCCCAGGCCGCCCAGGATCGTGCCCAGGGAGTCGGCGGCCAGCACCTCGCGGGAGCCCCGGATGTTGCCGTCCTGGTCGGCCAGGCCGCCCTGGTGGGCGACGCCGACCATGGTGCCCATGGTGTCGAAGAAGTCGGCGAGCAGCAGCGTGAAGACCAGCATGATCACGGTGGCGATGCCGATGTCGGCCCAGCGCGAGAAGACGTTGAGGCCGCCGTCGGCGAACATGCCGATGAGCGAGAAGTCGGGGAGCGCGACCACTCCTCCGCCGGTGGGCAGGGTCGGGATCGTCAGGCTCCAGCCGAGGCGGTTGTCGCCGCCGCCGATCACCGACTCGACGAGGAGGGCGACGATCGTGGAGACGACGATGCCGATCAGCATCGCGCCCGGCACCTTGCGCACGTACAGGGCGATGGTGACCAGCAGGCCGACGACGAAGATCAGGATCGGCCAGCCCTGGAGGCCGCCGTTGCCGAGCTGCACCGGGGTGCCCTCGCCCGCCTGCACGAAACCGGCGTTGACCAGGCCGACCAGGGCCAGGAAGAGCCCCACGCCGACGGCGATGGCGACCTTGAGGCCGGGCGGGATGGCGGCGAAGACCGCGGTGCGGAACCCGGTGAGCACCAGGATCAGCAGCAGCACGCCCTCGACGACGATCAGCAGGAAGACGTCGGACCAGGGCATGACCGGCGCGATGCCGTAGGCGACGACGGCGTTGAGCCCCATGCCCGCCGCGATGGCGAACGGGTAGCGGCTGACCACGCCCATGAGCAGACAGGAGATCGCGGCGACCAGGGCGGTGACGGCGGCGACCTGGGGGATGCCCAGGGTCTCCCCGTTGACGTCCTCGGCCGTACCGATGATCAGGGGGTTGAGGACGACGATGTAGGCCATGGCGAAGAAGGTCGCCAGGCCGCCCCGTACCTCGGTGCCGAAGGTGGACCCGCGCTCGGAGATGTGGAAGTAGCGGTCAAGGGGGCCAGACGGCGTCTTGCCGGTGCCGCTGGGGGATGGACTCGAAGTTTTCACGTCGTCAGCCTGACCTGGTCGTACTTACGGGACAAGAAGGATTCTGCGTCAGGTTAGTTGCATGTTCACACAACAGCGGCCACGAGTTCCGCGGGGTTTTCGGAGGAAACGCCATATGGCCGGGTGATCCGCTCTTCGGATGTGACGAATCCGTCCCTGGTCGGCGGGCGGTGCGCGGCGGGGTCGGTGGGTGAAGACGGGGCCGGGGGCGGGGGATGCGGGCGGTGGTCGGCTGCGGTGGGCGGTGGGCGGGGGGCGGGTGGTAGGCGGGGTGTCGGTGAGCGGACCCCCGCCGGTGTGCACTCCGCCCCCCGGGGCACGCACCCCCGCCCCGGCGGTGAACGGATAGCCTTGGGCCGTGCGCAAACCTCGCCAGCCCGACCCGGACGTCCACGAGATCGACTACCGCGTGCCCGCCGCGATCGGCACCCTGATGTGGACGGTGGCGCTCGTGGTCCTCGTCGCCCTGGGCGACGGGCTGCCCGCGTCCGAGCGCTGGTGGATCGGCGTCTGTGTGACCGGGATCGTCCTGGGCGTGTTCGGGTTCCTGTACATACCGCGCCTGCTGCGCAGGCGCTCCGAGGCGGCCGAGCACCGGGCCGACCACTCCTGACCAGCGCCGGGCACCCCCCGGCGGGGCACCGCGGTTCTGCCCGATAATGGGCGGGTGTCTGAGACGAGATTTCCGCGCCGTCTGGCCGAGCGGCTCCGCGGCATCCTCATCGACGCCGACTACACGGTGTCCGGCGTCCGTGACCGGCTCGGCGACGCCGCCGCGCGAGCACTGGCCCGCGAGGAGCTGGTGCCCGCCCTGCGCGCCACCGGCGGGGACGAACGGCTCGGGCTGCTGCTGCGCCTGTGGTGGCTCCGGTCGCCCATCCCCGCCCGCGCCGCGCGTTCGATCCTGCCCGTGGACGAGCTGGCCGAGGCGGGCCTGGTCACCGTGGAGGAGGGCGGCAGCGGGCCCGTCGTGCGCGCGCTGGTGCACCTGGGCCCCTGGGAGCTGGAGGACGGCAGGCCCGGTTTCGTGGTCTCCGACCCCAAGGTGCGCCCCGGCACCGGTGCCGTTCCCGCCCCCGACCACGTGGTGGGCGCGGGCGGTGCCTCCTCCACCCTCTCCCAGCTGATCGTGGACGGACCGGTCGAGCGCGCCCTGGACGTGGGCACCGGCTGCGGGGTGCAGGCCCTGCACCTGGCCTCGCGGGCGCGCGAGGTGGTGGCCACCGACCTCAACCCGCGCGCCGTGCACCTGGCCGGGATCAGCCTGGCCCTGTCCGGCGTCGCCGACGCCCGGCTGGAGCAGGGTTCGCTGTACGAGCCGGTCAAGGGCGAGCGCTTCGACCTGATCGTGTCCAACCCGCCGTTCGTGATCACCCCCGACTCCTCCCGGTACACCTACCGGGAGTCGGACCTGCCCGGCGACACCGTGTGCGCCGAGCTGGTGCGCCAGGCCCCCGCGCACCTGACCGAGGGCGGCTGGTGCCAGATCCTGGCGAACTGGGTGCACCGCGACGGCGACGACTGGGAGGACCGGGTCGGCGGCTGGGTGACCGGGACCGGCTGCTCGGGCTGGGTGGTCCAGCGCGACGTGCAGGACCCGGCCGAGTACGTGGAGCTGTGGCTGCGCGACTCCTGCGAGCACGGCACCCCCGAGTACGTCCGCCGCTACGACGCCTGGCTCGACTACTTCGAGCGCGAGGGCATCAAGGGCATCGGGTTCGGGTGGATCTGCCTGCGCAACGACGTCGCCCAGGACGCGACCGTGCGCGTGGAGGAGCTGCGGCACGAGATCGAGCGGCCCGTGGGCCCCTACCTGCCCGACGTGGTGGACGGGGCGATGACCGCGCTGCGCCTGACCGACGCCGCGCTGCTGTCCGCGCACGTGGCGCTCGCCCCGGGCGTGGTGGAGGAGCGGGTGGGGCGCCCCGGTGCGCCGGACCCGGAGAAGATCCTGCTGCGCCAGCGCGACGGCCTGCGGCGCGTGGCCCGCGTGGGCACGGTGGAGGCCGCCCTCGCGGGGGTGTGCGACGGCACCATGCCGGTGGGCCCGCTGCTGGACGCCATCGCCGAGCTCATCGGCGAGGACCCCGGCCTGGTGCGGGAGCGCACGCCCGACGCGCTGCGCACCTTGATCTCGGAGGGGTTCTTCCGGGTGGCCCGCTGACCCGGGTCGGGGCTGGGCTCGGGGCGGGCCGGAGCCGGGTCGGCGCCGGGGTTGGCCAGGCCGGGTGGGGCCGAACAGGGCTGGGCCGGGGCCGCCCGGTGGACGGCCCCGGTGGTCTCAGGCCTCGGGGTCGGCGGTGTAGGCGGCCACGGTGCGCTCCGCGGAGGCCTCGGCCTCCTTCGGGTCGGCACCGGCGGCGGCGTGCGCCTCGCCCCACAGGCGCCCGCTCAGCTCCATGAACCGGCGGGCCTCCTCCGACCTCTCCCAGCCCGAGATCTCCGACGGCACGTCGGCGCCCGAGGCCAGGTGCAGGGCCAGGCCGAGGAGCCCCAGCTCCCAGCCGATGCCGGTGGCGCCCGGGCCGTACTGGGCCCAGTGGTCGTTGAGCGGTGCGAAGTGGGTCAGCGCGAAGCGGGTCCGCTCGTCCGAGAGCGCGGTCAGCACGACCTCCACCTCACTGGTCTGGCCGCCGAACTCCCAGGTCACCCGGAAGGAGCTCGGCGGGTCGCACGAGAGCACCCGCCCCCCGGCGTTGCCCTCCAGCTGGTAGGTGCCGCCCTCGCGCAGGTCGCCCGTGACCGGCATGAACCACCGGGGAACGCGTTCGGCGCTGGTGCAGGCGTCCCACAGGTCCTCGATCGGCGCGTCGTAGTCCTGGGTCAGCGTGATGGCGGTGTCGTCGCCGGAGCCGCTGAGCTCGACCGAGCGGCCCACCGCGTCGATCTGCTGCTGGATGTCCATCGTGTTCTCCCCTTGCCCGTCTTGTTCTTCTTGCTCATCGGTCCCGCCCCTCGTCGGCGGACTTCCGGCGTTCGCGCCTTCCCCGGGCCAGTTCGGTCTCCAGCGCCATCAGGTGGGGCTCCCAGCGGGCGGCGAAGCGCCGCAGCCAGGCGTCGACCTCGCGCAGCGGCGAAGGATCGACCGCGTAGAGCCTGCGGGTGCCCTCCCTGCGCACGGTGGCGAAGCCGTTCTCCCGGAGCACGCGCAGGTGCTGGGAGACAGCGGGCTGGGAGATGCCGAACTCGGCCCGCACGACCTCGGTCAGTTCGCCGGAGGAGCGCTCGCCCTCGTTGAGCAGTTCCAGCAGGCGGCGTCGAACGGGGTCCCCGAGGACATCGAAGGCGTGCATGGCCCCATTGTATAAGTAGGAGCCTATATAAGCCAAGGTTGATGCGATAGCGTCTGCCCATGGCCCGAATCGAGGAACTCGTCCACTACCCGGTCAAGGGATGCGCGGGCACGTCCGTGCCCTCCGCCGAGATGGCACCGACCGGCCTCCTGCACGACCGCACGTTCATGGTGGTCGACGAGGCCGGTGGCTTCCGCAGTCAGCGCAACGACCCCCGCATGGCGCTCATCCGCGCCGGGATCACGGCGGACGGTACGCGGCTGAGTCTGAGCGTGAGCCCGGGTGAGGCTGAGGGTGAGGGTAGGGGTGTGGAAGGGTTCGCTCCCCTGGAGGTCGGGGTCGATCCCGAGGGCCCCCGCCTGGACGTGACCATGCACCGGCAGCCGTTCGTCGGTGTGGACCAGGGCGGCGAGGTCGCCGGATGGCTGTCGGAGGTGCTCGGAGCGCCCAGCCGCCTGGTGCGGGTGCCCGACGACCACGACCGCCGGGTGGGCGGGATGACCCCGGGAACCAGTGCGTTCGCCGACAGCACCGCGGTGCTGATGGCGTCGCTGTCCTCCCTCGACCTGCTCAACGAGCGCATCCTCGCCCGCGGCGCCGAGCCCGTGCCGATGAACCGCTTCCGGCCCAACGTCGTGGTGTCGGGTTGGGCCGATCCGCACACCGAGGACCGCGTCCGCGCCCTGCGCCTGGGAACGGCGGAGCTGGGCTACGCCAAGGTGTGCATTCGCTGCGTGGCCACGATGGTCGACCAGTCCCGGGGTGCCAAGGCGGGGCCCGAGCCGCTGCGGACCCTGGCGGACTACCGCCGTGCAGACGAGGGCGGGGTGGCCTTCGGCGCCAAGTTCGCCGTCACCCGGCCGGGGACGCTGGCTGTCGGAGACGAGGTGGAGGTGCTCGCCTGGGACGGCAGCGGAAGCGAGGGCGAGGGGCTGAGGAGCGCCCTGGTGTGACCGCGCTCCGATCCCCCGGGGCCGCCCGCCGGCCCGGGTGCTGGCTCAACCCCGGGGGGCCAGGCTCACGGCGTGCGTGATCAGGGCCGCGTTGTCGTGCGCCTCCTCGCCGTCGGGCAGCCGCATGGTGTCCTCCAGACCCATCCGGACGTCGTAGCCGGAGGCCACCGCCGACTCCAGGAGCGGCCAGGCCGTCGCGTCGGCCCCGTGCAGCATCCGCGGCTGGTTCACCCCCGCCCGGTCCAGCAGGGAGCAGATCGCCTCGGCGTTGCGCCGGGCGTCCTCCACCGCGACCTGCGTGGGCTCCACCAGGACCGCCGACACGTTGAGCCCGGTGGCGATGAGGATGCGCGCGGCCTCCACCGTCCACACCCCGGCCTCCACCCCGATCCGGCGGTCGTCCAGCAGGTGCACCAGGTCCACCGAGCCCGCCTCGTGCAGGTTCACGGTCACCGAGTCGGGCAGCGCCGACGACGCCCAGCGCTGCACCAGGTCGTAGCGCCGCCACGGATCCGACTCCGCCGACAGCGAGGTGGTCAGCGACACCGGCACCCGCGGCCCGTCGGCGCGCAGCCGCTCCATGAGGGGGCCCACCACCTGCGGCGCCAGTGACTCGGCGCCGGTGGGGTCGCGCGGGTGCAGGTGGAGTTCGGTCGCGCCCGCCGCCACCACCGCGTGCGCGTCCGTCACCAGCTGGTCCACGGACACGGGCAGGGCGGGGTGCGCTCCGGGGCGGCGGTCCCCGTTCAGACAGGCGACGATCCTCATGAGTGCCCTCCTAACGGCGCTCTGTAAGCCCAATGTGCCCGTTACCACCCGGACACAAGCCATCCGGGGCGTTCCCTGGCAGGATGTCGGTCATGAGAACTCCGCTCGTTCTTGCCGCCGCCGCCCTCTTCACGGTTCTCCCCTCCCCGGCCCTGGCCTTCCCCGAGGACACGGGCTCCGATGGTGTCGACTACCCCCGAGGAGGGGAGGGACCCGAGGGATCGGAGATCGCCTTCGAGTTCCAGGACCCGCGGATCTCCGAGTCCAGCGGAATAGCCCCCTCCCTGCTGCACGAGGACGTGTGGTGGACCCACAACGACAGCGGCGAGCACCTCAGCGAGGTGTACGCGGTGGACGGCGGGGGCCGCACGCTCGCCACGGTCACGCTGAACCTGGAGCGGCGCGACTGGGAGGCGGTCTCCGTCACCGAGGACCCCGACGGGACGCCCGCGGTCCTCGTGGCCGACATCGGCGACAACTTCGACGGCGGCTGGCCCGACGTCAGCGTCTACCGGTTCCCCGAACCCGAGGCGCTCGCCGACACGGTGGTCGACCCGCAGGTGTTCACCTTCACCTACGAGGACGGGGGCCGCGACGCGGAGTCGCTGATGGTCGACCCCCGCGACGGCCGGATGTACGTGGTGTCCAAGGAGTTCTCCGGCGGCCTGTACGCGGCGCCCGAGACCCTGGAGGCCGGGAGCGTGCACGTCCTGGAGCGGATCGACTCGGCACCGCTGTTCGCCACCGACGCCGCCTTCAGCCCGGACGGCAGCCGCTACGTGATCCGCACCTACTGGGGGGCCACGGTCTACGACGCCACCGGGGGCGTGCCCGGCTCCTCGCTGGGGGCCTTCGACCTGCCCGAGTCCGACCAGGGCGAGGCGATCGCCTTCACCCCCGACGGCACCGCCCTCATGGCCGGGACCGAGGGGCCGAACGCGCCGGTCTGGCGGGTCCCGCTGGAGGAGCGCTACCTCGCCGAGGACCCGCCGGTGCGGGAGGTCGCCACGGAGGAGTCGCCCGCCGGGGAGGACGGAACCGTCGAGCCCGAGACCCGGGGCGCGCTGCCCTTCATCGTGGGCGGCGCCGCGGTCGCCGCACTGGTCATCACCGCGATCGTCCTGCTGGCCCGGCGGGGCTGACCTCCCGCTACTCCTCGGGCTGCGGGTCCAGGAAGTGCTCGCGCACCAGGAAGGCGTGCCGGGAGAAGTCGGTGAACACGCCGTCCACCCCGGCCTCGAAGAAGGCCTCGTACTCGGCGGCGAAGGACCCGTAGTCGCCCGGTTCGCCGTCCGAGCGCAGCTCGGCGGGCAGGAAGTGGTTCTCGCTGCGGAACGTGTAGGGGTGCACCAGGAGCCCGGCCGCGTGCGCGTTCTCCACCAGGTCGGTCGGCTCCCCCAGCCGGCCGTCCTCGGTGGGGATGACCAGGCTCTTGGCCGGGCCGATCGCGTGCGCGAACGTCGCCACCTCGGCCAGGCCGTCCGGCGTGGTGTGGTGCAGCCAGTGCTCCCCGGTGCCCATGAGGTAGACCAGCGGCAGCTCCGTCACGGCCAGCTTGCGCAGGCTCTCGGCCTCGAAGGACTGCAGGAACACCGGCACCAGCGGCTCCGGCCCGGTCAGCCCCGCCTCCCGCAGGGCCTCGACGAGCACCGGCTCCAGCTCCAGGCCCTGCGCCTCGTGGTAGGCGGGGTGCTTGGTCTCGGGGTAGATCCCGACCGGGCGGCCCAGCTCCCTGGTGAGCGACAGCGCGAGCTCGACGACCTCCTCCAGGGTCGGGATCCCGTAGGTCCCGTCCATCATGGCGTTCATCGCGCGCACGTCCTGGAGGCGCTCCACCGCGCGCAGCGTCCGGATCTCCTCCAGCGTGAAGTCCTGGGCGAAGAACCCGGTCACCTCGTGCCCGTCGACGGTGCGCGTGGTGCGCCGGTCGGCGAACTCGGGGCGCTCGGCCACGTCCGTGGTCTGGCCGATCTCCTGCTCGTGGCGGCAGATCAGCCTCCCGTCCCTGGTCGCGACCAGGTCCATCTCGATGAAGTCGCCGCCGTGCCGGGCCCCCAGCTCGTAGGAGGCCAGCGTGTGCTCGGGGCGGTGCCCCGACGCACCGCGGTGCGAGATGATCTTGATGGGGGGTTCCTTCTTGTTCCTGCGCACAGCCGAACCGTCCTGAGAAGCGAGATGCCGGGAAAAGGGGGAGGCCGACCCGTGTCGGGTCGGCCTCCATTGTGCAACGCGGGGCGAACGGGTCAGGACAGCTTGGTGAGCACGTGGTCCACGCACTCGGTGAGCGCGCGCACGTCGTCCGGGTCGACCGCCGGGAACATGGCCACGCGCAGCTGGTTGCGGCCCAGCTTGCGGTAGGGCTCGGTGTCGACCACGCCGTTGGCGCGCAGGACCCTCGCCACCGCGGCGGCGTCCACGTCCTCGCTGAAGTCGATGGTGCCGACCACCTGCGAGCGCTTGGCCGGGTCGGTGACGAACGGCGTCGCGACCGGCGACTTGTCCGCCCAGTCGTACAGGACCGAGGAGGACTCGGCGGTGCGCGCCACGGTCCACTCCAGGCCGCCCTGGCCGTTCATCCACTCCAGCTGCTCGGCGAGCAGCAGCAGCGTGGCCACGGCCGGGGTGTTGTAGGTCTGGTCCTTGCGCGAGTTGTCGATCGCGGTGGGGAGGGAGAAGAACTCCGGCACGTAGCGGCCGCCGGCCGCGATCTCCTCCACGCGGGCCAGGGCCCGGGGCGACATGACGGCCAGCCACAGCCCGCCGTCGGCGGCGAAGCTCTTCTGCGGAGCGAAGTAGTAGACGTCGGTCTCGGCGATGTCGACCGGCAGGCCGCCCGCGCCGCTGGTGGCGTCCACGAGGACGAGCGCGTCGTCGTCGGCGCCCGCCACGCGCCTGATGGGCGCGGCCACACCGGTGGACGTCTCGTTGTGGGTCAGGGCGTACACGTCCACACCGGCCTCGGCCACGGGCTCGCCGTGGCTGCCCGGGTCGGTGCTGATGACGGTGGGCTCCTGGAGCCAGGGGGCGCCCTTGGCGACCTTCGCGAACTTGCTGGAGAACTCGCCGAAGGACAGGTGCTGGGACTTCTCGCGCAGCAGGCCGTGCGCGGCGATGTCCCAGAAGGCGGTGGTGCCGCCGTTGCCGAGGACCACCTCGTAGCCGTCGGGGAGGGAGAACAGCTCGCTCACGCCGGCGCGTACCCGGGAGACCAGGGACTTGACCGGCTTCTGCCGGTGGGAGGTGCCCATGTAGCGGGAGCCGGAGGCGGCCAGGGCCTCGATCTGGGCGGGGCGGACTTTGGACGGGCCACTGCCGAAACGGCCGTCGGAGGGCAGCAGGTTCGCGGGGATCTGAATCTCGTCGGTCACGTTCCCCAGCGTAGTGCCGACGGCGGCGGCGAGGCCGGTCAGGGCCGCGATTCGGTCGCGTGAAACGGGGTGGGGAACCGGCCGTACCGTCACGTTCGGGAGAGTTCTGGCCGGTATGGGCCAGCCACATTTCGGTTAATACGGGTGCATTTTCTAGTAGGAGTGTTGTCTTATGGGGTGCGTTTCGGGGGGAACGCCAGAACACAGTGCGCGATGCGGAGAGGTATCCACACGTGGCCGACAGCAGGACCGACCCCGAGGCCGCCCGGCGGAGTGAGGACAGCGCCTTCCTACGGGTCTTCGACGCCCTGCGCGTGCGCCCCACACGGGCCGACGCCCGCCTCGTGGGCAGGATGGAGCGGCGGGCCGCCCGCAGGCTCCCGGTCGGCAACCGCGGCGGCGCCCAGCGCGGCGACGTGGCCGAACCCCCGCCCGTGCTCGACCTGGAACTGGAGGAGGGCGCCGACCGCGACGCCCTGCTGCGGGTGCTCGCCGAGCGCTGCGGCGACCAGCCGGTCTGGCGGCTGCCCCCGCGCCCGCCCGGCGCTCCCGCGCCCGGGGAGCGGCCCCGGGAGCACGGGGCCCACGCCACCACCGAGGAGCTCTACGACCTGATGTCCGGCCTCCTGGCCGAGGCCGACGCCGTGCGGCCCGCCCGGGAGCGCGGGCGCAGGCCCCCGCCCTGGCCCCGCTTCGCGCGGCTGCGCTCCCTGCTGTGGCTGCGCGTGTGCAGGCTCGGGGCCATCCGCTCCGCGGTCTCGGGGGAGGAGGTCGTCCAGGACGAGGCCGACCTGGACGCCAGCGCCAAGGCGCAGATCTACGTCGTCGCGGAGCTGAGCCGGGCCAAGCTGGAGCACGGCCGGGGAGCGGAGCGGGACGCCGACCGGGAGGCCGAGGACGGCGGGGCCGTACGCCGCTACCCCCGCCGCCTGCGCTCGGGCCTGCGCGGCCTCTACGACCGCTCCCTCCAGCGGACCGCGGTGTTCGTCGCCCGCCTCACGGGCCGGGTGACCTTCGGCAAGGCCGACGAGCGCGTGCTCACCCCCTGGGGCTTCTTCCTCAACCTCGCCACCCTGGCCGCGCCCGCCATCCTGGGCGGTGTCGTCGCCGGTGTCTTCGGCATCGTGCTCCAGGGGGTGAACAACCTGGTCACAGTGGGCGTCGGCCTGCTGCTGGCGGTCGTCTACGCCTGCCTGGGCCTCTTCCTCGTCCTGCCCTGGCGCTCCTACCGCTGGCTCAACCACCACCGGTACGTGGTGGACACCCAGGCCGCCAGCGACGACAAGGAGTCGGTCCCGCGCAACCACCGCGCGCGCGGCGTCCACGTCCTCAACCTGCTCAACCGCCGACGCCTCACCGGACGCCTCCCCAACGACCCCGGGACCGACGGCGGACCCGGCGAACCGGCGGAGGGCGGCCGCGGCCCCGAGCGCCCGGACACCACGCCCGCGGGCGACGGCTGGTGGACGTCCCTGGCCGTGCGCCGCCGACGGCACGCGGCCGTCACGGTCGTGCCCCCGCAGGAGCGGCCCGGGCACGAGGGGGACGGCGACGCCCCCGCGCGGCCGCGCGGGGAGCGCCCGCCCGGCATCCACCGGCTCGTGGTCAACGCCTTCCTCGACGACCTCGCGCACACCCACGGCGGTTCCCCGGGGCGCCGCCCGCTCCCCCCGCGCCGCGGGCGCCGCCAGCGCCCCGTGCTCCTCGTGGACCAGGCCCGACTCGACCGGGTCGGCCGCTACCTGGTCCGCCTCATCGAGGACGAGCGGCTGCGCCGGGCCTTCCCCGACCCCCTGCTCGTCGTGCAGGTGCGCGACCGCGGCACCCGGCCGCTGGCGGACGACCGGGTGGACGTCTCCCGCTACCCCACGCTGCCCGAGGCCGAGAACGGCAGCCGCCCCGAGGAGGCGGTGTCGCGGTGGTTGCGCGAGCGCCACGCCGCCGGGGTGCTGGGCCGATCCCGGCTGCTCACCCAGCGGGTCCCGGCCGACTCCTCCGCCTGGGCGGGCAACCCCGACCCCCCGGAGCGCACACGGGTGCTCACCGCCGGGGCGGTCACCGGGATCGCGGCGGCGGTGACGGCCGGGGCCACCGCCGTCGCCGTCCTGGCGCTGTTCGTGGTCGGCCCGGTCGTGGCCGAGCGGTTCAACCCGTGCGCGTCGGGCGGGGTCTGGACGCCCCGGGGCATCGAACGGCACGGGAAGGACTGCGTCGGGGTGACCTTCGGCGACTTCGTCTTCCACGACCGCCTCCAGGAGGTCACCGAACGCATCCGCGAGCAGAACGAGCGCATCGACGAGGACGACGAGAACCACGTCACCATCGCCTACGTCGCCGAGCTCAGCGTCACCGGGGACAGCGACCTGTCCCTGGCCGGGGTCCAGGGGGAGCTGCTGGGCCTGGCCCACCAGCAGGCCGAGCACAACGCCTCGGGCGACGGCTCCCTGCCCCGGATCAAGATCCTGATCGCCAACACCGGCGAGGACTGGCGGTACGCGCGCGAGACCGCCGAGATGGTCGTCGAGCGCGCCCAGGACGAGGGGCTGGGCATGGACCGCCCCGTGGCCGCCGTCGGCTTCGGGCACAGCGTCCAGCCCAACACCGAGGCCGTCCGCGTCCTCAGCGGGGCCCGGATCCCCATGGTCGGCACCACCGCCACCTTCGACGACGTGGCCATGGAGGCCTCCGGCAAGTACAGCCAGTACTTCTTCCCCGTGGCGCCCTCCAACACCCGCCTGGCCGAGCAGGCCGCCCTGTGGGCCTACCGGGGTGTGCGGTGGACGGGGGAGGGGCTGGCCGAGGGGCAGGAGCCCGAGTCGCTGGGCCCCGCCCGCACCGCCGTGGCCATCGCCGACAACCAGGCGGGGGAGAGCTACGGGCCCCACCTGGCGGTGCGTTTCATGTCCGCCTTCCGCGCACTGGGCGGCCAGCCCTGGGAGGACGGCGGGGACCCGCACCCGGTCACCCTCGCCGACGGCGGCACCGGCGCCTTCCCCGGCGTGCTGCCCTACCAGGACGGCGGCCCCACCCAGGCCGACCACCTGGCGAGGGTGTGCGCCGAGGACCCGCCCGACGTCATCTACTTCGCGGGCCGCTCCGACGACTTCATGGACTTCCACAACCAGGTCCAGGAGGAGGGGATGTGCGTGGAGGCCGGGATCGACATCCTCGGCGGGGACGACATCGCCAAGTTCGTCACCGACCACGCCGAGACGCTCGGCCACGCCTCGGGGTACCCCGTCTTCTACACCCCGCTCGCCGCCAGCGGCGCCTGGAGCCAGTACACGCGGGGCAGCGAGCGCGCCTTCTACGCCGAGGCCGGGGCCCTGATCCGGGAGCTGTACGACGAACAGGAGGAGGGCGGGGAGGGCGCGGAGGCCGAGGAGGAGCGCCGGGGGACCGACGCCGAGGCCGTGGCGGCCGACGCGGGCATGCCCTCGATCACCCACGCGGCCGTCGCCCACGACGCGCTCAAGGTGGTCTCGCGCGCGCTGCGGAGCATCCCCCACCCCCTTCCCGAGGAGCCCGGGCCCCGGGAGGCCTCCGCCGCGCCCACCGGTCGGCCCTCGCCGTTCCTGGGCACCGACACCGGGTACGAGCGGGAGCAGCAGGCGCTCGTGGAGAACATCCAGGGCACGCACAACCTGTCCGCCGTCTCCGGCTACCTCGGCTTCGGGGAGCCCTCCGAGGGCAACTGGTACCGCGACCGCATGGTCCAGCTCGTCGTGGTCGGCCCGCTGGGCCTGGACGGCGAGCGCCAGCACGTGATCGCCGCCTGCGGCCAGGTCAGCGCGAGCACGGTCGACCCGGGGCCGGGGTGCGCCTGAGCCGCGGGTCCGGGTGGCGCGCACGGCACACGACACGAGAGGATGCCCCGTGTGGACCACCAAGACCCCGCCGAGCTGCGCAAACCGTACCTGGGTGCGCCCCTGAGGCGCTCCGGCCTCGCCGACCACCCCATGACGCAGTTCCACCTGTGGTTCGACGAGGCCTACGCCTCCGGGCTGGCCGAGCCCAACGCCATGGTCCTCGCTTCCGTCGAGCCCTCGGGCATGCCCCGCGCCCGCACCGTGCTGATGAAGGGCTACGACAGCACCGGGCTGCGCTTCTTCACCAACTACACCTCGCGCAAGGGGCAGGCCCTGGAGGCCGACCCGCGCGCCGGCGTGGTCTTCCCCTGGCACGCCATCCGGCGCCAGGTCCTGCTGGCCGGGCGGGTGGAGCGGCTCAGCGACGAGGAGAACGACCGCTACTTCGCCTCGCGTCCGCGCGGCTCGCAGCTGGGCGCCTGGGCCAGCGAGCGCCAGTCGCGCCCCGTGGCGGACCGGGCCGAGCTCGACCGGCTCTACCGGGAGTTCGACACGGTGTGGTCCGCGGAGGAGGAGATCCCCCGGCCCGCCTACTGGGGAGGCTTCCGGCTGGTGCCGAGCGAGGTGGAGTTCTGGCAGGGTGGCGCCGACCGCATGCACGACCGGTTCCGCTACCTGCGCGAGCCCGACGGCACCTGGAGCGTCGAGCGCCTGGCGCCCTGAGCCCCGGGCCGACGCGCGGGCGGCCCGGCCCGGTCCCGCGGTGACGCGTCCGTTCCGCCCCGCTCCCGGGAGTGATCTTCGCCGCTTCGTACGGGAGTTCGCCCCTCCCGTTCCCGCAGGTGGGGACGGGCCCGGTGCCGCCTGGCACCCGCCGTGGGCTGGAAGGCCCCCGCCGACGGGACCAAGGGCCCTTGCGACGCGGGGAGAACGTATCCACATCGTGAGACCGGACAGAAATCCGGGTGCCCCGCGCCACGATATGCTTGCCGTATCGGTGGTCGCTCCCGCGGTCCTGCGGACGCCCCGGTCCCCACTCGGCCTCCGGGAATCACGTCGCCCCGGCCTGTGTTGTGAGAGACCCGCCGTGCCCGCCGTGACCGCGCGCCGGGCACAGAGCCTTGGGAGGGGAGACTTGACCGCACACGGGCTGATCGACACCACGGAGATGTACCTCCGTACGGTCTTCGAGCTCGAAGAGGAGGGCATTGTTCCGCTTCGGGCCCGTATCGCCGAACGCCTGCACCAGAGCGGTCCCACGGTGAGCCAGACCGTGGCCCGCATGGAGCGCGACGGCCTGCTGCGGGTCGAGAACGACAGGCACCTGGTCATGACCGCCGAGGGGCGCCGCCTGGCCACCCACGTCATGCGCAAGCACCGGCTCGCCGAGCGCCTGCTCGTCGACGTCATCGGCCTCCCCTGGGAGGACGTGCACATCGAGGCCTGCCGCTGGGAGCACGTCATCTCCGAGGCGGTGGAGGAGCGCCTGGTGACGCTGCTCAACGCCCCCTCGGTGTGCCCGCACGGCAACCCGATCCCCGGCCTGGACGAGCTGGGCCTGGAGGACTACTCCCCCGAGCCCTTCACCGACGACTCCATCGTCCCGATGATCGACGTCGCCGGGAACAGCGAGATCACGGTCACCGTGCGGCGGATCAGCGAGCAGATCCAGTCGGACGCCGACATCATGCTCACCTTGCGCGAATCCGGGGTACAACCGGGACAGGAAGTGGTCTTGCGAGCCTCTGACGACGGGGTCCGCGTGGTCGACGGGGAGTCCGGGGAAACCGAGCTCTCGGCGCTCGTCGCCGGACACATCTTCGTCGCCAAGCCGTGAACCGTACGGACACGTTGATTGGTTGCTCATCAGGATTGTCACATTGCGCTGCGGGAACGTTGACGGTGTTGCTACGCTCGCCCCAAGGTGCGGTCGTTCGGGGTACCCGGAGCAGGCATGTGTGCAGCTCATGACGGCGAGGTGGCGGCTAGATGACACGGTGGGGTGAGCCCTTCCGGGAGGGCGACGCGCTCGCCACGGCCGCAGTGGCGGACCAGGCGCAGATCGCCATCGTCGTCATCGACCGCGACAGCCTCCTGCGCTACTGGAACCCCTTCGCGCGCGAACTCTTCGGGTTCGTGGGCGGTCGCGACTACGTCGGCCTCTCCCTGCTCGACATCGGCATCCACGAGTCCGACCGCGAGCACGCCTCCCAGCTGGCCCGGCGCGTCCTGCGCGGGGAGCCGTGGGAGGGCACCTTCGCCGTGCTCCGGGGCGACTCGACCTGGATCCACGTGCGGGCACAGGCGGTGCCCACGCGCGGCGAGTCGGGCGAGGTCGACGGCATCACCCTGATCGCCAGGGAGGCGCTGCGCAGCGGACGGGTGGAGGAGCAGTACGGCCTGCTGGAGCGCATCGGCAGCCGGCTGACCAGCTCGCTGGAGTTCGACTCCACGGTCAGGGGCGTGGCGGGCATCCTCGTCCCGCAGTTCGCCGACCACTGCTTCATCGACCTCTACGACCGCGACCGCCTGGTCAGACAGGTGTCGGTGCACGCCGAGGGGTGGACGCCCCCGCCGCGCACCTGGTTCGACGTCGGCGACGAGGTCCGCTACCCCGAACGCCACTTCGTCACCCAGGCCCTGCGCCGGATGGAGACGGTGGTCAGCAGCGAGTACCTGTTCGAGAACTCGCCCAGCACGCGCTCCGACCAGGTCTCCCGCCAGGTCGGCATCACCTCCGCCATCGCCGCCCCGCTGCGGGCCCGCGGCGAGGTGCTCGGCGTGCTCACCCTGGCGCTGTCCGGGCTCTCCCCGCGGCAGAAGAACACCTACGGCGGCTTCGACCGCGACCTCGTCGGCGCCATCGCCTCCCGCGTGGCCCTGGCCATCGACAACGCCCGCCTGTTCGAGCAGGAGCGCAGCACCGCGCTCGCCTTCCAGCGCAGCCTGCTGCCCAGCAGCCTCCCCCGGCTGGACGGGCTGACCGTGGCCCACCGCTACCTGCCCGCCGGACCGCTGCGATCCGACGGCTGCGGGGTCCAGACCCAGATCGGCGGCGACTTCTACGACGCCATCCCGCTCTCCGCCGGACGCGTGGGGCTGGTCATCGGCGACGTCGAGGGCCGCGGCCCGCACGCCGCCGCCGTCATGGGCCAGCTGCGCGCCGCGCTGCGCGCCTTCGCCCAGGCCGACCGCGAGCCCGCCGACATCCTGCGCGAACTCGACGAGTGGGTCCGCCAGCTGGGCCAGGAGGACGAGGAGGGCGGCGGCACCTGGATCCCCAGCGTCAGCTGCCTGTACATGGTCTACGACGCCTGGTCGCGCGAGCTGTCCTACGCCAACGCCGGGCACGCGCCCCCGCTGCTGGTCACCTCCGAGTCGGTGGAGAAGATCGACCTGGAGGTCACCGACCGCATGCTGGGCGTGCGCGCCAAGGGCGGGTCCGGCGAGGACGTGGTCTACCACCAGGCCAACCTGCGCCTGCCCATCGGCGCCACCCTGGTCCTGTACACCGACGGGCTCGTGGACCGGCGCCCGGCCGGGGGCAGGCCGGACCCCGAGCGGGCCTTCGAGCGGCTCTCCGAGCGGGTGGCCGAGGTCGCCGACAAGGACGTGGACCAGATCGCCGAGGCGGCCGTGCACAGCGTCCCGGGCGAGCTGGACGACGACACCGCGCTGATGGTCGTGCGCACCCACTCCGAGGAGCTGGCGCTGCGCGAGGGCTGGTTCCCCTCGGAGGCCTCCACCGTGGGCGAGGCCCGCCACATGGCGGCCAACACCTTCAACGAGTGGGGGGTGGACCGCGACCAGGCCGAACTGGCCTGTCTGCTGGTCTCGGAGATCGTCACCAACGTCGTCATCCACGCCACCCCGCACCCGGTGCACCGCGAGTTCACCGGCGGGGGGGTGCTGGACTCCGAGACCCCGCTCGGCTCCGGGGCCGACGAGTTCGACGAGGACTGGACGGACCTGCTGGAGGCGGTGGCCGAGGAGAGCGACGAGCCCGCCGAGGAGGCCGGGGAGAAGGAGTTCCTGCTGCGGCTGCGGCGCGGCGCGAACACCGTGTGGGTGGAGGTCTTCGACAACGACCTGCGCCTGCCCCGCATCCGCAGCGCCGCCGCCGACGACGAGGGCGGCCGGGGCCTGTACCTGGTCGAGCAGCTGGCCAGCCGGTGGGGGGCGCGCCCGACCCCCGACGGCAAGGCGGTCTGGTTCGAGATGCCCATGCACTCCGAGGAGGCCGAGAAGGCCGACGAGGAGCACGGGACCGACCAGGACTAGCTCTCGCGGGGGCGGGCCCGGCGCCGTCGCGGAACCACCGTGACGCGCCGGGCCCGTCCGCTAGGCGGGGAACCATGCCTGGGGTCTGTCCGCGGCCTCAGCTCGTGGTGGGGGGTTGGTGCGGGCGCCCACGGGGTTGCCGGAGGTGGCGGAGGCGGGTTCGTGAGGAGCGAACGAATCCGCTGGAGACACCGAGGGTTCCCGTGCTTCGGGTGACCGGACACCAGAAGGACCGCGCCGTAGGCGTCGGTCGAGGGTGGTGGCGGGCGACGGGTGGGACGAAGCGAAGCGGAGGTCCCAAAAACACTGCCTAGCGCCAGGACCAGGCCCACAGCAGCAGGCACACGAAGACGAAGAAGAGCACGATCCCGCCGGTGGTCCACGGGATGTGGACCCGGGGCCGGAGCTTGCGCACCCCGATCACGAGCAGCACGACCAGCAGGCCCATGACGATGAGGCCGTCCCACGCACCGCTCATCCCAGCTCCGACCCTTCCCGAAAGGGGGTTGTGCGGTCACAGTCCCAGGCCGCGCCCCACGATCTCCTTCATGATCTCGGTGGTGCCACCGTAGATCGTCTGGATGCGGGTGTCCTGCCAGGCCCGTGCCACGGGGTATTCCATCATGTACCCGTACCCGCCGTGAAGCTGGAGGCACCGGTCCATGACCTTGTTGCACAGTTCGGTGGTCCACCACTTGGCCATGGCGGCGTCCTCGACGGTGAGCTCACCTCGGTTGAGCAGGCCGATGCCGCGGTCGACGTAGGTGCGGGCGATGTCCACCTCGGTGGCCAACTCGGCCAGGACAAAACGGGTGTTCTGGAAGCGCCCAATCGGCCGGCCGAAGGCGGTCCGCTCCCGGCAGTAGGCGATGGTGTGCTGGAGCATGGACTCGGCGGAGGCCACCGCGCAGGTGGCGATGGACAGCCGCTCCTGCGGCAGGTTCTCCATCAGGTGGACGAACCCGCCGCCCTCCCGGCCGATGAGGTTGGCCGCCGGGACGCGCACGTCGTCGAAGAACAGCTCCGCGGTGTCCTGGGCCTTCATGCCGATCTTGTCGAGGTTGCGGCCCCGGGTGAAGCCGGGGGCGCCCCGTTCCACCGCGATCAGCGAGAAGCCCTGCGCGCCCGCGTCGGGGTCGGTCCGGGCGACCACGATCACCAGGTCGGCGTTGACGCCGTTGGTGATGAAGGTCTTGGACCCGTTGAGGACGTACTCGTCGCCGTCGCGCACCGCCGAGGTGGCGATGCCCTGGAGGTCGCTGCCCGCCCCGGGCTCGGTCATGGCGATGGCGGTGATCAGCTCGCCGCTGGCGAACCCCGGCAGCCAGCGCCTCTTCTGGTCCTCGTCGGTCAGGTCGACCATGTACGGGGCCATGACGTCGTTCTGGAGCGTGATGCCCAGGCCGCTGGCGTGGGCCCGGCAGATCTCCTCGTTGACGATGGCGTTGTAGCGGAAGTCCCTCAGCCCCGTGCCGCCGTACTCCTCGGGCACGCCGTGTCCGAGCAGGCCGACCTCGCCCGCCCTGGTCCACACCTCGCGGGGCACGATCCCGTCCCTCTCCCACTCCGGATGGTGCGGCGCGACCTCGCGCTTGAGGAACTCGGCCACCGAGGCGCGGAAGAGGTCCTGGTCGGCGTCGAAGAGTTCCCGCTTCATGCTGTGCTCCGGGGTGTCGGGGTTTCCTGCGTGACGCCACAGTAACCGAACAAGATTCGGTTTTGAAGGGGGCGCTCCAAGCCCGGGCAAAGTTCCCGTGCCCCTGGGAGACCGCCCGGCGGTTCCCGTGGGGCGCGGGCGCCACGGCTTCCTAGGGTGGCGGCAGCGGAGCCGGTAGCCGAGGGGCGGGGCCGCGTGCGGCCCGGCCGGGGGAGGGGGAGGGCCATGGCCCAGCACGAGGCCGGGCGGCGGGAGCGCCGGGAGCACCGGGGCGGCAGGATCGCGCTGATCATGAGCGCGCTGATGCTCACCGTGCTGCTGTCGGCCCTGGACCAGACCATCGTGTCCACCGCGCTGCCCACGATCGTGTCCGACCTCGGCGGCCTCAACCACCTGTCGTGGGTGATCACCGCCTACCTGCTCGCGGTCACGGCCGTCACGCCGCTGTGGGGCAAGCTCGGCGACCAGTTCGGCCGCAAGCCGCTCTTCCTCACCTGCATCGCCGTCTTCGTGCTCGGCTCGGCCCTGTGCGGGACCGCCCAGGACATGTTCCAGCTCATCCTCTTCCGCGCGCTCCAGGGCGTCGGCGGCGGAGGGCTCATGGTGCTGGCCTCCGCCATCATCGGCGACGTCGTCTCGCCCCGCGAGCGCGGCAGGTACCAGGGGCTGTTCGGCGCGGTGTTCGGGATCTCCAGCGTGGCCGGTCCGCTGCTCGGCGGGCTGTTCGTCGACCACCTGTCCTGGCGGTGGGTGTTCTACGTCAACCTGCCGCTGGGGGTCCTGGCCTTCGCCACGGTGGTCGCGGTGCTGCCGCGCCGCCAGCCCACCGGCCGCCAGAGCATCGACTACCTCGGGATCGTGCTGCTGGCGGCCACCGCGATCTGCCTGACCCTGGTCGCGTCCTGGGCCGGCAGCCTCTACCCGTGGGCGTCGCCGCAGGTCGTCGGGCTCGGCGTCGCGGCCGTGGTACTCGGTGTGGGCTGGTGGCTGTCCGCGCGGCGGTCGCCGGACCCGGTCATGCCGCTCAGCCTGTTCCGCGACCCGACCATCGTGGTGGCCATGGCGATCGGCTTCTGCGTGGGCTTCGCGATGATGGGGTCGCTGGCCTTCCTGCCGCTGTTCCTGCAGATCGTGCACGGCCTCTCGCCCACGGCCTCGGGGCTGCACCTGCTGCCGATGGTGCTGGGCCTGTTCCTGACCTCGATCACGAGCGGGCGCCTGGTCACCCGTACCGGCCGCTACAAGATCTACCCGGTGCTGGGGATGGCGGTGACCTCCTTCGGCCTGCTCCTGCTCTCGCGGCTGGGGCCGGAGAGCTCGGTGCCGCAGATGGGGCTCTACTTCTTCGTCCTCGGTGTGGGTCTGGGCCTGGTGATGCAGGTGGTGGTCGTGGTGGTGCAGAACGCCGCCAGCTACGCGAACCTGGGGGTGGCCACCTCCGCGGCGACGTTCTTCCGGTCCATCGGGGGGTCGTTCGGCACGGCGGTGTTCGGCGCCGTCTTCTCCGGGCAGCTGGCGGCCAACCTGGCCCAGAGGGCCGCGCAGGTCCAGCTGCCGCCCGGGGTGGACCCGGCGTCGCTGGAGAGCGACCCGCGCAGCCTGGACCAGCTGCCCCCGCAGGCGCAGGCCTCCTTCCTCCAGGCCTACGCCGACGCCGTGGACACCGTGTTCCTGTGCGCGGTCCCGGTCGCCCTGGCCGGGTTCGTCCTGGCGCTGTTCCTGCGGCAGGTCCCGCTGCGCACCACCATCGACTCCCCGGACCTGGACGAGTCCATCCCGCCCGTGGCCGCCGCGAGCCGCAGCGCCATCGCGCACGTGGAGAAGGAGGTGTTCCGGGCCTGCGGCAGGGAGGGCGCCGACGAGATGTACGGGCGCCTGCGCGAGGCGGCGGGGCTGGACGTCTCGCCGCGCGCGTGCTGGGTGCTCAGCCACCTGGGCGTGACCGGGCCGCTGTCGCCCGGGGAGCTGGTGGAGATGTCGGGGCTCCCCGCCGAGTACTGGGAGCCGGTCCACCGGGAGCTGGCCGAGGCGGGTTACCTGGCCGGGGAGGGCGAGCCCTGGGAACTCAGCCGGCGCGGGGTGTCCGCCGCCCGGAGGATGTTCGAGGCCCAGCGCACCGCGCTGCGCTCCCTGCTGGCCGACTACGGGCCCGAGGAGCACCCCGAGGTGGTGGCCGCCCTGGAGCGGATCACCACCGACACCCTGGGGGACGAGGGCGACGCCTCGCACCTGGGCAGCGGGGCCCACCGGACCTGAGGGCAGCCCGAGGGGAGGGGGACCCGAGTCCCCCTTCCCAGCTTTTTTCTCCAGGTTGGCAGCCCGCACGGCCCGCCGCCACGGGGAACTCCCGCCTGTGGACAACCGGCGCGGCCCCGGGTTTCCGGGGGCGGGGTCTTGCCGGATCAAGGAAACCGAATACAGTTCGGTTCGTAACCGTCATCCAGGCCCTTGGAGGACCCCGTGGCCGAGGCATACATCGTCGGCGCAGTACGCACCCCCGTCGGCACCAGGAAGGGCGCCCTGGCCGCCGTGCACCCGGCGGACCTGGGGGCGCACGTGCTCAGGGAACTCGTCTCCCGCACCGGGGTGGACCCGGCCGAGGTCGAGGACGTCATCATGGGCTGTGTCAGCCAGGTCGGGCCGCAGGCGCTCGACCTCGCCCGCACCTCCTGGCTCTCCGCGGGCCTGCCGGAGTCCGTCCCCGGCGTCACCATCGACCGCCAGTGCGGGTCCTCCCAGCAGGCCGTCCACTTCGCCGCCCAGGGCGTCATGTCCGGCACCCAGGACCTGGTCGTGGCCTCGGGCGTGGAGAACATGGGCATGGTCCCCATGGGCGCCAACGTCCAGTACGCCCTCGACAACGGGCTCGGCCTGTACGGCGACGGCTGGGTCGAGCGCTACGGCCTCCAGGAGATCTCCCAGTTCCGCGGCGCCCAGCTCATGTGCGAGAAGTGGGGGTTCAAGCGCGAGCAGCTGGAGGAGTTCGCCCTGGAGAGCCACCGGCGCGCGGCCCGGGCCCTGGAGGCGGGCCACTTCGACGACCAGGTCGCACCCCTGGCGGGGGTGGAGCGCGACGAGGGCGTGCGCCCCGACACCACCCTGGAGAAGATGGCGGGCCTGAAGCCGCTGCGCGAGGGCTGGGAGCTCACCGCCGCCGTGGCCAGCCAGATCTCCGTCGGCGCCGGCGCGGTCCTGATCGCCTCCGAGCGCGCGGTCGAGCGGCACGGCCTGACCCCGCTGGCCCGGATCGTCCAGCTCTCGCTGGTGGGCGACGACCCGGTGTACATGCTCACCGCGCCCATCCCGGCGACGAGGATCGCCCTGGAGAAGGCCGGGCTGGGCATCGACGACATCGACGTCACCGAGATCAACGAGGCCTTCGCCCCGGTGCCGATGTCCTGGATCCAGGAGCTGGGCGCCGACCCCGCCAAGGTCAACCCCAACGGCGGCGCGATCGCCCTGGGCCACCCGCTGGGCGCCACCGGCACGGTGCTCATGGCCAAGCTGGTCGGCGAGCTGCACCGCACCGGCGGCCGCTACGGCCTCCAGACCATGTGCGAGGGCGGCGGCCAGGCCAACGTCACCATCATCGAGCGCGTCTAGACCGGCCACTGGCCGCCCGTGTGTCCGCGGGCACGCCCGCGGACACACGGACCCCTCCCGGCCGCCGCCGGTGCCCCGTACGGGCCCCGCGCCGGACCCTCAGCCCCTCCGCGGCGGGGGTGCCGCCGGCATCGCCATCGCCGGGTGGATGTTGTGGTTGCGGTGGAACACGTTCTCCGGGTCGAGCCTCGTCTTGACCGCGCTCAACCTGCGGTGGTTGTCCCTGCCGAACCCGGCGAAGACACGCTCCCGCCCCTCGTCGTCCGCCGTGAAGTTGAGGTACACGTCCCCCGTCGCCCAGGGGCGCATGTCCTCGCGCACGTCCCTCACCCACCGGCGGACACGGGCGTCGTCGCGCGGGTCCTCCCACATGGCCAGGGGGTGCACGCCCCACGGCGCGGAGCGCCACGGCACGGGGTAGTCGTGCAGGGGCCGCGCCACCGCTCCGCCGAGAGGGAAGAGGATGTGCCCGGTCGGCGAGGGCACGACCATGCCGTCGGCGCGGGCGCAGAACCGGTCGAGGGCCTCGTCCGGCAGCGCGCTCAGGTACTCCGCCGACCAGTAGTTGCGGTAGCCGGGAGGGTCGTCGAGCAGCTTCTGGGCCTCCTGGTAGGGCATGTCGGCGACCATCTCGGCGTCGGGCCGCATCCTCAGGAGGGGGTCGGCCACCTCCCGCAGCAGCTCCTGGTCGCCCGCGCACGTCAGCGCCACACCGCAGGTCAGGGCTCCGACCATGTCCTGGGGGATGAACGGAGCGGGCTCGGGGACCAGGTAGATCAGGGCGCCCCCGATCTCGTCCGGCGCCGTCCGCATGAGGTCCCGCCAGGTCCGGGCCGCCTCCGGCCCGCGCTCGGGGCGGAACATGAGCAGTCCGATCGAGAACTCCGGCAGGGGGTGCAGGCGGAAGCACAGCTCCGTCGCCACCCCGAAGTTCCCGCCACCGCCGTGCAGCGCCCAGAACAGCTCCGGGTCCTCCTCCGCGGACGCGTGGACCAGCTCCCCGTCCGCGGTCACCAGGTCCACGCCCAACAGGTTGTCGCAGGCCAGCCCGAACCTGCGCTCGAGCCACCCCGACCCTCCGCCGAGCGTGAAGCCGCCGACGCCCGTGGTGGAGACCCTGCCGCCGGTGGTGGCCAGGCCCAGCGGCGCCGTGGCCGCGTCCAGGTCCGCCATGAGGGCCCCGCCCCCCACCCGGACCTCCATCGCCTCGGGGTCGGCGGTGGCGGTGTTCATCCGGCGCAGGTCCACGACCAGGCCGCCGTCGGTCGAGGACATGCCCGCGACGCTGTGCCCGCCTCCGCGTACGGCGACCTCCGCGCCCTCCTGCCGTGCGCACGCGAGGGCGCGGGCGACGTCGTCGGTGTTCGCGCACTGGGCGATCACGCCCGGCCTGAGGTCGATCATGGTGTTGAAGACGGCGCGGGCGTCCTCGTACCCGTCGTCTCCGGGGGTGAGCAGCCGACCGGTGAACTCCCGCCTCAGCCGGTTCAGGGCCGTGTCGGACACCGGGCCTGTCTTGAGCTGGGCCATGGCTTCCTCCCCACGTCGTGGGGTGCCCTCCGGGGCCGGTCGGTCTCGGACGCGGTGGCAGCCACCGAGGACGGGGCGCGCCGCGAACACCCCTGTGAGCAGCCTAGGACGGCTCTCCGCCGGGGATAAACCCCCTTGGCGGATCATTGCCGGAAACTGCTCCGGGATGTACGTGCCACGGGCCAGGCCGGGGACGGCGCGACGGTGCCCGGCCGAACGCCCGCGCGGCCCCCCGGCGGGCTCAGGAGGGGGAGGCGGCCAGCGCCGGGCCGCCGACGCCGTTGGACAGGCCCAGCCAGGCGGCCATCTCGGTCAGCTGCTCGACCAGCTCGGGCACCGTCTCGGCGGGCGCGCCGTCCTCCAGGGTGATCCGCTGCGCCAGCAGGGTCCCCGAAGCGCGGTCCGCCTTGAGGTCCACCCGCGCCACCAGGTCCTCGCCCAGCAGGAACGGCAGCACGTAGTAGCCGTGCACCCGCTTGGCGGCGGGCACGTAGATCTCCAGCCGGTACCGGAACCCGAACAGCTCCTCCGCCCGGTCGCGCGTCCACACCAGCGAGTCGAACGGGCTCAGCAGGGCCCGCGCCCGCACACGCCGCGGCACCCGGGCGTCCCGGTGCAGGTAGGCCGTGCGGTCCCAGCCCCGGACCCGCACCGGCACCAGCTCGCCGGCCTCCACCAGGTCGGAGACGGCCGCCCGGGACTCGGTGTGCTTCAGACGGAAGTAGTCGCGCAGACACGGCTCGGTGGCCACCCCGTGGGCGCGGGCGGCGATCGACACCAGTTCCCGGTGCGCCTCCTCCGGGGTGGTCTCCGGCGCCGCGTGCACCTCCGGCGGCAGTACCCGCTCGGGCAGGTCGTAGAGCCGCTCGAACTGCGCGTTGCGCCCGTTGGACGACAGGTCGCCGACCCAGAACAGGTACTCCAGGCACCTCTTGACCTCGGACCAGTTCCAGCCCCAGTGGTCCTTGGCGCGCGGCACGTCGTGCGCCAGCGCCGCCTCCACCCCGCGGGCGCTGACCGGGCCGAGCCGCACCACCTCCTCCAGCACCGCCTCGACCAGTTCGGGCCTCTCCTCCCGGATGCGGTTCATCCACCCCACCCGCGTCTGGGCGCGGTTGCGCTCCATCCGGTAGCGCATCAGCTGACGGGTGGAGGGAGGCACCAGGCTGGCCTCGTGCGCCCAGCACTCCACCAGCCGTGCCGCCCCCGACCCGGCCGCGGAGGTGGCCGCCCGGTCCAGCAGGGAGGTGTCGTAGGCGCCCATGCGCGCGAAGACCGGCAGGTACTGGCTGCGTGCCAGCACGTTCACGCTGTCGATCTGGAGGATGCCGACCCTGCGCACCACCCGCCCCAGGTGGGTGAGCGTCGGTTTCCCGGTGGGCCCGGGGTCGCTGAACCCCTGGGCGGCGAGCGCGATCCTGCGGGCCTGGGAGAGGGAGAGTTCCGCGTCGCGGCGGGGGTGCGGTTCTGCCATTGCGCCACCGTAACCCCGACCGCCGACAGTCCGCCCTCCGAGTCCCGGGGCCCGTGCGACCGTCCCCGCGTGCGCGGTCCCCGTACCCGGCGGACCGCGTCTCAGCCCATGCGCCGGTGCTGGTTCTCCTCCTCCGACGGCCCCGGGACGGTCGGCGCGATCAGCGGCCCGGGCAGGGAGGGGTCGACCACGCCCTCCTCCAGCCACGTGTACGCGTCGTCCATCAGGCGCCTGGACAGCTTGCCGTCCACGCCGTCGGTGTTGGACCACAGGCCCGTGAAGAGGGCGTCGATCCGCAGCCGGGACTGGCGGCAGAACACGTCGGCCAGCTCGTGGGGCCCGCTGCCGCGCTCGGGGCGGGTCTCGGCGTCGTCGCGGGCGCGCACGACCACCGCGCTCATCGCGAACAGCTCCGCGCCGATGTCCACGATCCGCGCGAGGAAGCCCTGCCTGGTCTCCAGCCCTCCCCGCCAGCGCGACATGCCGTAGAACGTGGACCGGGCGAGCCTGCGGCAGGTGCGCTCCACGTACCGCAGGTGCGGGGCGAGCGGGCCGAAACCGGTGAACGCCGAGGGCAGCTGTCCCTGGCCGACCGCCAGTGCGGGCAGCCACCTCGCGTAGAACCCGCTCGCCCGGGCCAGCGCCCTGGCCCTGTCCGCGCGGTCGGCCCCGGGGTCGATGAGGTCCCCGGCCACCGACAGGTGCGCGTCCACCGCCTCACGGGCGATGAGCAGGTGCATGATCTCGGTCGAACCCTCGAAGATCCGGTTGATGCGCAGGTCGCGCAGCAGCTGTTCGGCGGGGATGCCGCGCTCGCCGCGCGCCGCCAGGGAGCCGGCGGTCTCGAAGCCGCGCCCGCCGCGGATCTGCACGAGCTCGTCGGCGATGGTGTACGCGTGCTCGGACGCCCACAGCTTGGCGATGGCCGCCTCGATGCGGATGTCGTTGCGCTCGTCGTCGGCCATCTGGCCCGCCAGGTCGAGCATGGCCTCCATGGCGTAGGTGGTGGCGGCGATGTAGGAGACCTTCTTGGCCACCTCCTCGTGCCTGCCGATGGGGCGGCCCCACTGGACGCGCTCGCGCGACCACTCGCGGGCTATCCGGGTGGCCCACTTGCCCGCGCCCACGCACATGGCGGGCAGGGAGAGCCGCCCGGTGTTGAGGGTGGACAGCGCGATCCGCAGCCCCTGCCCCTCCTCGCCGATCCGGTCGGCCGCGGGGACCCGCACCCGGTGCAGCCGGGTGACGCCGTTCTCCAGCCCCCGCAGCCCCATGAAGCGGTTGCGCCGCTCCACGGTGACGCCGGGGGAGTCCCCCTCCACGACGAAGGCGGTGATGCCGCCCCGGTGGCCCGGCCCCTCGGGCACCCTGGCCATGACCACGAGCAGGTCGGCGACCACGCCGTTGGTGGTCCACAGCTTCACCCCGTCCAGCAGGTATCCGTCCCCGTCCGGTGCTGCGGTGGTGTGCAGCCGCGCCGGGTCGCTGCCCACGTCGGGCTCGGTGAGCAGGAACGCGCTGATGTCCCCGCGCGCGCAGCGGGGCAGGAACCGCCGCTTCTGCTCCTCGGTGCCGAACATGGAGACGGGCTGGGGGACGCCGATGGACTGGTGGGCCGAGAGCAGGGCGCCGATGGCGGGGGAGGCCGAGCCGACCAGTGCCAGGGCGCGGTTGTAGTGGACCTGGCCCAGTCCCAGGCCGCCGTACTCGGCGGGGATCTTCATGCCGAACGCGCCCAGCTCGCGCAGGCCCGCGACCACCTCGTCGGGGATGCGCTCCTCGCGCTCGATGCGCTGGGAGTCGATGTCCCCGCAGAAACCGCGCAGGTCGTCCAGGAAGGCCTCGCCCCGGAGCCGCGTCTCCTCGTCCGGCTTGGTCAGGGGGTGGATCAGGTCCAGGCGCAGCCGCCCCAGGTACAGCTCCCCGGCGAAGCCGGGCCGGTGCCATCCGCTCTCGCGGGCCTGCTCCGCCACGGCGCGGGCCCGCCGCTCGTCGACCTCGGGGGGCGGGGTGGTGCTGGATCCGTCCGCTGGCATGCGCACTCCTCGCCGAGGGGCAGTGGTATGTGGCCTGTGTCACAGCACTACCCGGCGGTGCCGCTCCCACGCCTGGGCGCCGCGCCCCGTGTCGGCGGGGAGCGCCCAAAAAAACCTTTGACCCAATGCAAACCTCCGGGGGCGCCGGGCCGTCCAACAGAGCGCGACAACAACCACCGAGCACGTGTCGGGAGTCGCACACGCCCCGGCGCGGAGGACGGCCGCACCGGGGCCGAGGCCGCCCGCGTGCCCCGCGCCCCCGAGGAGCGGGGCGCGCGGGCGGTCCCCTCCCTCGATTCTCCCCCGCGGGAACCCTCCGCTCCCGTTGTCCACAGGCCTGTTCTCCCGCCCTCCGCCGCGCGTGGCGCACACGCGGTGGAGCGTCTCCCCTGCCCGGCAGTATGCCGGGCAGGGACGGTCTGGAGGAGTACCGCGACCCGGCCCGCCGGGGCGGCGTGCCGGAGCACGCCGTCGACACGGTTCTGCGCCTGGCCCGGCCCCAGATCGAGCTCAGTGCGACGACGGTGGGGAGACCGGCCCGTCACCGCCATGGCCTAGCCTTTTGCTGTGCGTATCGCGACATGGAATGTGAACAGTGCCCGGGCCAGGGCCGAGCGGATCGGCGCCTGGCTGGACCGGAGCGACGTCGACGTCCTCGCCATCCAGGAGACCAAGGCCCGGGACGACCAGTTCCCCGCCTCGGTCCTCACCGACCGCGGCTACGAGGTGGCCCACCACGGCCTTTCCCAGTGGAACGGGGTCGCGATCGCCTCCCGCGTCGGCCTGGAGGACGTGCGGATCGGCTTCCCCGGCCAGCCCGGCTACGGGGACCCGGAGGAGGCCGAGGCCCGAGCCATCGGAGCCACCTGCGGGGGCGTGCAGGTGTGGAGCCTGTACGTGCCCAACGGGCGCGAGGTCGACCACCCCCACTACGCCTACAAGCTCCGCTGGCTGGAGGCGCTGCGCGAGGCGGGCACCGCCAGCCTGGCCGCCGATCCCGACGCCCAGATCGCCTACGTCGGCGACTTCAACATCGCCCCCCGCGACGAGGACGTGTGGGACATGGCCGCCTTCGAGGGCAGCACCCACGTCACCGAGCCCGAGCGCATGGCCTTCGACAAGCTGGTCGGCGCCGGGTTCGACGACGTCGTGCGCGCCCACACCCCCGGACCCGGCGTGTACACCTACTGGGACTACAAGGGCCTGGCCTTCCCCAAGCGCAGGGGCATGCGCATCGACTTCGTGCTCGCCTCCCCGGCGCTGCGGGACCGCGTCAGCGGCGCGAGCATCGACCGCGAGGAGCGCAAGGGCAAGGGGGCCTCCGACCACGCCCCGGTCATCGTGGGCCTGGACGGGGACAGGGGCGAGGCCGTGGCCAAGGAGGCGGCCAAGTGAGCGCCGCGCCGCGTGTGGCGGTCTTCGGCAGCGTCAACATGGACCTGGTCGCCTACGTCGACCGGGTGCCCGCCAGCGGTGAGACGGTCACCGGCACGGCCTTTCGCCAGGTGCCCGGAGGCAAGGGCGCCAACCAGGCCGTCGCCGCGGCCAGGGCCGGAGCCGACGTGGCCTTCCTCGGCGCGGTGGGGGAGGACTCCTTCGGCGCCGACCTGCGCGCCAACCTCGTCGACAGCGGTATCGACGTGTCCGGGCTGCGCACGGTGCCCGGGGTGTCGGGGGTGGCGCACATCGTCGTGGACGGCGGGGGCGGCAACTCGATCATCGTCGTGCCCGGGGCCAACGGCGAGGTCACCGGTGTGGCCGAGGGCGACCCCGCTGTCATCGAGGGCAGCGCCGCCCTGCTGCTCCAGCTCGAACTGCCCGTGGAGGCGGTGGTCTCGGCCGCGCGCACCGGCCGTGAGCTGGGCGTCCCGGTCTACCTGACCCCGGCTCCCGCGCGCGAGCTGCCCGCCGGGCTCCTGGAGTCGGTGGACGTCCTGGTGCCCAACCAGCACGAGGCGGCCGCGATCACCGGCCGCACCGAGCCGCGCGAGGCGCTGGCGGCGCTGCTGGAGCTGGTTCCGGAGGTGCTGCTGACCCTGGGCGAGGACGGCTCGCTCCACGGCCGCAGGGGGGCCGAACCGGTGCACGTTCCCGCGCGCCAGGTGAGGGCGGTGGACACCACGGCGGCCGGGGACACCTTCTGCGGGTCGTTCGCGGTCGCCCGCGCGGAGGGCCGCACGCCCGAGGAGGCCATGCGGTTCGCCGCCGCGGCGGCCGCGCTCTCGGTCCAGCGGCACGGGGCCAGCTCGTCGATGGCCTCCCGGGACGAGGTCGAGGCGCTGCTCGGCGAGTGAGCCCTGGGGGCCCGCGGATCCCCCGCGTTCGGGCACGCGCCCCTCAGGGCGTGTGCCCGATCTGCTTGAGGAAGGGAGCGGGGTCCTGGTCCTGGAGGCGCACCTCCAGCACGATGTCGACCGTGTCGCCGACCATGCGGCCTCCCCAGGGCACCGGCCCGCCGTCGCCCACGCCGAAGTCCGAGAGGCGGATCCGGGTGGTGGCGGAGAAGAAGTGGCCGTGGGTGTCCTCGGGGGACGCGTAGTCCGGGGCCTCGCCCACCCACTGGGCCTCCAGCGCCGTGGGCACGGTCGTACCGTGGATGGTCAGGTCGCCGTGCAGGCGGAAGGCGTTGCGGTTGCGCCCGCCCGGCTCCAGCCCGGTGGACACGAAGCGCAGTTCGGGGTGGCTGTCCACGTCCAGGAAGTCGGGGGAGCGCAGGTGGGCGTCGCGCGCGCCCACGCCGGTGTTGACGCTGGCGGCGTCGAGGACGACCTCCACCGAGGACCGTCCGGGCTCCTCCGCGACGAGGACGCGGCCCCAGGCCCGGCCGAACGTGCCCTGGACCCGGCCGAAGCGCAGGTAGTGGGCGACGAAGATCAGGCTGGAGTGCAGGGGGTCGAGGTACCAGACGCCGGGCCTGGGGCCGGCCTCCACGGGGGTGGTTGCCATAACCGATTTCTCCCTTTTGTCTTATCTGCGGCTTTTGTCCACACACCTTAGGTCTGACGCCCGTCGGAGAACGGGGTTCCGGCCCGGCACCGGGCGAGATATTCGACTCGGTCGCCGCACACGCGCGGGAACCGCCTCCGGCCAGGCGGTTCCGCCCGTGTGAGATCTCCCGGGCGGCTTCCGGCGGCCGGAGGCCGCCCGGCCCCGCGACGCCGGGTGGACACGGGGCGGGAGGGTCCGCGCACGCACCGGAACCGGTGCACACGCAAGGAGGCCGGGGCGTCGCCGCCCCGGCCTCCCCGTGTGCGCGCGGTGGACCCGCGCCCGTGCCGCTACATGTGCTCGGGAGCCTCCACGCCCAGCAGGTCCAGGCCCTGGACCAGGACCCGGAACGCCACCGCGACCAGTGCCAGGCGCGACTCGCGCTCGGCCTCGTTCTGGGCGTTCAGCACCGGGCAGTGCTCGTAGAAGGCCGTCAGGGACTGCGCCAGCTCGAACAGGTACGTGGACAGCCGGTGCGGCTGGAGCAGGTCGCCGACCTGCGCCACCACCGCGCCGAACTCCAGGAGCTTGAGCGCCAGGTCGCGCTCGGCGCCCTCGGAGACGCTGATGTCCCCCCTGGCCTGCGACAGCTCCAGGCCGCCCTTGCGGAAGATGGACCGGATCCGGGCCTGGGCGTACTGCAGGTACGGACCGGTGTTGCCGGTCAGGGCCAGCATGCGGTCGAAGTCGAACGTGTACTCGGTGTCGTGCGCGACCGACAGGTCGGCGTACTTGACCGCGCCGATGCCGACCTGGCGGGCGATGGCCGCCTGGCTCCGCGCGTCCAGGTCGGGGCGGTTCTGCGCGACCACCGCCGCGGCCCGCTCGACCGCCTCCTCCAGCAGCGCCATGAGGCGCACCGGGGCGCCGCTGCGGGTGCGCAGGATCTTGCCGTCGCTGCCGAGCACGTTGCCGATCTGCACGTGGACGGTCTCGACGCCCTCCGGCAGCCACCCGGCCTTGCGGGCGGTGGCCCACACCATCTTGAAGTGCATGGCCTGCGGGGCGCCGACCACGTACAGGATGCGGTCGGCCTTGAGGTCGTCCACGCGGTGGCGGACGGTGGCCAGGTCGGTGGTGGCGTAGCCGTAGCCGCCGTCGCTCTTGCGCACGATCAGCGGGACGGGCTTGTCCTCGCGGCCGGTGAAGCCCTCCAGGAACACGCACAGGGCGCCGTCGCTGACCTCGGCGATGCCCTTGGCCTCCAACTCGTCGCACACGTCGGCGAGCGCGGCGTTGTAGGTGCTCTCCCCGGCGAGGTCCTCGTCGGTGAGGGTCACGTCGAGCTCGGTGTAGACCTTGTTGAAGTAGACCTTCGACAGGCCGACGAGCTTGCTCCACAGGCGCAGCGTCTCCTGGTCCCCGCCCTGGAGGGAGACCACGCGGCGGCGGGCGCGCGCGGCGAACTCCTCCTCGCCGGGGCCGGACGCGTCGAACTTGGTCCGGGCCGCCTGGTAGAAGGCGTTGGGGTCGGTGGTGACCAGGTCCGCCTCGGGGGAGTCCTCGCCCACCTCCAGCAGGTGCTCGATGAGCATGCCGAAGGGGGTGCCCCAGTCGCCGATGTGGTTCTGGCGGATGACGTGGTGGCCCAGGAACTCCAGGGTGCGCGCGAGCGCGTCGCCGACCACGGTGGTGCGCAGGTGCCCGACGTGCATCTCCTTGGCCACGTTGGGCGCGGAGTAGTCCAGCGGGATGTTCTGGCGCTCCTGCTCGGGGACGCCCAGGCGCGGGTCGTCCAGGAGCCGGCGGGTCTGCTCCGCGATCCAGTCCTCGCGCAGCGTCAGGTTGATGAAGCCCGGCCCGCTGACCTCGACGTCGCGGCAGACGTCGGCCACGTCCAGGTGCTCCATGATCGCCGCGGACACCTCACGCGGCTTTCGGCCCAGGCGCTTGGCGAGCGCGAGCGCGGCGTTCGCCTGGTAGTCGGCGAACTGGGACGGGCGGATGACGGGGTCGGTGTCGGCGAACTCGGGGCCGAAGGCGGCGCCGAGGGCGGACTGGACCCGTCGCGAGAGTACTTCCTGCGGGTCGGCCATGCCCCAAGCGTACCGACCGGAGCCGCCCCTCCCGGCACGTGCGGGACGGCGGGGGCCCCGCCTCCGGGGGCCGTCCCGCCGGCGTCCCGCCCGGAGGGCCGCCCCTCAGCGCTCCTCGGACTGCTCGCCGCCCCGCTGCCCCGGCGCCTCGGACTGGGCCAGGCGGTGCAGCCAGTTCGGCGGACGGTTGTGCACCCGGCGGCGGATCTGCTCCCCGATGCGGCCGCCCGCCAGGTCGTGGGCCAGCTGGCAGGCGCGGGCCACGCCCTTGGCCCGGCTGTCGCCGTGCGCGATCACCACGGTCCCGTTCAGGCCCAGCAGCGCGGCACCGCCGTAGGTCTCGCTGTCCAGCCGCTCGCGCAGGCTCCGCAGCGCCCTGCGCTGCAACAAGGCGCCCGCCTTGGCCGCGGCCGAGGAGGTCAGCGCCGCGTGCACGGCCTCCATCGCGAACGCGGCCGTGCCCTCCACCGACTTCAGCGCCACGTTGCCGGTGTGGCCGTCGGTCACCACCACGTCCACCTTGCGCGCCAGCAGGTCGTGGCCCTCGATGTTGCCCCGGAAGTCCATCACCGGGGAGCCCTCCGCGGTGGCCGCCAGCAGCTCCGTCGCCCTGCGCACGAGCTTGTTGCCCTTGCCGGGCTCCGAGCCGATGGTGAGCACCCCCACCCTGGGCCTGCGCACCCCGAACGCGGTCTGGGCGTAGGCGCAGCCCAGGTGCGCGAACTGCACCAGCATCTCGGGCTTGGCGTCGGCGTTGGCCCCGGCGTCCACCATGATCGTGGGCGTCTCGCCGGTGGGCAGGGTCACGGCCAGGGCCGGGCGCAGCACCCCCGGCTGGGTGCGCAGCCGCACGGTGGAGGTCGCCACGATCCCGCCGGTGGACCCGGCCGAGACCAGGGCGTCGGCGTCGCCCCGGCGGATCAGGCGGCAGGAGACGGCCGCGCTGGAGCGGGGCCGCCGCCAGCTGGCCAGGGCGCCCTCGTGCATGGCCAGGTTGTCCTCGGCGTGCACGATGGGGATGTCGCGCAGCGCGCCCTCCTCGGCGAGCAGCGCGGCGATCTCGCTCCGGCGGCCCACGAGCAGGACGCGCAGGCCGAGTTCGCGGACGGCCGTCACGGCGCCCCGGACGATCTCGGCGGGCGCGTTGTCCCCGCCCATCGCGTCCACGGCGATGATCGGGGGGGACGTGCGCCGCGCGACGGGCGCCTCCGCGTCGGGTGTACCAGTCAACTGTTCCCTCACGGGTGTGGTGGGCGGACGCGGTGACACGGTATCGGGTCGCGCCGGGGCGGCGCCGTCGGGCACTTTCGTCTACTCGTGCGAGGATACTTACCGTATGTCCAGGTCAGGTCTGGACTTCCCGCATGATGGATAAAAGTCCCCAAACGGGGTATATCCGCTCGCTGGCCCGGGGTGTGAACACGCTCCGGGCACACGCGACAACCACATCAAACCCCTTCCGGCGGTCCGCCGGTGTGCCCGCACACCGGAACCGCTGGATCAGGGCTGCCCGCACCAACCCGCCGGGCACCCTGCTCACCCGCAGAGAGGAGAGGCGTGAGCGTTACGCCAGACGTGGCATCGTCCCCGTCCGCCGGACGTCGGTTTCGTGCCTACACGACGAAACACCTCGACGAGCTGACCGCACGAGCCGGACTCGCCGCCGACGAGCGGCTCGCGGTGCAGGCGGTGGCCACAGTGCTGCCGTTCCGGGTCAACAGCTACGTCGTCGACGAGCTGATCGACTGGGACGCGGCTCCCGACGATCCGATCTACCGCCTGGTCTTCCCGCAGGCGGACATGCTGCCCCAGGACGACGTGTCCAGGATCGCCGACCTGCTGCGCTCTGGCGCCCAGCGCAAGGAGCTGAACGAGGCCGCCAACCAGATCCGCGCACGCCTGAACCCGCACCCCGCGGGCCAGATGGACCTCAACGTGCCCAAGCTGGCCAACGAGGAGCCCATCCCCGGAGTCCAGCACAAGTACAAGGAGACCGTGCTCTTCTTCCCCAAGCAGGGGCAGACCTGTCACGCGTACTGCACGTACTGCTTCCGCTGGGCCCAGTTCGTCGGCGACGCCGACCTGAAGTTCGCCTCCAGCGAGATCGACCAGCTCGTCGACTACGTCCGCTCGCACCCCGAGGTCACCAGCGTCCTGTTCACCGGCGGCGACCCGATGATCATGGGCGAGGGGGTCATCTCCAAGTACATCGAGCCGCTGCTGGAGATCGAGCACCTGGAGGCCATCCGCATCGGCACGAAGGCGCTGGCCTACTGGCCGCAGCGCTTCGTCACCGACCCGGACGCCGACGACACCCTGCGCCTCTTCGAGAAGGTCGTCGCCTCGGGCAAGAACCTCGCGTTCATGGCCCACTTCTCCCACCCGAACGAGATGAGGCCCGAGCTCGTGCAGGAGGCGGTGCGCCGCATCCGCGCGACCGGTGCCGTCATCCGCACGCAGGCGCCGCTGATCCGCACGATCAACGACGACTCCGCCGTGTGGGAGAGCATGTGGCGCACCCACCTGCGCCACGGCATGGTCCCCTACTACATGTTCGTCGAGCGCGACACGGGTCCGCAGGACTACTTCGCGGTGCCGCTCGCGGAGGCCTACGAGATCTTCCGCGACGCCTACAAGAGCGTCTCCGGCCTGGCCCGCACGGTGCGCGGCCCGTCGATGTCGGCGACCCCGGGCAAGGTGTGCGTGGACGGCGTCGCCGAGGTGGCGGGTCAGAAGGTCTTCGTCCTGCACTTCATCCAGGCGCGCGACCCCGAACTGGTCGGCAGGCCCTTCTTCGCCGAGTACGACGAGAAGGCCGCGTGGCTGTTCGACCTCAAGCCCGCCCTGGGCGCCACCCACCTGCCGTGGGAGCAGCCGCCGGTCGGCGGTCCCGGGGCTCTGGTCGACCCCACCCGCCTCTAGCGGGACCCGGCCGCCGCGCGCGTCCCGGACCGGAGGGTGCGTGACGGGGCGGGCGGAGGTTCGCGTCCCAGGGGAATTGGAGCGTCCCTGGGGCGGGGCCCCGCCCGCCGCGCGCGGCACCGGACACAACGGAGCCCGGCACCGCGGTGGTGCCGGGCTCCGTCGGCGTCCGCGCCGTGGACGGAGTGCGGGCCGCCGGACGGGTTCGGGTGGTCACGGCGGCCCTCGACGCGGACCCTTTCCGGGTTGGTCTGAGGGGTGGGGGTCCCGGTCAGCGCAGGAGGGCGTCGAAGTCCCCGGTCTTGGCGCCGCGCACGAAGGCCTCGATCTCGGCGGGGGTGTAGACGAGCGCCGGCCCCTGGGGGTCGCGCGAGTTGCGTACGGCGATGTCCCCGTCCGGAAGCGTGGCGACCTCGACGCAGTTCCCGTCCGGGTTGCTCCAGCTGCTCTTGGTCCAGACGACCTTCGGCAGACGGCTGGCGGGAACGCCGTTGTAGATCGGATGCATCTCAACCTCCTGGAACGTGGGGGACGCGTGAGCGGGGTGTGTCCACACACGGCGGTCCAGTCCGCCGCGCCCGTCGTGTCGAAACCACCGGGACCCCCCGTTGAGAAGTTGGCCCCCGGGTATGGGCGGCCCTGTCCCCCGTTGGGCTGTTTCATCCCGGGTGCGAGCCAAAGCGTAGCTTATGCACGTGCATTCGTACTTACGGCGGTAAGTACTTCTGCAAGGGCGAAGGGCGGTGCGGGACCGTAACCGCATGTCACGCCTAACGCAACGGGAAGCCGGGAGGTTCGTTCCCCGCGGATCGTTGTCCGGTCGTGGCCGAAGGCGGCCGCAGGGGGACCGATTCCCCGTGCGCGCGGCGAGCATTTGGATGCGGAGAGTGACGAGCGCGGGGAGGGCGGTGCGTCGGGACACCCGTCGGGGAGGCTTCCGGGCGGGGCGCCGTCGGGGCCTGCCGTGGGAGGGGGCCGGTGCGCGGGGAGGCCGTCGGGGGCCGTCGCGGGGGAGGAGCGCCGGGGGCCGGTGCGCGGGGAGGCCGTCGCGGGGGTCGGGGGGTCTCCCGAGGCGGGTACCCCGGTCAGGGGCTCGGGAGCCGGCGGGCGGGGGCGGTGGTCAGGAGTAGCGCTCCAGGAAGCCGCGGAGGATCTCCTCCGTGGCCGAGGGCGGGGGCGCCTGGGTGGCGAGGTGGTCCATCGTCTGCGCGTAGCGGTGGGTGTCGTCGTACTTGTCGAAGTACAGGGCGCTGCTCAGCTGTTCCAGGTAGACCACGTCGGGCAGCTGGGGGGTGGGGAAGCGCAGGATGCTGAACGGGCCGCCCGCGGCGGCGTGGCCGCCCATGGCGAAGGTGGCGATCTGGAGGGTGATGTTGGGGCGGCGGGCCATCTCGACGAGGTGCTCGATCTGCCCGCGCATCACCCCGGCGTCGCCGTAGGGGCGGTGCAGCACGGCCTCGTCGATGACCGCCCACAGTCTGGGCGCCTCCGGTTCGACGAATCTTCGCTGGCGGCGCATGCGCATCCGCACCCGGCTGTCGACGTCCTCCTCCGACGCGGCGGTCGGGGACAGGCGGATGACCGAGCGGGCGTAGTCCTCGCTCTGGAGCAGGCCGGGGACGAACTGGACCTCGAAGGTGCGGATGACCGACGCGGCCTCCTCCAGGCCGACGTAGACGCCGAACCAGTTCGGCAGCACGTCGCCGTACTTGTGCCACCAGCCCTGGGCGTTGGCGCTGGAGATCAGGCCGAGGAGGGCCTCGCGCTGCTCCACGTCGTCCACGCCGTAGAGCTTGAGCAGGTCGTCCACGTCGCGGCGCTTGAAGCTGACCTGGCCGAGCTCCATGCGGCTGATCTTGGCGTGGGAGGCCCGGATGGCGTATCCGGCGTCGTGCCGCGAAATCCCCTTCTCCTGCCGCAGCCGCCGAAGCTGCGTTCCCAGGAGAATGCGCAGCACGGTGGGACCACCGCTGGAATTGGCCAGGAAATCCTGGGTGACCTGCAGATTTCTCGCTTCTTCGGCGACCACATCGCCTCCTGTGTAGCGGCTGTAGCGACTTTGGCGCGGGCGACCGCTCAGTATACCCACGGTGTTCCGTTGCGGACAGAGGTGAGCGGGGATTGGGCTGGGACCTATGGGTCCCTTACGGGTCTGGTGTAAACGCGGATGCCTGTCTGTGAATTCTGAGCAGGGGATCTACCAATAAGGGCGCTTCGTCCTATACTCTAGGCCGGACGTTGAGCTGCACGTGCATCTGTGTCTTACAGATGTAAGCCACGATGGCCCCGCGAACCGGGTCAGCCCACAGCGCACTCGTGAGGACCGTGATGAACGCAGAGCTGGTGTCCTCGGAGACGGACTCCGAGACCCCCTGGAGCCGACCCTCCCTCGCGGAGGCCTCCCAGGCCCTCCTGGGCGGCTGGTGGGACGACCCCCTGGGCCGCCTCTCCGTCGGCGAGCGCGCGCGGACCAGGGACGCGGCCGCCGGCGCCTTCGCCGCCTCGCCGGAGTCGGTGCGCAGGGCACGTGAGTTCGCCGCCGGGGCACTGGAGGGGTGGGGGTTCTCGGAGGAGGTCGAGGACGTCCGGCTGATCGTCTCCGAGCTCGTGGGCAACGCCTGCCGCCACGCCCTTCCCGAGGGCGGCTCCCGGCACGGCCGCGTGGTGGTCCAGCTGCGCCGCCTCGACGGCGGGCGGGGCGGCGTGGTGTGCATGGTCGCCGATTCCAGCGAAAAGGCCCCGGTCAGAGTGGACGCCCACCATTTCGCCGAGTCGGGCCGGGGGCTGGGACTCGTCTCCGCTTTCAGCCGCGAATGGGGCTGGGAACCGGTCGGGGGCCGCGGAAAAATCGTGTGGGCGATATGCGGTGGTGAGGGCTGAGGCACGCCCCTGACGGGTTCCGGAAAAGGACACCGGGGCTGTGGACGGCATCAGACGGACCGCCCGGGAAGAGTAGGCTGTCAACGCATGTCGGCATTTGGCCGATCGCGTCCTGAGCAGAGTTCCCTACACCCGATCCCCGGAGCGAGGCGTGACCGTGCTGGACACGGAACAGGACCAGTTCGTCTGTGACGGGGTCACCGTCGTCGAGCTGGGCGGCGAGATCGACATCGCCACCGCCGAGGAGGCGTTCACCCGGATCACGGCCGCCGCCGACGACGGCTGCGTGGTGGTCGACCTGTCCGCGGTGGAGTTCATCGACGCCTCGGGCGTCAACGCCCTCGTGCGCGCCCTGCGCTTCGCCGCGGCGGCCCGGCACCACCTCCTCCTGGCCTGCCCGCCCCGTCAGCTGACCCGGATCCTCGACGTGCTGGCGCTGGGCGGGATCCTGCCGACCCACCCCGACGTCTCCACCGCACGCGCCGCCCACGACGGGTCCGGGCGCGGCGCTCCGCGCTGACGGGAGCGTTCCCACGAGGGGGAGCGGACCCGGGCACGCACCCGGTGTACCCGGCGCGGCCCCGCGCCGCACGCGGACCGGCCCCGGACACGGGAGGGGGCGCGCCCGGCGCCGCGCGCCGGACACGCCCCCTCCCCGGTCCCCCTACTCGACCGTCACGCTCTTGGCCAGGTTGCGCGGCTGGTCCACGTCGTTGCCCTTGGCCAGGGCCAGCTCGCAGGCGAACACCTGCATCGGGATCGTGGACACGAGCGGCTGGAGCAGGGTCGGCACGGCCGGGATGGGGATGAGCACGTCCGCGTACGGGCGGACCGCCTCGTCGCCCTCCTCGGCGATGACGATGGTGCGGGCGCCGCGGGCGCGCACCTCCTGGATGTTGGACACGATCTTGTCGTGCAGCACGCTGCGGCCCTTGGGGGAGGGCACCACGACCACGACCGGCACACCGTCCTCGATGAGCGCGATCGACCCGTGCTTGAGCTCACCGGCGGCGAACGCCTCGGCGTGCATGTACGCCAGCTCCTTGAGCTTGAGCGCGCCCTCCATCGCCACGGGGTAGCCCACGTGGCGGCCCAGGAACAGCACCGTGTTCACGTCCGACAGCGACCGGGCCAGCTCGCGGACCGGCCCGGCCATCTCCAGGACCCGCTCGACCTGCTCGGGCATGGTGGCCAGCTGGGCGATCACGGTGTTGATCTCGTCGCCGAACTTCAGCCCCCGCACCTGGGCCAGGTACAGGCCGATCAGGTAGCAGGCGGCCAGCTGGGTGAGGAAGGTCTTGGTGGCGGCGACGCCGACCTCCGGGCCGGCGTGCGTGTACAGCACGCCGTCGGACTCGCGCGGGATGGTCGACCCGTTGACGTTGCAGATGGCCAGCACCCGGGCGCGCTGCTCGCGGGCGTAGCGGACCGCCATCAGCGTGTCCATGCTCTCGCCGGACTGGGAGATGGCGATGACCAGGGTCTGCTGGTCCAGGATCGGGTCCCGGTAGCGGAACTCGCTGGCCACCTCGACCTCGCACGGGATGCGGCACCAGTGCTCGATGGCGTACTTGGCGATCAGGCCCGCGTGGTAGGAGGTGCCGCAGGCGATGATGACGATCTTCTCGACGGAGCGCAGGTCCTCGGGGGTCAGGCGCATCTCGTCCAGCGTGAGCTGGCCGTCGGCCGTCACGCGGCCCAGGAGGGTGTCGGCCACCGCGCGCGGCTGCTCGACGATCTCCTTGAGCATGAAGTAGTCGTAGCCGCCCTTCTCGGCGGCGGAGGCGTCCCAGTCCACGTGGTACTCGCGTACGCCGACGGGGTTGCCGTCGTAGTCGGTCACCGTGACCGAGTCCGCGCGCAGCTCCACGACCTGGTCCTGGCCCAGCTCGACCGCCTCGCGGGTGTGGGCGATGAACGCCGCGACGTCGCTGGCCAGGAAGTTCTCGCCCTCACCGCGGCCGACGACCAGCGGCGAGTTGCGGCGGGCGGCCACGACCAGGCCGGGGTCGTCCACGGAGGTGGCCACGAGGGTGAACGCGCCCTCCAGGCGCCTGCACACCGCGCGCATGGCGGAGGCGAGCTCGCCGGTCCGGGCCAGCTCGGTGTTGAGCAGGTGCGCGGCGACCTCGGTGTCGGTCTCGGAGAGGAACTTGCAGCCCCGCTCCTCCAGCTCCAGGCGCAGCGCGGCGAAGTTCTCGATGATGCCGTTGTGGACGACGGCGACACGGTTGTCGTTGTCCACGTGGGGGTGGGCGTTGACGTCGTTCGGGGCACCGTGCGTGGCCCAGCGCGTGTGCCCGATCCCGGCGCCGTCGCCGCTGATGGGCCGTTCCTCCAGGGCCTGGCGCAGGTTCGCGAGCTTGCCCGCGCGCTTCTCGGTACGCAGGGCGCCGTCGCCCAGCACAGCCACACCCGCGGAGTCATATCCGCGGTACTCCAACCTTGAGAGGCCGTTCACGACGACCTCAAGCGCCGGTTGCGGCCCGACGTAGCCAACGATTCCGCACATGGCCGCCAGCGTAAGCGAAGAAGTCGCTCGAATCGACCAACCAGGCATCCATACCACTGGCCGTTTTCCCAGGTAACGGTATAGACCATTTGGTGCATGGGGAGTAGACCGCGCAGGTCGGGGGCATGGGGAGGCAACGAGTGGAACCGATTCCACCCCCGTGGAAGTGGGATCGAAAATCTGGGGGTACGTGTCGTGAACATGTGGTTTCGGGCACCTTTCCGGCGCCACGGCGGGACTTGTGGGGACCGGCCGCCCGACGCGGTCGACCTCCTCCTCTAGGGTGGTCATTCGTGTCTCACACGACGAAGAACGGCTTCTCCACGCCGTACGTGGAGATGGACCGCGAGGCCTGGGCCGCGCTCCGGGCCTCCACGCCCCTCTCCCTGACCGAGGCGGACCTCGCCGAGCTCCGCGGCACCACCGACCCCACCTCCCTGGACGACGTGCGGGACGTCTACCTGCCGCTGTCGCGACTGCTCAACCTCTACGTGGGCGCGACCCAGCAGCGGCACGCCGCGGTCCGCGCCTTCCTCGGAGAGTCCGACCGCCCGTCGCCGTTCATCATCGGCGTCGCGGGCAGCGTCGCGGTGGGCAAGTCCACCACGGCGCGCCTCCTGCGCTCCCTGCTCGCCCAGTGGCCCAACCACCCGGACGTGGAACTGGTCAGCACCGACAACTTCCTGCACGCCAACGCGGTCCTGGAGTCGCGCGGCCTGATGCGGCGCAAGGGCTTTCCCGAGAGCTACGACCGACGCGCCCTGGTGCGCTTCGTGTCGGAGATGAAGGCGGGGGCCGACCGGATCGACATCCCCGTCTACTCCCACCTGGCCTACGACATCGTGCCGGGCGAGCGCCAGACCGTGCGCAGGCCCGACATCCTCATCGTCGAGGGCATCAACGTCCTCCAGACACCCTCCGCCGGGCGCCTGGCCGTGGCCGACTTCTTCGACTTCTCCATCTACGTGGACGCCAAGGTCGAGAACATCCGCGGCTGGTACCTCGACCGCTTCCGCGAACTGCGCCGCACCGCGTTCTCCGACCCGCGCTCCTACTTCCACCACATGGCCACCGCCATCGGCGAGGAGGAGGCGCTGGAGTTCGCCGCCAACACCTGGCGCACCATCAACGAGGTCAACCTCGTGGAGAACATCCGCCCCACCCGGGGACGGGCCACCCTGGTCCTGTACAAGGGCGACGACCACCGCGTGCGCCGGGTGAGGCTGCGCAAGACCTGAGCGCGTCCCGGCTAGGGCGCGGTCACGGCCAAGCCGATCAGGAGGCCCGCCACGATGGCCAGGGTCACGGCGACGGCGAACGCCATTCCGAGCAGGTAGGCGTGCCGCTCGAACCACGGCACGAGCCCCGGGCGGAACCGGTGGAGCTCCCCGGGGGTGACACGCCCCTCCGGGCCGCTGCACGGCAGCCCGAGCGCGTTCACCAGCCGGTCCATGTCCTCGGCCGTGTAGCTGGCGCCGTACACCCTGACGAGCACGCCGCCGTGCGCATCGAGGAGGAACAGGGTGTCGCAGGGGCCCCCGCGCGGCTGGACGACGGTCGCGCGGATCGTCCACACGGCGCGCGACCGTGACCGGCGCCGCTGGAGGAACGCCCCCTTGAGGATGATCTCGTGCGCGGTCAGCACGATCCTGGCCCGGTAGAGGTGCACGGCCGCCACCACGACCAGCGCGGTCCACGCGGCGCCCGCGACCAGGGCCGCCTCCGGGCCGATGCGGAACGCGACGCCGGCGGTCACGACCACGCCGACCACCGAACCGGCGCCCAACCTGGCCCACCCCGCCCGAAGGCCGGGCCGCAGTACGAGGTCGTCCTGAACGTGGTGCATGTGAGTACCGTCCTTTCCCGGTTCCTCCGACGGTCCCGCGCCGACGGCGGTTCCCGTCCCCCGGCCGGGGCGTGGCCCCCGGGGCGTGGGGCCCGGTCCGTGGAACGGGCCCCGGGCCGTCGGAGGCGCGCGGGTCCGCCGCGGAGGCGGGGGCGCCCGGTCCCCGGCCGGTTTGGCGGGGCAACGCCCGGGGGGTAGGCTGATGGCTCTTTTCGGCAGCGCCCCCGAACGGGTGCTGTGCGCTCTCACGGATCGGAACGAACCGGGCCCTCGCGGCGACCGGGGCGGGACCCGCGCACGCGCGCTGCCGCGTTCTGTCCCGCCGATCCCTCCGAGGCCGCCGTATGTCCACGACCGATCCCTCCGCCGTGCCCGTGAGCCCCGAGCTCCGGGCCGAACGCGAACGCCTCGCCGCCGCCCGCGCCGCCCTGGACCGGATGCGGGAGGAGGTCGAGGGCAGCGAGCTCGTCCTGGGCGACGTCGTCAACGACAAGGTCACCAACGCCGCCCTGCGCCGCGGCCGCGAGCGCCGCCTCGCGGCCCTGGCCGACGTCCCCGGCGCCCCGCTGTTCTTCGGCCGCCTCGACTTCGAACCGGGCACCGTCTTCCTGGACGACGCCGGGGCCGACCCCGCGGCCCCCGCCCCCGGTGCCGACCCCGACCGGATCCACATCGGCCGCCGCCACGTCCACGACGCCGAGGGGCGCCCCATGGTCCTGGACTGGCGCGCCCCCCTCTGCGTCGCCTACTACCGGGCCTCGCCCGGCGACCGGATGGACGTGCGCCTGCGCCGCCGCTACGGCTTCACCACGATCGACCACGGCCGCGGCGCCGACCCCGAGGTGGTGCTCACCGCCTTCGAGGACGAGCCGCTCACCGCCCCCCGGGCCGAGGCCGACCAGCGCGTCGGCGCCCTGCTGAGCGCCGAGATCGAACGCCCCCGCACCGGGCCCATGCGCGACATCGTCGCCACCATCCAGCCCGAGCAGGACGGCCTCGTCCGGGCCCCGCTCGGCACCACCCTGTGCGTGCAGGGCGCTCCCGGCACCGGCAAGACCGCCGTCGGCCTGCACCGCATCGCCTTCCTGCTCTACACCGAGCGCGAACGCCTCTCCCGTTCCGGCGTGGCGATCGTGGGCCCCAACCGCTCCTTCCTCTCCTACATCCGCGACGTCCTGCCCGCCCTCGGCGAGGTCGACGTCCAGCAGACCACCGTCACCGAGATGCTCACCGCCGGGCTGCCCGAGCGCTCCCGCCCCGCCGCCGGGTGGGTGCGCCGGACCGAGGAGCCCCGCGCCGCCCGCGTCAAGGGCCAGGCCCGCATGGCGGAGGTGGTCCGCCGCGACCTGTGGTCGCACCTGCGCACGCCCGAGGAGGCGGTCGTGGTCCGCCGCGGGTCGCGCCGCTGGCGCCTGTACCCCGAGGACCTGCGCCCCCTCCTGGACGAGTTGGCCACGCGCGGCGTCGCCTACGGTTCGGGGCGCGAACTCCTCTCGCACCGCATCGCCCACGCCGTGCTCTCCCTCATGGAGGCCCAGGGGGAGGTCTGCGACGACCGCACCCACCAGCAGGTGCGCCGCGACCCGGCCGTGCGCTCGGCGGTCACCGCCATGTGGCCCAAGGCCGACCCGCTCAGGCTCGTGTTCGGCCTGCTCACCGACCCCGAACGCCTCGCCCGGGCGGCGGAGGGGCTGCTGACCCCCGAGGAGCAGGCCGCCGTCCTGCTGCCGGGCAGCCCCCGCGGCCCCAGGTCGGCCCTCTGGTCGGAGGAGGACCTGGCCCTGGTGGACGAGGCCGCCGCGCTCATCGAGCGCCCCACGGGACTCGGCCACATCGTGGTGGACGAGGCCCAGGACCTGAGCCCCATGCAGTGCCGGGCGATCGGCCGCCGCTGCGTGTCCGGCTCGCTCACCGTGCTCGGCGACATCGCCCAGGGCACCAGCCCCTCGGCGGCCGCCGACTGGTCCACGCTCCTGGAACACCTGGGCAAGCCCGCCGGCCACCTGAGCGTCCTGGACCGCGGCTACCGCGTCCCCGCCCAGATCATCGACTTCGCCGCCCGCCTGCTGCCCGTGATCGCGCCCGGGATGGGCGCCCCCGTGGCCGTGCGCCGCGCGCCCGGGGCGCTGCGGGTCACCCCCGCCGAGGGGGGTCTGGCCGCGTCGGTCGCCGACGCCTGCCGCACCGCGCTCAAGGGGGAGGGCTCCGTCGGCCTGATCGCCGCGGACGCCGACCTGCCCGCCCTGCGCGGGGCCGTCGAGGCCGAGGGGCTGGCCGCGCCGCTGCTGGGGGAGGCGGACACCGGGCCGGACGCGGGACGCCTGGTCGCGGTCCCCGCGAGCCTGGCCAAGGGCCTGGAGTTCGACGCCGTCGTGGTCGCCGAGCCCGCCGCCATCGCCGAGGCCGAGGAACGCGGCGCCAACCGGCTCTACGTGGTGCTCACCCGAGCGGTGAGCACCCTGCACGTGGTGCACGCGCGCCCCCTGCCGGAGGCGCTCCGCGACACCGACGGGTGAGGGGTCAGTGCCCGGTGCGGGTGTCCTGGGGCGTCCAGGTCCGCTTCCACAGGCTGGGCAGCAGACCCACCGTGAGCAGCCACAGGGCCACCGCCGCCAGGTGGACGCGCTGCAGGTTGCCGAACACGACCCCCGGGTCGCCGTCGCCCCCGCCCGCGTAGGCCCGTACCGCCACGACCAGGACGGCGACGGCCGTGACCAGCTGGAGCGCGGCCACGACGGCCACCAGCGGCCACCTGCCGTCGCCCATCCGGCGCCGGTCCACCGCCAGCACGACCACGCTCGCCAGCGCGGCCAGGAGCGCGACCAACGCGACGAGGGCCTGGGCCGCGGTCGCCCCCGCCACCCCCTCCGCCAGTGACTCGGCCGCGCACGGCACGTCCGTGGAGGCCACGCACGGCCCGGGGAAGAGCGTGGCGGCCAGCGACGCCGCGCCGAACAGGAGCATGCACCACCACGACACCGCCAGCAGGTGGCCCGTCCTCTCCCTCGCGCCCAGCCCGAGCCCGACCCCGGCGGCGATCACCACCAGGATCGACGCGATGCGGTGCGCGCTCTCCAGGAACCTGGCGAAGTCCGCGCCCCTGTCGGCCAGGGCCCCATCGACCGCGCTGCCGCCGGGCAGCACGACCTCCACGACCCACAGGCTGTACACGACCGCGGCCACCACGGCCGCGACCTTCCCGTCCCTGTAGTCCCAGTGCAACTGTGTGGAGTGCGACATCGTGCCCCCTGTCCCACGAAAGTCCCCACGTCTCCCGCGGAGACATCCCCCCGAGGGCACGTGGCCGAACCACCGTCGTGCCGCCATCCCCTACCCGTGGTGCCCCGTCTCACCCAACTCGCGTCGGCACCGTTATCCACGGTTGCGTGTTCACACGGCATCATCGGGGGGACACCGGCGGAAGACGCGGGGCAGGGACGGCCGACGAGAAGGGCGCACGCATGGACGGCGCATCCACGACGCGATGGGTGATCGTGGGGGTCGACGGTACGGAATCCAGCCGCCACGCGCTGGAGTGGTCGGCGCACCAGGCGATGCTGCGCGGACTGGGGGTCCGGATCGTCGCGGCGGCCGGGCCGCTGGCCTCCGTGGGCGTGTTCGCGGGGCACACGCGCACCGACCCCGACGTCCCCCCGGACGTGCTCCCCGACGAGGCCGACGCCCAGGGGGCGGAGTCCCTGCTGGAGTACGCGGGGGACTGGGTGTCGCGGCTCTTCCCCGAGCTGCGGGTGCAAAAACGCCTGTCGTACGCGCGCCCGGTGGAGGCCCTGCTCACGGAGGCCTCCTCGGAGGGCGCCGTCGCCGTGGTGGTCGGCTCGCGCGGGCTGAGCGGGATCGTGGCCGCGTTCGTCGGCTCGGTCGGTATCGAGCTGGCCGCCCGCGCGCCCGTGCCGGTGATCGTGCTGCCCCGGGAGCACGCGTCCGCGCACGGCGTGCGGGGCCGGGTGATCGTGGGCATCGACGGGTCCGAACCCAGCAGGCGCGCGGTGGACTTCGCCTTCGCGCAGGCCGACTTCGCCGACACCGAGCTGGTCGCGGTGAGCGCCTGGCAGCCGCTGGTGGCCTTCGCCGCCGCGACCGGGCCCATCCCGCCCGAGCTGTTCGACGACGCGACCGCCGCCGAGGCCGCGCGCCAGGCGCTGGAGGAGGAGCTGGCCGGGCCCCGCACGCGCCACGCGGGCGTGCCGGTGAGCACCCGGGTCGTGCGCGCCCACCCGGTGATCGCCCTGCTGGAGGAGGCCACCCCCGCCGACCTCATCGTGGTCGGCTCGCGCGGCCGCGGGGGTTTCCGCGGGCTGCTGCTCGGCTCGGTGAGCCACTCCGTCCTGCACGGGGCCAGGGGCCCCGTCGCCATCCTGCGCTGACCCAGGGCCGGGCGGCACAGGTCTAGTGCCCGCGACCGCACCCCGGGCGGGGGGTGTGACGAACAGCACGGTGTGTCGGTCGCGGTGCCCGGTAGCGCCGGTTTCCAGGGGAACCGGCTCTCATCAGCAGCGGAGCGATCGTCTTTCGTGCGCGTGCGTACCCGGTGGTAGACCACACGGAAGCCTTGCTGTGCAGGGAAATCCGTTCTTCCGGCATAACTTCCGTAGACCATTGGACTAAACCAATTGGTCACCGTGGGGGATCGTCGTTCATGATGCGAGAGATCTCGACGTTGAGAAGGAGCCGCTGTGACTGCCGTGGATACCGAAGTGGACGCACCGACCAAGCACGAGGAGCTCGTCTCCTGGGTGCGGGAGGTGGCCGAGCTCACGCAGCCGGACGAGATCGTGTGGTGCGACGGTTCCGAGGAGGAGTGGACCCGTCTGACCGACCAGCTGGTCGAGCAGGGCACCTTCGTCCGCCTCAACCCGGACAAACGCCCCAACAGCTTCTACTGCAAGTCCGACCCGAGCGACGTCGCCCGCGTCGAGGACCGCACCTTCATCTGCTCCGAGCGCGAGAGGGACGCGGGCCCCACCAACAACTGGATCGCCCCCGACGAGATGCGCGCCACCTTCGGCGAGATCTTCCGGGGCGCCATGCGCGGCCGCACCATGTACGTCGTGCCCTTCTGCATGGGGCCGCTGGGCGGCGACATCTCCCAGCTCGGTGTCGAGATCACCGACTCCCCGTACGTCGTGGTGTCCATGCGCGTCATGGCCCGCATGGGCAGCGCCGCCCTGCGCCTGATCGAGGAGCGCGGCGAGTTCGTCAGGGCCGTCCACTCCGTGGGCGCCCCGCTGGAGCCCGGCCAGGAGGACGTCGCCTGGCCCTGCAACTCCACCAAGTACATCTCGCACTTCCCCGAGACCCGTGAGATCTGGTCCTACGGCTCGGGCTACGGCGGCAACGCCCTGCTCGGCAAGAAGTGCTACGCGCTGCGCATCGCCTCGGTGATGGCCCGCGACGAGGGCTGGCTCGCCGAGCACATGCTCATCCTCAAGGTCACCCCGCCCAAGGGCCGGCCGCACTACGTCGCCGCCGCCTTCCCGAGCGCCTGCGGCAAGACCAACCTGGCCATGCTCCAGCCGACCATCCCGGGATGGAAGGTCGAGACCGTGGGCGACGACATCGCCTGGATGCGCTTCGACGAGCAGGGCCAGCTGCGCGCCATCAACCCCGAGGCCGGGTTCTTCGGCGTCGCGCCCGGCACCGGCGAGAAGACCAACGCCAACGCAGTGAAGACCCTCTGGGGCAACAGCATCTTCACCAACGTCGCCCTGACCGAGGACGGCGACGTGTGGTGGGAGGGCCTCACCGAGGAGCCGCCCGCGGGCCTGACCGACTGGAAGGGCCGTCCCTGGACGCCGGAGTCGGCCGAGCCCGCGGCCCACCCGAACTCCCGCTTCACCACCCCGGCCGGGCAGGCCCCGACCATCGCCGACGAGTGGGAGGACCCGGCGGGCGTGCCGATCTCGGCCATCCTGTTCGGCGGTCGCCGCGCCACCGCCGTGCCGCTGGTCACCGAGTCCTTCAGCTGGCAGCACGGCGTCTACCTGGGCGCCAACGTCTCCTCGGAGAAGACCGCCGCCGCGGAGGGCTCCGTGGGCGAGCTGCGCCGCGACCCCTTCGCCATGCTGCCGTTCTGCGGCTACAACATGGGCGACTACTTCGCCCACTGGGTGAGGCTGGGCCAGGGGGCCGACGCGGCCAAGCTGCCCCGGATCTTCTACGTCAACTGGTTCAAGAAGGACCCCGAGGGCCGCATCGTCTGGCCCGGGTTCGGCGAGAACAGCCGCGTCATCAAGTGGATCGTCGAGCGCCTGGAGGGTGAGGCCGAGGCGGTCGAGACCCCGATCGGCTACCTGCCCACCGCCGACGGCATCGACACCGAGGGACTGGACGTCTCCGACGAGGACATGGCCTACGTGCTCGACGTCGACCGCGAGGTCTGGAAGCGGGAGGCCGCGCTGGTACCGGAGTTCTTCAAGACCTTCGGCGACCACCTGCCCGGCGAGCTGTGGGACGAGTACCACGCCCTGCTGGACCGCCTGGAGAACGAGTAGCGACGACCTCGACGGGGGCACGGCCCCCTGACCCGGGCCCCTTCCGCGCAGGGGCCCGGGAAAGGGGGCGCGGGCACGACGGTGCCCGCGCCCCCTCGCCGTGCGGTCACCAGACGCGGGGCAGGGTCCGGGGCGGCTCGGCGTCGAAAGCGGCCCAGACGTGGGTGCCGAGGCCGTGGCGGCGCGGAAAGGCGAAGCCGGCCCACGTGCGGGAGAGCCGGCGTACCAGCAGGAGCCCGCGCTGGCCCTCCGCGAGTTCCCATTCCTCGTCGGTGCGCTCGGCGGGGATGCGGGGCAGGGTGGGGCCGCCCGCGTCGCTGACGGTCAGGCGCAGCGTGCGTTCGTCCGGCATGGACAGGGTGCGGCCGACCCTTCCTCCCGGGCGGGCGTACTTGCAGGAGTTGGCGACGAGTTCGCTGGCCACGAGTGTGACGGTCTCCACCAGGTCGGGGTCGAACCCGGCCAGGTCGCGGGCGAGTTCGGAGCGGACCCGGGCGAGTTCGGACAGGTCCCCGGCGTAGTCGCGGTGGCCCCAGAAGGCGAACGGGCCGGGGACCGGGGCCGGGTCGTGCGGGAGCGTGTCGGTCATACCGCCACCCCGTCCGCGTACCGGGCCCGGGCGGGGGCGGATGCGAGGAGGTCGCCGACGGGGGCGGGTGCGGGGGCCGGAACCGCGACTGGAACCGGCGGCGGTGCCGGTGCCGGGACGTGAACGGAGCCGTGCGACCACGCGCGCAGCCGAATGACGGCCTCGGCATGGACGCGGGAGAGGGCGTGCTCGCACTCGCGTTCGCGGGCGGTGTAGTAGGGCCTGACCAGGGCGATGTCCTCGGCCGGGAAGCTCTCCGGGGCGGGGGCCAGACGCGGAGCGGGTACCGGGCGCGGAGCGGAACGCGGGGCCCCGGGCCGCGAGGCCGGAGTCATGCCGGACCGCGCGGAGGCGGGGGCGGGAGCCGGGGCGTAGCGGCGGACCCGGGTGGAACGGCGACGGCGAACGGCGGCCGAGTGGCGTCCGCGCGCGGGGATGAAGAGGGATGTCACCAGAGTCAGGGCACGGGTGAGAAGGGCAGCGCTAAACTGGCGCATGTCAGCGATTCCTTGTGTTAAAGGTGTTGGATTGCTGGCCACGACCCCGGGCGGTAACTGACCGTCGCGGGGTCTTTCGTGTTCAGTTGTGTGTTCGGGGAAAGATTAGGGGACGGAAAGAGGAGTCGAGGCCGTCAGGGGGCAGTGAGTCTTGAAAGAACGTGCGCGGTCGAGTCATGTTCGCTGGTCAGAGCTTTGGTGGGCAGGTGAAAAATCTGGCTGGCCAGGTTTTTCTATTGTCCGGAATGGTTTGTTTTGAGGGGATTTTCCTGGGTCCTTTCGGACAGGGAAAAGCCCCCGGCCGAAGCGGGCGCGGGGGCGGGGGCGGGATGCGGTTACAGGCCGGAGCGCAGGCCGCTGATCAGCGCCACCCACTGGTCCCCGGGGACGGTGAGGTGTCCGGCCTCGCGGTGGACGGTGTCTCGGACGTCGGCGCCGAAGGCGTGTTCGCGGACCTCGACGCACTGGCTTCCGTTGCTGCTGTAGCTGCTCTTGTGCCACTCGTTGCTCATGATGCTTCCAATTCCCTCAACAGCTGCCGGGACTCTCTGGCGGGCAGCGCGGACGCTAGCCCCTTTCTTACCAGCGCCTCCACGCGCGGATGGCTCTCGGACTCCAGGATGACGTTTCCAGCGATGTAGTCACTGGAGACGGCGACTCCCCCGTCTGCCAGCCGGAACAGCTGAATGGGCGCGGTCACTCCCAGCATGAAGACCCCGGGTGGAAGCAGGTGGACCTCGACCCTGCCCCCCTCCATCAGCCGCAGCAGGTGCGCTGCCTGCTGCCGTCGTACCGGATCGGGCGTGCATGCCAACGCACTGTGTGGGAAAACGGCGGTCACCACCGGGTCGTGATGATGTTCGCGCAGCACTTTGAGTCGACCGCAACGAGAAGCGACCCACCTGCTGACCTCATCGTCCGAAACCAGAGGTTGGCCGTCTTTGAACACCAGTTGGGCGTACTGCTCGCACTGAAGCAACCCAGGTACCAAAGCTGGCAGCAGCAAGTCGATGGCTACGGACTGCTCTTCCAACCGGGCCACGTTCAACTGCCACACCGGCAGTTCCGTTCCCGAGGTCTGCTTCCGCCACGCCTTGAGAAGCCTGCCCTCTGCCTTGAGCATCCGGTCCAGGGCCTCGGCGGTCTCCACCCTGGGCGTGAACTTCCCCGACTCCCATCTGGACACGGACGCGGGCGACGTGCCCATATCGACGGCCAGCTGTTTCTGCGTTCTCCCCGAGAAATCGCGAAACGTCGTGAGCAGGGAAGGAAAGTGATCTTGCGTCACCCCGCACAACTTACAGAGCCGTTGCGCTCCCTGTCATCCGTTCTCTGGAAAACGACAGACGGTGGAGATAATCCAGGCCTCGTGACCAGGGTGGACGCAGGCCACGGGTCCGCAGGTCATTGCGTCCTGTTCGTGGCGATGTTCCGGAGGATGGTGATTTCAGGTGGGATCAGTGACAAACATGCAATCGCGTCGGAGCGGTTCCCCGGACGGCGGCGGCACCGGCCGGTACCCGCTGCCCCGCAGGGGCGTGGACCCCCGCGACAGGGCGCCCCTGGTGCTGGACCAGCGCTGGAGCAGCCTCGGCTCCGCGCTCATCATCGAGGGGTGTCCCGACCAGGCCGCCCTGGTGCGCCGCAGGGTCTGCGCGCTCTCCGCCCTGCCGCCACTGGAGAGGGAGGTGGCCCGGGAACTGGCCAGCGAGGTGTTCAACAACGCGATCGCGCACACGCGCAGCGGCCTGCCCGGGGGCGAGGTCGTCGTCAGCGTGCACCGGCTTCCGGGCCGCGTGCAGGTCAGGATCACCGACCAGGGGCCGATCCGCGAGGACTCCGTCACCACACCGTGCGTGCGGCCCCCCGATCCGCTGCGTGTGGGCGGACTGGGGATGCGCCTGGTCGCCGCGCAGGCCAGCCGGTGGGGCACGCTCCACGAGGAGGGCCGGACCACCGTCTGGTTCGAGATCGACCGGCCCGACCGCGGTCATGGCGGTCCAGGCCGTCCATGACGCCGAGGCGACGTCTTCCGGTCCCGCGTTCGGTGGTGGCCGGCCCCTGGAGGCCGGGCAGGGCGTGGGCCGGTGGCGCGCACGAGGCGGGCGGGGCGGTGGCCGTCCCCGGGGCCGACGGCCGCCGCCCGCCCCCGGGGATTCAAAATCCGGGCCCGAACCTTGTACCGATTCCCCGGTGACGGGCTGTTCGCGCACCGGTACGTTCCTTCTGCCAGCACCTACGCGCAGAAGGAACCCAGGTGAACCTCCTCATCACCGGCATCACCACCCAGTCCTCCATCGCCTACGCGGTCACCGAGGAAGCGATGAAGCAGGGCCACCAGGTGATCCTGACCAACCCGCCCGGAAGGCAGCTGTCCATCCTGGAGCGGGTGGCCAAACGCCTCCCGGCCGAACCCGTGGACATCCTGCCCATGGACGTCACCGACCCCGACCAGATCACCGCGACGGCGGGCAAGGTCGCCGCCCACTGGGGGCACGTGGACGGACTGCTGCACTCCATCGCCTACGCCCCGGGCGACGCGCTGGGCGGCAACTTCCTCAACACCTCCTGGGAGGACGTGGCCACCGCGATCCACGTCTCGGGCTACTCCCTGAAGGCGCTCGCCGTGGGCTTCCGGGAGCTCATGGCCGCCGCCCCGCACGGCGCCGGGGTCGTGTCCCTGACCTTCGACGCCTCCCGGGCGTGGCCGGTCTACGACTGGATGGGGTCGGCGAAGGCCGTGCTGGAGAACTCCACGAAGTACCTGGCCCGCGACCTCGGCGGTGACGGCATCCGGGTGAACGCCGTCAGCGCGGGACCGATCAAGTCCCTGGCGGGCGGCTCGATCCCCGGGTTCGACCAGATCGCGGACGGCTGGGCCTCCTCCGCGCCGCTGGGCTGGGACACCAAGGACGCCTCCGTGGTCGCCGGACCCGCACTGTTCCTGATGTCCCCGGCCGCGCGGGCCGTCACCGGCACGACGCTGCACGTGGACGGGGGGTACCACGCGATGGGCGCGCCGCTGTAGCCCGGGGCGGACCCCTCGGGAGGACGCGCGGGCCCCGGGCTCCTGACGCCGGACCCCGGTCACCGGGTCCCGGACCCCGGTCCCCGGACCCCGGTCCCCGGAGCCCGGGTTCCGACCCCCGGGGCCCGGAAGCCGTGGGCGTCCGGAACGGCTGGTCACGGCACCGGGGCGACATTTCCGGGCGTTCTCCCCTTCCGCTGAGAAGGCGGCCCCGCGCGTGCTACGGATGGACCCGTTGCCCGCCGGTCCCTCCTTCTTCCCTGGGAATCCCAATGATGACGCTGCTGCTCGTCCTCGCCGTCCTGGCCGCCATGGTCGCCGGAGCGGTCCTCGCCGTAGGCAGGTTCCGCGTCGACGACGACTCCTCCGGGGGAGCCGTCAGCGTCGTGGTCGCCCCCTGCGTGCTCGCGCTCTACCTCGCGTCGGCGGCGATGGGGGTGGTGATCGGCTGGGAGAACTTCACGGGGGCCGGGGACGGGCTGACCGAGGAGGTGGGCGCGGCCGAGGCCCTGTACTGGAGCACCGCCGCCTTCCCGGACGAGGAGGCGGAGGTGGTGCGCCAGCAGCTGCGCGACTACATGACCGCGGTCGCGGAGGAGGACTGGCCGCTGATGAGCGGCAGCGGCGAGCTGAGCACCGAGGGCGAGGAGGCCCTGGCCGACCTGGCCGCGTCGGTGCGGGCGCTGTCGGTGTCCGACACCGGCGACGGCCTGGACCGCCTGACCGCGCGCCAGGAGCTCGCGGAGCTCAGCGACGCGCGCATCGAACGCGCCGACGCGGCCGGGGACGGGATCCCGTTCGTCCTGAACGCCATCGCGGCCCTGTCCGCCATCGCCGTGGCGGTGCTGCCGTTCGCCATGACCCGGCGGGGTTCGTCCGTGGCCTACTTCTGGGCGTCGGCCAACCTGGTCTTCGTGTTCGCCACCATCCTGCTGCTGTTCTACCTGGGCAACCCGTTCAACGGGGCCCTGGCGCACGACGCGGGCGCGATCCAGGACGCGCTGGCCGGGTTCGACCGGATCGACGCCTCCCTCAGCCCCCAGTAGGGGGCGGGCCCGGTCAGCCCGCGGAGCGCGCGGCGGCGCGGCCCGCGCCCGCGGCGGCCACGGCGATGACGACCATGAGCAGCACCATGGTGCGCATGGGGGTGAAGGCGCCGGCGGCCTGCGGGGCCGAGCGCGGCGAGAGGTCGGCCAGCACCTGTTCCCGGACGGCCTGCTCCACCGCGGGCGGCGGCGACGGGGACGCGGACGGTTGCGCGGGGTCCGCCGCGCGCTCCTGGGCGGGGCCCGCGGCGGCGGGGGAGGCTTCCGCGGCCGGGCTCCCCGGCTCGGGCGGCACCGCTCCGGGCTCCTGCGGGGTTCCGGGGCCGGGTGCCTCGGGGGCGGGCGGTTCGGGATCGCCGGGCGCCGGGGGAGCGGGCGGTTCCGGTTCGGGGTAACCCGGCTGCCCGGGTTCCCCGGGCGGTCCCGGGGGCTCCGGCTGTTCGGGACGCGGCGTGCACGGCGGCGCCTCGTCCACACGCACCACCACGCGCACGCCGTTCGCGCACACCAGGACGTAGGACCCCCGGTCGACCTCCACCAGCGCACCCGGGGTCCGCACGCGGACCCCGCCCGGGCCCACCTCCACGCGGGAGGTCCCGTCGCCCACGCTGAGGCCCGTGCCGTCCGTGTCCACGCCCGGGACCGCGTCCGTGGCCCCCGCGACGCGGGGCGCGGCGTCCGGACCCGTCGCCCCCGCCCGGCTCGCGTCCGGGACCGCGTCCACCGCGCCGACCAGGGAAGCCGTGTCCCGGGGCCCGTCGGACGGCGGGCGGTCCGGGGAGAGCGCGGAGGAGGCGCCGCAGACGAGCAGGAGCGCGCTCGACGCCAGCAGCGCGGGCAGGGCACGACGTGAGGGGGGCATGGGACTCCTCGTGTCAGAGTCGGCACGACGGGTGATCGTACGTGGTCAGTCCGGACCCTACACCCGTGGCCGCGCCCCGGGGGAGCGGCGGGCGGACCCGGTTCCCGCGCCCCGGACGCGGCCCCGCGGCGGGGCTCGGCGCCCGAACACGGGCCGGGGACAGGGGCGGCAGGAGCAGAGACCCCGTACGCCGCACCGGCAACGTCTTCGGCGGAGTAGGGCCGGGTGACCGGAAAGGCTCACAGGCCGCCCTCTCCGCCGTGATCTTGTACTTATAGCGAGGTTCGACGCTCGAACCCCGCCACAAGTACAAGATCACCGCAGGTCAGGTCCCCTGGGTAACGCCAGTAACGTTTTCGGCCAGCCCACGTTGGACACCTATCGGCGGACGTCCTCAGGGGGAGTGCAGCCGCAGCACGGCGTGCTCGGCCCAGTCCGGCGGCCTGGTCAGCCGCGAGACCAGCACCATCGTCCCGAAGGCCAGCGGAACGGTCCACGCCGCGGGCTGCCCCAGCAGCACCGACACCCACCCGACCGAGGGCGGCAGCAGGATCGACCACCCCACCGCGCCGGTCGCGGTCACGGCCCCCACGGTCAGCCCGGACGCGGCCCCGGGCAGCGTCAGCCGCCGCCACCAGATGCCCAGCACCAGCAGCGGGCAGAACGTCGACGCCGCCACCGTGAACGCCCACACCACCAGCACGTTGATGTCGATCATCTGCGCGGGCAGCGCCAGCAGCACCGCCACGCACGCGCCCACGGCCACCGCCAGGCGCAGCCGCGGAACGCTGCCCTGGAACAGGTCGTGCGACAGGCCGCCCGCCAGGGCCAGCAGCAGCCCGGACGAGGTGGACAGGAACGCGCCGAACGCCCCCGCCGCCACCAGCGCCGTCAGCACCGTTCCCGCCGAGCCCGGCACCGCCTGGGCGGGCAGCACCACCGCGACCGTGTCGGTGCCCTGGAGCAGCACCAGGTGCGGGGTGAGCACCCGCCCGAGCAGGCCGTACACCGTCGGGAACAGGTAGAACAGCCCCAGCAGGGCGATCACGCCCACCGCCACCCGGCGCGCCGTCCGCGCGGTCGGGCTGGTGTGGAAGCGCATGATGACGTGCGGCAGCCCCATGCAGCCCAGCGTGATCGCCAGCAGCGCGGACCACGTCTCGAACAGCGGGTACCCGCCCACGTCCAGCAGCGGCGAGCTCCACCGCTCGCTGCCCAGCTCCGGCAGCCCCGCCGGGTGCGGGATGGGCGCGCCCTCGGGGAACACGTACTCGGTGCCCGCCTCCACGGTGTGCTCCCCGGCCGCGAACTCCACCCGCTCGCCCCCGGGGGCGGTCACCGTCACCGGCTCGTCCAGGCCGAACCGGGTCCCCACGGTGAACTCCACCGGGGTCGTCTCGGGGAAGTGCGTGCCCCACTCCGGGTTGAGCGCCTCCGCCCGGGTCTGCGGACCGGCGTGCACCACCAGGTAGACCGCCGGGATGGCGATGAAGGCCAGCTTGATCACGTAGTGGAAGGCCTGCACGTAGGTCGCCGATCGCATCCCCCCGGCCGCGATCGACCCGCTCACCACCAGTCCGGCGAGCAGCACCCCCACCCAGTACGGCGTGCCGCTGACCAGCGCCAGCACCACGCCGGCGCCCTTGAACTGGGGCACCAGGTACAGCAGCATGATCACCAGCACCACGCAGCCGCACAGCTTGCGCAGGCGCGGCGCGCCCAGGCGGTACTCGGCGAAGTCGGGCACGGTGAACGCCCCCGACCTGCGCATCGGACCGGCCACCAGCGCCACGACCGCCACGTAGCCCGCGGCGAACCCCACCGCGTACCACATGGTGCCCAGGCCGTTCTTGAGCAGCAGCCCCGCCAGCCCCAGCACCGAGGCGGCCGACAGGTACTCCCCGGCGATCGCCATCGCGTTCCAGGTGGGGGAGACCCGTCGCGAGGCGACCAGGAAGTCGGAGGTCGAGCGGGCCGCCCGTACCCCGTAGACGCCGATGACCAGGCTGGTGAGCAGGACCAGTCCGATCGCCAGGACCGCGATCACCATGCGCGCCCCGTGTCCTCACCGCTCGCGCGCCCGGGTCCGCCCGCGCGTCCTGTGCCCTCACCGCCCGCGCGCCCCGGCCTCCCCGCGCGCCCCGGCCTCCCCGCGCGCCCGGGCTCCCCCGGGGGCCCGGTCCGGGCGTCCTCCGCCCGGTCCTCGACCCGCTCGGCCGAGCGCACGTGCCACAGCGCCAGCCCGAACAGCAGCGGGTGGATGGCCACCGTCAGCAGCAGCCACGACAGGGGGACCCCGCCCGGACGGATCTCCCCCAGCGCGGGGAAGGCCGCGAACGCGCCGCTCATCCCGAACAGCAGCACCGACAGCAGGACCACGGTGCGCACCGCGGTCCGCCGCTGGGTCCGGAACAGCGCGCGCGCCGCCTCGGTGTCCACCGGCTCCGGGATCGGCAGCAGGTGCTGCGCGGGCCGGTTGCCCCGGGCCAGCGCGATCCGGGTCTGGGGGCTGGTCAGCTTCTCGCGGCGCGGACTCATGGCGCCTGCTCGCCCTCACCGTCCCGGGGCCGGGAGGCGGGACCGCCCTGGGCGTTCGCGGACCGGCCGAGCTGGTCGCGGCGGGCCGCCTCCAGCAGCTGGGCGCGCAGGTGGCGGCCGTGGCGGCGGCTCACCGGCACGTCCCCGGCCGGGGTGCCCGCCACCAGGCCGGAGGAGGAGGTCACCCGCAGGTCCCGCACCCACGGGATGGCGATGAGGAACCCCCGGTGCACCCGGACGAACCCGGCCGAGGCCCACACCTCCTCCAGGTAGGACAGCGACAGGCGGATCAGGTGGCTGCCGTCGGCGGTGTGCAGGCGCACGTAGTCGCCCTGGGCCTCCACGAACTGCACCTCGTCGCGCTTGACGAACACCGTGCGCCTGCCCGTGTCGATCTGCACCACGTGCAGGTCCTCGGCGGGCGGGGCCCCGCCGCCGGGCCTGCGCAGCTGGGCGATCCGGCCCACCGCCTCGGCCAGGCGCTCGGGCCGGATCGGTTTGAGCAGGTAGTCCACGGCGCCGATGCCGAAGGCCTCCACGGCGTGGGCCTCGGAGGCGGTCACGAACACGATGGAGGGGGGCTCGGACAGCACGCTCAGCACCCGGGCCACGTCCATGCCGTCCAGGCCGGGCATGAGGATGTCCAGGAACGCGGCGTCGATGGCGGTGGTCCCCAGCAGCCGCACCGCCGTGGCCCCGTTGTCGGCCACCAGGACCTCCGCCACCTCGGGCATGTCGCCGAGCAGGGACGCCATCTCCTGGCGGGTGGAGGCCTCGTCCTCGACCACCAGCACCCGCAGTTCGGGCTTCACTGCGCCACCACCCCCCGGGTGAACCTGGGCACGCGCACGGTCACCTTCGTCCCCTCCCCCAGCGCGGTCTCGATCACCAGACCGTACTCGGGTCCGTAGACGGCGCGCAGCCGCTGGTCCACGTTGGCCAGGCCGACGCTGCGCGACTCCGGCCCGGTGCCCGCCAGCAGGGACCGGGCCAGGTCGGGGTGCATGCCCACCCCGTCGTCCTCGATCTCGATCACGCACAGCGGGCCCTCGCCGAAACCGGAGACGCTGATGTGGCCGCGGCCCTCCTTGCGCTCCAGGCCGTGCCGGATGGCGTTCTCCACGATCGGCTGCACGACCAGGAACGGTATGGCCACGGGCAGCACCTCGGGGGCCATCCGCACGGTGATGTCCAGGCGGTCGTGGAAACGGGCCCGCTGGAGTTCGAGGTAGGTCTGGGTGGCCTCCAGCTCCTCCGAGAGCGTGGCGTAGTCCCCCTTCTCCGAGAAGCCGTAGCGCAGGTAGTCGGCGAAGTCCGACAGCAGGTGGCGGGCCCGGTCGGGGTCGGTGCGCACCAGGGCGGCGATCACCGCCAGGGCGTTGTGCACGAAGTGGGGGGAGATCTGGGCCCGCAGGGTGCGCAGGTCGGCGGCGGCGATCCGCGCGCGTGCCCGGCGCAGCGCCGCGTGGTCCAGGCAGTCGGACACCAGGGCGGCGGCGGCCTCCACGTCGGCCTCCACGGGGCGGCCCGAGGCCACCAGGGCGCCGGACAGCTCGTCGGCCACGGTCAGGGGGACCGCGCACACCGACGTGCCGTCGGGCAGGCGCGCGCGGGCGTTGCTCCCGTACTCGAAGACCTGGGCGAGGAGCCCCTCGACCTCGGACGGGGCGGGGCGCGTTCCGTGCGCGGCGACCGGGCCGTCCAGGTCGGCCAGCACGACGCCGTCGACGGCCAGGAGCTGGCGCAGCCGCCTGGCGGCCGAGGAGACCCTCCTGCCGTGCAGCCCGTCCCGGAGGTCGACGCCGAGGGCGTGGACCTGGCGCATCAGCTCGACGCTCGCCCGCTGCTCCGAGGACACTGGGCGACGCCGGGAGGGGGCCACCCGCGACAGCCACCGGTATGACACGGTACGACCCTATCCCAGCGGACTGTGTCGATGCTCACGTGGCCGGTGTCACCTTTCGAATCGTGACGCGAACGCGCACTCGCTCTGCGGACAGGGACCGGGCCCGCCACCGGGAGCGGTGGCGGGCCCGGGAGGGCTCGGGGCGGCGGCCGCGCCGGGGGAAGGGTGGACCCCCGGCTGGAGCGGCCGCCGACGGCTGCCCCGAACACGGGCTGAAGCGAAGCGGAAGCCCAGAGGAAGCGTTGTTGGTTCGGGCGTCCACGGGGTTCTGGAGGTGCCGTAGGCGGGTTCGCGAGGAACGAGCGAACCCGCCGTAGGCTCCGAAGGTTCCCGTTCTTCGGGCGCCCGGACACGGGCTGAAGCGAAGCGGAAGCCCAGAGGAAGCACTGCCTAGTGGCTGCTCGCCTTCTCCGCGCCCGCACCGGTCAGGGCGCGGACCTGGAGCTGGGCGAACTTGTCGAAGTCGCGCTCCTTGGACATCAGGGTTCCCACGACCGCGCACAGGAGGCTGATCGGCACCGACACCAGGGCCGGGTTGGGCAGCGGGAACCAGGCGAAGTCCGCCGTCGGGATGAGCGCGTTCTCGCTGCCGGAGACCACCGGCGAGAAGAACACCAGGCCCACGGCGCTGATCAGGCCGCCGTAGATGCCCGCGAGGGCGCCCGTGGTGTTGAACCTCTTCCAGAACAGGCTGAGCAGCAGGGTCGGCAGGTTCGCCGAGGCCGCCATCGCGAACGCCAGCGAGACCAGGAAGGCCACGTTGAGGTTCTGCGCGAACACGGCCAGCAGGATCGCGACCACGCCGACGCCGAGGGCGGACAGGCGGGCGACCCGGACCTCCTCGGCGCCCGTGGCCTTGCCCTTGCGCAGGACCGAGTTGTAGAAGTCGTGCGCGATGGAGGACGAGGAGGCGATGACCAGGCCCGCCACCGTGGACAGGATGGCCGCGAAGGCCGCCGAGGCGATGACCGCCAGCAGGACCGCGCCCGCCATCTCGCCGCCGATGCGCTCGCCGACCACCTGGGCCAGCTGCGGGGCCGCGGTGTTGCCCGCGCCGTCCTGCGCCGTGATGGCCTCGTGGCCGACGATGGCCGCCGCGCCGAAGCCCAGCACCAGGGTCATCAGGTAGAAGGTGCCGATGAGGCCGATGCCCCAGTTGACCGACTTGCGGGCGCTCTGGGAGTCGGGGACGGTGTAGAAGCGGATGAGGATGTGCGGCAGGCCCGCGGTGCCCAGCACCAGGGCCATGCCCAGGCTGATCAGGTCCAGCTTGTTCCACAGGGTCTGGAGCGGGTCGCCCGCGACCTCCACGCCGTAGCGCAGGCCGGGCTCCAGGAAGCCCTCCTGGCCGCTGGCCGCGGCGGCGTCGCTCATCAGGGCGCCCAGGTTGAACCCGTACAGGGACAGGGTCAGCACGGTGAGCAGGGCGGCGCCCACCATGAGGATGAGGGCCTTGATGATCTGCACCCAGGTGGTGCCCTTCATGCCGCCGAAGGTCACGTAGATCGTCATCAGCAGGCCGATGACCACGATGCCGACGATCTTGGCGGTGGCGGCGTCCATGCCCATGAAGGTCTGGCCGGGCTGGATGCCCAGCAGCAGGGCGATGAGCGCGCCCGCGCCGACCATCTGCGCCAGCAGGTAGAAGATCGACACCACGATCGTGGAGACCGAGGCGGCGGTCCGCACGGGGCGCTGCCGCATCCGGTAGGACAGCACGTCGCCCATGGTGTAGCGGCCGGAGTTGCGCAGCAGCTCCGCGACCAGCAGGAGGGCGACCAGCCAGGCGACGAGGAACCCGATGGAGTAGAGGAAGCCGTCGTAGCCGAACAGGGAGATCATGCCCGCGATGCCCAGGAAGGACGCGGCGGACATGTAGTCGCTGCCGATCGCCAGGCCGTTCTGGAGCGGGGAGAAGCCGCGGCCGCCCGAGTGGAAGTCGGTGGCGGAGCGCGTGTTGCGGCTGGCCCAGACGGTGATGCCGAGCGTGGCCGCGATCATGAGGACGAACAGGACGATGGTGACGGTGCGGCTGCTGTCGCTGACCGTCTCGACGGCTTCCTGGGCGAGGTTCATCGGCCGCCCTCCTTGTTCGTCGCGCTGTAGTGGAGCTCGTCGCGCAGCTCGACCGCCTGGGCGTCGAGCCTGCGGCGCGCGTAGTTCGTGTACAGGATGGCGATCCCGAAGGTCGACACGAACTGGAGGACACCGAAGAGCAGTGCGACGTTGAAGTTGCCGAAGAGCACGATGCCCATGAAGTCGCGGCCGAACGCGGACATGAGCACGTAGAGCAGGTACCACGCCATGAAGGCGAGGCTCACCGGGAAGACGAACCTGTACAGCCGCCGCTTGAGCTCGACGAAGCGGGGGTCGCCGTGCATGGTGACGTAGGCCTCGGTCGAGATCGCGTCACCGTCCCCGTTGCCGTCGGGCGGCGGGGCCGGGTCCTTCGTTGGCCGGTCTGCTGACATGGTGGGTGTACCTCCGGGGGGATTGGCGTGCGTCCGGCGGCGACGGTGCCGCTCTGGTGTGATCTGCGTTACGAGGAACTGTAAGGAGCGGCACTACCGCGCAGGAGGGGGGCCGTGTGCGCACGCGCCGAACGCGGGGCGGGAGCGTCGAACGGTCGCCCAGCGCGCGGTGAACGGTCGCCTGGCGCGGCGAACGGTCGCCGAGCGGCTCCGGTCCAGACCACAGGGGCCCCGGCACCCCCGGTGGCCGCTCCGCCGAGGGGGTGGGGCAGACCTCCACCGGGCCCGGAAGTCCCGCCCGGCCCGGGGCGTTGTAGCTTGTGCACCATCACCGCCGTCGCGGGCACCCGCGTCGGCGCGTTCCGCGATACCCCGGACGAGGTGCGCCGTACCCGGTGACGACAAGACGGCGCGTTGGAAAGCGCACGTCACACGTCACGGAGGTAGGCATCATGGCCTGGATCGTTCTGGTGGTCTCGGGGTTCCTGGAGACCGCGTGGGCCACCGCGCTCAGCGCCTCGCAGGGCTTCACCCGCCTGTGGCCGTCGGTGACCTTCGGGGTCACCCTGTTCCTGAGCATGGCCGGTCTGGCCTACGCGCTGCGCACCATCCCCGTCGGGACCGGCTACGCGGTCTGGGTGGCCATCGGCGCCGTCGGCACCGCGCTGGTGGGCATGTTCTTCCTCGGCGAGGGGTTCAGCTGGCCCAAGGCGATGTGCCTCGTGCTCATCGTCTCGGGCGTGGTGGGGCTCAAGCTCCTGCACTAGGCGGTGCTTTCCTGGACCTCCGCCTCGCTTCGGTCCGTGTCCGGGCGCCCGAACCGCCCCCCGCGAGCCGGGGCCGGCTCGGGAAGGGGGCGATCGGAGGCGCTCATCGCCCCGGACGCGGGCCGCTCGCGGCCGGTGCCCCGACGTGGGCGGTGAAACCGATCTCGACCAGCAGCTCGGGGAAGGCCAGCCGGGAGACGCCGATCAGGGTGCTCGCGACCTGGGGGTCGGGGCGGCCGTAGGCCTCCTTGCGCACCGGCCCGGCCGCGGCGAAGGCCGCGTCGATGTCCAGCACGTAGACGGTCTCCTCCACGACGTCGTCCATCGAGGCGCCGAAGCGCCCCAGCAGCTCGGCCGCGTTGGCGTAGGCCCGGCGCATCTGCTCGCCCGTGTTGGCGAAGTCGGTGACGCGTCCGTCGGCGCCGACCGGCGCGGGGGCGACCAGCCGCTCCCCGTCGTGCGCCACCTGGCCGGAGAGGTGGACGGTGTCACCGCGTCTGATCGCCTGGACGTAGCCGTAGCCCTCCTCCCAGGAGACGCCGTGCTTCTCCACCTGGACCTCGTTGTTCATGGCACTCCGATCATCGAAAGCGGAATTTCCGGGGGTGCTGAACAATCTAGGATTCGGGTCCGGACCGGACCAGCCGCGCCCGTGCCAAAAACAGCAAGGATCGTGCCAGTCCGGAAGGCGGCGCCCCCGCCGCGAGTAGGATCAGCGGCGCAGAGGCCACCCGGAACGGAAGGCGAGGGAGAGCGTTGCGACCCCCCAAGACGCAGAAGGTCGTGGCGATACTCGCGGTCCCGCGCGGCTTCGCACTGGACTACAGCATCCCCGCCTACGTCCTGGGCGGCCACCCCGGATACCGGGTCATCGTCTGCGGCGGCGACCGCTCCGAGGCGGCCCGGGAGACGGACGGCGGGCCGCCGGGCGCCGAGCCGGTCGTGGAGGTCAGGCCCACCCACCCGCTGTCCGCGGTGGAGTCCGCCGACGTCGTCGTGGTCCCCGGGTACGGGGACCCGCACGTGCCCCTGCCGGAGGCCCACCTGGACGCGCTGCGCCGCGCCGCCCGGCGCGGGGCCCGGATGGTCGCCATCTGCACCGGGACCTTCGCGCTCGCCTCCAGCGGGGTCCTCGACGGTCGCACGGCCACGACGCACTGGCGCCACGCCGACCTGCTGCGGGCCCTGCACCCCGCGGTGGACGTCGTCGGGGACCGGCTGTTCGTCGAGGACGGGCCGTTCCTGACCTCGGCGGGGGCGGCCGCCGGGATCAACGCCTGCATCCACGTCCTTCGGACCGACTTCGGCGACGCCGCCGCCGACGAGGCGGCCAGGGACTCCGTGGCCTCCCTCGCGGCGGTCGCGGCCGGACCCGGGTACGCGAACGCGCCCGCCCCCGCCCCGACCGGCCTCCAGGCCACCCGGGACTGGGTCCTGGACAACATCGGGTCCGCGATCACGGTGCAGCGGATGGCGGAGCGGAGCATGCTCTCGCGCAGGACCTTCATCCGCCGTTTCGAGCGGGAGACGGGGATGCCCCCCATGCAGTGGGTCGTCCTGCAACGGGTCCTGGGCGCGCGCCGCCTCCTGGAGACCTCCGACTGGTCGGTGGAGAGGATCGCCGGGGAGACCGGGTTCGGCACCGCCGCGAACCTCCGCGCCGTCTTCAAGAGGGAGGTCGGAACGACGCCGTCCGCCTACCGCAGGACGCGGGGGCTCGCGCGGGCCGCGGACTCCTGACGGCCGACCCGCGGGCGCCCGCATTCCCGCGCGCCCGCGGGGGAGCCCCCCGGGGGTGACGGCGCGGGGGCCGGACACCGCGCGGTGTCCGGCCCCCGCGCCGTCACGGGCGGCGGTGGGCCGTTTCGCCACGGGCGGGCCGTGGCGGCTGGGCCGCCTTCCTCAGGACGGGGTCCGGGGGGCGTCGCGGCGGGAGCGGCCCCGCCGCCGGTCGAGGTGGACGGCGTGCTCCAGGTAGCGCTCGACCAGGGACGCCGCGACGGGGTTGTGGCCCCGGACGCGGAGCAGCCAGTGCGGCGCGATCCTCTCATGGAGCCACAGGAAGCCGATCGTGAAGCCCATGCTCAGCATCGCCTGGAAGGCCAGGAAGGACAGGAGCGGCTCCCCCAGCACGGTGTCGTCGCCGAGCGCCCACGCCACGGCGAAGGAGTCGGCCAGCCGGGCGAGGGGGAACCCCACCAGCCAGTACAGCGCCATGGGCGCCACCGCGCCGACCTGGAAGACGCCGCGCGCCAGCAGCACGCAGTACCCGGCGCCGAGCAGGGCCAGGGGCACCCCCAGTCCGGCGGCGAGGGCGAGGGTGACCCCCGGGGACAGCCCGGCCATCACCGCGACCGCCGTGGCGAACAGACCCGCCACCAGGCCGATCAACGCACCCGGTAACGCGACCTCCGCGTGGTCGAGCAGGGGCCTCCCCGAGGGGAGGGTGTCCGCGTGTCTCATCAGTCGATCACGACCCCGAAGGCGAGCAGCGAGTAGAACAGGGCGCCGAGGTAGAACACCGCCGCGAAGGCGATGACGGCGTTGGAGAGGATGCCCGGCCGGATCGGTTTGGGCAGCGTGATGTTGTTGACCAGCAGCAGCACCACGCAGTAGGCGCCCATCGCGAACGCCGACAGGAAGGCCAGCACGTCCAGGATCGCCGCCGGGCCGTCTGCGGGGCCGAAGAGCAGGATGACGATGCCGAAGGCGATCAGGCCCCACAGGAAGAGGGCGTACAGCCTCGACATGCCGATCTTCTTCGCGCCCGGCACGAAGTTGAAGGTCATGTCGGCCTGGCCGCGGGAGAAGGAGTCGAACAGCCCCAGCGTGGCGTTGAGGCCGATGAGCGCGATGAAGCAGAAGAACACCGTGCCCAGGACCGGGCTGCCGGCCGCCGAGAAGGAGGCCGCCATGGCGTCCAGGGCGGCGTCGCGGTCGCCTTCCCGGAGCAGGTCGGTCACGTTCGGGTCGAAGCGGGCGGAGGCCTGGGCCAGCACGGTGAAGGAGATCGTCACCAGCATCGTGATGCCCCAGAACAGGACCATCGCGTCGAAGGTGACCCAGCGCCGCCAGCCCTTCCACTTCTCCATCTCCGCGGCGTCGGAGGTGTCGAACATGAAGCCGCGCGTGGGCATGGTCTCCTGCTCGCCCGCGTGCCGCAGGCCGCGGATCTTGGGGATGTGCGTGCCCATCCCCGCGCCCTTGTCGCGCAGGTGCAGGGTGTACCACATCTGCTGCATGCCCGAGGGGCCGGCGAAGGCGATGGAGCCGACGATCACGGGGAACCAGAGGGCCGTGGTGGCCTCCGCCGGGAGGTAGCCGAACGCGAACATCCCGGTGAGGGTGGACGTCAGGTCGGACATGTCGCCCACGATCGCCGCGATCACCGCGCTGCCGACCACCAGCAGGCCGATGCAGACCGACAGCAGGTTCTCCAGCAGGTTGTAGATGACCTTCGCCAGCGTGAACACCACACCGACGAGGAGCATCCCGGCGACCGCTGTCAACTGCCACGGGATGCCGGTCACCCGTTCGAAGGCCGAGGCGCCCGCGGAGAGGTGGCCGGGCCAGATGTAGACCAGCATCGCCGTGATGAAGAAGAACCACATGAGCGGTTTGAACACGCGCGCGGCGCCGTAGAAGATGCTCTCCCCGGTGGCCATCGCGTAGCGCGACATCTCCAGCATGACCACGGCCTGGAGGGTGACGCCGACCAGGAACAGCCAGCGGATCTCGGGGCCGAAGACGAGGACCAGCCTCGGCCACATGTAGGACTCGCCCATGCCGACGCCCAGGGCGACGAGGAACACGGTGGGGCCCAGGATGTGGATCGAGGGCGGGGCCTTGGGCAGGGGGCGGATCGGCATCGGCTCCAGCCGGCCCGCCCTCCACACGCGCTCCTCGGGCGGAGCGCCGCCGGGGGCGGTCGCGGTGGAGGCGGCCTCGGCGTCGGGGGGAGGGGCCTGCCTCTGGGCCGGGACGAAGGGTGGCTGTGCGTCGGTGGGGGAGGGGCGGACCGGTTCGGGCGTGCCGCCGGTCTCGGGGCGTGAGGAATCCATGGCTGGGAACTCCCTGTGGGCTGTGCGGATGCGAGCTGCTTGCTGGCATGGCGCCCCCGGGTGGTGCGGACTCCTCTCTGCCGGACCCACGGTCGGGATCACCGCGGCGCAGTGGCTGTGTTGCGCGGTGGGGGACCCGGCGGCCGTGTGGCGGCGGCTCCATGGCCGCCGGGTTCAGGGGTGGTGCGCGTTGGTACGGGGCCCGGTCGGGGCCGGAGCACCGACCGGGCACTGGGTCAGAGTAGTCCCGCGGCGCGGGCCCAGCGATACTTCGCGCCGAGAATCTGCACCGGTTTCTCGGTGGTGTAGGGGAAGGCCACGACGCCGTGGTCGAACAGGTACCGCGAGGCCTCCTCGACCTCGGTGTCACCCGAGAGCGAGGCGACCACGGGCTTGTCGATCCCCTTGGCCCTGGCCTCGGCCACCACGTCGGCGACCACCTTCGCGAAGACCATCGGCGGGGTGATGATGGTGTGCCAGTAGCCCAGGATGAGCGCGTGCACCCGCTCGTCCTCCAGGCCCAGGCGGATCGTGGCCTCGTAGGTGGAGGGCGGCTCGCCGCCGGTGATGTCCACCGGGTTCCCGGCGGCGCCGAAGGGCGGGATGAAGGCCCGGAAGGAGGCGTCCAGGTCCGGCGGGATCTCGTAGAGGCTCATCCCGTTGTCCACCACCGCGTCGGAGAGCAGCACGCCCGATCCGCCCGCGCCGGTGATGATGACGACGTTCTCGCCCCTGGGGGTGGGCAGGACCGGCAGCGCGCGGCCGAACTCCAGCAGTTCGTTGAGCCCGGGGGCCCGGACCACGCCCGCCTGGCGCAGGATGTCGTCGTAGACCTTGTCGTCGCCCGCCAGCGCCCCGGTGTGCGACCCGGCCGCGCGCGCTCCGGCGGCGGTGCGCCCGGCCTTGAGCACGATGACGGGCTTGTGCGGCACGACCTCCCGGGCGGCCTCGACGAAGGCGCGGCCGTCCTTGAGGTCCTCCAGGTGCATGGCGACGGCGTTGGTGTTCTCGTCCTGGCCGAAGAAGGTGAGCAGGTCGTCCTCGTCGATGTCGGCCTTGTTGCCGACGCCGACGATGGCGGAGACGCCGGTGCTCGTGCTGCGGCTGTAGCCGAGGATGGCCATGCCGATCCCGCCCGACTGCGAGGTCAGGGCGGTGCCGCCCCGGACGTCGTAGGGGGTGCAGAACGTCGCCGACAGCTTCTCCGGCGTGTAGTAGTAGCCGTAGATGTTGGGTCCGAGCAGGCGCACGCCGTGCCTGCGGGCGACGGCGAGCACCTCGTCCTGGAGCTCCTGCTCGCCGGTCTCGGCGAACCCGGAGGGGATGAGGACCGCCGCGGCGGCCCCCTTGGCGCCGACGTCCTCCAGGGCGCCCGCCACGAACTTCGCGGGGATCGCGAAGACCGCCACGTCGACCTCGCCGGGGATGTCGAGGACGCTCGCGTAGGCCGTGCGGCCGTACACCTCGGGGGCCTTGGGGTTGACCGGGTACACCTCGCCCGCGTACCCGCCGTCGACGATGTTCTTGATGACGGAGTGGCCGATCTTGCCGGGCTCGTTCGAGGCGCCGACGATCGCGATCGACCGCGGCTTGAAGACCCGGTTCATCGCGGCGAGGATCTCGTCCCTCCCGAACCGCACGGGCGGCTCCGGGGGCGCGAAGTCCAGGACGAAGCGCAGGTCGGCGGCCACGGCGGAGGCCGGTCCGGCGAAGACCGGGTTGAGGTCGGCCTCGGCGATCTCGGGGAAGTCGGTCACCAGGTCCGACAGCCTGCTGACCACGTCGGCCAGCCGCTCCCGGTCCACGCCGGGACGGCCGCGCACGCCGTGCAGGATCTCGGCCGCGCGGATGTCGCCGATCTGGGACAGGGCCTCCTCGCGGGAGATCGGGGCCATCCGGAAGGTGACGTCGCGCAGGACCTCGACCAGGACGCCGCCCAGCCCGAAGACCACGATCTTGCCGAAGGTGGGGTCGGTGGTCGCGCCGACGAGGACCTCGACCTCCGGACCGCCGCCGACCTGCTGCTGGATCTGGACGCCGTCGATGCGTGCGCCGGGGGTGTGGGCGAGGGCGTTGGCGGTGATGCGGTGGTAGGCCTCGGCGACCTTCTCGGCGCTGTCCAGGCCGACCTCGACGCCGCCCGCGTCGGTCTTGTGCAGGATGTCGGGGGAGACGATCTTGGCCACGACCGGAAGGCCGATCTCGCCGGCGAGTTCGGCGGCCTCCTCGGCGGAGTGCGCCAGCGCCTCGCCCGGGACGGGGATGCCGTAGGCGTCGGCGAGGACGCGGCCCTCGGGGGCGGTGAGGGCGCTCCTGCCCTCGGCCCGGGCGCGGTCGAGCACCTCGCGGACCGCTGCGCGGTCGTGGTCGGGGCGGTCGGGGGTGTAGGCGGCCATCTGTTCAGATCACTCCGTTCGATGCGAGTTCGGCCAGGTCCTCGTCGGACAGCCCCAGCTCGCCGCCGTAGACCTCGGCGTTGTGCTCGCCGAGCAGCGGGGAGCGGGCGACGTCCACCGGAGAGTCCGAGAGCCGGATCGGTGAGGACACCGTGTCGTAGGAGCCCCGCTCGGGGTGCTCGACGGTGGTGACGACCCCGTTGGCCCGCAGGGTGGGGTCGTCGATGATCTCGCGGGTGGACATGATCGGCCCGCAGGGGATGTTGTGCGCGTTCAGCGCGGCCAGCACGTCCCACTTGGGGAGCTGGGCGGCCCACTCCTCGATGAGGGCGAACATCTTGTCGAGCTTGTCCAGCCGGGCCTCGGGGGTGGCCCACTCGGGGTCCTCGGCCAGTTCGGGACGGCCGATGAGCCGGGTGATCGGCTCCCAGCCGGCGGGCTGGACGATGACGTACACGTAGTCGTTGGGGCCGCCGGGGGAGGTGCGCACGGCCCAGCCGGGCTGGCCGCCGCCGGAGGCGTTGCCGGAGCGGGGGACCTCGTCGCCGAAGTCGTCGTTGGGGTACTCCGCCAGCGGTCCGTGCGCCAGGCGCTGCTGGTCGCGCAGCTTGACCCGGCACAGGTTGAGCACCGCGTCCTGCATGGCGACCTGGACGCGCTGGCCCCGTCCGGTGGCGGTGCGCTGGTACAGCGCGGCGAGGATACCGGCTACTGTATGCATCCCGGTGCCCGAATCACCGATCTGGGCGCCCGTCGCCAGCGGCGGGCCGTCCTCGAACCCGGTGGTGCTCATGGAGCCGCCCATGGCCTGCGCGATCACCTCGTAGGCCTTGAAGTCGGCGTAGGCCCCCGGGCCGAACCCCTTGATCGAGGCGTAGACCAGGCGCGGGTTGGCCTCGGAGAGCGCCTCCCAGGTGAACCCCATCCGGTCCAGCGCGCCGGGGGCGAAGTTCTCCACCAGCACGTCGCTGCGGCGCACCAGGTCCAGGAAGATCTCCTTGCCCCGGGGCTTCTTGGTGTTGAGCGTGATGCTCCGCTTGTTGGAGTTGAGCATCGTGAAGTAGAGGCTGTCCACACCGGGCTTGTCCCGGAGCTGGCGCCGGGTGATGTCACCCGTGACCGCCTCCACCTTGAGCACGTCGGCGCCCATCCAGGCGAGTATCTGCGTCGCCGACGGGCCCGACTGGACGTGGGTCATGTCCAGGACGCGGACCCCGTCGAGTGCCTTGCCCATGACTCTCTCCTTCCTGGTCCGCGCTACTTGTACATGGTCTGGTTCATCGTCCCCGGGGCGTAGACCTCGGGGTCGATCCAGACGTTGACGAGCGAGGGCTTGCCGGACTCGCGGGCGCGGCGCAGCGCCGGGGCGATGTCCGCCGGGTCCCGGACCTCCTCGCCGTGGCCGCCGAGCATCCTGGCGAACTCGGCGTAGTTGACGTCGCCCAGGGTGTTGCCGATCTCGCCCCGGTCCGCCCCGTACTTGGCGATCTGGCCGTAGCGGATCTGGTTCATCGAGGAGTTGTTGCCGACGATGCCGACGAAGGGCAGGTCGAACCGGACCAGGGTCTCGAAGTCCCAGCCGGTCAGGCTGAACGCGCCGTCGCCGAAGAGGGCCACCACCTCCTTGTCCGGCCGGGCGTACTTGGCCGCCATCACGAACGGGATCCCCACGCCCAGGGTGCCGAGCGGGCCCGGGTCCATCCAGTGGCCCGGGGACCGGGGCTGGACCACCTGGCCGGAGAAGGTGACGACGTCGCCGCCGTCGCCGACGTAGATGGAGTCCTCGGTGAGGAACTGGTTGATCTCGCTGACCAGCCGGTAGGGGTGGATGGGCGTGGAGTCGGAGGTGAGCAGGTGCGCGCGCTTGTCCAGCGCGGCCTGTTCCTGGGTGCGCAGCTCCTCCATCCAGGTCTTGCGGCTCTGGGCGCCGTTGTCCCCGTAGCCGGAGGTCGCCTGGAGCACCGAGGACAGGATCACGTCGGCGTCGCCGACCAGCCCCAGGTCCACGTCGCGGTTCTTGCCGACCGTGGCGTAGTTGAGGTCGATCTGCACCACCGTGGCGGTGGGCGAGAGGCGCTTGCCGTAGCCCATCCGGAAGTCGAAGGGGGTGCCGACGATGATGATCAGGTCGGAGTTGGTGAAGGCGTAGCGCCGGGAGAGCTGGAAGTGGTGCGGGTCGCCGGGGGGCAGGGTGCCCCGGCCCGCGCCGTTCATGTAGGCGGGGATGTTGAGCGCGCGCACCAGGTCGGTGGCGGACTGGGTGGCCCGGGTGGTCCACACCTGGTTGCCGAGCAGGATGCTGGGCCGCTCGGAGCGCACGATCAGGTCGGCGAGCCGCTCGATCGCGGCGGGGTCGCCGGCCTGCCGGGTGGAGGCGCGGTAGCGGCCCTTGGCGGGGATGCGCGCCCGCTCCAGGGGCACCTCGGCGTCCAGGACGTCGCGGGGGATCTCCAGGAAGGAGGGGCCGGGGGCTCCGCTGTTGGCCTCGCGGAAGGCCATCGAGACCAGGTCGGCGACCCGCTCGGTGTGCGGCACCGTGGCCGCGAACTTGGAGATCGGGTTGATCATGTCCACGTGCGGGAGGTCCTGGAGCGAGCCCATCTTGTGCTGGCTCAGGGCGCCCTGGCCGCCGATGACCAGCATCGGGCTCTCCGCGCGGTAGGCGTTGGCGATGCCGGTGACCGCGTCGGTGGTCCCCGGTCCGGCGGTCACGACGGCGCACCCGGGCTTGCCGGTGATGCGGGCGTAGCCGTCGGCCGCGTGCGCGGCGACCTGCTCGTGTCGCACGTCGACCACGTCGATGCCCTCGTCGGCGCATCCGTCGTAGATGTCGATGATGTGTCCGCCGCAGAGGGTGAAGATGACGTCGATCCCCTCGGCCTTGAGCGCCTTGGCGACCAGGTGGCCGCCGGAGATCGTGGTCTTCTCGCTGCTGCTGGACTCGCTGGTTGCCTTGTCGGCCATCGGTACGCCGACCCCTTTCGTGCGGGTGTGCGGGAGGTGTCCTTCGGGGGCTTCTGTGGTGCGGTCGTGTTCTGTAGGCGGGATACTGTATACCGTGTGCATCACATTGGAGCACGGTGCCGGGTCGCTGTCCAGACCCCGTTCGGAGCGGGTGTGGTCCGGACCGGAAGCGGACGCCGCAGCAGGGCCGCCAGCAGGGCCGCCGCGGCGCAGAGCGCGCCGGAGGCGGCCAGGCCCGCGGGCCACGCGGGGGCCGGCGCCAGGGCGAGGAACAACGCGGCTCCGCCGACCCCGAGCAGGCCGCCGACCGCCTTGGAGCTGTAGACCAGGCCGTGGATGTCGGCGGTCCACCGCGGACCGAAGTGCCCCTCGGTGATCGCCCGGGTCAACGGGTAGCAGGAGCCGGTGCACGCGCCCGCCACCAGCGCGAGGGGCACCAGGGCGGCGGTCTGGCCGGTCGGGACGGCGGCGGCCAGGCCCGCCTGGGCGAGTGCCCCGGCGCCCAGCAGCGCGGTGAGGGTCCGCCTGCGCCCGGCCCGCTCGGCCGCGGCGCCCGCGGCCAGCCGTCCCAGGCCGCTGCCCGCGGCGAAGGCCGTCACCGCCGGGGCGACCACGGTGGCCGGGTGGCCGCCGCCGGCCAGGAGCACGGGCAGCACCGCGAGGGTGAACAGCCCGCTCGCCCCGGACAGCGCGACCACCGCGTGCAGGAGCGGAAGCGACCTTCCGGAGGACCACGCCTGGGCCGGGGTGAGGTCGCGCGCCCAGGGCGGGTCGGCGCCCGCCAGCAGCGCCGTCGTGCGCGGGTCGGAGCCGGGCGGCCACCACCGGGGCGGGGCCGTCCGCTGTCCCGCGCCGCCCACCAGGCCCAGGAGCACGACCGCCAGGGCGAGCGCCCCGCAGGCCGCGGGCAGGGCGGAGGGGGGCGGACCGATCGCGACGGCGGGCAGGAGGGGCACCCAGCCCAGGGCGAAGGCGCCGCCCACGGCCCCGGAGCGCACGGTGCGCCGGTCCGGGAACCACCCGTCCACCAGGTGCGTGCAGGAGTGGTAGACGAGCCCCGCGCCCAGGCCGCCCAGGAGGCCGTATCCCAGGACGGCGACGGGGAGCACCGGGGCGGTGCCGAGCGCGACCAGGGCCGCGGCGCACAGCAGTGCGCCCGCCTGGACGGCCGGTCCGGTCCGCAGCGCCCCCCGGGCCCGGAGCCGGTGCAGCACCGGCGCGCAGGCGCCCTGCACCAGGGTCCACACCAGGAACGGGACCAGCGCCTGTGCCGGGGACCAGCCGTGCGCGGCCACCAGCGAGGGGACCGCTGCGCCGTAGCCGAACTGCAGGCCCCCGACCGCCGCGGCGGCGGTCAGCGCGCGGAGCAGGATCATGCGGCGCGACCGGCCGGTGAGCGCACGGGCCGAGGGGCCCACGGCGTACCTCCGGCCGCGCCAGTCGCGCACCTCCTCGGCGGAGGAGCGGGCGGAGGGGGTGGGGGGCGGATCGGGGTCCTGGCGGCGGCTGCGCATGACGACACCTCCTTGTATGCAGTATGCAAAGAGCGCGCCAATCTGGAAAGGGGTGACCGGGAACACATTTCTGCCGAAGGGCTATTGCATACTGCATACAGTATGGCGTAACACTGGAGGTGACCGAGAACCACGGAAGTGAGGAGGCCCGGTGGATCTCCACGAGTACGAGGCCAAACAGCTCTTCGGTGAGTACGGCGTCCCCCTCGTCGAGGGCGAGATCGCGGACACCCCCGAACAGGCCCAGCTGGCGGCCGGACGGATCGGCCACCGGGTGGTGGTGAAGGCGCAGGTCAAGACCGGTGGTCGCGGCAAGGCCGGAGGCGTGAGGGTCGCCGAGGGCCCCGAGGAAGCCCGGGCCAGGGCCGAGCAGATCCTCGGCATGGACATCAGGGGCCACACGGTCCGCCGCGTCCTGGTCGAGGAGGCCTCCGACATCGCGGAGGAGTACTACTTCTCCTTCCTGCTGGACCGGGCGAACCGCACCTTCCTGTCCATCTGCTCCGCCGAGGGCGGCATGGACATCGAGGAGGTCGCCCGGACCCGGCCCGAGGCGGTCGTGCGCACCCCGGTCGGCCCCGAGGGGGTGGACCACGGGGCCGCCCTCGCGATCTGCCGCGCGGCGGGGCTGCCCGAGGAGGTGCGGGACTGCGCGGCCCAGGTGATCACCCGGCTCTGGGCGGTCGCCGTCGGCGAGGACGCCACCCTCGTCGAGGTCAACCCCCTGGTCCGTACGACAGACGGGCGGATCGTCGCCCTGGACGGCAAGGTCACCCTGGACGGGAACGCCGCCTTCCGCCACCCCGAGCGGACCCCGTTCACCGACGGTGCCGGCGCCGACGAGCGCGAGCGCCTGGCCAGGGACCGGGGCCTCAACTACGTCAGGCTCGACGGCGAGGTCGGCGTCATCGGCAACGGCGCGGGCCTGGTCATGTCCACCCTGGACGTGGTCGCCCACGCCGGCGAGGCGCACGGCGGCGTCAGGCCCGCCAACTTCCTGGACATCGGCGGCGGCGCCTCGGCCGAGGTCATGGCCAACGGCCTGGAGGTCGTCCTGGGCGACCCCTCGGTCAGGAGCGTCCTGGTCAACGTCTTCGGCGGCATCACCGCCTGCGACGCCGTGGCCGAAGGCATCGTCCGGGCCCTGGAGATGCTGGAGGGCCGCAGCGGGGACGAGGGCTTCGACCAGCTCGGCAAGCCGCTGGTCGTCCGGCTGGACGGCAACAACGCCGAGCTGGGCCGCGAGATCCTCACCAGGCGCGCCCACCCGGCCGTGCGGCAGGTCGGCACGATGGACGGCGCCGCGGCCAGGGCCGCCGAGCTCGCGGCCGCGAACTGACCGGAGCGGGACACCCTCGACGGGAGTGACGAACACACATGGCCATCTTCCTCAACAAGGACAGCAAGGTCTTGGTGCAGGGCATGACGGGCTCTGAGGGCACCAAGCACACCCGGCGCATGCTCGCCTCGGGGACCAACATCGTGGGCGGGGTCAACCCCCGCAAGGCCGGCCAGAAGGTCGACTTCGACGGCACCGAGGTCCCGGTCTTCGGGACCGTGGCCGAGGGCATGGCCGCCACCGGCGCCGACGTCACCGTGATCTTCGTGCCGCCCAAGTTCTCCCGTGACGCGGTCTTCGAGGCCATCGACGCGGGCATCGGCCTGGCCGTGGTCATCACCGAGGGCATCCCGGTGCACGACACCGCGGCGTTCTGGGCCCACGCCAAGGCCAAGGGCAACAAGACGCGCATCATCGGTCCCAACTGCCCGGGGCTGATCACGCCGGGTCAGTCCAACGCGGGCATCATCCCGGCCGACATCACCAAGCCCGGCCGGATCGGTCTGGTGTCCAAGTCCGGGACGCTGACCTACCAGATGATGTACGAGCTGCGTGACATCGGTTTCTCCTCGGCGGTGGGTATCGGTGGGGACCCGATCATCGGGACCACGCACATCGACGCCCTGGCGGCGTTCGAGGCCGACCCCGACACCGACGTGATCGTGATGATCGGTGAGATCGGCGGGGACGCCGAGGAGCGGGCGGCGGAGTTCATCCGTGACAACGTGACCAAGCCGGTGGTGGGTTACGTGGCGGGCTTCACCGCTCCGGAGGGCAAGACGATGGGTCACGCGGGTGCGATCGTGTCGGGTTCCTCGGGCACGGCCGCCGCGAAGAAGGAGGCGTTGGAGGC
>NYMS01000054.1 GCA_002529455.1 Glycomyces fuscus
CGGGTGGAGGAGGTGGCGCAGCGGTTCAGGGTCCGTGGTGGGACCTGGGGCAGGGCCACGGACTTCTGGGCGGTCAAGGGTGTCTCCTTCGACCTGCACCGCGGTGAGACGTTGGGGATCGTGGGGGAGTCGGGGTCGGGCAAGTCGACGCTGTCGCGGATGGTGATGCGTCTGTTGGAGCCCACGCGGGGGCGGGTGGAGTTCGAGGGCCGCGACATCACCCACATGTCCGAGCGGGCGCTGCGTCCGTTGCGTCGGGACGTGCAGATGGTGTTCCAGAACCCCTACTCCTCGCTCAATCCGCGGGTGACGGTGGGGGACGCGATCGGTACGGCGTTGCGGGTGCAGGGGGAGCGTGACGGCGGGAAGGTGCGCCGTCAGGTGCAGGAGTTGTTGGAGCGGGTGGGGTTGGAGCCTCATCACTACAACCGTTTTCCGCATGCGTTCTCGGGTGGTCAGCGGCAGCGGATCGCGATCGCGCGGGCGTTGATCCTCAAGCCGAAGCTGATCATCTGTGATGAGCCGGTGTCGGCGTTGGACGTGTCGACGCAGGATCAGGTGTTGCGGTTGCTCTCGGAGTTGCAGGACGATTTCGGGTTGACCTACATCTTCGTGGCCCATGATCTGGCGGTGGTGCGTCAGGTGAGTGATCGGGTCGCGGTGATGCGTGCGGGTGAGGTGGTGGAGATGGGGGACAGTGACGCGGTGTACGAGAACCCGACCAGCGACTACACCCGGCAACTGCTCAACGCGGCGCCCGTGCTGGACCCCGACCGGGCGCGCGAGCTGCGCGCGGAGCGCACGCGCCGGAGGGCCGGGTGAGCACGGGCCGGGGGCGCCTCGGGTCCCGGGAGAGCACGCCCCGGGACCCGGCGGGGATCAGAACATGTTCCGCTGCCCCGCCAGCGAGTCGATCCACTGGTGCAGGTGGGCCGACCAGTCGCGGCCGGCGCCGTCGTGGTGGTCGACGCTGAAGCGGTGGAAGGTGTCGCGCCCCTCGGAGAAGAGCAGGCCGGGCTTCTTGTCCAGCTCCAGCACCACGTCGATGCCGCGCTCGTCGGTGACCAGCGACAGCTCCAGCTCGTTCAGGCCCCGGTAGCGGCCGGGCGAGAAGTACTCGATCTCCTGGTAGAAGGGCAGCTGCTGGCGGGTGCGCACGATGCGGCCCCGCTCCAGGTCGGCCTGTTTGAAGGTGAAGCCGAGCGAGGCCAGCGAGTCCAGCACCGCCAGCTGCGAGGGGAGCGGCTCCACGGCCACCGGGTCCAGGTCGCCGGGGTCGACCGCGCCCGCCACGTGCAGGCGCGTGTTCACACCGATGTTCATGCGGTGCAGGTGACGGCCCCGGTGGACGGTGACGGGGGTCTCCCAGGGAACAAAGAGCTCGAAGGGCAGCTCGAAGCGCTGGCCGGGGGCCAGGGTCACGCCGCCGCCGATCTGGACGCGGTGGAACTCCAGGTCGGTGGTGCCCTCGTGGTCGCCGCTCTCGACCTCGACCCGGGCCTGGAGGCCGACGGTGAGCCGCTCGACCTGCTGCTCGACGTTGCCGCCCTCGATGACGACGGTGCCCCGCAGGGTGCCCCCCGGGGTGGTCACGGACGAGTGCAGGGTGGTTTCCACCGAGGCCCCGCCGAATCCGATACCGGCGAGCAGGCGCTTGAGAACCATGGATGACCTTTCTGTACCTTCTGTACCGCCCCGCGCCGGGAGGAAGGGGACGGGGTCGGGGGTTGTCCTCTGGTAGGGACGCCGGGGGAGCGCGTCCGGTTCCCCGGCGCGGGCCCCTGTTTCACCCCGGCGCGGTCCGGGCGCCGGTCGCGCCGAGGGCGGACCCCCGCCCCGTGTCCGGGCGCGGATCAGGAGGTGAGCCCGCGCAGCAGGGCGCGCAGCCCGTGGTGGAAGCGCGCGCGGGACTCGGCGGAGTCGGGCGCCTCCTCCTCGTCCTGGTGGCGGACCTGGTGCACGACCGCTCCCACGCAGTAGGAGTGCAGGGCGTCGGCGGCGCGCTCCACGTCCTCGCCGCCCAGACCCGCCTCGGTGAGGGCGTCGTGGATCAGGGCGCGGGTGGCGTCGCCGCCGGGGGTGGGCGGGGCGCGGTGGACCAGCAGGGAGAGCGCCCCGGAGAACTCCAGCAGCCGGTCCCGGTAGGCGTCGGCCCACGCGGTCAGGCGCACGTCCCAGGGGCGGGTGTCCTCCTCGGGCTCCTCCGTCCCCTCCGACTCCTCCCCCTCGATGGGGGCGGCGCCGACGGCCGCGGGGGAGGTGACGTAGACGGCGATGGCGTTGAAGAGCTGCTCCTTGCCCAGGGGGAAGTGGTGGTAGATGGCCATGGCCTCCACCTCCAGCGCGTCGCCCAGGCGGCGCATGGACAGGCCGCCGAGCCCGCGGCCCGCGATGATGTGGAGTGCTTCGAGGATGATGCGCTCGCGGCTGAGTCCGGCGTAGTTCCTGCTCACGGTGGTCCTTTCGGGGGTGTGCGCCGTAAAGGTGGCAGATCGCGGGTCGGGCGGCCACCACCGACGCGCGGCCCGGCTCGCCAGATGATATTGGTCACCTCTAGAGTGGCCCCGTCCGACGGTACGCGTGGTCTGGAGCACACACATGGGACTTGCCAAGCAGAGCACGGCTCAGGCGCGGGAGAGCCTGGCCTCCGACCGGGAGAGGGCGGAGCGCCTGCCCGAGCTCCTGCGTACGGTGGCCGAGGCGCAGGAGGCACTGGAGAGGGCCCGTACCTGGAACGCTCCGGTGGAGGAGCTGCACCAGCGGGGCGTGGAGCTGGACACGGCGCTGACCGAGGCGATGCGCGCCGCCTACGCCCGGGAGCGGACACTGGTGGGGCCCCGGGGGTACGGGGACCGGATCTACCGGCGTAAGCGGCTGGCCAACCCGCGGGTGCGCGAGGCCACCCAGGTCGCGGAGCGGCTGCTCACCGCCCGTGAGGCCCACCGCCTGCACGGGATCCAGCGGGTGCCGCGCCAGGCGGTCTGACCCCGGCGGCCACGATCCGCGGCCGCGGGACGGTAGTTTGGTGTCCGGTCCGGTCCGCGGCCGGACACCGCAGCAGCCGACGGTGGGGAGCGCAGGGGCAGATGGCGGATTTCATCCGCGTCGATCCGACGTCGAGGGTACCGCCCTACGAGCAGATCAGGTCGATCGTGGCCATCGCGGCCGCCAACGGCGAGCTCCCGGTCGGCTACCGCCTGCCCACGGTGCGCGCGCTGGCGAGCCAGCTGTCGGTGGCGGTGAACACCGTGGCCCGCGCCTACCGTGAGCTGGAGCAGGCCGGTGTGGTCGAGACACGGGGCCGCTCGGGGACGTTCGTCGCCGCGGGGGGCGACGACCAGCGCGCCGAGGCACTGGCCGCCGCCCGGGCCTACGCCGAGGTGATCTCGCGGGTGGGCCTGGACCACGACGAGGCGGTGGAGATCCTGCGCGCGGCGCTGCGGGGCTGACCCCGCCCCGCGCGCCGCGGTGCCCCGGCCTCAGGCCCCGGTGACGATGCCGTGGAGCTCGTAGGCGCACAGGACCAGGAACAGCGATCCGGCGAGCGCCAGGCCCGCGTTGCTGACCCAGCCGTTGCGCCACTCGCGGGGGGTGCGCGAGGAGTTGAGCAGCCACATCAGGGTGAAGGCCAGGAACGGCATGAAGAAGGCGCCCAGCACCCCGTAGGCGATGACCAGCTGGAAGGGCCTGCCGATCAGCAGGAGCAGCATCGGCGGGAAGGTCAGCCAGAGCACGTAGCCGCGGAAGGCCCAGCTCCTGTGGTTCTCCCCCGGGTCGGTGTTGGTCCTGCCCCGCAGGTGGTTGACGAAGTCGGCGAACAGCAGGCTCACGCCGTTCCACACGCCGATGATGGAGGAGTAGGCGGCGGCGAAGAATCCGACGAGGAAGGCCGTCGCGACGAAACCGCCGAACCGCTCGCGCAGGATGTCGCCCAGCTGGAGCAGGCCCTGGTCGCCCTGCGCCAGCGCGACGCCGCTGGCGTGGAGCAGCTCCGCGCCGACGATGAGCATCGCCACGACGAAGACGCCGGTGGTGACGTAGGCGACGCGGTTGTCCAACCGCATCATCCTCATCCAGCCGGAGTCCCGCCAGCCCTTGGAGTTCACCCAGTACCCGTAGGCCGCCATGGTGATGGTGCCGCCGACACCGCCGACCAGGCCCATGGTGTAGAACACCGACCCCTCCGGGAGCATCGGGACCAGGCCCCTGAGGGTCTGGCCGATGTCGGGGACGACGTAGAGGGCCAGACCGACCACGGTGACGAACATGACGCCCACGAGCACCGTCATGATCTTCTCGAAGACGGCGTAGCGGTTGAACCAGACGACCACCAGGCCGGAGACCCCGGCCAGGACCGCCCACGCCTCCAGCGGCACGGCGGGCATCAGCGCGGCCAGGGGCAGGGCCGTGGCGGACATGGCGCTGGCGCCGTAGACGAAGCCCCAGATGACGATGTAGGGCGCGAAGTAGACGGTGGTCCACCTGCCCAGGCTGCTCCAGCCGTCGAAGATGGTGCGCCCCGTGGCCAGGTGCCAGCGTCCGGCGGCCTCGGCCAGGGAGATCTTGACCAGGCAGCCGACGATGGTGGCCCACAGCAGGGCGTAGCCGAACTGGTTGCCCGCGATGAGCGTCGCGACCATGTCGCCCGCGCCCACGCCGGTGGCCGCGACGACGATGCCCGGACCGATCTGTCTCCACGTCGCCCTGCGCTGCTCGATGGCTGCCATCGTGTCCTTCCCCTGGTGGACCGGTGCCGTCCGTGGTCGGCACGACTGTAGGGCTTCGGACACAAGGTGCACACGGGCAGGTAAGTGACGGAGGCGATCCGTGGCGTAATCGATATGTTCCGGATCACGTCCGGGGTCCGGTCAGCGGCGCAGGCCCACGACCGAGACGACGTAGAACAGGACCAGACCGAGCCAGACCAGCGGCAGCGCCGCGGGGTCGCCCAGGGCGGCGGTGATGCCGGAGATCGGGATGCTCACGCCCAGGCACACCAGGGAGAGCACGAAGCGCACGGTGTTGGAGGGCATCCCCACCCTGGCGGGCTCCGTGCGCGCCTGCGCGGCCATGTGGTGGCGCACGCGCGCCTCGACGGCGCCGTCGATGCGCTCGACCAGTGAGGCGGCCACGGCCTCGTCGTACTCGGGGCCGAGCTCGCGGCTGGCGCGCAACGCGGCGGCGATCTCGTCGCTCTGGCGCGGGGGGTGACCGGTCATGGACACCATCGTCGCACCGCGCCGTCGGTGTCGGACCGACGGGAGCGCGATACCGGGGACGAACCAGGGTTCACCCTGAGGACCCCGGACACGGCGCGGGGCCGCCCCGGTGGGGGCGGCCCCGTGTGCTGGTCCGCGCCGGGCCCGGCGCGCCGTCGCCTAGCTGGCGAAGTCCAGCAGCTGCTGGGCGCGGCTGGGGTGGCGCAGCTTGGACAGCGACTGCTTCTCCAGCTGGCGGATGCGCTCGCGGGTCAGCCCCAGGTGCTTGCCGATCTCGTCCAGGGTGCGCGGACGGCCGTCCATGAGGCCGAAGCGCAGGGACATGATGGTGGCCTCGCGCGGCTCCAGGTCCGACAGCGCGTTGCGCAGCTGGTCGGCCATGAGCTGGCGGTCCACCACCTCGGAGGCCTCCGAGGCGTCCACGTCCTCGATCAGGTCGCCGATGCGGGTCTCGCCGTCCTCGCCGATGGTGGAGTCCAGGCTGATGGGCTGGCGGGTGACCCGCAGCAGCTCCTCGATCTGGGCCGGGGTCTTGTCCAGCTCCAGGGCCAGCTCCTCCGGCGTGGGCTCGCGGCCCAGCGCCTGGTGCATGTCGCGCTCCAGGCGGCTGACCTTGCTCAGCAGCTCCAGGACGTGCACGGGCAGGCGGATGGTGCGCGCGGAGTCGGCGAAGCCGCGCTGGATGGCCTGGCGGATCCACCACATGGCATAGGTGGAGAACTTGAAGCCCTTGGTGTAGTCGAACTTCTCCACGGCGCGGATCAGGCCGAGGTTGCCCTCCTGGACCACGTCGAGCAGGGACATCCCCCGGTCGCTGTACTTCTTGGCCACCGACACCACCAGGCGCAGGTTGGCCTCGAGCATGTGGGACTTGGCCTTGCGGCCGTCCTCGGCCACCCACTCCAGCTCGTCGACCTCGGCCTCGGCCAGCGGGGCGGAGTCGTCCACCTCGCCGTGCAGGCCGAGCCGGTACTCGGCGTAGAGCCCGGCCTCGACCCGCTTGGCCAGGTCGACCTCCTGCTCCGCGGTGAGGAGCTGGCGTCGGCCGATGGCCTTGAGGTAGGTGTGGACCGAGTCGCCCATGGCGGGGGACTGGTCGTCGAGGTCGGCCTCGCCGGTGTCGGGTTCGGCGGCGGCCTGGGTGGGCTCGGTCTTCTTGACGCGCCGTGTGGAGCGGGTCTTCCTCCGGGGGGAGGGGCCCTTGCGCGGCGCGGCCTTGCCTTCGGCCCTGGGTGCCTCGTCGGTGTCGGGCACCGTGGCGATGAGAGTGTCTTCCAGCACGTCGTCCTCGGCGTCGGGATCGGCCACCGGTGCGGAGTCGTCGCCCCCGTTGGCGAGCCTGACCCCGTTCTCGGTGAGTTCACGCAGGATGGATCGGCCGTCGCCAGCGGAGACGGCGGCCGCGGTGAAAGCGGCACGCAGTTCGGAGAGGGACAGGTGCCCCTGGGCGCGTCCGCGGTCGAGCAGGTCGGTCAGGACCGCGTCGGCGGATGCGCCGTCGCTGCGAGCGGCGTCAGCGGGGACTCCGGCGGTGGGTGCCGGAGCGGCTGGGGCAGTGCTCGTCATCGGGGCACCTCCCTCCCTTCCAAGACGTGTGGCACGCGGCGGACGGTTCCCGCCGGCTGGACGCGCCAATATGTCCAACGTGTTGGGGAGTCAAATGTTCCCTGTCTCGATTGGATACCGGTCGAAGTGGCGTAGATCACTGCGGCGGAAGTGGCCAAACGCTGCGGGGAGCGGGTAAAGGGGCGTGTCCGGAACCGTTGCGGGCGGGGGAGGAGGGCCGGTTGGGGGGAGGGCGCAGGGGCACGAACGTGTGGACCGAGGGCTGTCACCAACTGCGGACCTCCTTGCGAGAGGGGCCGAGGGACCGGATTACACAGGTAGACGTCGGGGGGCTTGGGGAAGTTCCCCGCCTTTTGTCCGACACGTCCGTGGCCGACCCCTCCGCGCGGGGCGACCGGGCCGTCCGGTCCCGGGCCGTCACGGCTGCTCGACGGGCACCGACGTGGTGGGGCGCGGTACCCGACGCGCCCCAGGGTCCCACGGGTGGGGGACGCACCGGTACACGCGCCCGGACGGAGGGGCACTGGTGGGGGCGGGAGGGGACACCGGTCTTCCGGGCGCACCGGTACACGCGCCCGGACCGGCGAAAGGGTCCGGACGGTGGAGAGCCGGCTCCCCCCCGGACGCGCGGACCGCGCCCAGGCTCCCGGACGGCGCCCGCGCGGACGCCCCCGCGCCCTCAGGCGCGCGGACCGCGCAGCGCCACCAGGTCGGGTTTGCCCGAGGCCAGCATCGGCAGGCGCTCGCGCACCTCCAGCTCGCGCGGCGCCGCGTAGGCGGGCAGGCGCTCGCGCACCCACGCGCGCAGCTGCTCCAGCGACGGCGGCGCGTCCGGGTCGGCGGGCACCACGACGGCGCTCACCCGCTCGCCCCACTCGGGGTCCGGACGGCCCACCACCACCGAGTCGGCCACCGCGGGGTGCTCCAGCAGCCGGGCGTTGACCTGCCCCGGAACCACCTTGTGGCCACCGGTGTTGACCACCTCGTCCACGCGTCCGAGCACGCTCAGGCGGCCGTCGCCGTCCAGGCGGCCCAGGTCGTTGGTGCGCAGCCACCGCGTCCCGTCGCCGTCGGCGACCAGGGCGCCCGGGTCGGCCCGGACACCGGGCGCCAGGCGGTAGCCGTTCAGCAGCACCGGCCCCGACAGCAGGATCCGCCCGGCCTCGCCGGGGGAGGGGGAGTCCACCCGCACCCGCACCCCGTCCAGCGGGACGCCGTCGTAGACGCACCCGCCGCAGGTCTCGCTCATGCCGTACGTGGTGACCACCCGGCCCCCGGCCGCGCGGGCCTCCCGCAGCAGGGCGGGGTCGGCGGCGGCACCGCCGAGCAGGACGGTCCCGAACAGCGACAGGTCGGTCCCCGCGGCCAGCAGCCGCCGCAGCTGGGTGGGTACCAGGGACACGTGCGGGCGCAGCCCGCGCGCCAGCTCCGCCACCGCGTCCGCGGAGAAGGCCGCGTGCCGCGCCCGGGTACCCGTGGCCAGGGCGCGCGTCATCACCTGGATACCGGAGATGTGCCCGGCGGGCAGCACGCACAGCCACGCGTCGCCGGGGGCGGCGCCGATCCGCCTCACCGAGGCCCGCGCGGACGAGCGCAGCGCGGCCGCGGACAGCTCCACGCCCTTGGGGGCGCCGGTGGAGCCCGACGTGGTGATGACCAGGGCGGTGTCCCCGCCCGCCGGGACGGCGCCGTCCAGCGCGGCGACCCCGTCCGGGGTGCGCAGGGAGGCCGGGCGCATGGCGGCCAGGAGCTCCTCCACGCGCGCGTCGGGGGTCCCGTCGGGGATCGGCAGCAGGGCCGGGCCGTGCCCGTCCAGGGCCCGGGCCAGCAGGTCGCCCAGGTGCTCCGGTGCCAGCCCGCGCACCGCCTGGAGGGGGCGTGCCCCCTGGTCACGGGGGTGCGTGCTGCCTGTGTCGACCTGTCTCTCGCGTACCACGACCGCAAGGGTACGCCCGTGTGCCGTCCGGCCGCCCCGGGGGTGGCCGGACGGCGCCGGGCGGAGGGCGGACACGGGCCCAAGGAGCACCACCCCGACCGCGCGTCCCCGCCCGCCTGGCACAATGCGTAGGGTTGTCGCGTGGACGTGGTGACACGTCCGCGCCGTCCCCAGTGTCCCCGTTGAGGAGAAGCAGTAGCCGTGAGCAGCGTGATCGACTGGCAGCGGTCGGGCGAGTATTCCGACATCATCTACGAGACCGCGGAGGGCATCGCCAAGATCACGATCAACCGCCCCGAGCGGCACAACGCCTTCCGGCCCCAGACGCTGTTCGAGCTCCAGGAGGCCTTCAACCTCGCCCGCGACGACTCCTCGGTCGGCGTGATCGTCCTCACGGGCGCGGGCGACCAGGCGTTCTGCTCCGGAGGGGACCAGAAGATCCGCGGCGAGGACGGCTACATGGGCGACGACGCCGTGGCCCGCCAGGGCATCGGCCGCCTCAACGTGCTCGACCTGCAGGTGCAGATCCGCCGCACGCCCAAGCCCGTCATCGCCATGGTCGCCGGCTGGTGCGTCGGCGGCGGCCACGTCCTCCACGTCTGCTGCGACCTGACCATCGCCGCGGACAACGCCAAGTTCGGCCAGACCGGCCCCAAGGTCGGCTCCTTCGACGGCGGCTACGGCTCCTGGCTGCTCGCCCAGACCGTCGGCCTGAAGAAGGCCCGCGAGATCTGGTACCTGTGCCGCCAGTACAGCGCGCAGGAGGCCCTGGACATGGGACTGGTCAACACGGTCGTGCCGCTGGAGGACCTGGAGAAGGAGACCGTGGCCTGGGCGCGCGAGATGCTGGAGAAGTCCCCGCTCGCGCTGCGCATGCTCAAGGGCGCCATCAACGCCGTCAGCGACGGCGCGGCCGGGATGCAGCAGTTCGCCGGTGACGCCACGATGCTCTACTACATGAGCGAGGAGGCCCAGGAGGGCCGCGACGCGTTCAAGGAGAAGCGCCGCCCGGAGTTCGACAAGTTCCCGCGCCGTCCGTGACCGGTGTGGAGCCCGACCCGGCGGGCACGCCCGCCGGGGGACGCGCCTTCGCCGTGGGTCTGCGCAACCGCTTCCGCGGCATCACCGTCCGCGAGGGCATGCTCGTGCGCGGGCCCGCCGGATGGGGGGAGTTCTCCCCCTTCCCCGAGTACGGCCCGCGCGAGTGCGCCCGCTGGTGGGCGGCCTGTGAGGAGGCCGCCCACCGCGGCTGGCCCGCGCCGGTCCGCGACCGGGTGCCGGTCAACGTGACCGTGCCCGCCGTGGACCCCGGGCGGGCCCACGCCATCGTCGCCGCGGGCGGCTGCGGCACCGCCAAGGTCAAGGTGGCCGAACGCGGGCAGGACCCGTCCGAGGACCTGGCCCGCGTCGAGGCGGTCCGCGACGCCCTGGGCCCCTCGGGCCGGGTGCGGGTGGACGCCAACGGCGCCTGGGACGTCGACACCGCCGTGCGGATGGTGCGCGAACTGGACCGCTTCGGCCTGGAGTACGTCGAGCAGCCGTGCGCCACCCTGGACGAGCTCGCCGCCGTGCGCCGCCGGGTGCCGGTCCCCGTGGCCGCCGACGAGTCCGTCCGCAGGGCCGAGGACCCGCTGCGGGTGCGCGCCGCCGGCGCCGCCGACATCGTGGTCCTCAAGGTCCAGCCGCTGGGCGGGGTGCGCGCCGCGCTGCGCGTGGCCGAGGCGTGCGGGCTGCCGGTGGTGGTCTCCAGCGCCGTGGAGACCTCGGTGGGCCTGGCCGCCGGGGTGGCCCTGGCCGCCGCGCTGCCGGAGCTGCCCCACGCGTGCGGCCTGGCCACCATGCAGATGCTGACCGCCGACGTCACGGCCGACCCCCTGCTGCCCGAGAACGGGTTCCTGCCCGTGCGCCCGGTGGCGGTGGACGAGGAGAGCCTGCGCGCGGTGGAGGTCGACCCCACCGCCTGGCGTGCCCGCGCCGAGGCCGCGCGGTCCGTCGCCGACGAGGTCCCCGGCGCCGGATAACCGCGCCGTGACCGGCTCGGGCGTTACGCCGGGGACGCACGGTGGCGGTGGGGCGGATGCCCGGTCGCCGTGTGTGAGGTGTAACAGCCCGGTTCGTCCTCCACGGGTCCCAGGTGGGGGTTGACTGTAGGGGCCGGGCCCACATGGTGATACTGGGTATACCTTGAGACGATCGAGAGGGTTGATGAATCCGTCTACCGCCCTGGCGCGGGTCCTGGTCGACGAGCTGGCCCGCTGCGGCCTGGCCGAGGCCGTCGTCGCGCCGGGGTCGCGCTCGACACCGCTCGCCCTGGCCCTGGTCGCCCACCCCGGGATCAGGGTGCACGTGCGCATCGACGAGCGCTCGGCCTCCTTCCTCGCCCTCGGCATGGCCCGCGTCTCGCGCCGCCCGGTCGCGGTGGTGTGCACCTCCGGTACGGCCGCGGCCAACTTCCACCCGGCGGTGATGGAGGCCGACGAGAGCGGGGTGCCGCTGCTGGTGCTCACCGCCGACCGGCCCCCGGAGCTGCGCGGCACCGGCGCCAACCAGACGGTGGACCAGATCGGCCTGTACGGCGGCGCGGTCCGCCTGTTCGCCGAGGTCGGCACCCCCGACCCGATACCCGGCATGGTCGCCTACTGGCGGTCGCTGGCCTGCCGCGCGTGGGGCTCGGCGCTGGGCGGCCGCCCCGGCCCGGTCCACCTCAACGTGGCCTTCCGCGACCCGCTGACCCCCGGGGCCGACACGGGCCCGTGGCCCGAGCCCCTGGAGGGGCGCGACGGCGGCCGGGCGTGGATCGGCCGCCCGGGACCGCTGACCGAGCCCGCGCCGTTCACGCTGCCCGACGTCGAGCGCGGCGTGATCGTGTGCGGCGACGGGGACTACGACCCGGTGCCGTTCCTGGCGCTGGCCGAGCTGACCGGCTGGCCGCTGCTGGCCGAGCCGACCTCCAACGCCCGCCGGGCGGGCGCGCTGTCCACCTACCGGCAGTTACTGGCCTCGCCGCGCCTGGCCGCGCAGGGGGCGCCGGAACTGGTGGTGAGCGTGGGACGCCCCAACCTGTCCCGGCAGATCCTGGCCTACCTGCGCCGGGCCGAGCGGCACGTGGTGGTCAGCGCGAGCGCGCTGGGCGACCCCTCGGTGAGCACGCTCAACGCCTTCTCCGACCCGGTGCGCACCGCCACCGACGTGGTGGCCGCGGTCGCGCCGCCCGCCGGGCTGGACCCGGGTTCCCCGCGGAGCACCGGCTGGTCGCGGACCTGGACGGACGCCGAGTCGGCGGCCCGCGCCGCCCTGGACGGGGTGCTGGACGGGGAGGAGGCGCTCAGTGAGCCGCGGCTGGCCCGCGACCTGGTCGCGCACATGTCCGCCGGTTCGCTGCTGTTCGCCGGTTCGAGCATGCCCATCCGCGACCTGGACGCCACCATGCGGGCGCGCTGCGGCGTGCGCCTGGTGGGCAACCGGGGCGTGAGCGGGATCGACGGGTCGGTCTCCACGGCGATCGGTGCGGCGCTGGCCCACCAGGCCGAGGGCGGGGGCCACGCCTACGCGCTGCTGGGCGACCTGGCGATGCTGCACGACCAGAACGGGCTGGTGATCGGTCCGGGGGAGCCGCGCCCGGACCTGGCGATCGTGGTGGTCAACAACGACGGCGGCGGAATCTTCTCCGGTCTGGAACAGGCCGGGCACCCCGACTTCGAGCGGGTGTTCGGCACCCCGCACGGGGTGTCGATGGAGCGGGTGGCCGCGGTGGCCGACGTGCCCTACACCCGCCTGGAGTGGGCGACCGACCTGCCCAAGGCGCTGCTGGGCGAGGGGCTGCGCCTCATCGAGGTGTGCACGCACCGCGCGGGCAGCGCCTTGCTGCGCCGCCGGATGCAGGCCGCGGTGGACGCGGCGGTGGACGAGGCGCTCTGAGCGCACGCCCCGGACCGGGGCCCGGCCCCGCCGCGGCCGCCGGAACCGGTCCGGCGGCCGCGGTCGGCCGGTTCAGCCCCGCTCGAAGTGGCGCCTGCGCTCGAAGTCGGTGACCGACGCCGAGAACGCCGCCAGCTCCGCGCGGCCCGCCGCCGCGTAGTGGCGCACCACGTCCGGGCCGAAGCAGGCGCGGGCGAGGTCGCTGGACTCCCAGGCCAGCACCGCCTCCTCCAGGGAGGCGGGCAGGCGGGGCAGGTCCGCGGCCGAGGCGTCGCCCGGCGTCGGGTCGGGCAGCGGCAGAGCCTGGTCGATCCCGTACAGGCCCGCCGCGACGATCCCGGCCACCGCCAGGTAGGGGTTGGCGTCCCCGCCCGGGACCCGGAACTCGATGCGCGCCGACTCGCCCGACCCCACCACCCGCACCGGGCAGGTCCGGTTGTCCAGCCCCCACGAGACCGTGCTGGGCGCGTAGGCCAGCGGTGAGAGGCGCTTGAAGGAGTTGACGTTGGGCGCGGACAGCAGCGCGAAGTCGCGCATGCACGCCAGCTGCCCGGCCACGAAGTGCTCCATGTGCGCGGACATCCCGTAGCGGCCCGTGCCGTCCCCGGCGAACACCGGCGCCCCGGACCCGTCGCGCAGCGACAGGTGCACGTGGCAGGAGTTGCCCTCGCCCCCGTCGAACTTGGCCATGAAGGTCAGCGCCACCCCGGCCTGGGCGGCCAGCGCGCGGGCGCCCGCCTTGTACACCACGTGGTTGTCGCAGGTGCGCAGGGCGTCGTCGTAGCGGAACACGATCTCGTACTGGCCCGGGTGGCACTCCCCGCGCGCGGACTCCACGGTCATGCCCGTGCGCTCCATCGCGGTGCGGATGCGGCGCATGAGCGGGTCGATCTCGGTCACCTCCGGCACCGCGTAGTCGGAGTTGAAGCGGGTGGCCGTGGTCAGGCCGCGGTAGTCGGACTCGAAGGCCTCCTGGTAGGAGTCCCGGAAGACCAGGAACTCCAGCTCGGTCCCGGCCAGGGCGTGCCAGCCGCGCTCGGCCAGCCGGTCCAGCTGGGCGCGCAGCACCTGGCGGGGCGCGACCGGCACCGGCCGGCCCTCGGCGTCGTGCGCGTCGCCCAGCACCAGGGCGGTGCCCGGGTCCCAGGGCAGGTAGCGCAGGGTCGCGGGGTCGGGCGCGATCGCGAAGTCGCCCAGCCCCCCGCCCCAGGGGTCGGTGGCGTAGCCGGGCCGCGACTCCATCTCCACGTCGGTGGCCAGCAGGTACAGGCAGGCGTCGAACCCCCGCGGGAGCACTCGGGAGATGAAGTCGTGCGGGTTGACCCGGCTGCCCTGCACCCGGCCCTGGAGGTCGGGCAGGGCCACGATGACGTCGGTGATCGCCCCGGACGCCGCGTCGGCGCGCAGCCGGTCCAGGGGGACGGGGAAGGGCGGCGGTGGCGGGGAGGGCGGCAGGGTCTCGCGCAGGGGCGGCAGGCCGTCGCCGGGGAGGGGGCTCACGCGGCCCCGCCCTCACGCGTCGCCCGGTGCAGCGGGTTGGGGACGGGCGGGGCGTCCAGGTGGAACTCGGCGTCGCGCTCGGCGCGGTCGTGGTACCCGCCGCCCAGCAGCCGCTCCCGGTTCAGGCACACCCGCTCGAAGGCGGGGCCGAGCAGGTCGAACAGCGCGAAGCGGTCGGCCAGCTCGGGGAACTCCTCCTGGTAGCGCAGGACCTCGGCGCGTACCAGCTCCCAGAAGCGCTCCTCGGGCACGCCCAGCTGCTCCTGGGCCAGGGGCGCCAGGTAGCGGAAGTGCCCCACGAACAGGGACTTGGCGATGGAGGAGGTCAGCTCGGCGGCGTCGAAGCGCATCAGCACGCCCAGCGCCTCGGCGGGCAGGTCGGCGTACTCGGGCAGGTCGGTGTCCAGCAGCTTCATGTCGTCCACGAAGTCCTTGACCGCCAGCCGCGCCGGGCGTTCGCGTTCGTCGTAGACCACGATCGCGTTCTCCCCGTGCGGGTTGAAGGCCAGCCCGTACCGGTAGAGCAGGTGCAGCACCGGAGGCAGGACGGCGGCGAACAGGGCGCGCAGCCACGCCTCGGCGTCCAGACCGGAGCGCTCCACCAGCTCGGCGGCGAACGCCCTGCCCCGGCCGTCCACGTGCAGCAGCGCGGCCAGGGTGCGGGCGCGCTCGCCGGGGTCCAGCTGTTCGGTGACCGGCTCGCGCCACAGGGCGCCCAGCAGCTGCCGGTGCCGGTAGGGGGCGTCGGGGATGTCCTCCAGGACGGGGTGGCGCACCGCCACCGCGGCGACCTCGCCGGGCAGGATCACGCGGCAGCGCCGCGACAGGAACGCGTCGCGGTCGTGCAGGGCGTGCACCCAGCGGGTGCTGGCGGGCGCGGCCCGGCACAGCTCGGTGGGGATGCCCCGGTAGACCATCGTGTTGAGGATGGCCAGCGAGAGCTTGACGTTGAGGCGGTCGGGGCGGGTGAGGTTGGTGAAGGTGCGGATGGACTGCTGCGGCAGGTAGTCGTCCCCGGCCTCGCCCAGCGGCACGACGCGCCCCTCGGCGAGTTCGGCGGCGAACAGGGGCACCACCACCTCGTCCCACTGCCAGGGGTGGACCGGCAGCCACACGAACTCCCCGGCCGCCGCACCGGTGCGCCCGGCGGTCTCCTCCAGGCGCGCGGTGAACAGGGCTTCCGTGTGCGGGTCCAGTTCGCGGGCGCGCAGCCGCGCCTGGTCCAGGCCGGGGACGCCGTGGTGCTCGGCCAGCGACCGGTGCACCGCGATCCACGGCAGGCGCAGGCGCCGCAGGGCCTCGGGCGGGTACTGGGCGCGGTCGCGGGCGGAGAAGCCCACGCGGCCCTTGTTGGCGAAGATCCACGGGTGGCCGCCCTGGTGGCCCTCCAGCTCGGCGTGGGGCAGGTCGGCCAGGTCGGCGCTGGTGGCGGCGGACTCGGCCAGGCGGGCGTCGCCGCTCAGGGTCGCGGTCAGCTCCCCGACGGTGAAGGCCTCCACGGCCGGGTCCACGATCCCCGCCGCCCCCAGGTCGCGCAGCAGCGCGAAGGGCGAGGCCGGCGCGGTGGCGCCGTCGGCGGTCCGGCGCAGGGCGGTGCCGGGCACGACCCGCCAGCCGTCCATGGTGGTGCGCCGCCCCTCGAACACGTAGGCGGCGCCGGGGTGGACGCGGGCGCACCAGCGGCCGTACCCGTGCGGCCCGGGGGCGCGGTCGGGCCCCTCCGGCTCGGGGTGCAGGGCGTACTCGAAGCACAGCTCGGCGAGCACCTTGGCCGCGAGGTGGTCGCACGCCAGGCGCCAGCGCTCGGGGGTCAGCTCGGAGGGCACCGGCAGCGGAGGAGGCGCAGGGGCGGGTGGGGCCGCCGGGTCTCCCGGGGCGGGGGAGGCGTGCATGGGATCCTCCGGGATCGTGTTCGTCGCGGACGCGTCCGGTCGTGCGGGGCTCACCTGTCCGACTCCGGGACCGCCAGCGGGTTGTCCACCAGGCCGTGCATGACGTCGAACTCGGCGTCGCGTTCGGCGCGCTCGTGGAACCCGCCGCCCATGAGCTGCTCGCGGTTGAGGGCGACCCGGCCCACCTTCGGGGCGAGCAGGTCGAACCAGGCGAAGCGCTCGGACAGCTCGGGGAAGCGCGCGTGGTAGGCCAGCACCTGTTCGCGGGCCAGCGCCCACAACCGCTCGCCGGGCACGCCGAGCTGGCGTTCGACGATGTCGGCGAGGAAGCGCAGGTGTCCGGCGCAGATCGCCGAGAGCACCGAGTGCGCCAGCTCCTCGGGCCGCCAGCGGTGCAGCACGTCGCGCACGTGGTCGGGGAGCTCGGCGTACTCGGGCAGGTCGAAGGGCAGCAGCTCCACGTCCGAGCCGAAGTCCTTCAGCGCGATGCGCACGGGCCGCTCGTCCTCGTCGAAGACGAGCACGACGTTCTCCCCGTGCGGGGTGAAGGAGGCCCCGTAGCGGTACAGGTAGTGCAGCACCGGCGGGAACAGGGCCCCCACGAAGCAGCGCAGCCACTCCTGCGCCTCCAGCCCCGAGCGCTCCACCAGTTCGGTGACCAGCGCGCGCCCGTCGGCGCCCTCCAGCAGCAGGCAGGCCATGGTGCGGGCGCGCTCGCCCGGGGCCAGGTGGTGGTGGATCGGCTCGCGCCAGATGGTGCCCAGCAGCTCGTGGTAGCGGTAGGGGGCCCGCGGCATCCGGTCGAAGACCGGGTGCGGGACGGTGGCCGAGGCCCGCTCGGCGAGCATCACCACCCCCGTCCCGGCGAGGAAGGGGTCGCGTTCGGCCAGGTCGCGCAGCCAGGCGCTGGTGTGCGGGGCGCACCCGGTCTGGGTGCCCGACAGCCCCCGCCACACCAGGGTGTTGCGGATCATCAGGGGCACCTTGACGTTGAGCCTTCCGGGCCGGTCCAGGTTCATCAGGGTGCGGATGGACTGGAAGGGCCGGTAGCGGTCGCGGCTGAGCCCCAGGCGCACCACCCGCCCCAGGGCGATCTCGGAGGCGAACAGCGGGGCGACGACCTCGTCCCACTGGAAGGGGTGCACCGGCAGCCACAGGTAGGCGGCGGGGTCGCCGCCGCGCTCGCGGATCCGCTCGGCGAAGTCCGCGCGCTGGTCGGCGTCCAGCTCCCCGGCCAGCAGGTCCTCGCGTTCGGTTCCGGCCATGGACTGGAAGCGTCCCAGGTCGGTGTGGACCGCGATCCACACCAGCGGGAAGGCGCCGCGCGCCTCGGGGGTGTAGCGGGCCGCGTCGGCGGCGGAGAAGCCCAGGCGGCCCTTGTTGACGAAGATGCAGGGGTGGCCGGTCTGGTAGCCCTCCAGGTCCTCGTAGGGCAGGTCGGCCAGGGCGGCGGCGCCCGGGGCGGCGGCCGTCAGGCGGGCGTCGGCGGCGTGCGTGGCCAGCAGGTCGCGGACCACCTCGGCCAGGGAGTCGCCGGGCAGGCCGACGGTCTCCTGGGCGTCGGTGACGAACAGGGTGGGGTCCCAGGCGGGTTCGCGGCCCCGGTCGTCGGTGCGGGTGAGGGAGTCGGGGTCCACGTGCCAGGAGCCGAACCCGCCCCGGCGGGCGGTGAAGGCGTAGGAGACGCCGCCGTCCGCGTCCAGGGTCCAGGAGCCGTCGGGCCCGGGCCGGGGGACGACCATCTCCTCGTAGGCCATCTCGCCGACCATGTGGGCGAGCAGGCGCCGCCCGGCCCGCTGCCAGACGTCGGGGTCGGTGGTGGTGGCGCCGGGTTCGTCGTGGGCGGTGTGGGCGGCGGGTCCGGTGTGCCGTCCGTGCGCGGTCTCAGTCATGCTGTGCGTCCTCTTGTCCGGTGCGCGGTCGTGGTCCGTGGTGCGGGCGGGCGCTCCCGGGGCCCTCACCCCGTCTCCCCGGACGGCGCGCCGAAGGACGTGAAGGCCGTCCGCGCGGGGAGCCGGTGCACGGTGCGTCCGGTGATGCTGTTGAGGATGGTGGCCGCCCGCCAGGCGCCCAGTCCCAGGTCGGGGGAGCCGACCCCGTGGGTGTGCAGTTCGGCGTTCTGCACGTGGATGGGCGCGGTCAGCTCCGGGTCGGCGGCCAGGCGCAGGTCCTCACCGACCACCGGCCGCCCCCGGTCGTCGGTGTGCAGCAGCCCGGCCACCGGCGCCAGGAAGTCGGGCGAGCGCTGGGCGTAGCCGGAGGCGGCGACGACCGCCTCGGTGCGCACGGTGAACTCCCGGTCCTGCTCGCGGTGGCGGAAGTCCAGCGCGAACCCGTCCCCCTCGGCCCTGGCCCCCACCAGTTCGCAGTGCGCGCGCAGCGAGGCGCCCACCGGGGCCCCGGCGATGCCGCGTTCGTAGAGCACGTCGTGGATCTCGGCCATGGTGTCGGCGCTGATGCCCTTGTACAGCTGCCACTGCGCGGGCACCACGCGGTCCTTCACCTCCTGGGGCAGGGCGTGGAAGTAGCGGGTGTAGTCCGGGGTGAAGTGCTCCAGGCCCAGCTTGGAGTACTCCATCGGGGCGAACGCGGGGGAGCGGGTCAGCCAGCGCACCTCGGTGCCGCGGTGCCCGGGGGAGCGCAGCAGGTCCAGGAACACCTCGGCGCCGGACTGCCCCGAACCGAGCACGGTCACGTCGCGCAGCCCGGCCAGGCCGGGGGCGCGGTCCAGGTAGTCGGCGGCGTGCAGGACGCGCTCGCCCTCCAGGGCGGCCAGGGCCTCGGGCAGCACCGGTTCGGTGCCGATGCCCACCACCAGGGCCCGGCCGCGCACGGAGGCGGTGGAGCCCGCGGCGTCGGTGTACTCCACGGTGAACACGCCGTCGTCGTGGTGCACCGCCGTGGCGCGGGCGTCGAAGCGGCACGAGTCCAGCCGGTGGGCGACCCAGCGGCAGTAGTCGTCGTACTCGCGGCGGGGCACGTGGAAGTGCTCGGAGAAGTAGAACGGGAACAGGCGGTCGTGCTCGCGCAGGTAGGACAGGAACGACCAGCGGCTGGTGGGGTCGACCAGGCTGACCAGGTCGGCCAGGAAGGGCACCTGGAGGCGGGCGCCCTCCAGCAGCAGGCCCGGGTGCCAGGAGAAGGAGGGGCGCGACTCCAGGAAGCGGGCGCTGAGCCCGGGGACGCCGTCGGCCAGCGCGGCCAGGGCCAGGTTGAACGGGCCCAGGCCCACGCCCACCAGGTCGTGGATCCGGTCGGGTCTGGTCAACGGGACTCCTCCAGGGCGGCGGCCTCGGCGTCGCCCGCGGCGACGACCTCGGCGAGCAGGGACGCGGTGTCCTCGGGGGTGGTGTCGGGGTTGAGCAGGGTGAGCTTGAGCCACACGCGGCCGTCGATCCGGGTGCGCCCGACCACCGCCCTGCCCTCCTCCAGCAGGCGCCGGCGCAGGCGGGCGTTGACGGTGTCGCTGTGCGCTCCGGCGTCGTAGCGGAACACGACGGTGGTCAGCGAGGGCGAGGCGGCCAGCACCAGGCGCGGAGCGGCGAGGACGTGGGAGGCGGTGCGCAGGGCCAGGTCGCGGCAGGCGTCGACCAGGCGGCCCAGGCCGTCCACGCCGAGGGCGCGCAGGGTGACGGCGATCTTGAACACGTCGGCCCGGCGGGTGGTGCGCACCGAGTAGCCGAGCAGGCTGGGGTAGCCGGCCTCCTCGTCGTCGGTCGGGTTGAGGTAGTCCACCGAACGCGAGAGCGGAGCGAACAGGGCGCGTTCGCGGGTGAGCAGGATTCCGGCCGCCACGGGCTGCCAGCCGAGTTTGTGCAGGTCCAGGCTGACCGAGTCGGCCCGCTCCAGGCCGGCGAGGAGCCCGCGCAGGCGCCGGGAGAACAGCAGGCCGCCCCCGTAGGCGGCGTCCACGTGCAGCCACACGCCGAACTCGCGGGTGATGCGCGCGATGGCGCCCAGCGGGTCGATACCGCCCAGGTCGGTGGTCCCGGCGGTGGCCACGACCGCGACCGGGAGGTCGCCCTCGGCGCGCAGGCGCAGCAGGGTCTCGCGCAGCGCCGCCGGGCGCATCCGGTGCTGGGAGTCCACGTCCACGGTGACCACGGAGTCCTCGCCCAGACCCAGCAGGGCGGCGGAGCGCTGGACGGAGAAGTGCGCGACCCTCCCGCACAGGACGCGCGGGCGCGCGCCGTCCGCGGCCCGCGCCACGCCCAGGCGTCCGGCGTCGCCCAGGACGTGGTCGCGCGCCAGCAGCAGGGCGGTGAGGTTGGACTCGGTGCCGCCGGAGGTGGCCACCCCGCCCGCGCTCCGGCCGTGGTAGCCGACCAGCTCGGCGAGCTCGGCCACGACCTGGGTCTCCATGGCGGTGGCGGCGGGCGCCTGGTCCCAGGAGTCCAGGGACTGGTTGAGGACCGAGGCGACGGTGTCGGCCGCCACCGCCACGGCCAGCGGCGGGCAGTGCAGGTGGGCGGCGCAGTGCGGGTGCGCGGGGTCGGCGGCGCCCGCGGTGAGCACCCGGGTCAGGCGGACCAGCACGTCCTGCGCGGTGGCGTCGGCCGCGCCGAGCGCCGCGCGGACCGCGTCGGCGACCTGGCGCGGTGTGCGCGCCGGGAGCGGGCCGCCGCGCTCCCCGGCGGCTTCGGCCAGGGCCCGGGTCGCGGCCTCGACCAGGGCCGCGACCCTGGCGGGTCCGCCGGGAGACCCCGCCAGACCGTCGGCGGGCGCGGGCGCCGCGCCGGCGGCGAGGGGGGGTGACGCGGTGGAGGGGAAGGCCCCGGTGACCGGGTCGACGCTCTGGGTGATGGGCATGGAGGTGGGGCTCCTGTGGTTCCGAGACGGATCGGGTCGTGGCGGATCAGGGGCGTCGGCCGGTCGGCGGGGCGTGGGTGCTGGCCGGTGGTGGCCTGCGGCGTCAGCCGGTCAACGGCATGACCAGGCAGTGGTGTCTGCGCCAGTCCGGGTGCGGCGCGAGGCCGCCCACGTGCCGCCAGCCGTTGCGCAGGAAGATGTCCAGCGCATGGGTGTTGGTCTCCGCCACCAGCGCGGCGGCGCGCTCCTCCCGGCGGTCGCTGAGCAGGAGGGGGAGCGCGCGCTCCACCAGCCCGGTCCCGCGGAAGGGGGTGTGGATCAGCGCCTCGCACAGGGCGAAGGTCCGTCCCGGGCGCTCGACGGCGACGTCCCCCTCCTCCCCCGGCAGCGGCACGAACCCGTTCCACCAGCCGGTGGTCGGAGCCAGCGTGTAGCCGTAGGCGAACCCGGCCAGCTCCCCGTCCACGCGGCAGGCGGTGAGGCGGAAACCCGGGCGGGCCGCGCTGAAGGCCAGGCGCTCGGCGAAGGGCGGCCGGCTGTGGTCGGGCAGGTGCAGGGCGCCGGCGTACACCGCCTCGTAGGCGTCGACCCAGTCCGAGGGGTCGGCCAGCACGTCGGGGCCGGTGAGGTTGTCGATGCGCCATGTGGCGGCGGTCGGCGCGGGCACGGGCACGGCGGAATCCTTCGGCTAGGAGGGCACGGCGGGGGAGGGCACGCGGGGAGCGTGCGGGGGACGACACGTCGGAGCCGCATTAATTAGGACAGGCTTACCTAAGCTTGTCAAGGAGTGCAGGTGGGTGACCCGGCGCACAGGCTGTCCACGGTCGCCCTGGGGGCGGCCGGGTGCGCCAGGAACGCGGGCATCGCGAACTCGTGCCCGTAGGCGCCCGCGTTGGGGAAGACCAGCACGTCGCCGGCCCGCAGGGAACCCACGCGCACGTCCCGGGCCAGCACGTCCTCCGGGGTGCACAGCTCCCCGCACACCGTCACCGACTCCTCGCCCACCCCGGGCCGCGGCATCCCCTCAGGCCACAGGTCGCCCTCCAGCACCGCGAAGTTGTGCCGGATCTCCCAGGACGTGGGCAGCTGGAAGTGGTTGATCCCGCCGCGCACCACCGCGAAGCAGCCTCCGTAGGCCGACTTCACGTCGGTCACCCGGGTCGCGTACCAGCCCGCGGGGGCGGCGATCCAGCGCCCCGGCTCGAACACGACCTCCACCCCCGGGTCGGGCAGTTCCGCCAGGGCGGAGCCCAGCCGCTCCAGGTCGAAACCGGGCCCGCCCTCGAAGGGCACCCCCAGGCCGCCGCCCACGTCCACCAGGCGCAGGTCCACCCCGTGCTCGTCCGCGGTCCGCCGGGACCACTCCAGGCACCAGCGCACGTAGCGCGCGTGGGCTTCGGCGTCGGTGTTCCCGCTGACCGCGTGCACGTGGAAGCCCGCCAGGTCCACGCCCGGCAGGGCCAGGGCCGTGCGGACGGCCTCGTCGACCAAAGGTTCGGGGACGCCGAAGGGGCCGGGCGTGCCGCCCATCACCAGCGCCCCGCTCACCGGCACGCGTTCGGGGTTGACCCTCAGGGCGACCGTCAGCACCGTGCCCGCCGCGCACGCCGCGGCCGAGATCCGGTGCAGCTCCAGGACGCTCTCGGCGTTGACGACCACGGAGGAGACGGGGGCGGCGCCCGGGCCGCTGTCCAGGCCGGCGGCCAGCCGGGCCAGGCCCGCCAGCATCTCGGGTGTCTTGCCCGGTCCGCTGACCGCGATCCTCCCCCCGCCCCCGGGGCCCTTCCCGCGCAGGCGCAACGCGGCCGCCGCGGAGCGGGCCTCCCGCAGCGAGGCCGCCTCGAACCCGTCCACGGCCTCGGCCAGGTGGGCGAGCACCGGCTCGAAGCCGTTGGCCTTGACGGCGAAGTACACCCGCGCCCACCCGGGCAGGGCTTCGCGCAGCGTCCGGGCGCGGTCCGCGGCCAGCGAGGGGTCGTAGACGTAGCCCGCGCCGCTGTCGGAGGCCAGGGCCAGCGCCGCCTCGCGCACCGGTGCGGGTATCCGTTCGGCGGTCAGGGCCGGGGTGTTCTCGAAGGAGCGGGGCGGTTCCATGGGCGTTCCCTCCGCACGGTGCGGTCGTGGTGGTGCGAACACGCCGTGTGCGCGGCACACGGCGGGGTTCCGTTCTTCTGGTTCGGTCCGCCCGGCCGCGGGACCGCTCGGCCGGGGCTCGTCTCCGGGCCGGGGCCGGGGTCGGGAAGGGCGGGGCCCGGCCGCGGCGGCGGGGGAGGGGGAGACACCGCCCCCTCCCGCGTACCCGGCCTCCGGCGCCGCCTACCGCTGCGGGTCCACCTCGAAGATCTCCGCCACGTCGTCCAGCACCGCGTGCGCCGAGATCAGGCCCACGCCCGACATCCAGTAGGCGTCGTCCACGTCCGTCTTCTCGCCCTCCAGCTCGCCCCACAGCGGGTTCGCGGTGTAGCGCTCCTTGTCCTCGTCCACCACGCCGGCGCCGTCGTCGTACGTGGCCACCAGGATCTGGTCGGCCTCCAGGTCCAGCAGGCGCTCGGGGCTGTGGTAGGTCGCGATCTCCTCGGTCTCGGTGTCGGTCCCCTCTCCGGCGGGCAGCCCGAGGTCGTCCATGATCACGCCGATGTAGGAGTTGCGGCTGTACAGGCGCACGCCGTCCGCGTCACCGGCGAAGCGCACCACCGACACCGTGGGCGGCTCCCCGTCCGACGACGCGGCGATCTCCTCGCCGATGGCGGCGGCGCGCTCCTCGTACTCGGCCAGGAGGCGCTTGCCCTCCTCGGTCGCGCCCATCGCCTCCGCCGCGAGGAGGAGGTTCTCCTTCCAGGTCGCGCCGGTGGTCTCCGACATCACCGTGGGGGCGACCTCCGTCAGCTGCTCGTAGCCGTCGCCGTGGCGGACCTCGGCCGACAGGATCAGGTCCGGCTCGGTCTGCGCGACCAGCTCCGGGCTGATCTCCCACAGCAGGCCCACCGACTCGGCCCCCTCGGCGCTGCCGGCGTTCCAGTCGCTCTCCAGCAGGTACTCCGGAAGGGCGTCCTGGCCCTCGGCGATCTGGGTGAAGCCGACCACGTTCCCGCCCAGGGCCAGGGTGGCGTCCACGTAGGTGAAGTCCAGCGGCAGCACCCGCTCGGGGGCGCCGGGGATCTCGGTCTCGCCCATGGCGTGCTCGACGGTGAGGGGGAAGCCCTCCGCCGTCTCCTGTCCGGCCTCGGAGGAGGGGGCCTCCTCGGGCCCGCCCGCACCGCAGGCGGTCACCAGGGCCATGGACGCGGCGAGGGTCAGGGGTAGACCCGCGCGGCGCAGGAAGGGGAGAGTGGTCATCGTGGGGCTCCCGGTCGATGAGGTGAAACAGGGGAAATACGTTCTGCGAACACGAGGACGGCACACATCACCAGGGGATGTGACGTCTCAGGTCGAGACGTGGCAAACTTAGGGTATCTAGGTGTGGCTAGGCAAACCTAACTTAGGTTGGCCTGGCCTTTCGTTATGACGGGGAGACCGGGTGAGCGAGACCAGCGAACCACCGCCGCCGACCTCTGCGGCTCCTGCCTCCGCGTCCCCGGAGGCCCCGGTCCGGCCGGTGCCTCCGGGGACGGCCGGGGAGGTGCCGCCCCGGAGGGCACCGGCCTCCCCGGCCCCGGGGCCGGCGGCCCCCGAGCCCGCGGCCGCGTCCTCCGCCGGCAACGCGGTGGCCGCCCGCCGCGCGCGCCGGATCGGCGGCCTGGCCCTGATGCTCCTGCTCCTGTCCCTCGCCGCCCTGGCCAGCGTGCTCATCGGCGCCCGCGCGCTCACCCCCGCGACCGTGTGGCTGGCCCTGACCTCCACCGCGGGCGCCGAGGCCGACATCATCGTCAACGAGATCCGCCTGCCGCGTACCGCGCTCGGCCTGCTCGCCGGGATCAGCCTGGGCCTGGGCGGCGCCCTCATGCAGGGGCACACCCGCAACCCCCTGGGCGACCCCAGCATCCTCGGCGTCACCTTCGGCGCCGCCCTCGCCGTGGTGCTGGGCATCCTGTTCCTCGACATCACCACGCTCTACACCCAGGCCTGGTTCGCCTTCGCGGGCGCCGCCGTGGCCTCCGTCGCGGTCTACGCCATCGGCTCGGTCCCCGGGCGCGGCCCCACACCCATCACCCTGGCCCTGGCCGGGACCGCCGTGAGCTGGATGTGCTACTCCCTGGTCTCGGGGCTGGTCCTGCTCGACGAGTCGACCATGGAGAGCTTCCGGTTCTGGCGGGTGGGCTCCCTGGTGGGCCGCGACCCCTCGATCCTCGCCCCCATGGCGCCCGTGGTCGCCGTCGGCACCGTCCTGGCCCTGGCCAACGCCCGCGCCCTCAACGCCCTGGCACTGGGGGAGGACACCGCGCGCGCCCTGGGCTTCCAGGTCGGCCGCGCCCGCGTCACCGGGCTGCTCGCCATCACCCTGCTCACCGGCGTGACCGTCGCGGCCTGCGGCCCCATCGCCTTCGTCGGGCTGATCGTGCCGCACCTGGCACGCGGCATCGTCGGCGCCGACTACCGCTGGCTGCTGCCCTACTCCGCGCTGATGGGCGCGGTCCTGCTCCTGGCCGCCGACGTCCTGGGCCGCTTCCTCGCGCCACCGGGAGAACTCCAGGTCGGCGTGGTGCTCGCCCTCCTCGGCGCGCCCTTCTTCGTCCACATCGTCCGCCGCCGGAGGCTGCTCTCCCTATGACCTCCACCCCTCCCAGGGCCTCCCGCCACTCCGGGGACACCCTTGCCGCGACCTCCGCCCCCGCCCCCGGCGGTGCCCGCCGGCGCGCCCGCGCCCCCCACCCGGGCCGGGACCGCGCCCGGACCGCCCTGGCCAACCGCGGCCGCGCCGTCCGCCTGGGCCCGCTCTCCGTCCCGCTGCGCCCCCGCCTGGCCCTCCTCGGACTGCTGACCACCCTGGTCCTCTTCGCCCTGGTGACGCTCAACCTCTCGGTCGGGGAGGTGTTCCTCTCCCCGGCCCGGGTGTGGGCCAACGTCGTCGGCACCACCTACGACGACTACTTCACGGTCTGGCGGGTCCGCATGCCCCGCGTGGTGGTGGGCATGCTCGCCGGGGCCGCCCTGGCCGCCGCGGGCGCCATCACGCAGACCATCATGCGCAACCCCCTCGCCAGCCCCGACCTGCTCGGCGTCACCCACGGAGCCAGCGCGGGCGTGGTCGCGGTGATGGCCTTCGGCGGCAGCTACGGCATCATCAGCGGGCCCCTCGCCGACATCGGCGTCCCCGCCCTGGCCCTGCTCGGCGGCCTGGCCGCGGGCGTCCTGTGCTACGGACTGGCCTGGCGGGGCGGCATCGATGGGTTCCGCCTGCTGCTGGTGGGCGTGGGCGTGTCCACGGTGCTCATGAACCTCACCCTGTGGATGCTCACCCTGGGGGAGGTCAGCGACACCGGGCGGGCCATGGTGTGGATCTCGGGCAGCCTGTCCATGCGCACCTGGCAGGACGCGGTCCCCGTCGCCGCGGCCCTCCTCGTCCTCCTGCCCCTGGCCCTGGCGGCCGCGCGCACCCTGGACGTGCTGTCCTACGGCGACGACGTGGTCCGCGGCCTGGGCGTGCGGCTCGAACGCGCCCGCACCGCCATGCTGGTGCTGGCCGTCCTCCTGGCCGCCTTCGGCACCTCCGCCGCCGGGCCGATCCTGTTCGTGTCACTGGCCTGCCCGCAGATCGCGCTGCGCCTGGCCCGCACCTCCCGGCCGCCGGTCCTGCTCTCCGCCCTCGTCGGCGCCGCCCTGACCTGCGCCGCCGACCTGCTCGCCCGCAACCTGGTCGGCGTCCAGCTCCCGGTCGGCATCGTCACCGGCTGCCTGGGCGCCCTCTACCTCGTCTACCTGCTCGTCCGCGGCAACCGAAAGGCACAGGCGTGACCACACACTCCGCCCGAACGCGGGCCACCTCCGAGTCCGCCACCACCTCCGACACCGACGGCGCCACCATGACGAACGACACCGCTCACGCCGCGGGCTCCGCGCACACCATCGCCGCTCCCGCCCCGGCCGCGGCCACCGCCCCGGCCACCGTCCCGGTCCGGCTGAGCGCGCGCGGCCTCACCCTGGCCTACGACGACCACACCGTCGTCGAGGGCCTGGACACCGACATCGTCGAGGGCACCATCACCTGCGTCATCGGCCCCAACGGCTGCGGCAAGTCCACCATGCTGCGCGCCCTGGGGCGGCTCATGAAGCCCCGGGCGGGCCTGGTGGAGCTCGACGGCCGCGACATCCACCGCGTGCCCACCCGCGAGGTCGCCGAGGTGCTGGGCGTGCTGCCCCAGCAGCCCGTGGCGCCGGACGGGCTCACCGTCGCCGACCTGGTGGCCCGCGGTCGGCACCCCTCCCAGCGCTGGTACCGGCAGTGGTCGGGTGAGGACCACCGGGCGGTCTCCGACGCCCTGGAGCAGACGGGGCTGCTGGAGCTGGCCGACAGCCCGTTGCAGGAGCTGTCCGGCGGCCAGCGCCAGCGCGCGTGGATCTCCATGGTGCTGGCCCAGGGCACCGACCTCCTGCTGCTGGACGAGCCCACGACCTTCCTGGACCTGGTCCACCAGGTCGACGTGCTGGACCTGGTGCGCGACCTGCACCTGCACGGCGGACGCACCATCGTCATGGTGCTGCACGACCTCAACCTCGCCGCCCGCTACGCCGACACCGTCGTCACCATGCGCGCGGGCCGCGTGGTGGCCAGCGGCGCCCCCGCCGACGTGCTCACCCCCGAACTGCTGCGCGAGGCCTTCGACCTGGAGGCGGTCGTGGTGGAGGACCCCGTCACCGGCGGACCCATGGTGGTCCCGGTCGGCCGCAGCGGAGTTCAGCACGCCTGAGCCCGCCCGGCCGCCGTGGCGGCCGGCACGGCCGGCCCTCCTCCCGCCGCCGCGGCGGGCACCGCGCCCCCGCCCACCGCGGCGGAGGGCACCGCACCGGTGCCCTCCCCCCTCCCCACGGGTGACGGCATGCCCGGAAACCCGCCCGAGCGGTAACCGTTTCCCGCCCGCGCCGCCACCCCGCCGGGCGCCGAATCACGGGAGGGAGGACAACTCCAGGGACGGTTGCGGGCGTGTCACGTGGACCCGTCGGGTGTCGTACGCCATGATCACGACCGAACCCGACGATGTGTGTCCATACGTATTCCCAGCGTGACCTACCAGGGCATGCGCCGGAGTTGTAGGCGCGTTCACTTCGGTTTCACCTGCGTGTTTGGAATTTCGGCCAAGGTCGAGAGCGTCCGGCGGAGCATCCCGTCGGACCAGGAGAGAACCCGCGCGCCCCGGTCCGACCCCGCACCGGCGGAGCGCGTGGGAGCAGGACGATCCCCAAGGAGAAGGTGTGCCCGAATCCGCGCCCCGCCGCCGCCAGCTGCCGTTGATCGGCCAGGTCGGTGGTGGTCGTTCCCGTGCGACATGCAGACTGCGCTGCGGCGACGCCTGTTTCCACCCGGCTCCCAACACCAGTGACAACCCCTACTTCGGGGACATCCTCGCCAAGGCGCTCTCCCGCCGCTCCATCATCCAGGCCGGTGCCGTGAGCGCCGGAGCGGGCGCGCTCGGCCTCTCCGCGCTCAGCCCGGCCTCCGCCGACCGCCGCGGCCCCAACCGGCCCCACCCCTCCCCGCGGCCCACCTTCACCAGCGTCCAGCCCAACAACGACGACAAGATCACCATCCCCCGGGGCTACGACCAGCACGTGATCATCCGCTGGGGCGAGCCGGTGCTGCCCGGTGCTCCCGAGTTCGACGTCCACAACCAGACCGCCGAGGCCCAGGCCCAGCAGTTCGGCTACAACTGCGACTACGTCGGATTCCACCAGCTCGACGACGACCACGCCCTGCTGTGGGTCAACCACGAGTACACCAACGAGGAACTGATGTTCCCGGGGTACACCAACGGGAACGCGGCCACCGAGGAGCAGGTCCGCACCGCGATGGCCGCCCACGGCGGCTCCATCGTCGAGCTGGAGCGCGAGGGCCGCACCGGCAAGTGGGTGCTGTCCACGGGCGAGCGCGCCTTCAACCGCCGCGTCACCGCCGAGACCCCCATCCGCATCACCGGCCCCGCCGCCGGGCACGACCTGCTCAGGACGGCGGAGGACCCCACCGGCACGCTGGTCAGGGGCATGCTCAACAACTGCGCGGGCGGCATGACCCCGTGGGGGACCTTCCTCACCGCCGAGGAGAACTTCAACCAGTACTTCGCCAACGGCTCCGGGTCCGCCGAGACCAGGCGCTACGGCATCGGCACCGGTGCCACGGGCCGCCGCTGGGAGCGCTTCGAGGAGCGCTTCGACCTCTCCAAGCACCCCAACGAGGCCAACCGCTTCGGCTACATCGTCGAGGTCGACCCGCTCGACCCCGGGTCCGAGCCGCGCAAGCGCACCATGCTCGGCCGCTTCAAGCACGAGGGCGCCACCACCCGCCTGGCAGAGGACGGCCGGGTCGTGGCCTACATGGGCGACGACGAGCGCTTCGACTACATGTACAAGTTCGTCAGCGCCAAGAAGTACGTGGAGGGCTCCCGCCGCCACAACCTCACCCTGCTCGACTCCGGCACCCTGTACGTGGCCCGCCTCTCCGGCAACAGCCCCGCCGAGGAGTTCGACGGCTCCGGCGCGCTGCCCGCCGACGGCGAGTTCGACGGCTCGGGCGAGTGGGTCGCGCTGTGCACCGACACCGAGAGCTTCGTCGACGGCTTCAGCGTCGCCGAGGTGCTCATCCACACCCGCCTGGCCGCCGACACCATGGGCGCCACCAAGATGGACCGCCCCGAGGACTTCGAGCCGAGCCCGGTCACCGGCAAGGTCTACTGCGCGCTGACCAACAACTCCGCCCGCGAGCCCGGCCAGGCCGACGAGCCCAACCCGCGCGGCCCCAACCGGCACGGCCACATCCTGGAGATCGTCGAGGAGGGCGACGACGCCGCGGCCACCTCCTTCGCCTGGAACGTGCCGCTGGTGTGCGGCGACCCCGAGGACGAGAACACCTACTACGCGGGCTTCGACAAGTCCAAGGTCATGCCGATCTCGGCGCCGGACAACCTGACCTTCGACAAGGACGGCAACCTGTGGATCTCCACGGACGGCCAGCCCGGCGCCCTGGGGATCAACGACGGCCTGCACGTCATGCCGGTCGAGGGCCGCTTCCGCGGTGAGCTGAAGACCTTCGCCACCGTCCCGGTCGGCGCGGAGGCCTGCGGCCCCTTCGTCACCAAGGACGGCAAGACGGTGTTCCTGGCTCCCCAGCACCCGGGTGACGGCGGCAGCTTCGAGGCGCCCACCAGCACCTGGCCCGACGGCGACTTCCCGCGCCCGTCCGTGGTGTGCATCTGGCACTCCGCGGGCCGCGAGGTCGGCAGGTAGCCCGGACCCCCTGCCGCCGGCGGGGACGACGACCACCGGCCCCGGCTTCCATCGTGGGGGCTGCCGGGGCCGGTTCTCCCGTGTCCGCGGAGCCCGCTCCGCGAAGGGCCGCCGCGGACGCGTCCGCGGCGCCGGCCTCCCCCCGCCTCGCGGGGGGAGGCCCTCACAGCACTTTCTCGAAGCAGAGCGAGGAGGGCACGTCGGCGTAGGCGCCGAAGCCGGGGATGGGCGTGTACCCCGACCGCGTGTAGAACCGCACCGCGTCGGGCTGGCGGTCACCCGTCTCCAGGCGCAGGCACTTCCAGCCCTGGTCGCGGGCCCAGCCCTCCAGCGCCTCCAGGATCAACGGCGCCGCGCCCGAGCCGCGCCGCTCGGGCCGGACGTACATCCGCTTGACCTCGCCCGACGCGTCGCCGAGGTCGCGCAGCCCGCCGCAGCCCACGGCCTCGCCCGCCGCGTCGCGGGCCACCACGAACACCGCGACGTCCCCGGCGGAGGGGGCCACCCCGGGCTCGGAGTCGGGGGTGCCGTACCGTTCGGCGATCTCCGCCCGCTGGCCGGCCCGCAGGGCGACGGCGTCGGGATCGTCCCAGGAAACCTCGTCTACACGCATGGGCGCCACGCTAGCGGCGCCGTGTTTCGGGGACGTGAAATCCCGCGCGGACGCCAACCCCCGCCCGAGCTCAGGCGGGGTCGGCGAGGGCCTCGCGCATCACCCGGAACTTGGACTCGGTCTCGGCCAGCTCCGACTCCGGGTCGGACTGGGCGACGATGCCCCCTCCGGCGAACAGCCGGGCGCGCGCGCCCTCCACGCGGGCGCAGCGCAGGGCGATGCCCCACTCGGCGTTGCCCGCGCCGTCCAGCCACCCGACCGGGCCGGCGTAGCCGCCCCGGTCCATGCCCTCGGCCTCCGCGATCAGCCGCATGGCCGCCGCGGTGGGGGTGCCGCCCACGGCCGCGGTGGGGTGCAGGGCCGCGACCGCGTCCAGCGCCGAGACCCCGGGCGACAGGCGGGCCCGCGCGGGGGTGGCCAGGTGCTGCACGTTGGCGAGTGCGAGCAGGCGGGGCCGCTCGGGTACGTCCAGCTCCTCGGTGAGCGGTTCCAGCGCCGCGCGCAGGGAGTCCACGGCCATGCGGTGCTCGTCCACGTCCTTGGCCGAGCCCAGCAGCTCCTCGCCCAGGAGCCGGTCGCCGTCGGGGTCCTCGCCCCGGGGGCGGGTCCCGGCCAGCACCAGCGAGGAGAGCTGGTCGCCCTCGCGGCGCAGCAGCAGCTCGGGGGTGGCCCCGACCATGCCGTCCACGGAGAAGGTGAAGCAGCTGGGGAAGCGCAGCCGCAGCCGCTCCAGCAGGGTGCGCACGTCGATGGGGGCGTCGGCCTCGGCCAGGGCGTCGCGCGCCAGCACGGCCTTGTCGAGCTCCCCCGCCCGGATGCGCGCGACGGTGGCGGCCACCGCGGCCGTCCACTGCTCGCCGGTCAGCGACCCCGCGCCCCAGGAGAGCGGGCCGACGGGCCGCGGCTCGGACGCCGGGTGGAGCGGCTCGGCCGGGTGCGCCCCCGGCGCGTCGGCGACGGTGGTCAGCCAGGTGCGGCCGCCGCGCCGTCCGACCAGTACGCGCGGCACCACCAGGGCCGACCCCGCGGAGGAGGGGGCGAAGGCGAAGGTGCCGAACGCGACCAGGCCGGTGCCGGGCACCCCCACCTCGTCGTGGACCTCGGCGCGCCCGGTGAGGGCGTTCACCCACCGGGCGGCCTCGGTGAAGCGGGTGGTGTCGGTGGGCTCGGCCGTGCCGGGCCCGCCGTCCAGGTCCAGCCGCGCGGCCCGCCCCCAGCCCACGATGCCCTCGTCGCCGGTCAGCCAGGCCAGCGGGGAGTCCGCGGGCAGGCGGTGCACCAGGTCGGCGGTGTGGTCGCGCAGGGCGACGGTGCGGACGAACAGTCGGGGCGGGCTCAGGGCGGCGTTCACGGTCCCCGAGTCTAGAACCTCGTCTGGGACGGTGTGTCCGGTATCGACCGTGGTGGCCGCGGTGCGCGGCGTGCCGTATTCCCCCGCGGCCCCCGGTCCGGGGCCGCCGCCGTGGCCCGGCCTTTGCCCCCGCGTGGCGGGGACCGGACCTGCGGGCCGCCCGCGTCGGCGCTCCGGTGGCCTGTGCGGATTTTCCCCCGCCATGGGGTGTGCGAGGTTATCCACAGATTGCCGCGATCTTGTCCGAAAATTGACTTCCTGACCTACTCTGGTTCGCGGCGCGACGCCACGGTGACGGCGGTGCGCGACGACCCCGCAGAGGAGACCTGCTCCATGGAACCAGTGGCTCGTGCCGTGACCCCGCCGCGTACCGCGCTGGGGTGGGCCGCGACGGCCGCAGCGGTCGGCGTCCTGCTGGCGGGCTGCGCCGTGGGGGACGCCGGCACCGGGGAGCCGCGCACCGACGGCCCGTCCGGGGCGACCGCCTCCGTCCGCTGCGGGGACGGCGGGGAAGAGCGGCGGATGCGCGGGGCGTGGCTGACCACGGTCCGCAACATCGACTGGCCCTCCGAGCCGGGCCTGTCCGCCGAGGAGCAGAAGGCCGAGCTCGACGCCTACCTCGACGACGCCTCCGACATGGGACTCAACGCGGTCTTCCTGCACGTGCGCCCCACCGCCGACGCCGTCTACGAGTCCGACCTGGAGCCGTGGGCGCGCTACCTCACCGGCGAGCAGGGCGGCGACCCCGGCTACGACCCCCTGGAGTACGCGGTGGCCGGGGCGCACGAGCGCGGCCTGGAGCTGCACGCCTGGTTCAACCCCTACCGCGTGGGCTTCCAGGACCCCGACGTCGAGAACCTGACCGGGGACCACCCGGCCGAGGAGAACCCCGAGTGGCTCGTCGACTACGGCGACGAGGCCTACCTCGACCCCGGCAACCCCGAGGTCCGCGAGTGGGTGACCCGCGTGATCATGGACGTGGTGGAGCGCTACGACATCGACGGCGTGCACTTCGACGACTTCTTCTACCCCTATCCCAAGGACGGCGAGGAGTTCGACGACGACGCCTCCTGGGAGGAGCACGGCGGCGGCTTCGACGACCGGGCCGACTGGCGGCGCGACAACGTCAACCGGCTCATCGCCGACGTCCACGAGGGCATCGAGGCGGCCAAGCCCTGGGTGAGCTTCGGCATCTCCCCGTTCGGCATCTGGCGCAACGACTCCACCGACCCCAGCGGCTCGTCCAGCTCGGGCCTGCAGTCCTACGACGCCCAGTACGCCGACACCCGCGCCTGGATCCAGGAGGGCACGGTCGACTACGTCGCACCGCAGCTGTACTGGGAACGGGGCTTCGAGGCCGCCGACTACGAGGTCCTGGCCGACTGGTGGGACCGGGAGGTCGAGGGCACCGGCGTGGACCTCTACATCGGCCAGGCCGCCTACCGGGTGGGCGAGGACGGCTGGACCGGCGAGGACGCGCTGAGCACCCAGCTGGACTACTCCGGCGAGCTGCCCCAGGTGGACGGGGACATCTACTTCTCCATCAAGAACCTGCGCGAGCAGGCCTCCGACGCCTACGCCGAGCTGGCCGGCGAGCACTACGGCACCCCGGCCCTGCCGCCGCTGTCCGACGCGCCCGAGGGCCAGGGGCCGCTGGCCGGCGCGGTCGGCGGCGTCACCGCCCAGGCCTCCGGCGAGGGGGTCGACGTGGAGTGGGAGGCCGTCGACGGCGCCCGCTTCTACGCCGTCTACCGGCTGCCGGCCGACGCGGCCGGGGCCGGATCCGGGTCCGAGGAGGAGGTCTGCGCGGCGGTCACCGCGGAGAACCTCGTGGGTCTCACGGGAGGGACCGCGCTGACCGACACCGCACCGGTGGAGGACGGCGCCGGCTACGTGGTCACCGCGCTGGACGACTACCGGGCCGAGGGGCCCGTCGGCGAGGCCGCCGACGTGCGCGGCTGAGCAGGGGCGAGGAGCGCGGGCTCCGGCAGGGGGCGCCTCCCCGGCCGGAGCCCGTTCCGTGTCCCCGGGACGCCGGTTCCGCCTCCCCCGCGGCGTCCGGTCCAACAGCCCGCCGACCGCGTGCCGCGGTCTGCCGCAAAATCCGGAGGACAGGGCGAACAGGCGGGCATCTGCTAGCGGAAAGACCCTTTTACGCCAGTAGATGCGAGGGGTACATTTGGTTCCATGCCGACCTTCCACATCAGCGAGGCCGCCGACCTCCTCGGCGTCAGCGCCGACACCGTCCGCCGCTGGGTCGACTCCGGCCGCCTGTCCGCCGGTCGGGACGCCTCCGGCAGACGCCTGATCGGGGGCGCGGACCTGGCCGGGTTCATGCGCACGGGAGCCGGCGAGGATCCGGCCCGGCACCTGTCCTCCGCCCGCAACCGCTTCCGCGGCCTGGTCACCGACATCGTCCGCGACCGGGTGATGGCCAGTGTGGAGATCCAGGCCGGACCCCACCGCGTGGTCTCGCTGATGAGCCGCGAGGCCGCCGACGAGCTCGGCCTGGAGGTGGGTACCGTCGCCACCGCGGTGGTCAAGTCCACCAACGTGGTCGTGGAGACCACGGGGGAGCGCCATGCGTGACCGCGCCCGCGCCCGGCTCGACGCCCCGCGCCCTCCCGGGGCCGGGTTCGCCCGACGCCCCCGGTCCGCCGCGCTCCGGTCGGCCTGCCTCCTGAGCGCGGTCGCGCTCGCCCTTGCCGCCTGCTCCCCGGGGGAGGACTCCGGCGACCGGCTCCACGTCTTCGCCGCAGCCTCCCTCAGCGACGTCTTCACCGACCTCGCCGAGGAGTTCGAGGCCGACCACCCCGGGACCGAGGTGGTCCTCAACCTCGCGGGCAGCAGCGACCTGGCCGTCCAGATCAACGCCGGCGCCCCCGCCGACGTCTTCGCCTCCGCCGACACCGCCACCATGGACCGGGTCGTCCGGGGCGAGGGGCTGGAGCCCGGCTGGGCCGCGGAGCACGGCGAGGGGGGCGTCGTCTTCGCCGCCAACACCCTGCGCATCGCCGTGCCCCCGGGCAACCCCGCCGGCGTCGGGGAGCTGGCCGACCTCGCGGACGGGGACACCGCCGTCGCCTTCTGCGCCGAGGAGGTCCCCTGCGGCGCGGCCACCGACGCGGTCCTGGACGAGGCCGGGCTGGAGGTCACCCCCGACACCTACGAGGAGGACGTGCGCGCGGTCCTGACCAAGGTCGAACTCGGCGAGGTCGACGCCGGACTCGTCTACGCCACCGACATCGCCTCCGCCGGCGACCGCGTGGAGGGCGTCGTGTTCGACGAGTCCGACGAGGTGGTCAACGAGTACCCCATCGGGGTCGTCTCCACCACCTCCGACGCCGCGCTCGCCGCCGCCTGGGTGGAACTGGTCCGCTCCCCGGCGGGGGAGGAGGCCCTCCGGGCCGCCGGGTTCGAGGTGCCGTGACGCCCGACCCCGCCGCTCCCCGCGGCCGCCCGCCGCGCGTCCGCTCCGGCCGCCCGCCCTGGGTCCTGGTGCTGCCCGCGCTCCTGGGCGTGGCCTTCCTCGTGCTGCCCATGGCGGGCCTGCTGGTCCGCGCGCCCTGGTCCACCATGGGCAGCCGCCTCACCGAACCCGGGGTGCTGGCCGCGCTGTGGCTGTCCCTGTCCACCGCCACCGCCGCCACGGCGGTGTCCCTCCTGCTGGGGGTGCCGCTGGCCTGGCTGCTGGCCCGCGCCGACTTCCCCGGACGCCGCCTCGTGCGCGCCCTGGTCACCGTCCCCCTGGTGATGCCGCCCGTGGTCGGCGGCGTGGCGCTGCTGCTGGTCCTGGGCCGCAACGGCATGCTCGGCCGGCACCTGGACGCCTGGTTCGGGATCACCCTGCCCTTCACCCCCGCCGCCGTCGTCCTGGCCCAGGTGTTCGTCGCCATGCCGTTCCTGGTGATCAGCGTCGAGGGCGCGCTGCGCGGCGCCGACCGCCGCTACGAGGAGGCCGCCGCCACCCTGGGCGCCAGCAGGGCCGCCGTCTTCACCCGCGTCACCCTGCCCATGGTGCTGCCGGGCATCGCCGCGGGCGCGGTCCTGTGCTGGTCGCGGGCCCTGGGCGAGTTCGGCGCCACCATCACCTTCGCCGGGAACTTCCCCGGCACCACGCAGACCATGCCGCTGGCCGTGTACGTGGCCATGCAGCGCGACCCCGAGGCCGCCATCGTGCTCAGCCTGATCCTGCTGGCGGTGTGCCTGGCCGTCCTGGCCACCATGCGCGAGAGGTGGACGAACGCCTGATGGCCCCGAACGACGACCCCCTCCCCGGGTCCGCGCCCGCATCCGGGGCCGCGCCCGCGCTGGAGGCGGACCTGCGCCTGCGCCGGGGCGCCTTCACCCTGGAGGCCTCCCTGACGGTGCGGCCGGGGGAGATCCTCGCCCTGCTGGGGCCCAACGGCGCGGGCAAGTCCTCGGCTCTGCGCGCCCTGGCCGGGCTGGTGCCCCTCACCGGCGGCCGCGTGCTCGTGGACGGCCGCGACCAGACCACCACACCCGTGGAGCGCCGCCCCATCGGCATGGTCTTCCAGGACTACCTGCTCTTCCCGCACATGAGCGCCCTGGACAACGTGGCCTTCGGCCCGCGCCGCCAGGGCCTGTCGAGGGCGGCGGCCCGCGAGCGCGCCGCCGAACTGCTCGCCCACATGGACCTGTCCGCGCAGGCCCGTGTCCGGCCGCACCGCCTCTCCGGTGGTCAGGCCCAGCGGGTGGCGCTGGCCCGCGCCCTGGCCGTGCGCCCGCGCCTGCTGCTGCTCGACGAGCCCATGGCCGCCCTGGACGCCAGCACCCGCATCGACGTGCGCGCACGGCTGCGCCACCTGCTGGAGGAGTTCGACGGGGCCACGGTGCTCGTCACCCACGACCCGCTCGACGCCATGGTGCTCGCCGACCGGGTGGCGGTGGTCGAGGAGGGCCGGGTGGTGCAGCAGGGGGAGCCCGCGGAGGTGGCGCGGCGTCCCCGCACCGCCTACGTCGCGAGGCTGGTGGGGCTCAACCTCTTCCGCGGCACGGCCGAGGGCACCACCGTCACGCTGGACGGCGACGGACCCGGCGCACCCGCCCGGGTGGAGGTGCACGAGGCGTACCGGGGCCCGGCCCTGGTGGCCTTCCCGCCGCGCGCCGTGGCCCTGTACCCGAGCCGTCCGCACGGCAGTCCGCGCAACGTGTGGCGGCTGACCGTGGAGGGGACCGAGCGGTTCGGCGACCAGGTGCGGGTGCACCTGGCGGGAGGGCCCTCCCTGGCCGCCGACATCAGCCCGGCGGCCCTGGCCGAGCTGGGCCTGGCCCGGGGGGACGCGGTGTGGGCGGGGGTCAAGGCCGCCGAGGTCGAGTGCTACCCGGGGTGATCCCGGCGGGTCCTCCGACACGCGGGCTCCGTCGGAGGGGAGCGCGGTCGCGTCCCGGGCGGCGGTGTGTCCCGCGATGGAACAGATGTTTCTACCCATAATCGGGCACAAAAACCGACATCGGAAAACCTGTGCACACCTGGATATCTCAGGTACACCCGGGGGAGACTGTAAGTCTGGCGACGTCAGTCCTTCCCCCCGTGGCCGAGGAGGGTGCCATGTCCCTGAGAGAGCACGAGAGAAGAATCCTCGAGGAGATCGAGCGGCAGCTCAGCGAGGAGGACCCGGACCTCGCCGGACGACTGCAGTCCTTCGGTTCGGCGGACCCCGACGCTCCGGCCGACCCCGGTCTGGGCGGCTGGAAGCCGTGGGTGGCGTGCGGCCTGATCGCCGCGGTCACCGCGGGCCTGCTCGTGATGCTGTTCGTCCTCACTCCGAGCACGCCGCAGCCGCCCTCGCCGGCGGTGCCGACCGACACGTCGCAGACCACCGGCGGCCCGGCGCCCGAACCGGACCCGGCTCCGGAGGGGGCCGAGGCGGTCGGCGCCTCCTGACCGTCGCGCCGCCTCGAGGCCGCGGGGCGCCGCCCGGGACGCGTGACGGGCGGTGTGCGTTCGGTGCACACCGCCCGTCACGGGCCCTGGGCCCCGTACGGCCGGCTCAGGCTCCGTGGCCGAGGACGACGGTCCAGTGGGGGCCGTCATCGCCCTTCACCACGCCCACGCCGATGTCCTCGGCGTTGCAGTCGGCGAGCACCTGGTTGTGGACGCCGCGCTTGGTCCAGGCCTGCACCGCCTCCTCGGCCGTCTCGAAGCCGCTGGCCACGATCTCACCCGAGGGGTGCGCGTAGCCCAGGTCGTGGGCGCGGTCCCTGGCCGACGAGCCGCCGAAGAACCAGCCGCCGGAGCCCCCGCCGTCGCCCGCCAGGCCCTGGCTGTGCTCCCGGGCGGCCTGGGTGAGCAGCTCGTCGGCGCTCAGCTTCCCGCACCCGTAGCCGGGCCTCTTCTCGTTCACCAGCCGCACGACCTCGGCCTCGGCCTCGGGCCAGGGGTCGGCCGCCGGGTCCTGGGTCCACGGCGGGGGCCAGTCGCCGCCGGTGCCCGGCCCCTGGGTCGAGGACGGGGCCCCGCCGTCCGTGAACACGTCGCCGGGGTCGGCCGCTCCGGTCACACCGGCGCAGCACAGGGCCGCCACCGCCATTCCCGCCAGGGCGCGGCCTCGAAGCAGGTTTCGCATGTCTTTGCCACCTTCCGCGCGCGGAGGCGCGTGTACCGCGCCGCGCCCGCGCACACCAGGGGCGGACAGCCGGAGGCCGTCCGCCCGCAACCTCGCGGAAACTCAGTTCGCCTTACTGGTGGTCCTGTCCACCGCGGCTCCGTACATGGAGGCGGTGTAGGTCACGTACTCGTAGAAGACCTCGCCGTCGTCCCCGACGTGGCTGTGGACCACGGTCAGGGTGGCGCCCTTGGCGCCGGCGCTGCTGAGGTCGTTCTCGAAGACCGTGTCCGCCGTCGCGACGGAGGGCGCGCCCAGCGCCAGGCCGAAGGCCACACCGGTCAGGGACAGTGCTCGTCGTAGTCGGACCATCGTCCTTCTCCTCAGGTCGGGCCAAGCCCACCGGGCGCGGCGGCCTTGTCGGCCGCCGCGCCCGGCGGAGAACGGATGCCTACTTCGCAGCGCTGGTGATGTTGTGGGAGGCGGCACCGTCGGGGCCGGCCCAGGTGGCGCTCTTGTCGTAGAAGGCGCCGCCGTTGTCGAAGCCGTGGCCGTGGCCCTTGTCGTCGCCGCCCTTGCGGTGGTTGTCGCCGTGGCCGTGGCCGTTGCCGTGGCCGTGACCGTTGCCGTCGAAGGCGAACGCCGTCACGCTGTGGCTCACGGCGCCCTTGGGGCCGGCGGCGCTGGACTCACCCGAGAAGAAGCTGTCCGCCATGGCGGCGGCCGGGGCACCGAAGGCCAGGGCCGGAACGGCGACGGAGGCGAAGGCGATCCGAGTGAGAGTCTTGCGGTTCATGCTGTGTCCTTTCGAGGCGGACCGACGATCTGTCGGTCCGGTGGCGCCGGCCCCCCCAGCTCGACCCTCGGAGGAACCGTTCTCCTGGCGCCATCCGTACATCTGCCCCGGGTGCCCGTCTATTAACTCTTAGTAGCTACTAAATAGCTTAAAGTAATAATTGGTTGTTTTGGAACGGGTTTTTCCTGCTGGGAGAGGACACATGCCCTGAATCGGATGTAAGAGAGCACCCGATTCCGGAAAAGGCCGAAGGCGGGTCGGCGGCATGTGGCGGAGCCAGGGAGATCGTAGACGCCGGGAGCCGGTACCGGCGCGGAACACGCCGTCCCGGGCACGCGCCCCGGGGCGCGCGGCCGCGCGGGCGCGGGCCGCGCCGTTGCCGGGAGCACGCCGCCACACCCTCCGGGGTCACGGACCCCGCCCCCACAGGGGGAGCCGTGTCAGGCGCCGGGGCCCGAAGCCGACGGCGCGCACCGGCGGGGCCGGTGCGCGCCGTCGCGGTGGGTCCGGCTCAGAGGGCGTTGGTGAAGCTGGCGGCCAGCGGGCCGGCCACGGACGAGCCGCCGCCACCGCCCTCGACCACCACGGCGAACGCCACGTCGCCCTTGAAGCCGACCATCCAGGCGTGGCTGGGCAGCTCGCCGTCCTCGTCGGCGTCCTCGGCGGTGCCGAACTCGGCCGTACCCGACTTGGCGTACACCTCGCCCTGGAAGGGCACGTCCTCGGCGGTGCCCCCGGTGACGACCGCGCGCATCATCGTCCGCAGCGCCTCGGCCTGGGCGATCGCCCGGGGCTCGGGCAGGCCCTCCTGGGCGGGCTCGGTCACCAGCACCGGGTGGCGCCAGGAACCGTCGGCGACCGCGGCGGGCACCGTGGCCATGTGCAGCGGCGAGGTGAGGATCTGGCCCTGGCCGATGCTCTGCGCGCCCAGCATGGTGGCGCTGTCCACCGGCGGGAAGGACGGTTCGAGCGTGGGGACGCCGATGTCCAGCGGCGCGTTCATGCCGAACTGCTCGGCGCTCGCCTGGAGGGTGTCCGAGCTGAGCCGGTCACCGACCTGCTCCACCAGGGCCGTGTTGCAGGAGGTCGCGAACGCCTCGGTCACCGTCTGGGCGCCGTACGCGGCGTCGCCCGCGTTGACGAACGGCCACCCGCCCAGGTCGTACTCCTTGGGGCAGTCCATGGGGGTGTCCATGGTCATCCCGTTGTCCAGCAGCGAGCTGTAGGAGATGATCTTGAACGAGGACCCGGGCGGGTACTGGCCCTCGAAGGCCCGGTTGAAGCCGCCGGGCACGTTCGCCGCGGCCAGGATCTCCCCGGTCGAGGGGCGCACCGCCACCAGACCCGCCGGGTCGGCGGAGCCGATGACGGCGTTGGAGGCCGCGTTCTGGACGGCCATGTCGATGCTGGTGGTGATGTCCTCGCCGTCGGCGCCGTCCAGGGTGGCCACCGTGTTCTCCTCGGTGGCCTCCAGGGAGTCGCTGTCCTCGGCGGCGTCCGCGTCGACCATGACGATGGTCGTGGCGGCCTCTCCGGCCAACCGCTCCTCGTAGGTGCGCTGCAGGCCGCTGACGCCCACGGTGTCACCGACGCTGTAGGCCGGGCCGAGCCGCTCGACGTCCTCCTCGGTGGCCTCGCCCAGGGAACCCGCGATCATCTGGAGCGAACCGGAGACGGTGCCGCTGTCCAGCGGGGTGCCGTCGGCGGCCAGGATGTTGCCGCGCTCGCCCCACACCGCGGTGCGGGCCAGGACCTGGCCCTCGCCCAGGCCGGGGTAGGCGACCTCGGGGGAGAACCGCACCCACCACTCGCCGTCCTCACGCACCAGGGGCAGCTCGCCCTCCCAGCCCCAGTCGTCGGCGTTGGTCAGCGACACGGTGACCTCGTAGGGCGCACTGCCGGTGCCGCCCTCGGCGGTCGGGGTGCCGACCTCCACCGCGATGGAGTCGATGCCCAGCCCGGAGTCGATCCCGCCGAGCACCGCGGCGGCGTCGCCTCCCCGGGTGACCGCGGCCAGGCGCTCGTAGTCCTGCGACTCCCAGGCCGCCTCGTACTCGGCCGTGGCCTCCTCGGGCTCGGGCATCGTCAGGACGTACCAGCCCGTGCCGCCGCCGACGAGCAGCAGCACCACGACGGCGGAGAGCACGCCGATGAGCAGGCCGCGCCGGGACTTGCGCGGCGGGGGGACGGAGTCGTGGTCGTAGTCGTCGCCGTCGGGTCCGTCCGGTCCGCCGGAGCCCGTGCCGCCACCGCCGTAGAGGTACTCGAAGCCGTCCGGGGAGCCCTGGCCGGGCCGGGGGCCGCTCTCCCCGTGGCCGTCGGGGGCCTGCGCCGGGTGGGGCGCGCCGCCCGGGTAGGGGGTGTCTCCCCGGTGGACGGGCTGACCCGGGTAGGGGTCGTCGTCCCAGGTGTCGGTGCGGCCGTCCGGGGGGCCGTACCCGGCGGCGGGCTCGCGCCCGCTCTCACGGGAGGTCGGGGCCTCCTGCCAGGAGTCGTGCGCCTCGCCGTCCCAGGACCGGGACCCGTTCCAGTCGCCGGAGGGGCCCTGAGCCGAGGGGTAGGGGGCGTCCCAGTCCTCGGTGCGGTCCGGGCCGGGGCCCGCGGGGTGGTCGGGGGCGCCCCACGAGGCGGCGGGCTCCTCCCCGCGCGGAGGCGCCGGGTGGGGGCCGCTGGAGCCTGTGGGGGCGGGCGCGTCCCAGGATGCGGGAGCGGGGGTGTCCCAGGACCCGGCGGGCGGCTCGCGGAAGCCGGTCCGCGGGGGAGCGCCGGGAACGGGCGCGGGCGGGATCACCGGTTCCGCGGGGTGGGGGTGTCCGTGGCCGCCGGTGTCCGTGGGCGGAGGTCCCTGTGTGCGCTGGGGGATGCGGTAGGGGTTTCCGGGGAGAGAGGGGCGGGCCGGGCTCTCGTCCGATGCTTCGGGCGGCCCGGAGGAATCCGGCTGCCGGGGGGACCGTTCGTCCACGCCTGACCGTCCTTCATTGGGTTCGCAGGAGATACCACGATGCCCCGTCCCCACCGCGGTGGGGACGGGGCACGAGGATGAGGGTCGGCATGGCGGTCGCCTCTCGGCGCGGGGCACAACGGGGCTCCTGGCCGTACGGTCACCCGCCCGAGGGGCGGGGCCGGACGCGGTATTCCGCGAAGGCAATAGTTGAGGCCCGGGGGACACTTGCTACCACACCGACCAACAGTGACTCTAACCCATCGCGCCGGGCCGTTGTTCCGCCACCGGGGGGTGCGGCGCATGCGCAATCTCACGGTGTCCGGGGGCGCGACGGGGAATGCGGTGGCCGGTCCCGCAGAGGGGCGCGGGACCGGCCGGGAAGCCCGCGAACCGGAGGCTACTCCTGGCGCGCGATGCTGGTCTGCTCGTCACGGGAGAGGAGCTTGAGGCGCTTGCGTCCGCGCTCGGCGCCCAGCGACTCCTCCCGGGCCTCGATCCGCTGCCAGCCCTCCCAGGTGGTGTAGCGGACCCCGCGCGCCTCCAGCAGGGCGCGGAAGGCGACCGGGTCGGGCTCGGCGGCCGGGGTGAGGGCCTCGCGGTCGGCCACCAGGTTGGTGACCGTCTCCAGGGCGTCGCCCTTGGTGTGGCCGATGAGGCCCACGGGACCGCGCTTGATCCAGCCGGTGGCGTACACGCCGTCCATCGGCTCCTCGTCCAGGTCCAGGACCCGGCCCTCGGCGTTGGGGACGACGCCGCGCTCCTCGTCGAAGGGCAGGTCGGCCAGGGGGGAGCCCAGGTAGCCGATGGCGCGGTAGACGGCCTGCACCTCGTGGTCGACGTACTCGCCGGTCCCGCGGACGCCGCCGTCGCCGGTCAGCTCCATGCGCTCGGTCCTGAAGCCCGTGACGCGGTCCTCGCCGAGCACGGCCACCGGGCTGTGCAGGAAGTGCAGGTGCAGGCGGCGCTCGGCGCCGCGCGGGTCGCGGATCGCCCAGTTCTGGAGGACCTTGACGTTGGTCTTGACCTGGTTGGAGTCCTCGCAGGCCTGGAGGCTCCCCTCGTCCATGTCGAAGTCCTCGGGGTAGACGATGACCTCGACGCCGGGCTGCTTGTCCAGCTCGCGCAGCTCCATGGGGGTGGCCTTGCACTGGGCGATGCCGCGGCGGGCGAAGACGTGGACGTCGGTGATCTGCTTGGCGCGCAGCCCCTCGTACACGTTGTCGGTGATGTCGGTCTCCAGCAGGTCGTCCGCGCTCTTGGCGAGGATGCGGGCGACGTCGACGGCGACGTTGCCCGCGCCGATCACGGCGACGCTGGTGCCCTCGACGTGCCAGGACGGCGACACGTCGGGGTGGGAGTCGTACCAGAAGACGAAGTCGGCGGCGCCGTGGCTGCCGGGCAGGTCGATGCCGGGGATGTCCAGCGGCCGGTCGCGGTCGCTGCCCGTGGCGAAGATGACCGCGTCGTAGTGGTGGCGCAGGTCCTCCAGCTTGAGGTCCACGCCGTACTCGACGTTGCCGTAGAAGGTGATCTCCGGCTTGTCCAGGATCTTGTGCAGCGCACCCTGGATCTGCTTGATCCGGGGGTGGTCCGGGGCGACACCGTAGCGGACCAGGCCGTAGGGGGAGGGCAGCTTGTCGAGGATGTCGATGCTGACGGACGTGCCGCACGCGGACAGGGTCTCGTCCTTGGTGAGCAGGTCCGCGGCGTAAATCCCCGCGGGGCCCGCACCCACGATTCCCACTCGCAGTGGTCGCGTCATCGCACAGCTCCAAGTCTTCGCGCCAGAGTCGGACGCCATCAAAAGGTAAGGCTTGCCTAATCTATCCGGTGTCGGCACCGGGAAAACCTACTATAAAGGTAGAGAATTCCGCCCCCGGCCCCAGGGCCGGGCGGCGGACCCCGGCGGCCCCGCGGGGCCGTTGGCCCAGGCAGGGCCGGGTAGGCCCAGGTCGGGAGGCTGCCGTCGGCGCCCTGAGGGGTCCCTCAACCAGAGGTCAACGCCCCGTCACCGCTTCCCCAGTTCCGAACGGGCTGTGAAGAAAGTCACCGCACGCCGGGGTCGGTTCCCGGGGGGACTCACCTCCCGGAGGGCCGGCCCCGCTCCAGCTCGGCCTTGACCGAGGCGGCGAACCGGGGCACCTGCTCCTGACCGGACAGCTTGGCGATGGCGGCCATGATGGCGTCGGTGGCCTCGCGGCGCGGGCGCGCCCTGTCGGCCCGCCCCTCCCACGGCGACAGGTCCACCGGTTCGCCGAAGCGCACGCCCACCCGGTTGAGGGAGGGCACCTTCCGTCCGGGGGGCAGGATCCGCTCGGTCCCCGCCAGCGCCACCGGCACCACCGGGGCGCCCGTGGTCAGCGCCAGCCAGGCCAGTCCGGTCTGTCCGCGGTAGAGGCGGCCGTCGGGGGAGCGCGTCCCCTCGGGGAAGATCCCGAAGACCTCGCCGCCCTCCAGCACCCCGAGGCTGTTGTCCATGGCCTCCTGGGCGCTCTGGCCGGGGCGCCGGTCCACCGAGAGCTGGCCGATGGCCCGCAGGGCGCGGGTGAACAGGCGCCGGGGCAGGGTTCCCTCGTCGAAGAGCTCCTGCTTGGCGATGAAGCGCACCGGCCGGGGGCAGGCCACGCCGATGAAGAGCGGGTCGATCAGCGCCAGGTGGTTGGCGGCCAGGATCACCGGGCCCCGGCGGGGGACGTGGTGGGCGCCCTCCACGCGCTGGGGCCACACGACACGGGTGGCGGGCGCGATGACGGTCTTGGCCGCTCCGTACAGTGTCACTCGGTCGCCTCTTCTCGGGTGGGATGGTCCGTGCGGGGGTGACGGACGTGCGGAGGGCCCGGTGTCCGTGTCCCCCGAGCTTATCGGGGCCGCGGGGGTGCGGGACGTGGCCGGAGGGCGGGACCGGGGCCGAACGCGGGTGCCGTGGCGCCGGTCACACGCGCTAGGCTATGGTCTAGACCTCTGGTGCAGGTCAGGGGTCTTTCTCCGCACGCGCGAGCGAGGAAGAACAGCCATGCCGAAACTGGTCGACGTCAGCCACCAGATCACCGACGGGATGACGACCTCTCCGGGTCTGCCGGAACCCGCCGTCGAGGAGAGCACCGCGGTCCCGGGCACCGCCCCCGGCCACGCCACCAGCAGCGGACGCGTCACGATGGTCGGCGCCACCGGCACCTACGTGCAGACGCCCGCCCACCGCTACCGGGACGGCGCGGACCTGGCCGACCTGGACCTGTCCCGCGTGGCCGACCTGCCCGGCGTGGTCGTCCCCGTCTCCTCCGCCCGGGTCGGTCCGGAGGCCTTCTCCGGCCTGGACGTGCGCGGACGCGCCGTGCTGGTGCGCACCGGCTGGGACCGGCACTGGCGCACCGAGTCCTACGGCCACCCCGGGCACCCGTACCTGACCGAGGAGGCCGCCAAGGCGCTCGTCGACGGCGGCGCCACCCTGGTGGGCATCGACGCGGTCGGCGTGGACGACCCCTCGCCCGCCGCCGAGGGCGCCCGCCCGGCGCTGGCCCTGCTGCTCGCCGCCGGGGTCCCCGTCGTCTCGCACCTGTGCCTGCTCGACCAGCTCCCCGAGGAGGGCTTCACCTTCTTCGCGGTCCCCGCCAAGATCCGCGGAATGGCAGCCTTCCCCGTGCGGGCCTTCGCCCTCGTGGACTGACGCGCCGCCCTCCCGCCGGCCGGGCGCGGGCCCCGGCCGGGTGGGAGCGGTGCCGCGGACGCCGGAGGGAGCGCCCGCCCGGTGCGGTCGGCGGACCCCCGGTACCGCCGCGCTCCCCGGACTCCCGTCAGGACCACCGTCCCCGGCGCACGGTCACAGGTCGGCGTCCAGGTCCTTCTGGGCCCGGCGCTGCTCCCGCTGGGCCCGCCGCTCGGCCTCCTGCCGGGCCGCGCGCTCGTCCTGGGCGACCGCGCTGGTCATCGCGTTGGACAGCGCCCGCAGCTCCATGTTGATCCTGGGGTAGGCGGGCAGCCGGGGGATCGCGCCCATGCGCGGCGTGCGGCGCTCCCTCATCGAGGAGACCAGCTCGCCGAAGGCCAGGTCCACCCGTTGCAGGGTGATGACGCCCGCCGACTCGGGCCTGTCCCGGGCCAGTGCCGACAGCGCCAGGTAGCCGGTGCGCTGGGTGGCCACCACCACCGGCCACAGCGGCAGCGTGGACGCCGCGCGCGGCGCGTCCCCGATCGCGCTGTCGTAGACCCCGCGCAGGTTGACCAGGGCCGCGCGCATGTCCCTGCGCAGCCGGTAGCGCCGCTCGGGGCCGATCTCCACGTCCTGGTCCAGGACCGCCATGATGCACTCGCGCGAGGTCTCCAGCACGCTCGTGATGGCCTGGGGCAGGCGGGTCGCCGACGCCTTGCGCCACAGCAGCAGAGAACCCAGCAGGCCGAACACCGAGCCCACGACGGTGTCGATGATGCGCGACCCGGCCAGGTCGGTGATGGGGTCGGGCGCCGCGGTGGAGGCCAGCAGCAGCGCCATCGGAGTGACGAGGACCGAGGCGTAGAAGAAGTTGCGGCCCACCACCAGCTGGGTGAGCCCCTGGAACAGCCCGGCGAGCACGATGACCGCGGCCAGCGGCGGGTGCGCCGCGATCAGCGCGGCTCCGATGAACACGCCCACGAGGGTGCCCAGCGACCGCTGGAGGGCCCGGTTCATGGTCAGGACCACGCTGCCCGCCTGGAGGACGGCGGTCGCGGTCAGGCCCACCCAGTAGTAGTGGTCCAGGCCCAGGAGGAGGCTGAACGCGCCCGCCGCGGTCACCGTGATCCACATGCGCAGCGCGGTGGGGCGCACCAGCGAGTCCGAGCCCAGGCTGGAGCGCAGCGCGTCCCACAGAGCCGGGTAGCGCTCGTCGTGCAGGGTCACCGCGTGCTCGTCGTCATCGTGGGAGGAGCGGCGCGCGGCCTGCGCGGCCCGGGCCAGCTGGCCGTAGAGCCGGGCCTCCAGGGAGCGGGGGCGCAGGCCCCGGCGCAGTTCGTCGAGCTCGTCGGGGTCGGGGCCGAGGGAGGGGTCGGCCACGGCCAGCGCCATGCGTTCGGCGAAGTCGGCGGCCTTCTCGGGCAGGGGCGCGGGGCGTGCCATGCACACCTGGGTGGTGGCCAGGTGCACGTCGGAGACCCAGCGCAGCAGGGAGCGCAGCCGCGCGGCCTCGGGGGTGGTGCGGTAGCCGCGGGTCTGGGCCAGCAGCACGATCCGCCAGGCGTCGGCCACCTCCACCGAGGCCTCGTGCTGGGCGTGGTCCAGGTCGGGGGTGCCCACGGCGCGCAACAGGGAGGCGAGCTGGCGGTAGGCCCCGGCCACGGCGCGGTACTCGGGGTGGCGGGCGCGCACGGGCGCGCCCGACATCGACACCGACCAGCCGATGGCCGCGCCGAGGGCGGCCACCAGGGCGTGCAGGGGGACGTCGGCCAGGCCGCCGGGGGCGATGGTGGAGATCGCCCCGACCAGGACGAAGAACAGCGGGCCCGGCCTGTCCACCCGCCAGGCGGCGCACACCCAGGTGGCGATCCCGGCGGTCAGGCCGATGGAGAACACGGGCGCCCAGGAGGCCAGGGCCGAGGCCAGGGAGCCGAGGGCGACGCTGGCGACGAAGCCCAGGCCGACCAGGGCCAGGGCCGCCGACCGGTAGGCGTAGGGCGTCTTCTTCTCGTACAGGACCGTCATGGAGCCCAGGGCGGCCAGGGTCCCGACCTCGGAGCCGAACAGCCACGTGGCCAGGGCGAAGGAGAGTGACATGGACACGGCGGCCTTGACCGCGGTGGTCCACGCCCAGGCGCCGGACTGGAGTCCGAACAGCGCCCGCAGGTCGACCCTGGGATGGGGCCGTTCGCCCACCTCGACGCGTTCGGGTCCGGGTCCTTCACCGGGGGAACCACCCACGCTCATCGGTCCGGTGTCTCCAGTGGTTCCCAGATCTCGCACGATTCCCATCCTAGACCGGGACGAACCGGTACGTAGGTGACTGACTGGACATCCGTAGGGGTCGGGTCGGCCGTGGGGGCCGTCGGCGCGGGACCGCCGGGGCCCTCCCGCGCGTGGCCGTTACACGGTGGTGTGCTCCCCGGCCTCCCCGGCCTGCTCGGCAGGGGGCGACTCGGCGCGTTGCGCGCGCTGTTCGGCCAGTTCGGCGCGGGCCACGGCCCGGTCGCGCGCCTCCTCGGCCAGGGCCAGGCGCGCGGCGGCGGCCTCCCGCGATTCGGCCAGGGTGATCTCGGCGTTGCGGCGCTGGGTGTCGAGCTCGGCGGACAGGCGCTCGCGGTCGGCGTGCAGCCGCTCCATCTCGGCGGTGAGGCGTTGGCGCTCGGCGGCGGCCGCCGCCCGGTCCGACTCCAGGCGCTCGCGGGTCCGCTCCAGCTCGGCGTCGAAGCGGTCCCGTTCGGCGGCCAGGGCCCGGGCGGCCTCGCCCGCGCGCTCCTCGGCGGTCTCGGCGCGGGCCCGGGCGCTCTCGGCGGCCAGGACGGCCTCGTCGCGCCGGCGGGCGTGCTCGGCGGTCTCGGCGCGCAGCCCCTCGGCCTCGGCGCGGGCGTGCTGGAGCCGCCGGGCCGCCTCGGCCCGCTCGTGCTCCAGCTCCTCGCGGGCCCGGGCGGCCTGTTCGGCGATGCGGCGTTCGGCCGCGGCCAGCCCGGCGTTGGCCTCGGCGACGGCGGCGTCGCGTTCGGTCCGTGCCTGGTCGGCGAGGGCCCGCTGCCGGTCGCGCTCGGCCTCGGCCGCGTCCCGTGCGGCCAGGGCCTCCTCGGCGATGCGCTCGGCCTCCTGGGTGGCGGCGACGGCGGAGGCGGCGGCGTCCTCGGCCACGCGCCGGGCGCTCTCGGCCTCGCGGCGGCGGTTCTCGGCCTCCAGACGGGCGGCGTCGGCCTCGGCGGCGTGCCGGGCCCCGGCGAGGCGGGCGGCCTCCACCTGGGCCTCGGCCGCGGCCGGGTCGGTCATGGTGGAGAACGCCTCGGTGGCCGCCTGGAGGGTGGCGGTGAGCTGCTCGCTCTGGACGGCGAAGCGGGTGAGCAGGTCGTCGGCGCGCAGGCGGGCGGAGGTGACCGGCTCGGCGGTGAAGGAGGGGGAGCCGGCGGCGCGGGAGTGCGGCGGGGAGGAGTGGGGGGAGTGCGCGGCGGAGTCGGCCGCGGGGGGCTCCTGGGCGGCGCGGGCCAGTTCCTCCTGGCGTTCGGCCTCCTGGGCCTGGCGCTGACGCTCCTTCCAGGCACGCCAGCGGGTGTGCTCGGGAAGGTCGCAGTACTGGGGCGGGCGGCCGGGCGAGGAGGCGCGGGGTACGGGCCGGTCGCAGCCGGGGAAGTTGCAGGTGTTGGAGTCGGAGGCCACGGGGTGAGCGTAGCGGTTCGCCCCCGGGCGGCGCGGAGGGCGTGTCGGCCGCCGCACGGCGGGGAGGGCGGGGGAGCGGATCGCCCGGCCCCGCCCCGAGAACCCTCGGCCGGGGGTCCGGACGCACGAACCCCTTCCGGCCTCGGGGAGGCCGGAAGGGGTCCTGGTCCCTGCGGCGCTAGTCGTGGGCGCCGAAGGCGTCCACGCGGCAGACCATGGTGGTCACGAAGGGGCGGAAGCCCTCCTCCTCCAGGAAGCGGATGTCCTCGGAGGCCGTGGCCAGCGCGGAGAACTCGATGTCGCGCACGCCCATGCCCGCGAGCTGGCGGCGCACCTCCTCCAGCAGCTTGGAGCCCACGCTGGTTCCGGTGTACTCGGGGTCGATGGCGAAGGTCTGCACGACCGCGCCCCGCGCGCCCCGGTCCCAGCTGCCCTGGGCGTTCTCGCGGATGGTGACCATCGCGTACCCGGCCAGGTCGCCGTTGCTCTCGGCGAGGATCGCCAGGGTCTCGGGGTCGGCGAGCCAGGCGGTGTACTGGGCGCGGCGGCGCCTCCAGGACTCGTCCAGGCTCACGGGGCCGATGATGTCCGCCAGGTGCGGGGCCGTCACGGTGTGCTGCTGGTGGAGGGCGCCCCACAGGTCCGCGAGTTCCTCCACCTCGTGAGCTCCCAGGTAGCGGAAGCTGAGCACACCGACGTCGGACTGTCGAGGTTTGGTCATCAGCGAATTTTGCATCTTTTTCTCACCCGTTTCACCAGCATTGGGTGCTGATCCCCCCGGGATGACCCGTGGTTAAGCTGTGGAACCGACTGTACGTGCCCGTATCGACCGGAACGTGCCCGACACGGAGAAAGAGGTGTCGGAGATTGCTGGAAGAGAAGAAGTTTAGTTTTTTCTATCAGAGTGGAGCTCGCTGGTGGTGTGCATGGAATCACGCCCCTAACCTGTGCAACGCGAGTGAAACCACCCTGAAATCTGTACGTATTGCCATAAGTTGGAAGCCATGATCGACGTTCGGCGACTACAGCTCCTCCAGGCACTCGACCACCACCACACGGTGGCGGCGACAGCGGAGGCGCTCAACGTCACCCCGTCGGCGGTCTCCCAGCAGCTCGCCGCCCTGGCCAAGGAGGCCGGGGTCCCCCTCGTCGAACGCAACGGCCGCCGCTTCCTGCTCACCGGAGCCGCCCGGGTCCTGCTCAAGCGCGCGCACGTCATCTTCGCGGAGATGGAGCGCGCCGCCGCGGACCTGGCCGAGTACGCCGACGGCGACCGCGGCGTGGTCCGGATCGGCGCCTTCTCCACCGGTATCAGCGACCTCATCGCCCCGGCCCTGGCGCGTCTGCGCACGAGTCACCCGGGCTGGTCCTTCGAGGTCGTCCAGGCCGAACCCGAGCAGAGCGCCGAGATGGTGCGCTCGGGCCGCCTGGACATGGCCCTGACCATGTCCACCGGCCACCTGCCCGCCAGCGGCGACCCGGACTTTCGGGTGGACCCGGTCATGGTCGAGCTGTTCGACGCGATCCTGCCCTACCAGCACCCGCTGGCCGCGCGTACCAGCCTCCACCTGGCCGAGGACCTCGCCGACGAGGACTGGATCCTGTCCGCGCCGGGCACCGCCTGGCACGAGTGCGTGTCCGGCGCCGCCCACCAGGTGGGGTTCCAGCCCCGCGTGGTGCACACCGTGGACGACTTCAGCGCCGTGTTCTCCCTGGTGCAGGCGGGGCTGGGCATCGCCCTGATGCCGCGTCTGGCCTGGACCGGCCTGAGCACGCCGCAGATCGTGGTGCGCGGCGTCCGCGAGAGCGCGCGCCGCCACATCATCGCCCTCTCCCGCGCGGGCTCCTCGCCCGAGCCCCTGCTCACCGCCATGCGCGAGGCGGCCAGCAAGGTCCCCGTGCCCTCGGTGGGGCCCTTCGCCATCGCCGGCTGAGGGCCCGCCCCGCCGGGCGCGCCGTCCTACTCGTCCACCCCGCCCAGCACACTCGCGGCCGACTCCCGCAGGTACTCCGCCACCAGCCGGATGGGCTTCCACGCCCATCCGCCGGTGCGGCCCGCCAGGTAGACCCTGCGGACCCCGCCGAGCTCGCCCAGGGGCGCGTGCGCCACCCCGCGCCGGGTCACCGCCGACAGCCGCGGCACGACGCCCACTCCCACGCCCTCCGCCGCCAGCTCCTCGAACAGCTCCAGGTTGTCGATCCGGTGCACGATGCGCGGCGTGAACCCGGCCTCGGCGCACATGCGCTGCACCAGCGCCTCCTCGTCGCGCCGGTAGGGGCTGGCCATCCACGCCGCGTCCGCCAGTTCCCGCAGCCGCCGCCGGGTCAGGGCGCGGCTGTCCGCGCCCTCCGACGACTGGACGAGCAGCAGGTCCTCGCTCCCGATCGGGTACACCGTCAGTGTTCCCGGGAAAACACGGGGAAGCAGGCTGTACTGGTACACCACCCCCAGGTCCGCACGCCCGTCCTGGAGCAGCTCCAGCGCGTGCTCGGACTCGTGCTCGGTCAGGTGGATGTCGATGCCGGGGTGGTCGCGCCGCAGGCGGCGCAGCGCGGGCAGCACCAGGGGCGCCGCCGTGGTGTACGTCACCAGGTCGACGCGGCCGACCGGCTCGCCCTCGCCGTCGAACTCGGCCCGCGCCGCCTCCACCCGCGCCAGGATGTCCACGGCGTGCTCGGCCAGCCGCCGCCCGGCCGGGGTCAGGCGCACCCGGCGCCCGTCGGGCACGAGCAGCGGGACGCCCGCCTCCCGCTCCAACACGGCGAAGTGCTTGGAGACCGCCGACGTGCTCATGCCCGTGACCTCGGACACCGCGGCCATCGTGCCCAGGCGCTCCAGTTCGACCAGCAGGCGCAACCGGGTGAAATCCATCCACCGAAAGTACATGATCCATCAACCAACGGTCCGTGGACAGAAACGGAGCCCGTCGATGCAATGGTCGGGTGATCCGCTCTCTCACTCCCTCGCTCCGCCGTGCCCGCTTCGGGGTCCCGGCGCCGTTCATGCTGCTCATCGGTATGTTCACCCTGCACGCCGGCAGTGCGCTGGCCGTCACCGCCTTCGCCCAGGCCAGTCCCGCCACCGTCACCTGGCTCCGGCTGAGCTGGGCCGCGCTCCTGCTGCTGGCCCTGGGCGGCCGCTCCCTGTGGCGGGCCGTGCGCTCGGCGACGCGGCGCGAACTGGGCGCCGTGGTGATCCTGGGCACAGCGAGCGCGGGGATGATGCTGTTCTACTCCGAGGCCACGGCGCGGATCGAACTCGGCACCGCCACCTCCATCGAGTTCCTCGGCACCCTCGTGGTGGCCGTGGCCGCCATGCGCCGCCGCCGCGAACTCGTGTGGATCCTCGCCGCGGGCGCGGGCGTGCTCTGCCTGACCCGTCCCTGGCGGGGCGACCTCGACCTGGCCGGGGTCGGCTTCGCCCTGGCCGGCGCGGTCTGCGTGGTGGGCTACATCGTGCTGACCCAGAGGGTGGGCGCCGGGTTCGGCGCCGTGCACGGCCTGGCCCTGACCATGACCGTGGGAGCTGTGGTCAGCGCGCCGCTCGGCGCCCCCGGCCTGGTCGCCGCCCCCGACCTCGACCTGGTGCTGTTCACCCTGCTCATCGCGCTGCTGTTCCCGATGGTGCCCTTCCTGCTGGAGATGGTGGCCCTCCAGCGGATGAGCCGCACCGCCTACAGCACCTTCTCCAGCCTGGAACCGGCGGTCGCCCTGGTGATGGGCCTGGTGGTCATCGGCCAGGCGCCCGCCCCCGTGCAGGTCGCGGGCATGGCCCTGGTGGTGGTCGCGGGCGCGGGCGCGGCCCGGGGCGACGGCACCCGCCGCCCCGCCGTACCCGACCGGGCGGTGGAACCCGTCGCCGCCGGTGAGCCCCGGCCCGACGAGGGGGCCCGGCCGGAGGAGGCCGGGGTGCTGTCGGGCCGGGTGGCCTGAGCGGCCGGGGTCACCCGGCGTCGGGAACGCGGACGGAGGCGCCCGAGGCGATCTCGCGCAGCGCCCGGACGTGCTGCTCGAAGGCCGCCCGCCCCTCCCCGGTCAGTGACAGGGAGGTGCGGGTGCGCCGCCCCGCCGCGACCTTGTGCACCTTCACGTAGCCCGCGTTCTCCAGCACCGTGACCTGCTTGGACAGGACCGAGTCGGAGACCTCGACGGTGTCGCGCACGAAACGGAACTCCGCGCGGTCCACGGCGGCCAGCGCCGCCACGACCGAGAAGCGGACGGGGGAGTGGATCACCTCGTCCAGCCTGCTGCGGGGGTGCTCCATCAGGCGCTCCTGCTCCGGCGCAGGGACAGGTAGGCCGCGGCCAGCGGCGCCGCCGCGCAGGCCAGGGCGGCGGGTACCCACCACGCGGGGTCCTGGGGGAAGGCGTACATGCCGACGAAGAGGGTGGTGGTGTAGAGCACGCCCCAGACGCCCATCGTCCACAGGTGCAGGGCCGCGTGCCCCCGCGGGTGCACCGGCTGGCGCACGGCGAACGCCGTCATCGCGGCCGTGACCACGCCGAACCCGACGGTCGAGGCGATGATGACCGGCGGGGAGGGGAACAGGCCCAGCACCAGCACCAGGGCCAGCGTCGCGACGCCGAACACCGCCGCGTAGACCGTGTACCACCGCCCCCTGGAACGCGCCCGCGTCCCCACCGCCTCGGCCTGCTCCAGCGCGTCCAGTGCCTCGTCCTTGCGCATCCCGTTCTCCGTTCGCTCAACTTGTTGTCAGCATGGCACTCACTTTCCAACTTGGCAAGTGATTTCCCTCGGGGCAGGGAGTGCTGGGACGCGCGCGCCATCCCTCTCCCACAAGCGACATCCGTCACTCCTGCCACTTCGCCGCACCGGCGCGGAGCGTCTTCGGAATGCACTAGCTTGGTGCGAACCATGGCCGCGAAATCTGATCTCGAACTCCTCCGCGCCTACGAACCGGTGCTCATGTGCACCAAGGGGGAGCTCTTCTTCCCCACCGACGTGGACGCCTACGTACGCAGCTGCAGCCTGTGGATCGACGAGCCGGGAGGCGGTGAGAGCCGCCTCGTCCCGGCAGGGGAACTCACCCTCGACCGCCTCTCCCGGGCCGAGGAGGAGTGGCCCGGGCGCCACAAGCACCTGCGCTTCGTCCAGGAGGAGACCCTGCGCGAGGAGGCCCGCCGCTACAAGGGCGTGGCCCGCACCGTCATCCCCAAGAGCGGCCGCCTGGCCGCCGTCGGAGTCCTGGGCCGGGTCCTGGACATCCTGATGAAGATCTCCCTGCTCATCCGCGGGGCCGTCCCCGGCGGCGTCACCTTCGCCGCGGTGACCCGCTACCGCGAGCGCGTCGACAACGGCGGGGCCACCTACTACGGCCGCGTCACCCGCGAGGGCGGCTACACCATCCTCCAGTACTGGTTCTTCTACGCGATGAACGACTGGCGGACCATCTACGGCGGCGTCAACGACCACGAGGCCGACTGGGAGCGCGTCACCGTCTACGTCGTGGACAACCCCGACGGCACCACCCGCCCCGTCTGGGTCGGCGCCTCCTCGCACGAGTACCACGGCGACGACCTGCGCCGCAGCTGGGACGACCCCGACCTGCACCGGGACGGCGACCACCCCATCGTCTACGTCGGCGCGGGATCGCACTCCCACCAGATGCTGCCCGGCGACTACCTCATCCAGGTCGACCCCTCCTTCCTGCGCGGCCCCATGCGCGCCTGGAGGTGGATCACCCACCGCATCTTCCGCGCCGACAGCGTCCTGAACCGCCACGGCATCGGCGTCCCCTTCGTCGACTACGCCCGCGGCGACGGCATGCGCCTGGGCCCCGGCGGCGACCGCGAGTGGTCGGCCGTCCTCATCGACGACGACACCCCCTGGCTGAAGGGCTTCCGCGGCCTGTGGGGACGCGACACCGGCGACTTCTTCGACGGCGAGCGCGCCCCCAGCGGCCCGCGCTACGAGCGCGACGGCACCATCCGCCGCTCCTGGGCCGACCCGCTGGCGTGGGTGGGCCTGCAGAAGGTCGCCCCGACCGAGACCGCCGCCCGCGCCGAGCTGCGCGCCCACGTGCGGGCCCTGGACGAGCGGCTGCGCGCACTGGACGCCGAGGTCATCAGCCGCCGCGACCGCCTGCGCCAGCTCCACTCGGCACGCATCGTCCTGGAGCGCGAGGCCCACTCGCGGCCCCGTGCCCGCGAGTACGCCGAGCGCATCGCCGCCCTGGAGATGGAGCTGGGCGGGGTCTACGAGACCCGCGTGCTGACCGCCGACGAGCGCGACACCCACCTGCGCGCCCTGGCCGGCGACACGCCCCTGGTGCCCTCGCCCACCGGGCACCTCAAGGCCCCGCACCTGCCCTACTCCTCGGGGACGCAGCGCTCCACCCGCTTCCTGCACCTGTGGGTGGCCCTGAGCACGCCGCTCCTGCTGATCTCGCTCGCGCTGCCCATGTTCGTCCTGAACGGGCAGTACACCTTCTACGCGATGATCGGCGTGGTCGTGGCCTTCGCCGCCGTCGACTCCGTGGCCCGCCGCAAGTTCGTCCAGTACCTCATCGGACTGGCGGTCATCGCGGTGGTCGTCGGACTCGTCGTGGGGGTCGTGGCCGCGTTCGTGGTCAACTGGCGCATCGCCGTCACCGTCCCCGTGGCCGTGATCGTGGTGCTGCTGCTCGTGGTCAACATCCGCGAACTCCTGCGCCGCTGACCCGCTCCGCCGCCCGGCCGCCGCGCGCTGGCGCCGCCCGCCCGCGCGCGGCAGCATGGGGGCCATGAGCGACGCGCTGTTCGACCGCCCGCCCGCACAGGTGGCGCCCGGCGCCGTGCACGTGCCCGGATGGCTCCCCGCCCGGGTCCAGGCCGACCTGGTCCGGCGCTGCCGCGACTGGGCGCGCGGGCCCGCCGGGATGCGCCGCCACGCCATGCCGCGCGGCGGGACGATGAGCGTGCGGACGGTCAGCCTGGGCTGGCACTGGTCCCCGGGGCCCAACCCCCACGCCGAGCGGCGGGGCGCGGGGGAGCCGGGGCCCGCCCGGCGACGGCAGCCCTACTCCTACGCGCGGGCCCTGCCCGACGGCACACCCGTCCAGCCCTTCCCCGACCTGCTCGGCGACCTGGCCGCGCGCGCCGTGGAGGCCGCCTACGGCACCCCTCCCGGCCCGGGGGCCGACCCCTACGACGTCGCCCTGGTCAACTTCTACGACGCCGACGCGCGCATGGGCATGCACCAGGACCGCGACGAGCTCTCCGGCGAACCCGTGGTCTCCCTCAGCCTCGGTGACACCTGCGTGTTCCGCTTCGGCAACACCGAGACCCGCAACCGGCCCCACACCGACGTCGAACTGCGCAGCGGTGACCTGTTCGTCTTCGGCGGCCCCTCCCGCATGGCCTACCACGGGGTCCCCCGCACCCGGCCCGGCACCGCGCCGCCCGCCCTGGGCCTGGAGGGGCGGCTCAACATCACGGTCCGCGCCTCGGGGCTGCGCGGCTGACGCCCCGGCCCGGGCCCCTTCCGCATCCCGACGCGCCCCGCGGCACCGGCCGTGCGGGGCGCCCGGCCGACTGCCCCGCCCCGTTCGGGGCAGTCCCCTCAGGGAGCCCCTCCCCGCCGGTCCGGTGCCGACGGGGAGGCGCGCCGCCAGACCACGCACAGGAGGGACTACGACGTATGAGCGATTCCGCACCGGAACGCATCATGGACCTGGGCCGCCGGCGGGCCGCGCTGCCCCACCTCGACTCGCCCGGCCCGGTCAGCGCGGTCCTCTACCGCGACGGGCACCGCGAGCGCTGGGCCGACACCCTCGCCGAGGCCCGGAGCGCCACCGAGCGCGACCCCGACCTCATGGCCTGGATCAGCATGACCACCCCCGACCGCGACCAGCTCACCGAGGTCGCCGACCTCTTCGGCCTGCCCTCCCTGGCGCTGGAGGACGCCATCGTCGCCCACCAGCGGCCCAAGGCCGAGGTCTACCGGGGCGTGCTCTTCCTCGTGCTGCGCCCGGCCCGCTACGACACCGTGCGCGAGTCGGTCGAGGTGGACGAGATCCACATCTTCGCCGGAGAGGACTTCGTGGTCACCGTCGGCCACACCGAGCAGGTGGACCTCAGGGCCGTCCGCGGCTCCCTGGAGGCCGAGCCCCGCGCCCTGGCCCACGGCCCCCTGGCCGTGGTCCACGCCGTCCTGGACCTGGTCGTGGACGGCTACGCCCCCGTCGTCTCCGAGCTCCAGGAGGACATCGACGAGGCGGAGAACCAGGTCTTCGGCGGCGACTCCCAGGCCTCGCGGCGCACCTACCGCCTCGCCCGCGAGGTCATCCTGCTCTCGCGCGCCGTGCAACCCCTCGTGGGCGTCCTGGACAGGCTCATGGGGGCGCTGGAACGCGACCCCGGGCACGCGCCCCCGGAACCGCGGCCGTTCGCGGACGTCCTCCTCGAACCGGAGGGGGCCCGCCCCCCGTCGCAGCGCCAGGACATCGCCTCCGCCGACCCCTTCCGCATCCCCGCCGGCAGGAGGGGCGAGCTGCACCACCGCCTGCGCGACGTCGCCGACCACGTCGCCGCCGTGCACGAGCGCGTCGACGGCTTCCGCCAGCTGTTGCAGAACATCATGGCGGTCAACAGCGCCCTCATCGACCAGGCGCAGAACGAGGCGATGAAGAAGGTCTCCTCCTGGGGCGGCATCCTGGTCGTGCCCACCCTCATCTCCTCCGTCTACGGCATGAACATCTCCCCGGCCGGCGCCTACCACTGGGCGTTCAGCTGGCCGCTGGCCCTGGCCCTCATGGCGCTGACGAGCCTGAGCCTCTACGTTGTCTTCCGTCGCAACGGTTGGCTCTGAGGGCCTGCTCTGACGGAGGTGGGGATGACGGGGGACGGATCCGCCGAGCGCGAGGTGCTGCGTCTCATGACCGGGCCGTGGGTGGCCCGCGCGGTGGCCACCGCGGTCGAACTGGGCGTGCTCGACCGCCTCGCCGAGGGCGCCGCCGACACCGAGGCCCTGGCCGGTGAGCTGGACCTGCACCCCGACCGGCTGGGACGCCTGCTGCGCCTGCTCGCGGCCGCGGGGGTCGTGGAGCGGCGCGACGGGCGCTACCGGCCCACGGAGGTCGGAGCCGCCCTGCGCCGCGGCCACCCCTCGGGCATGGCCGACCTGGCGCTGCTCTACGACAGCGACATGTTCACCGCCGCGTGGGCGCGCCTGGGCGAGACCGTGCGCACCGGCGGCACCGCCTTCGAGGCCGCCCACGGCACCGACGTGTTCACCCACCTGGAACGCCACCCCGGCGACGCGGCGCTCTACACGGCAGGGATGGCCGCGGGCGGCCGGTTCTCCACCGCCGTCCCCGACGTCCACGACTTCACCGGCGCCCGCACGGTCGTCGACCTCGGGGGAGGGGACGGGGAGCTCCTGGCCACCGTCCTGGCCCGGGCGCCCCGGGTCCGCGGGGTGCTCGTGGAACGCCCGCCCGCGCTGGCCGCCGCCCGCGCCCGCCTCGGCGCGTTCGTCGAGGAGGGGCGGTGCGAACTGGTGGAGGGCGACTTCCTCCGGGGCGTCCCCCGGGGCGCCGACGTCTACCTGCTCAGCCGGGTCCTGCACAACTGGTCCGACGAGGACGCGCGCACGGTGCTGCGCCACTGCCGCGAGGCGATGGCCCCCGACGGACTGGTGCTGATCGCCGAGCGCGTCCTGCCCGACGACGGCCTGCCCTGGCTGTCGGTGGTCCTCGACGCGCACATGATGGTGATGACCACCGGGGCCGAGCGCACCGAGCGCGAGTACGAGGCGCTGCTGCGCCCGGCCGGGCTGACCACCCGGGAGATCCGCGACCTGCCGCTGGAGATGCGGCTTCTCGTGGCCGGGCCCGTGCACGGCACCGCCTGACCCGCCGCTCCCGCCCGTACCGGCGGACCCGCGGCCGCCGCTGGGGGGCGGGGCCCGGGCGCCCGCACCGGTGCCGTGGCGGCCCGACCGCCCGGCCGGGGTCCGTGCACGGCCGCGCCGCCCGGGGTCCGTGCACGGCCGCGCCGTCCGGGCGCCGCCCGTCCGGCCCGGTCCCCCCTCACATCCGCCAGGGCAGGTTGAGCCAGGGGCTCCGCGGGTCCTTGGCCAGCACCGCGTGCGCCCGTACCGAGTCGGTGTAGTACGGGCCGAACGAGCCCTCGTCGAAGGCCATCGCCCGTCCCAGCACGAATCCGGCGGACATCTCCCGCCACGATCCGTGGTGGCGCATGGACCGCGCTCCCGCCCGCAGGATGTGCGCGTGCGCCGCGCGCTCGTCGGCGTACCCGGCGTTGACCCCCCACCGGGCGAGGTTGACCGCGCGTCCGAAGTCGTAGGCGCGCACCGTGCGCACCGGCACGCCCGGGGGCAGTACCCCGTCCCGGACCATCCGGTCCTCGTACTCCCAGACGACCGCCGCCGTGGACACCAGTTCGTCGTAGGCCGCCTGCCCGGCGCCCCGCTCCCGGCACCAGCGGGCGACCAGGTCCGGCCAGGTGCCCGCGTCGAAGGGCCACCCGGGAGCCAGCGACATCGCCTGGTCGCGCAGGTCCAGCACGACCGACAGCGGCGTGGGGGACCGGGTGTCGTCGGTCAGGCCGCGCAGCGTCCGGTCCCACCCGGCGTGGTCGGTGATCCCCCAGGAGTCGCGGAGCTTGTCCCGCTCGTCCTGGGCGTCGCAGCACGAGCACGAGGAGTGCACCGCGTTCCACACCCCGCCGTTGGCCGTGGGCATGTGCGCGCCGGAGGCCAGCGCGTGCGCCATCGGTCCCTGGAAGAACCCCTGCGGGTCGCTGCGGAGCCTCGTTCGCCCCGAGAACAGTCCCATGTCCCCTCGTGTCCTTCTCTCTCAAGTGTTGAGCAGGCGGTCGATGCGTCCCGCCTCGTGCCTGGCCGTGACGGCGTGCTCCTCGGAGGCCAGCAGCGTCTCGCGCCACCTCTCCGCGGCCTCGGCGATGTGGACGTCCAGCCGCCGGACGGTCGCCTCGGCGGTGTCCCGGGCCTCGGCGCGCCTCCTCCGGTCGACCGCCAGCGCGATCGCGGCGCCCGCCGCGGCGGCCACGCACAGGAACCAGGCCAGGCCGCCGGCCGACACCAGGCCCAGCACCGCCAGCAGACCGGTCATGGCCAGGAGGCCCCACGCGTAGGTCCGGGCGGAGCCGGTGCCGCGCCGGCGCTCGCGCAGCCGGGTGCGGGCGCGCTCCAGCTCGCGCGCCTCGGCTCCGTGGGAGGAGAGCGTCACCCGCACGCCCTGTGTCTGGAGGACCGTGGAGTCCTCCACCGGCGCGGCGGCCTCGCGCACCAGTTCCTCGGCGCCCTCCGCCACGGCCGAGCGCTGCAGGGCCAGGGCGAAGGTGCGGCGGTGGTGCGGGGCGTCCTGGCGGACCATGTCGTCGCAGAGCAGGGAGGCGACGGTTCCCACGGTGTCGGTCCACCGCGGCGGAGGCCCGCCCTCGCCGCCGCTCTCGATGACCGCGCGCAGTTCACGGGCGCGGGCGAGCAGCGGCGCCTCCTCGGGGCCGCCCTCCTCCACGAGCAGGCGCAGGGTCTGGCCGAGGAAGGCGGCGCTGACCTCGTCGGGGGCGAGCGCCCCGGAGGAGGCCTCCCCGCCGTCGAGGGCGGTGACGCGGGCGACGCCCTCGCGCAGCGCGGTGATCCGCCGCGCGGCCTCGGCGCGCCGGGCGAGCCCGCCGGGCCCCTTCGCGCGGGAGGCCCGCGACGCGCTGGGGGAGTCCCCCGCCAGGGCGGACAGGGCGGCGGCCGCCGGAACGCCCACCCGCTCCTGCGTCCAGGCCAGGAGCGTGGACCGCAGCAGGCGCTGGCGGGCGTCGTCGCCGAAGGAGCCGTCGGCGGTGAGCAGCCACAGCGCGCGCTGGCCCCGGGTCACCTCCTCGGCAGGGGAGGGCAGGCGGGGGAGCAGGTCGGCGGTCGCGGCGGTGTCCATGACGCGGGCGTGGTCGGCGCTGGTCAGGGCGGTGGCCAGCGCCGCGAAGTGGCCCGCGCGCGTCGCGTCGCGCCGGGCGGCCTCGTCGAAGCGGACGCGGGCGGCGGCCGTGTCGCCCTCCAGCAGCGCGTGCAGGCCGAGGGCGGCCGGGACCAGCCAGTACCCGGGGACGTCCTCCAGGTCCGGGCGGGCGACGGGCGCGCCGTCCAGCATCTGGAGGGTGCGGTGGCGGGCCAGGGCGGCCCCGTCGAACATCGCCAGGACGGCGCGCACGTCGCTGAGCTCGATGAAGGCGTCCAGGGAGGCCGAGACGCGGTCCAGTCTCTGTTCGAGGGTGCCCCGGACACGGGACAGCTCCGAGCGCATCCTCCGGCGCTCGGTGGCCATCTGGTAGTGGGCCGAGTCGAGACTGTCCTCGAGTTCCCGGATCCTCCGGTTCTGGGAGTAGTCGATCCAGTCGCTCATGGGTTCCTTTCGCGCGGAGGGGGAGACGGGGGCGGCGGGGGGAGGGACGCGCCGCGCAGTGCGACGATACGGGAGGCCGCCCGCTTCCGTGCCGCCCGTCGCGCCGCGGGCGGTCCCGCGGCGGGGGACCGCCCGCGGCGCCGTTCCACGTGCTCAGGGTGTTTGTTCGACTACTTAAGGATGGTTGGTGTCGGGGGTCACCTTCGCTAGGATTGGGAGCGCTCCCAGGAAAGGACCGCCATGGAAGAGCCCACACTGCCCGCCAGCCTCCTCTTCGGCACCGCCACCGCCGCCTACCAGATCGAGGGCGGCGTACACGAGGGCGGCCGGGGTCCCTCCATCTGGGACACCTACTGCCGGACCCCGGGGCGCGTCGCCCGCGGCGAGACCGGCGACGTCGCCTGCGACCACTACCACCGCTACGGCGAGGACGTCGCCCTGCTCGCCGACCTCGGCGTGGACCTGTACCGCTTCTCCGTGGCCTGGCCGCGCGTCCAGCCCACCGGCAAGGGCCGCCCCAACCCGGAGGGGCTGGCCTTCTACGACCGCCTCGTGGACACCGTCCTCGGCGCCGGCATCGAACCCGTCCTGACCCTCTACCACTGGGACCTGCCCCAGGGGCTGGAGGACGAGGGCGGCTGGCGGGTCCGCGACACCGCCTACCGCTTCGCCGAGTACTCCCGCATCGTCGCCGACCGCCTCGGCGACCGGGTCAACCGGTGGATCACCCTCAACGAGCCCTTCTGCTCGGCCTTCGTCGGCCACGCCGTCGGCCGCCACGCGCCCGGCACCCGGGAGGGCACCCCCGCCCTGGCCGCCGCGCACCACCTGCTGCTCGCCCACGGCATGGCCACCGGCGAGCTGCGCGCGGCCGCCGCCGGGGAGGTCGGCATCACCCTGAACCCGGACCACTTCCTGCCCGCCACCGACTCCGAGGCCGACCGCGCCGCCGTGGACCGGGCCCGCACCCTGCACAACCGCGTGTGGTTCGACCCCCTCTTCGCCGGGGCCTACCCCGACAACGAGGACGAGGTCTGGGAGGGGATGGCCGACGGCTCCTACCGCGCCGACGGCGACCTGCGCATCATCGGCCAGCCGCTGGACTTCCTCGGCGTCAACTTCTACCGGCCGATCATGCTGCGCGACGCCCCCCACGCCGAGGCCGACCCGGCCGCGCGCACCGCCGTGGACATCCGCACCGAGCAGGTGCCGATCGAGGGCGTGCGGCACACCACCATGGGCTGGCCGGTGGTCCCGGCCACCTTCGCCGACCTGCTCATCGACCTGGACCGGCGCTACCCGAACCTGCCGCCCATCTTCATCACCGAGAACGGCTCGGCCGAGGACGACCGGCCCGACGAGACCGGCCGGGTCCGCGACACGAACCGCGTCGAGTACCTGCGCGACCACCTGGACGCCCTGGCTACGGCCATCGACGCGGGGGTGGACGTGCGCGGCTACTTCGTGTGGTCGCTGCTGGACAACTTCGAGTGGGCCTTCGGCTACGACCGCCGCTTCGGGCTGGTCCGCGTCGACTACGAACTCCTGGAGCGCCACCCCAAGGACAGCTACCACTGGTACCGCGACTTCCTGACCTCACACCGCGCCCGCCGGGTCCAGGAGTTCGCCGCCCAGCGGGAGGAGTAGGGCCCCTCCGCCGCGTCCGCGCGGGGGCGCGGCGGGCCGTCCCGGCGGACGCGCCCGCCCCCGACGTCCGGCACCTCCGCCCCGGCGTGCGGCGCGCGCCGCGCCGCGCCCCGGGGCCGCGCGGGGCCCGCCGGACAGCGGACCCCGGCCGCCGCCCCCGCGGGCGGAGGCGCCCCGGGGCGCGGCTCCTCGCCGCGGCGGCCGGTGCCGCCGCAGGGAGGGCGGATCGCGGCCCGCGCTCAGGCGTGCTGGCGGGCGATGGCGCCGAACGCCCCCACGACCGCGCCGAGCGCGAACATCGACGCCTCGTCCTCGTCCATGTGGACCAGGCCCGCGGGGACGAGCACGCGGTAGGGCTTGGCCTCACTCGGCAGGATCTCCAGACCGTCGATGATCCCCTGTCCCTCCAGCATCAGAAGGGCTTCCTCGACCCTTCCGGTGCGGTCGCCACGAGACCAGATCGACATAGGTCACACCTCACTACGGCCGGAGCCGGGACTAGGCCGTACGGAAACGGCACCGACGGGGCAGGGCGGTCCACTGTTTCCCGGGCCGGGATCCCGGCCCTGTCGCGCTCCGGCAGTCGGCTCCGGTGTGCGCGGGGAGTCCAGACCAGTGATACCACCGGTCGGCCCGGGGCATCCCGGCGCCCGCTCACGCGCGCGGTGGCCGGAACCGGCCACCGCCGTGCGGTGCCGGGTCCGGGACGGGAGAGGGCGGACCCCACCGGGCGGGGGCGGAATGCACCCCAGGCGGGCGGTGTCCGGACCGCCCGGGTCGGTCTCGGTGTAGGGCCGCCCGTGCGCCGCCTGCGGCGCGCGCAGGCGCAGCACCGGTCCCACGCCGCAGCGCTCCCCGGCGGAAGGGGCTCGGCCACCCCGTCCTCGTGCGCCGGGTCCGCCCGGGCCGGGTCCTCTTCGCCGAGCGGGGCGCAGGCGGCTCCGGTCACCCACGGAGCCAGCAGGCAGCGGGTCCCCGGCGGCGGTGCCGGCCAGGCACGGGGCGGCTGCCGGACAGGGTCAGGAAGGAGAGCAACACGAGGTTGCGGTAGGGGAGCGGGGGCGGGGGGCGTTCCGTCGGCTTGGGCATCAGGACTCCTCGGGAGGGTTCCGAGCGAGCCTAGGGACACCGGTTCCCGCGTATCCGGCGAACGCCGAAACCTGTCACCTATGCCCGTAAAAGTCCTCTGAAGTGGGCTTTCTGGACTTTCCGTCCGCGCGGCGAGGGTGGGATGAGCCCTCCAGGGCCCCGTGGGAGAGGGCCCCGGAGGACTCCCCTCCCGGGAGTCCGCCGCCGAGGGCGGGAGGAGCGCCCCGGGGGCGCCTCGGCGCGGCCCCGGGCCGCCGCGGGAGGCTCCCCTCCTCCGAAGGCTCCCGCTCCCGGGTGGGAGGGGGAGCCTTCCGCCCCGCACGGCCGAGGGCCCCGGGCCGCCCCGGGCCTCAGGACAGGCGCGGGGTCCGGGGCGGCTCCTGGCGGCGGTTCCCGGTCGCCTCGAAGGCCGCCGCGATCCTCAGCAGGCGCGCGTCGTCGTAGGCGCGCCCGGCGAAGGTCAGCCCCACCGGCATGCCGGTGTCGGGCATCGTGCCCATCGGTACCGTCACGGTGGGGATGCCCAGGTGGCGCCAGACGAGGTTGCCGTTGGCGACCCACACCCCGTTGCGCCAGGCGATGTCCGCGGACTCGGGGTTCACGTCGGCGTCGGCCGGAGCGACGTCGGCCACGGCGGGGAAGGCGATCGCGTCCAGCCCCAGCTCGTCCAGCCAGTCCTCGAAGTCGATCCGGCGGGTGCGCTCCAGGCCCCTGAGCCCCTCCTCCAGGTGCGGGATCTCGGTGAAGGAGGAGATCCCCGTGCGGCGCACGAACTCCGGGTAGGCGGCGATGTCGTCGTCGAACCCGTCGTAGCGGTCCGGCAGCGCGCCCGGAACGGGCGGGAAGACGCGAGCGCCGTCGACCTGCCCCAGGTCGTCCAGCTCGGGGTCGCCGTTGGCCCGCAGGAAGTCCTGCCAGGCCCAGGCGGACAGGTCCAGCAGCTCCCGGTCCAGGTACTCCCGGCTGACCAGACCGCGGGTCCTGACGGTGGGCGCGCCCGGACGGTCTCCCTCGTAGTTGCTCACCACGGGCAGGTCGGTCTCCCGGACGCGGACGCCGGAGGCCTCCAGGTCGGCCCGGGCCGCCTCCCACAACCGCAGCACGCTGGGCCGGGTGGCCACCCGCTGCCCCGTGGGGCCGCCGATACCGGGGTTGTCCGAGGTACCGGCCTCGGGGTCCCCCCCGGTGTACAGGCGCGGGGCACCGATCCTGAGCCCGGCCAGGGCCCGCCGCCCCGCGTCGGCGTCGGCCACACCCAGGTCGGTGAAGGACGCGGGCCGCACCCGCGAGGTCGCCGGGACCTCGATCCAGGGCTGGCAGCGCCAGAAGTCCCCGCGCGGTTCGGGATCGTCGGCGACGATGACCTCCAGCAGCTCCAGCATGTCGGCCATGGTGCGGGTGTGCGGCACCACGACGTCCATGGTGGGCACCAGCGGCCAGTTGCCCCGGATGGAGATCACTCCCCGGGACGGGGTGTAGGCGCACAGCGCGTTGTTGGAGGCCGGCGCGCGCCCGGAGGACCAGGTCTCCTCCGCCAGCCCGAAGGCGGCGAAGCTGGCGGCCGTGGCCGTCCCCGAGCCGTTGGAGGAGCCCGAGGCGAAGGCCGAGGTCAGGTAGTCCCCGTTGTAGGGGCTCTCGGCGCGCCCGTACACGCCGCGCTGCATGCCGCCGTTGGCCATGGGCGGCATGTTGGTCAGCCCGAGCAGCACCGCACCGTTCTCCCGCAGCCGTTGCACCGTGAACGAGTCGCGCTGGGCGACCAGCCTCTCGAAGGCCGGTGATCCGGCCGCGACCGTGAGCCCGCGGGCCTGGTAGCTGTCCTTGGCGGTGTAGGGGATCCCGTCGAGCGGCCCCAGTACCCCGCCGCGCGCCCGGCGCTCGTCGGAGGCCCTGGCCTCGTCGAGGGCCCGGGGGTTGGCCACCACCACGGCGTTGAGCGCGATCCCGGTGCGGTCGTAGGCCTCGATGCGCGCCAGGTAGGCCCGCACCAGCGCCTCACTGGTCACGCGCCCCCGCTCCAGGTCCTCGCGCAGCCGCGCGATCGGCGCCTCGACGACGTCATAGGGCTCTGCGTGGGACTCGGTCACGGTGCACTCTCCTGCTCTCGCGGGGCGGGCTGCTGCTGGGTGATGCAGTGGATGCCGCCGCCGAACCGGAAGATGTCGCGGGCGTCGACCTGTTCGACCCTGCGGCCCGGGTAGGCCTCGGCCACGATCCGCGCGGCGACCTCGTCCCGCGGGTCGTCGAAGCCGCACAGCACCACGACCCCGTTGGCGACGTAGTGGTTGATGTAGGACCAGTCGACGAACTCCCCGTCCTCGTCCACGAGGGTCCTGGGGGCGGGCACGTCGACGATCCGCAGCGGCCCGCCGTCGGCGTCCACCGCGCTCTCCAGGAACCGGCGCAGGTCCCGGGTGATCTCGTGGTCCGGATGGCGGGGGTCGTCCTGGCGGTGCAGCAGCACGGTGCCCGACTCGGTGAAGCTCGCCACGATGTCCACGTGCCCCCGGGTACCGAACTCGTCGTAGTCGCGCCAGAGCCCGCGGGGCAGCCAGACGGCGTGGCTCGTGCCCAGCCTCGCGTGGATCTGCGCCTCGACGTCCTCCCTGCCCAGGCCGGGGTTGCGCTCCGGGTCCAGCTGGACGGTCTCGGTCAGCAGCACCGTACCCGAGGCGTCCACGTGGAAGCCGCCCCCCTCGTTGACCAGGGTGCTGGGGACGCGGGGGACCCCGGCGAGTTCGGCCATCCGGCTCCCCACGAGCCGGTCCGAGTCCCAGGCCGCCCACTCCTGGGCGCCCCAGCCGTTGAACACCCAGTCCACGCCCCGCACACGCCCGTCGGAGCCGTGCACGAAGGTCAGCCCGGAGTCGCGCATCCACGCGTCGTCCAGCGGCACCACCGCGGTCTCGATCCCCGGGCCGAGCAGCGCCGCGGCCGCCTCGGCGTCCCCGGGCGCGACCACCACCGTCACGGGTTCGTGGCGCGCGATGGTGCGGGCCACCGCGGTCCACGCCCCGCGCGCACGCGCCAGGGTCCGGCTGCCGGGCGGGCCGAAGGTGGTGTTGGCGGGCGGGAAGGCCATCCAGGTGCGTTCGTGGGGCGCCCACTCCGGTGGCATCACCGTGGGGGACGGCTCGTCGGCGCGACTGTGAGCGAACATGTCAGTCCTTGTCGTGGAACGGGGGCGCCGGGGCCGTGGGGCCCGGGCCGGCGGGCGTCAGCCCTCCGTGGGGTACTCGGTGGTCACGAAGCGGCGCCGGAAGAACTCGGGGCTGCGCAGGTACTGCACGACCATGGCCGCACCTCCGATGGCGAAGATGGCGACGCCCAGGACGAACACCAGCCCCACCCCGCCGATCTGCGAACCGGAGCCGTAGGCCGGGTCCATGGAGTCCCAGGCGGTCTGGAGGAAGAAGACGAGCAGCAGGAGCCCGCCGACCAGGGGGGCCACCAGCTTGGTGAACAGTCCGCGCAGCGACGCGGTGGCCTCGCGCCGGAAGTACCAGACGCAGGCGAGGGCGGTCACGCCGTAGTAGAAGCAGACCATCATGCCCAGAGTGGTGATGGTGTCCCACAGGACGTTCTCCGAGAGCACCCGCATGACGGTGTAGAAGACCGAGGCGATGACCACCGCCACGACGGTCGCGTAGCCGGGGGTCTTGTGCACCGGGTCGACCTGGGCGTACTTCGGCGAGAGCGCCCCGTAGTGGCCCATCGCGAGCATCGTGCGCGCCGGCGAGATCATCGTGGACTGCAACGAGGAGGCCGAGGAGGACAGCACCGCCAGGGACATCAGGACGGCGAAGGGGCCCATGACCGGTCCGGCCAGCGCCGCGAAGACGTTCTCCTGGATGTCGGGGTTGCCCAGGCCGAACTCGCCGGTGGAGACGCCCGAGAAGGAGAGCGTGGCCACCGACACCGCGGTGTAGAGCGCGACGACCACCAGGATGGTGGCGATGGCGGCCTTGCCCGGGGTGCTCGTCGCGCCGCGGCTCTCCTCGTTCATCGTCACGACCACGTCCCATCCCCAGTAGATGAAGACGGACAGGGCCACACCGGCGGCGAAGGCGGAGAAGGAGTCGACGCCGAAGGGGTTGAACCACTCCAGCCGCACGGGCGTGGCGTCGAAGGCCGACCCGGCGCCGACCTGGACGAAGGCGGCGATCGAGAACCACGCCAGCACCACGAGCTGGAACGTGACCAGGATGTACTGGAAGGCCTTGGTGGCCTCCAGCCCCCTGTGGGAGATCCAGGCCGCGACGGCCATGAAGGCCAGGCAGGTCAGGATGTTGACCGGCACGTTGCGGGTCAGGGCGGCGATCTGGTCCTGCCCGGTGAGCTGCGCGATCGCCAGGTAGAAGAAGTCGACCGCGATTCCCGCCAGGTTGGACAGCACCAGGATGGTCGCGGCCAGCAGGCACCAGCTGGCCATCCACCCGATCCAGGGGCCGAAGGCCCGGGAGGCCCAGGTGAAGGTGGTGCCGGAGTCGGGCATCGCCTTGTTGAGCTGGCGGTAGCCGATCGCCACCAGCAGCATCGGGACGAAGCCGATCAGCAGGATCGCCGGCAGGTGCTCACCGACCGCGGAGGCCGTGGGGCCCAGCGCCCCCGAGAGGGTGTAGGCCGGGGCGATGGTGGAGACGCCGATGACCAGGCCTCCCAGGAGCCCGATCGCTCCCTTGCTGAGGCCCTTCCAGTCGTTCGGGGTTTCGGTGCCCGCCTTCGCGGGGCTTCCGGTGGTGTGGGTCATGGGGTGTCGTCCCTGTGGTCGCCGGGGTGGTCTCGGCGCCGAGGGGCCGGCGCCGCGGGAACCGGTGAGCGTGGAGCCCGTGCTCACCAGGGGGTGGGGTCCGTGTGCCGCGGCACTGGCCCCTCCGGGGGTGGGCGCCGGGGACGCCCGGCCTGTGCGGCCGGGGCGTCCACCGCGCCGCCCGCCCGGGTCAGTCGGCCGGGCCCGCGAGGATCTCCTCGGCCGCGCGTCGGCCCTGGCGCAGCGCGCCGTCGACGTGCTGGTAGCCCTCGGCCGCCAGGTCCGAGCAGGCCCAGCGGATGGGTCCCACCGGCCTGCTCTGGTCGGCCCCGTAGCGGTGCAGGCCGCCGAGGTCGTAGCTGGCCGCGTACGCGCCGCGGGTCCACTCCTCGGAGGCGAAGTCCGACTCGAAGTACACGGTGGGCTCCAGCGCCTCGTCACCGAGGTAGTTCGCGAGGGAGCGCAGGATCGCGGCGCGGCGCTCCTCGGCGGGCCTGCGCAGGAGTCCGTCGGCGATCTCGTCGGAGACGAAGGCGACCAGGGTCCCGCGCGTGTCCTCGTGGTTGGTGTTGTCGTACACCTCCTGGCACAGCTCCTTGGCGCCGAAGCCGGTGCCGGAGAGCCCCTTGTCCCGCCAGAACGGGCGCTCGTAGACCGCGTGGACCTTGATGACCAGGCCCATCGAGGTGTGCTGGTGCATCTGCTGCTGGAGCCACGGGAGCGCGGGTTCGAAGGAGATGCGCGAGTAGAGGTTGGGCGGCACGGCCACGACCACGTGGTCGGCCCGCACGGTCACGCGCTCGGAGCGCACGAGGGCACGGCCGTCGTCCCAGCGGATGGTCCTGACCGGGCTCTCGAGGAGGACCGTGCCCTCCTCCAGCGCGGCGGCCATCCTCTGTGAGACCGACTGCATGCCCCCGACCACGCGGCGGTCGAGGATGAAGTCCTCGTCCACGAGGTTGGAGAACGACCCGGCCGAGGCGGCCATGAGCACGGCCTGGAGCGCCGAGAAGGCGTGGGCGGGCTTGGTCAGCATGCCTCCGGCCATGAAGATGCCGATGTTCTCCCGGGCGGCCGCGTCGTCGGTCTGGTCGCGCAGCCACTCGGTGAACGAGACGGTGTCCAGCTCACGGGCGCGCGGGTGGGCCCAGGGGCGCTCGACGCCGATCTCGGAGACCAGTTTGTCCAGGGCCGCGATGACCCGCTCCATCTCCGCCTCGGTCCGCTCTCCGGCGGGGAACATGCCCCCGGTGAACTCGTGCCGGGAGCCGTCCGGGGCGAGGTAGACGCTGGCCCCGTCGCGGTGGCGCGGGAAGGTGCTCATTCCCAGCTCGTCGAGGAGGCCGAGGAGTTCGGTCTGGTCGGGGGAGACCCACTGGCCGCCGAGCTCCAGGAAGGCGCCGTCGACCTCGCGGGACCAGGTGCGGCCGCCCACGCGGTCGCGGGCCTCCAGGACCGCGACGGAGCGCCCGGCGGCCTGGAGGGTGCGTGCGGCCATCAGTCCGGCCGGGCCGGCGCCCACGACCACGACATCGCGATCGAGGATCTCGTCGCTGCCGATGACGTGTGTGCCACTCATGGGTGTGCTCCTTCGAACATTAAAATGAACTTTATTCATTAATAGGTACGGCGTCCCCGATGTCAAGTACCTCACCCTCCGCCCGGGGACGGCGGACGGGCCGGTCAGAGGGCCGAAGGCCCGCCACCGCGCCGATTCGGCGAACGCGCGCCGCTTCTACAATCGGAGGGAGAACGCGTCGGTGCCCCCGCCATGTGGACAACAGGAAGTAGGCGTCAGTGACCCAGCAAGCGCGCGGCGGACGAGGCCGAGGCCGCCCCTCCTCGCCGGTCCTGTCCCGCGAGCGCGTCTCCCAGGCCGCGATCCGGATCGTGACCGAGCAGGGATACCGCCACCTGACCATGGCCTCGCTGGCGCGCGAACTCGGTGTCGCCGCCTCGGCGCTGTACAACCACGTCGCCTCCAAACGCGACGTGCTGGTGCTGATCCAGGAGCGCATCAACGAGCAGATCGACTGCTCGGCCTTCGGCACCGCGCCCTGGGACCAGGCGCTGGGGCAGTGGGCGCGCTCCTACCGGCGGTGCTTCGTGGAGCACACCGCGCTCATCCCGGTCGTGGCGGTGCTGCCCGTGGCCGACTCCCCCCAGACACTGCGCATGTACGAACGCGTCACCCTCGCCCTGCACGACGCCGGGATCGTCGGCGCGGACGCCGTGGACATCATCGTCGGGGTCGAGGCGCTCGTCTTCGGCGCGGCCTACGACGCCTCCGCCCCGACCGACATCTTCGACCCGGGCGGTCTCGAGGAGCTGGCCCCGACCTTCACCCGGTTCGCCGCGCAGCGGTCGGCGGACCCCCGCGCGGCCGCCGACCGGGCCTTCGAGCTAGCGCTCGAGGCCCTGATCAGCGGCCTGCGCCAGAAGTACGCCGGCTGAGTTCGCGGACCCGGGGCCCCGGTCAGATCTCCAGCGCGTGCATGACGTGCTTGACCCGGGTGTACTCCTCCACGGAGTACAGCGACAGGTCCTTGCCGTAGCCGGAGGACTTGAAGCCGCCGTGGGGCATCTCCGCGGTGAGCAGCACGTGCGTGTTCACCCAGACGCAGCCGAAGTCCAGGGCGCGGGTCAGGCGCATGGCCGTGCCGTGGTCGCGGGTCCAGACGCTGGAGGCCAGCGCGTAGTCCACGTCGTTGGCCAGCGCCACGGCCTCCTTCTCCGAGGAGAAGGCCTGCACGGTCAGGACCGGCCCGAAGGTCTCCTCCTGGACCAGCTCGTCGTCCTGGCGGACGCCGGTGACGACCGTCGGCTCCAGGAAGTAGCCCGTGGCGCCCTCGACCGGCCTGCCCCCGGTCACCACGGTGGCGTGCCCGGGCAGCCGGGACAGCTTGTCGGTGACCGACGCGAAGTGCCGGGCGTTGTTCAGCGGGCCGTAGTCGTTCTGGGCCTCGTCGGCGTTGCCGGTGCGCGTCCGGCGGGCGGCCTCGGCGAGCAGCTCCACGAACCGGTCGTGCGCGCTCTCCTCGACCAGCACCCGGGTGACGGCGGTGCAGTCCTGGCCGGCGTTGAAGGTGCCGAACTCGACCAGCGCCTTGGCCGCGGCGGGCAGGTCGGCGTCGGCGAACACCACGGCCGGGGCCTTGCCGCCGAGCTCCAGGTGGCCGCGCTTGAGGCCCTTGGCGGCCGAGGCCGCGACCTGCTGACCGGCCCGTACCGAACCCGTGATCGAGACCATGGCCGGTTCGGGGTGCTCCACCATCAGCTCGCCGGTGCCGGCGTCGCCCAGGACCACGTTGAACACGCCCGCGGGGAAGATCTCCCCGATCAGCCGGGCCAGGACCAGCGTCGACTCCGGGGTGGTGTCCGAGGGCTTGAGCACGATGCAGTTGCCCGCCGCGAGGGCGGGGCCGATCTTCCACACCGCCATGAGCAGCGGGTAGTTCCACGGGGTGACCTGGGCGACGACTCCGACCGGCTCCCGGCGGATGTAGGAGGTGTGGCCGTCCATGTACTCCATGGCGGCACGGCCCTCCAGCGTGCGGGCGGCGCCGGCGAAGAAGCGCAGGTGGTCCACGCCCATGCCGATCTCCTCCTGGGAGATCATCCAGCGCGGCTGGCCGGTGTTGCGGTGCTGGGCTTCGACGAGCTCGTCGGAGTGGGCCTCCACCGCGTCGGCCAGCTTGAGCAGGAGGCGCTGTCGTTCGCCCGGGGTGACGCCCTTCCATGAATCGAAGGCCTCGCGTGCCGCGGCGAAGGCGCTGTCGACGTCGACCCGGTCGGAGACCGGCGACACCGCGACGGTGCTGCGGTCCGAGGGGTTGACGACGTCGATGCTTCCCTGTCCGTGAGCGTCGACGAACTCACCGTTGACGAAGTTCTGGAGGCGGCTGCCCATGGGGTCTCCTCGGCCACAGATTTAATGATCCACGTTCATTTTAGGGGCACGCGAAGTGAGGGGCAACACACCACCCTGCCGACCGGGTCACCCGTACCGCGGTCAGCCGCCACGCACACGGAGCTGGGAGGGAAGTGGCTTCTGTGTCACCAGAGGTCCGCTGACCTGGGTTTGCGCGTCGGTGCGTGACAGCGGGCGGGGCCGGTGGCGCAAAGTGGTGGCACACGGCGGGGGCACGCCCCCGCCGTGTGCCGGCGATCCCGCGCGCTCATGCGGTGCCGCGGTCACCCGTGGGGGCGCCGGGGGAGGCCCTCCCGCGCACCCGGGCCAGGGGCGAGCGGCGGTCACGGGTGCGCGTCCACAGCACCGTGCCCGACACCACGACCGCGCACACGAACCACAGCGGTCCCAGCGCCATGTGCGGCCAGGGCACCTCCTCCACGAACCCCGCCGCCGTTCCCGCCTGCATGCTCCCGTACGAGGGCAGGTAGCGCACGACGTCGCTGTCGGAGGCCGGGTTGGCCACCGGGTTCTGGAGCCCCATGTCGATGATGCTGAGCATGATCACGATGAACATGCCCTCCAGCTCCCCGCGCAGGGCCACCCCGAGGGCGATCCCGATCCCGCCGAACGCCAGCGCGGCCCCGCACACCGCCAGCCACAGCGCCACCGGCCGCTCGGGCGTCCAGTACACGGCCGTCACCGCCACGGCGTAGGCGCACACCGCCGCCGTGGCCAGGAGCAGCGCGGTGAGCTTGGCCGCCAGCAGGTGGCCGCGGGGGTAGCCCGCCATCACCAGCCGGTGGTCGAAGCCGGCCGAACGGAACGTCACGATGAACATCATGAAGCCGACGATGAGCGTGACGGCGTTGACCGCACCCGAGATCTGGCTGATGTGGTTGCCGTTCACCGTCACGTACTCGTCGTTGGCGCGCAGCAGGAACGTGACGTCGGCGTCGGCGATCACCAGGTGGACCAGGGTGATCCACAGCGGCACGAAGCCCAGCACCAGGACGAGGGCCAGGCGGTTGCGCAGGTGTTCGGTGACCGCGAACACCGTCGCGGTCCGGTAGCGGGTCCAGGCCCGCCGCACGTTCACCGCCCACTCCCGGGGCTCGTGGACACCAGTACCGGACGCCCCTGCTCCAGGCGCCACAGGCGGTCGAAGCGGGTCGTGTCGAAGGCGATGTGGGAGACCACCAGTACCGAGCGGCCCCGGTCGCGCAGCTGGGCGGCCAGTTCCCAGAACCGTTCGTAGGTGTCCCAGTCGAACCCCTGGTAGGGCTCGTCGAGGAGCAGCAGGGGCGGATCGTGCATGAGGGCCAGGGCGAGGTTGAGCTTTTGCCGGGTCCCTCCGCTGAGGGCGCCCACGCGGTGGCGCCGGTACCCGGTGAACGCCAGGGTCTCCAGGAGTTCGTGGGCCAGCGCCAGGTCCGGCAGGTCGTAGGCGACCTGGAAGAACCGCAGGTGCTGCTCCACGGTGAAGGACGGGTTGAGGACCGTGTGCTGCGGGCAGTATCCCAGCCGGCCGGCGTAGGACACCGTGCCCCGGTCGGGGGCCATCTGTCCGGCGAGGATCCGCAGGAGGGTGGACTTGCCGGAGCCGTTCTCGCCGACCACTCCGCCCAGGCACCCCGCGGGCAGCTCCAGGTCGACGCCGCCGAGCACGCGGTGGTGGCCGTAGGACTTGTGGACCCCGCGGACGAGCAGCGTGGGCGTGTCGGGGGCGGGCGCGCCGGCCGTCCTGCCCGGAGGAGGAGACGGGAGGTGTACCACGGTCACCACTCCCCGTTCCGGTGGACGGCCCAGGTGCCCAGGGCGTGCAGCCCCAGCGCCGACCAGCGCCGGGGCAGGGTCGGCCGCAGCCGCTCCCACTCCCGGGCGACCAGTGCGCGGCACTCGTCCTCGCAGGCCCGCACGGCGCCGCAACCGATGAGTTCGTCGGCGATCCGCGCGGCCTCCGCCTCGTCCGCCACGCCCGTCCGCACGCGTTCCCAGAGCACGCGCAGGCGTTCGGGGGGCAGGAGGCCGACGGCGTGGGCCAGGGGCATCGTCACCTTGCCCTCCCGTAGGTCCTCGGCCCGGTACTTGGTGGACACCGGCGCTCCGGAGGGGTCTTGCACGGTGACCCCGCTCAGGTCCAGCACGTCGTCCCCGACCTGGAAGGCCAGGCCCACCTTCTCGCCGTAGTCGCGAACGGCCCGGACCTGCTCCTGCGAGGCTCCGGCCAGGAGCGCGGCGATCTGCACCAGGCCGCTGATGGGCAGGGCCGTCTTGAGGAGGTGGGCGGTGCGGATCCGCCGCAGGAGGGGAGCGGGGTCGCCGGTGCGCACGGCCTCGTCCATCGCGGTGGCGTGGCCGGTGATGTCCAGGGCCTGGCCCGCGTGCCCGACGCGCATCATGCCCATGACGACCCGGTACACGGACAGGAGCAGGCGCTCGTCCCCGGCCAGGATCGGGGGGAGGACCTGGTCGACGAGGAAGTAGGTGTCCGTCCCGGCGTTGATCGTCAGCGCGTCCCCGAACACCGTGTGGGCGGCGGGCCCGCCCCTGCGCACGGGCGAGCGGTCCTGGATGTCGTCGATCATGAGGTTGCCCGCCTGGAGCCCCTCGATGACCGCGAGCATGGGCCGGAGCCGTTCGTGGTCGCCTCCGTACAGGTCCACGACCTGCGACCACAGGTAGGCCCGCATGCTCTTGCTCGGAGCGTCCGTGATGTGGCGGACCGGTCGGACGAGGGCGGCGTGCAGGTCGTCCACCACCGAGGCGTCGAGCGCCTCGGTGCGCTCCTCCACGCCCGCGAGGGCGCTGAGGGCGGCCCGGTCCGGGTGGTCGGGGTAGACGCGCCTCGTCTCCTCGCCCACCATGGCGCCCATCCTGCGCATGTGGGCCTCGAAGTGCGCGACCCCGCCGTCCGGACGGGATTCCAGGTGTCCGCGCCCGTGGACGGGTACGCCGTCCCGGGTGCCCTCGACGTCGGCGTGGGCCACGAGCGTGCCGGTGCCGTGCAGGAGGGCGCGGGACTCCTGGGAGGGGTGCCACGCCCGTACCCGCAGGCGCAGACCGCCGGGGGCCTCGACCGTCCACTCGGTGGGGTAGGTCCGCAGGCTGGCCGTGGAGGTCCAGGTCGCGGCGTCGGACACGCTCGCCCGCACCGTCACGTGCTCCCCCTCCGGCGAGCACAGCAGGACCTCGGCCGGGTCGGTACGGACCTGCCCGGTGGAGGCGTCCACCCGGCCGCGCCGCGTGGCGGTGACGGTCCATCCGTCGTCCAGGAGCGCCACGGCGCGGGTCCACACGGGTGCACCGGCCGGGGCGGGTTCGGCCGCGCCGCGGGAAGCGCCCGGGAGGGCGCGCTCGTACCAGCCCGTACCGCGGACGGGGCGCTCACCGTCGGCGTCGCTGCGGGTCCCCTCCACCACGACACGGGGCACCACCTGCGACCGCCGCGTCAGGGGAGCGCCGTCCACGGCGGTGTGGGGGACCGAGGGGGCTTGGGGGGTGAGGCGCAGGCGCCAGGCCCCCTCGTCCCCGCGGAGGTCGAGAAGGAGGTGCTCCCCGCTGGCGCGCAGGCGGACGGCACCGCCGTAGTCGAGGTCGAGCCCGCTCCGGGCCGCCACCACGGGTCCGGGCGGTTCGCGGTCGGGATGCAGTCCGTCGCCGGGCCTGAGCAGGTCCAGCATCGCGGCGCGCACGCTGCGGTCCAGGAGCGGGTCGGTCTCGGCGGCGGTACGCGCCAGGCCGAGGAACCCGGCGTCCGTCCAGGACGTGTCGGTACGGTCCGCCCTCCCCCGGCGGCGGACGTGCCAGGTGGCGGCGTGGGCGTGTGCGGGGGCACCGTCCGCGTCCCCGGTCCTGTGCCGGGCCACGTGGACGGTGAGGCCGATGGTGGCGTCGCCGTCGTCGAGCCAGGTGACGAACCGCCAGTGGCCCTCGCCACGGGCCTCCTCCGGTGCGGCGCGCACGACGGCGCCGGCGCGTACCCGCCGATCGGTGTTGTCCTCGGGTGTCGTCGCCATGTTCACACGTGTCTCCCTCATGGCCGGAAAACGGACCGGTTCTTCTCGGTCGGACAATTGCTCCAGGGGGAGCACATGACATGAAAACGGACACCGCCCTATGATCGGCGGTCCAAAAGCCAGTCCGTTCGAGAACCTATCGCCTGGGAGGCGTATTTACTGACGATTGGGTGTTTTTCCTGGTGGGACCCTCTGGTTGGCGGCCTTTCGGCAGAAAGAAACACCCTGGGGAGAGTGTTGTTTGGAGCTTTGCCACATATTCCACAAAAAGGATTCTGGCCTCAGGGGTGTCCTCGGGGCCGCTCCGGCGGGGCGCCCGCTCCGAACGGTTCTGGACGGTCCGGTCCACCGCGCTCCCGCCGGGCGCGGCGCCGACGGGCCGTGCCCGTGGTCCGGCTCCGCGGGGGCGGGCTCGCTCGCGGGGCCTCGGGGCCGCGGGGGTGCGGCCGGCGGGCCCGGGCTCTTCCCGGGATGGCGGTTTGCGCGAGGGAAGGGCGCGCATGCCTGTGCCCCGGGGTGCCGATGGGGTTGTCCGCCGGGGGCGTGCCGGTGGATGCTGGCGGCATCCACCGGACCGGCGCGGCTGGGTGGGGGGAGCGTGTCGGCGACGGGAACCGGCGACCGCGCTCCCGGGAACCCCGTGGCGGCTCCAGGGCCGTACGCGGGCTTCCCCGCGTCCACGCCAGCCGTGCCAACGAGCCCCGACCCTCCCCTGCGAACCCGAACGGACCACGGCCGACCGGGCCGCGGGCACATCTGCCAGGCGGCCCGGGTCGGCCCCAGGTCGGGGGCGCGCAGGACCTGCGGGGGTGCCGCGTCCGGCCGGTGGCACCCGGCTTTCGGCAACTGTGAATCTACGCCATAAAGGTGGCGATTCCGTGTGGCGCCGAAAGTGCGATGAGGGATTCACACCACGGGGAAAACGATTTCCTGTAGCAGTTCCCGCGAAGGGGGGAGGGATGGGCGGTGCGTATCCCGACGTCCACGGGTCCGGGGCACCGGACACCGGACGAATTACCCTGCCTGTGTGTTCCTCTTCCGGCGGAGTCCGTAAAATGGGCCCGTGCGGATGCTGTGCGTCCGTATCACCGGTGCGGGGCGGCGTGGACGGACGCCCCGCACCGGTCTGCCGGGGCGCCTGACGCGGTGTCGCGGAGTCCACGCCGGCGGCGCGGGGCCGAAGGGGCCCGGACGCGGGGCGGTGCCGCACGTCCGGCCGGAGGAGCCGACGCGCGTGGCGGGGCGGTGCCCACCGACGCGAACGCCGGGAGACGGCCTGACGGGTGCGGCCGTGTGGACGCACCCGTCACCGAGCCGGGTCGTGCTCCCTAGCGGGTCTTGATCACGGCCGCGATGAGCCCGGTGGCGAGCATCATCGTCAGGCCCACGATCATGAGCACGAAGGCGATGGTTCCGACCATGGTGTTTCCTTAAGTGTTCGTCGTGTCCGGGCGCCGTGCGCGGCGCCCGCCGCGCCGGGGGCGCCCGGTGGAGCCGGGAGCGGCGCGTACCTCTTCGGGGGATCACCCTATCCCGGCCCCGCGCCGAGGCCGCGCCGGGTGGCCGCTGTGACCAGCGTGGTCGCGGCCACGGCCGCGGGGCCCGGCGGCGGCCGGACCCCGCGGCGCGGTCAGAGTCCGGCCCAGGCCCGCTGGTAGGTCTCGACCAGCCAGCGGTCGGCCCAGGCGTGGTCGGGCTCCTCGGGCAGGTCGCTGCTCCGGCACAGGGCGGCCAGCCGCTGCTCCAGCTCCCCCGCCCGGGCCAGGGCCTCGTCGCGGCTGTGCTCGCCGCGGCGCAGTTCGAGCAGCCAGGTCCGCTCGGGCTCGGGCACGGGCAGGGTTATGCGGCCGGTCTCCATCAGTTCCACGCCCTGGATGCCGAGCCGGACCATGTGGTAGGCGTACTTGGTGTCGAAGCCGTACCGGTCGACCAGTTCGGGCCGGTTGGTGTGCCTGCCGCCGCGGACCCCCTCCAGACGGTCGCGCTGGGCGCGCAGGTAGCCCAGGAAGCGCAGGCCCGCCCGGCGGGAGAGGAGGCGCCGGGCGTTGGCGCGCAGGTCGTGTCCGACAGAGGTGATGGCGACGATCTCGTCGCGGGGGACGAACAGGGGCAGCAGGACGGTGGGGTTGCCGTCCAGGGCCAGGCGCGTCCACTTGCGCAGGGAGTAGACGGTCAGGTCCAGGTCGTCGGGGCCGGAGCGGGTGTGCTCGGGCCGGGTGCGGTGGATGTACTGCTCGAAGGGGCGCAGGCCGACGACGTACTCGGGGGGCTCGACGCAGATGCCCATCTCGTCGCGGTCGTTCCGGCCGGTCAGGGCGAGGCCGTGGGCTCCGGAGCCCACCTGGCACCGCAGGACGGTTCCCCTCCGTGCGATCCGCGCGAACTCGGGGCTGGAGTGCTTCACCTGCGGCTCCGTTCTGTCGGGTGCTCGGTGCGGTCGTCGGGGCGCTGCCCGGCACGCTATCCGCCGCGGGGCCGGGGCACGAGTGCTTTTCCGCCGGTGCGGCCGAGCGCGGCCCGGCCCCGTCGGGAGGCGCTGGAGGGCCGGTGCGGTCGCCGGTGCGGGACACGCCCCCGGGAGCTTGCCGCTGGGCCCCGCGAGCCCTTTACTTGTCCGGGTACGCCCCTTTTCTCCCCAGAACGAGCGTAGAAGGCAGGCCCGTGCCCCCTGAGACCCCTGAGGCTTCCGCACCCCGGATCGACACCTCCGTTCCGCACAACGCCCGCATCTGGAACTACTGGCTGGGCGGCAAGGACAACTACCCGGTGGACCGGGAGATGGGCGAGCAGATCCGCTCCTTCTTCCCCGAGATCGTGGACAACGCGGTCGCCGACCGGGGCTTCCTCGTCCGCGCCGTGACCCACCTGGCGCGCGAGGAGGGCGTCCGGCAGTTCCTGGACATCGGCACCGGGCTGCCCACCCACAACAACACCCACGAGGTGGCCCAGGCGGTGGCGCCCGACTGCCGGGTGCACAACAACACCCACGAGGTGGCCCAGGCGGTGGCGCCCGACTGCCGGGTGGTCTACGTCGACAACGACCCGCTGGTGCTGACCCACGCCCGCGCCCTGCTCACCGGCAGCGACCAGGGCGCCACCGACTACGTCGACGCCGACCTGCGCGACCCGCTGGCCATCCTGCGGGAGGCCTCCCGGACCCTGGACCTGGAGCGGCCGGTGGCCCTGATGCTGCTGGGCGTGGTCAACTTCGTCGCCGACGACGCCGAGGTTCGCTCGATCCTGGACCGGCTCCTGGAGGCCCTGGCCCCGGGCAGCTTCCTGGTCCTGTCCCACCCCACCGACGACATCGACCGCGAACGCGCCCACCAGGTGGCCGCGGCCTGGAACGAGCGCGGCACCCCCAAGCTCACCATCCGCACGGCCGAGCAGATCAGCGCGCTCTTCGACGGGCTGGAACTGCTGGAGCCGGGCGTGGTCTCCTGCTCCCTGTGGCGTCCGGCGCCCGCCGAGGTGGGCGGGGCGCGCCCGGTGGCCGAGTACGGCGGTGTGGCCCGCAAGGGATGAGGCCTCCGGAGCGCGCCCAAGGCCCCGCCGGGCCGACGGCCGCGCCTCCGGGACCAGGACGGGGCCCGGGGCCGCCCGGGCCCGGCGAGCGACGAGCAGCGAAGGCGGAGACCGATGAGCGTTGAGCCACCGGCGATCGACACGACGGTGCCGCACTCGGCACGGGTGTGGAACTACTGGCTGGGCGGCAAGGACAACTACCCCGTCGACCGCGAGGCGGGCGACCAGTTCCTGAAGGTCTTCCCCGGCATCGCGCGGATGGCGCGGGCCTCGCGCGCCTTCCAGGAGCGCGCGGTGCGCCACCTCGCGGGCGAGGTGGGCATCCGGCAGTTCCTGGACATCGGCACCGGGCTGCCCACCCACAACAACACCCACGAGGTGGCCCAGGCGGTGGCGCCCGACTGCCGGGTGGTCTACGTCGACAACGACCCGCTGGTGCTGACCCACGCGCGGGCGCTGCTGACCAGCACCCCCGAGGGGCGCACGCAGTACCTCCACGCCGACCTGTACGAGCCCGAGGCGATCCTGGAGCAGGCGTCGGAGCTGCTGGACCTGGACCAGCCGGTGTCGCTGATGCTGCTGGGCGTCCTGGGCCACGTGCAGGAGTACGAGGAGGCCGTCTCCATCGTGCGGCGCCTGCTGGCGGGCCTGCCCCCGGGCAGCCACCTGACGGTCAGCGAGGGCAGCAACGTCCACAGCGAGGAGAACGTGGCGGCCCAGGACGAGTACAACGAGAGCGGAGCGGTGCCCTACATCCCGCGCAGCCCCGAGCAGATCGGCGGCTACCTGGAGGGCCTGGAGCTGGTCGAGCCGGGCCTGGTCCCGGTCACGCGCTGGCGGCCCCCGGTGCGGGGACAGGAGAAGGGGCTCCCGGCCGAGGTCGACCAGTACGGCGGTGTCGGCCGCAAGGCCTGACCCTCCCGGGAGGGCCGGGTTCCCGCGCCCCGGGCGCCCGCCCCCGCCGTCCGGACGCCGTGGCGCGTCCGGACGGCGGGGGAGGTTCGCGGGGCGCCGCGGCTCAGTCGGCGCGGGCGATGGCGATGGTCGCCCCGAGCCGGTGCCCGGCCTCGTAGAACATGTACTGCACGCCCCCGTCGGAGCCGAAGGAGGGCGCCGCGCTGCGGCCCGAGTCCGGCGGCCCGGCCATGGGGGTGTGCACCGTGCCCAGGTGGTTGCGCAGGCCGAAGCCGCGCCCCACCTCGGTCAGGCGGATGTCGCCCAGGTTGGTGTGGTAGGCGACGTAGGTGCTGTCCCCGCGCTCGACCAGGTGCGGGCCCGACAGGTCCGACACCCCCACCTCGGCGTGGTCGACGAGCGGTTCGGGGTCGAAGTCGAACGTGATCCCGTCCGCCGACCACCCCCACCCGATGGAGCGGTGGTTGGCGGTGCTGTTGCGCATGAAGACCATGACGTAGCGCGCGCCCCGGTCGGGCAGCCGGTACTCGAAGACGCGCGCGTAGGAGGCCTCGGTGGTGCCCGGCACCATCGCGGTGGTCAGCACCACGCCCTCGTAGGTGAAGTTGACGCCGTCGCGCGAGCGGGCCAGCCGCGTCGTGGTGTTCTCCCCGTGGAAGTACAGCCACATCTCGCGGTGCTCGGAGTTCCACATCACGTGCGGCGAGGACACGTGGCTGACGTCGTAGTGCGGGGCCCACACGTTGGACACCACGGGGTTGCGGGGGTACTCGGTGAAGGGCCCGTCCGGGCTGTCGGCGTAGGCCAGGCAGATGCCGCCGGGCCTCTCGTGCGGGGCGTAGTAGAGCAGGAAGCGGCCGGGCGCCTTGGGCAGGCGGCCCACCGTTCCGCGCAGGCAGGGGAAGATCAGCTCCCCGGTGGGGTTGTAGTCCAGTTCGGCGGTGTCGAGCGCCTCGCGCAGGAACCGGTAGGTCGGCAGGACCCCGGCCGCCGCGGCGCCGCCCGGGGCGGTGGGGGCGGCGGCTCCCGCCGCCGCGGGGGACAGCAGCCCCGGGGCCAGGAGGGCGCCCGCCGCGGCCGCCCCGGCGCCCCGCAGGACCGTGCGGCGGCCGGGGGCGGCGGGGGAGCGGCGGGGGTGAGCGTCGTCGGACATGACGGTTCCCTTCCGGAGCGGGTCGGGGGGAGGCTCCGAGGCCCAGAGTCTTCACCAGCCACGATGCGCCGGTCAAGGTTCTAATACGTATTAACGAAAGATCCTGCTTCAGGGTGGAAATCCTCCCGTCATCCCCTTGACATCTCCCGTGGCGCGGCTCACAGTCGTCAACTAATGCGCATTAGCACGGCACGCAAGAGGAGAAACAGGTGACGGAAGTCAGGAGGGCGGGTCCGCGGCGACGCCCCCGCCAGTCCGACATCGCGCGGGTGGCCGGGGTCTCCCAGGCCACGGTCTCGCTGGTCCTGCGGGGCACCCCCACGGGGATGTCCCTGGCCCGCGAGACCCGCCAGCGGGTGCTCGACGCCGCCGAGGAGCTGGGCTACGTGCCCGACCCGGTGGCGACCCGGCTGGCCTCGGCCAGCAACGCGATGCTGGGGCTGTACACCTTCAGCACCACCTTCCCCACCGATGTGGCGCACTCCTACTACCCGGTCCTGGTGGGGGTGGAGGAGGAGGCCGCGGCCCAGGGCCAGGACCTCATCCTGTTCACCGGCTCCGCCCGCGCCGCCGCGAGCGCCGACGACCCGGCCGCGGTGCGGCGCGTGCGCGTGGCCGACGGCTGCCTGTTCTTCGGCCGCCACGTGCCCGACGAGCCCATCCGGCGCCTGGCCGAGGACGGCTTCCCCTTCGTCTACATCGGCCGCCGCGACGAGCCCGGCATCCCCTACGTGGGCGCCGACTACGTCTCGGCCTCGGCCCAGGTCGTGGCGCGCCTGGCCGGCCTGGGCCACCGCGAGCTGCGCTACCTGCGCGAGCACGACCAGGCCCCGGCCTCGGCCGACCGCGAACGGGGCGTGCTGCGCGGCGCCCGCGCGGCCGGGATCGACACCGCGCGCCTGGTCGCGCGCACCGACGGCTCGGACCTGGACGGGCTGCTGCGGCGCTGGCTGGAGGAGGGCGTCACCGCCGTCGTGGTCGAGCAGACCGACACCGGCGCGGCCCTGGACGGCCTGGCCGCCGCCGTGGACCGGGCCGGACTGCGCTGCCCGGCCGACCTGTCCCTGGCCCTGCTGGGCGCGCCGACCGGGACCCGGGGCCGCGCCCCGGGCGGCGGCGCGGCCTACAGCGGCTTCGACGTGCCCATGCGCGCGATGGGCCGCGACGCGGTCCGTCTGCTGCTGGAACTGATCGCGGGCGCCCACGGGGAACCTCCCCGGCGCCTGCTGCCCTGCGAGCCGGTGGAGGGCGGCACCGTCGCCGCGCCCCGGACACCACACACCTGAAAGGCAGTCATGACCGAGACCAGCACGGAGATCCTCGTCGTCGGCGGGGGACTGGGCGGTGTGGCCGCGGCCCTGGCCGCCGCCGACTCCGGACGCCGCGTGGTGCTGACCGAGGAGACCGACTGGATCGGCGGGCAGCTCACCGCGCAGGCGGTGCCGCCCGACGAGAACCCGTGGATCGAGCGCTTCGGCTCCACCGCCTCCTACCGGCGCCTGCGCGAGGGGATCCGCGACCACTACCGCCGCGCCTACCCGCTGCGCGCCGAGGCCGCCTCCTCGCTCACCCTCAACCCCGGCGCGGGCCGGGTCAGCAAGCTGTGCCACGAGCCCCGCGTCGCCCTGGCGGTGCTGGAGGAGATGGTCGGACCGCACCGCGCGGCCGGGCGCCTCACCGTCCTGACGCGCCACCGGCCGGTGGCCGCGCACACCGACGGCGACCGGGTGGGCGCCGTGGAGCTGGAGGACGAGCACGGGCGCCGCCACACCGTGAGCGCCGCCTACGTCCTGGACGCCACCGAGAACGGCGACCTGCTGCCGATGGCGGGCCTGGAGCACGTCACCGGCGCCGAGGCCCGCTCCGAGCACGGCGAGCCGCACGCCCCCGAGCAGGCCGACCCGACCAACCTCCAGGGCATCACCTACTGCTTCGCCATGTCGCACCACGACGGCGAGGACCACACCATCGACCGTCCGGCCATGTACGACTTCTGGCGCTCCTACACGCCCGACTTCTGGCCCGGTCCGCTGCTGGGCTTCTCGGCCCCCGACCCGCGCACCCTGGAGCCGGTGGAGCGCACCTTCGTGCCCAACCCCGACACCGACCCGCTCGCGGTGGCCGCCGACCAGAGCGCCGACGCGGGCGACAAGGAGCTGTGGGGCTTCCGCCGGATCCTGGCCCGCCGCATGCACCTGCCCGGCGCCTTCGACTCCGACATCACCCTGGCCAACTGGCCGCTCAACGACTACTGGCTCAAGCCCGCCCTGGAGATCGAGGGGCTGGTGGACGCCCGGACCGTGCGCCAGGCCCACGAGGAGGCCCGCCAGCTGTCGCTGTCGGTGCTGTACTGGCTCCAGACCGAGGCGCCCCGCGCCGACGGCGGCACCGGCTTCCCGGGCCTCAAGCCCCGGCCCGACGTCACCGGCGCCGAGCTGGGCCTGGCCAAGGCCGCCTACGTGCGCGAGTCCCGGCGCGTCCGCGCGGTCACCACCGTCACCGAGCACGACGTGTCCCTGGACCTGCTGGGCCCGCACGGCATCGTGCGCCGCCACGACTCGGTGGGCGTGGGCAGCTACCGCATCGACCTGCATCCCTCCACGGGCGGCGACAACTACGTCGACGTCGCCAGCGTCCCGTTCGAGATCCCGCTGGGCGCCCTGCTGCCCGAGCGGGAGACCAACCTGCTGCCCGCCGCCAAGAACATCGGCACCACCCACATCACCAACGGCTGCTTCCGGCTGCACCCCGTCGAGTGGAACATCGGCGAGGCCGCCGGGCGGCTGGCCGCCTTCGCCCTGGAGCACGGCACCACGCCGCACGCCGTGCGCGCCAAGGACGAACTGCTGGAGGCCTTCACCTCCCTCCTGGACCGCACCGGCGTCGAGCGCCACTGGCCCGACGTCCGCGGTTACTGACCCTCCTCCCGCCGGGGGCGGCCCGACCGCCCCCGGCCCCGCACGGCCCCAGCCCTCACAGCCCCACTCCCCACCGCCCGACTCCCCACAGAAGGGGTGACCATGAGCGACGCGACCCCAACCCCGTCCCCGGGCCCCGGTTCCAGTCCCGGCCCCGTGCGCATCGGCATCGACGTCGGCGGGACCTTCACCGACGCCGTGGCCGTCAGCGCCACCACCTACGCCCTGCTGGGCCAGGTCAAGGTGCCCACCAGCCACGACCACGCCGACGGCGTGGCCCACGGCATCATGACCGCGCTGGAGCGCCTGCTCGGCGACATCGGCGTGCGCGCCGAGGACGTGGGCTTCCTCGCCCACGGCACCACCCAGGCCACCAACGCCCTGCTGGAGGGCGACGTGGCCACCATCGGCATCGTCGGCGTCGGCAGCGGCTACGACGCCTTCGCCACCCGCAGGCTGCGCTCCCTGGGCAGGCTCAGGCTGGACTCGGGCCACCCGCTGCCCGTGCGCTACGCCGCGCTGCGCGAACCCGAACGGGAGGGCGCGGCCCTGGCCAGCGTCGACCAGGTGGTCGCCGAGGGCGCCGAGGTCGTCGTCGCCGTCGAGCCCTTCAGCGTGGACGACCCCCGCGGCGAGCTGGCCGTACTGGAGGCCGCCCGCGCCCGCGGGATCCCCGTCACCGCCACCCACGAGATCACCCAGCTCTACGGCCTGGGCAAGCGCGCCCGCACCGCGGCGCTCAACGCCGGGGTCATGCCCCGCATGCTCCAGACCGCCGACCTGGTCGAACGCAGCATCCACAAGGCCGGGGTCACCGCCCCGCTCATGGTCATGCGCTGCGACGGCGGCGTGATGTCGCTGCCCGAGATGCGCCACCGGCCCCTGCTCACCGTGCTCTCCGGCCCCGCCGCGGGCGTGGCGGGCGCCCTGATGGGCGAGAAGGTCAGCGAGGGCGTGTTCCTGGAGACCGGCGGCACCTCCACCGACATCAGCGTCATCCGGCGCGGACGGGTCCAGATCCGCCACGCCCGCCTGGGCGGCAAGGAGACCTACCTGTCGGCGCTGGACGTGCGCACCGTCGGCGTCGGCGGCGGCTCCCTGGTCCGCGTCGGCGGGGGCGAGGGCCCCGGCGGGGCGAGCCTGACCGACGTCGGGCCGCGCAGCGCCCACATCGCCGGGCTGCCCTACGCCTGCTTCGCCGACCCGGCCGAGCTGGAGGGGGCCCGCCTGGTCCGGATCAGCCCCATGGCCTCCGACCCCGGCGACCACGCCGTCCTGGAGAGCGGCGGGCGGCGCTTCGCCCTGACCGTGACCTGCGCCGCCAACGCCGCCGGACTCGTCCCCGAGGGCGACCACGCCCGCGCCGACGCCCGCGCGGCCCGCGCCGCGCTCGCCCCGCTGGCCGAGGCCCTGGGCGTGGGGGTGGAGGAGGCCGCCCGCGCGGTGCTGCACAAGGCCACCGAGCGCGTGGCCGCCGTCGTGGACGAGATGGTGCGCGACTACGGGCTGGACCGGCAGGTGTGCGCCCTGGTCGGCGGGGGCGGCGGCGCGGCCACCGTCACCCCCTACCTGGGGCGGCGCACCGGGCTGGAGGCGCGCATCGCCGCGCACAGCGAGGTCATCAGCCCCCTGGGGGTGGCGCTGGCCCTGGTGCGCGAGTCGGTGGAGCGCATCATCCCCGGCGCCACCCACGCCGACGTGCTCGCGGTGCGCGCCGAGGCCGAGCAGGCGGTGCTGCGCCAGGGCGCCGACCCGGCGGGGATCGAGGTGGACGTCACCGTCGACCCCCAGCGCAACCTGGTGGCGGCCGTGGCCACGGGCGCCACCGAACTGCGCACCAAGGACCGCACCGCCACCGCCGACGCCGAGGCGGCGGCCCGCGCCGCCGCGGCGGCCAGCCTGGGCGCACGGCCGGCCGAGCTGACCGAGTACGCGGCCAACGGCCAGTACCGGGTGTTCGGGCTGGTGCGCAGGCCCGGAGGGCCGCTGGGGCGCTTCGCCCGCGAACGCGTCCACGTCCGGGTGGTGGACGCCGAGGGCGTGGTGCGCCTGCACAGCGCCGACGCCCAGGTGGACACGCTGGTGGCCGCCGAGGCCGAGGGGCGGCTCAAGGACCTGGTGGCCGAGCGCACCACCTACGGGGACGGCGGGTCCCTGCCCCCGGCGGTGTGGCTGCTGCTGGGGCCCAAGTTCGCCGACCTGTCGGGGGTGCTGGACCCCGGGCACCTGGTCGCGCTGGCCTCGGCGGAGATCGCCCGCCGCGCCCCCGACGAGACGGTCGTCGCGGTCATGGAGAAGCGGCGGTGAGCGCGCCCACGCCGCCGCGCACGGCCCGCTCCGCGCTCGCGGAGGAGTACGCGCGCATCGGCGCCGCCTCCGACGAGGAGCTGGCCGCCGACCTGCTCGCCCTCACCGCCACCCACGGGGGCCGCGACCGCGACCTGCTGCTGTCCTGGGCCGCCACGGCGCTGCGCTTCGGCGAGCGCATGGCCGACGAGGACGCCGCGACGCCCCCGGGCGCCCCGGCCCCTCCGGCCGTTCGCGTGGAGGAGAGGGCCGCCGGCGGACTGCGCCCGGACGAGGTCCTGCTCGCCGAGTACCTGCACCGCGCCTCCGGAGACCGGGTGGTCGTCTACACCGACGCCCTGGACTACGCCCACCGCGTGGCCCGCGACGCCGGGTGGGGGCGCGACCACACGCGCGCGGCCCTGCACGAGACCGCGCTGGCCCACGAGCACGCCCACCGGATGCTGCACGCCGGGCGGGGCCGCGCGCTGCTGCGCGAACTCGACCACGTCCTGCTGCGCCTGGGTCCGCTGCGCCTGCGCGGCCACGTGGTCGGCGCCGACGAGATCGCCGCGCACGCCTACGCCCGCCGCCGCGCGGGGCTGCGCCGCAGCCCGATCGCGCTCACCGCGGCCATCGCCGCCACCCTTGCCCACCGGGGCGCGGGCCACGACCGGCCCGCCCCGCGAACCTCCTCCGGAGAACGCCCGTGACCGCCCTCGCAATCCTCCTCGCCATGGCGGTGGGCGTCGGCCTGATGCTGACGCGCCGCCTGCCCACCGCCTTCGCCCTCGTCCTGCTCTCCGTCGCGATCGCGCTCATCGCGGGCGCCCCGCTCACCGGGGAGGAGGGCAGCGTCGTCGGAACGGTCGTCCAGGAGGGCGCCCCGCGCCTGGCCGCGACCATGATCGCCATCCTCCTGGGCAGCTGGCTGGGCACGCTGATGTCCGAGGCCGGGATCGCCTCCACCCTGGTGCGCAAGATCGTGGAGTTCGGCGGTGAGCGGCCCTCGCTGGTCGCCGTCGGCGTCTTCGTCGTCGCGATCCTGTGCGGCAGCATCACCGGGTCGGCGCCCGCGGCCATGCTCGCCGGTGTGGTGGGCATCCCCGCCATGATCGCGGTCGGGGTCACCCCCACCGTCGCGGCCGGGACCGTGCTGGTGGGCATCGCCGCCGGTCTGCCCCTGGAGCTGATCAACTGGCAGTTCCTGTCCGACGCGATCGGGGTCCCGGTCTCCACCGTCCAGCACTTCCAGCTGCGCCTGTTCCCGATCGCGCTGGCGGGCGGGCTGGCCTACATCCTCATCGAGATGCGCCGCAAGGGCGCCCGGCACACCTGGGCGGTGCGGGTCCCGGCGGGTGCCGGAGCCAGGGGAACCGGCTCCGGGGGCGCCAGCGGGCCGCCGAGCCGCCGCCGCAGGGCCGCCGAGCGGCGCAGGCGCCGCGGGGACGCGCCCTGGTACGCGCTGGTCACGCCGCTGGTGCCCATCGTGCTGGCGCTGGGGATGGAGATCCCCATCGTGCCCTCGCTGCTGGCCGGTGTGGTCTTCGCGCTGGTGACGGCCGTGCCGTGGCGGGAGATGTCCTCCACCGCGCTGCGCACGCTCTACCAGGCCTTCGACGTGGCGGCGCCGCCCATCGTGCTGTTCATCGCGATCGGCATGCTGCTGGCGGCGGTGAACCTGCCCGGGGCGGTGTCGGCGCTCACCCCGGTGGTGACCGCGGTCAGTCCGAGCAACCCGTGGCTGTTCGTGCTGGTCTTCGCCGTGCTGGTGCCGCTGGCCCTGTACCGGGGGCCGATGAACATCTTCGGTCTGGGCGCCGGTGTGGCCGGGGTGCTCATCTCGGGCGGCATCTACCCGGCCGCGGCCGTGCTGGGGCTGATGGCCTCCTACGGCCAGGTGCTGGGGGTGTCGGACCCCACCAGCACGCAGACGGTGTGGAGCTCGCAGTACGCCGGGGTGCGACCGGAGCGGTCGATGCTCTCGACACTGCCCTACACGTGGGTGATCGCCATCGCCGGTCTGGTGCTGACGGTCTTCCTGTACCTGGTGTGAAGCGGGCGGGCCCCGGCCGGGGAAGGGAGCCGGGGCCCGCGGGTGCGGCGGGGAGCCCTTCGGGGCTTCCCGCCGCACCGGTGCGGGGGAGGGGCCGTGCTGGCCGTCGAGGCCGTCGCCGCCCCGGTGGTTCACGAGGGCGGAAACATCGCCCGGACGGTGAGCGGGCCGCCCGCGTGGCCGAGCCAGTCCCAGTACAGGGAGAGGGACTCGACCAGGCGCAGGCCGTTGCCGCCGACGCGCAGGGGGTCGGGGCGCGGGATGTGCGGGAAGTCGATGCGCGGGCCGGGGCGGGGGCCGTTGTCGGTGACGCGCAGTTCCAGGTGAAGGCGGGTGCGGACCAGCTCGACCCGGACGGTGCCGCCGGGGTCGCCGCTGGCGGAGTGGCGCTGGGCGTTGGTGACCAGTTCGGAGGTGACCACGCGGATGCGGTCGGCCAGGCGGGGTCGGGCGCGGCTGGACTGGGCGGCCCACCGGCGGGCGAGGGCCACGTGGTGGGGGTCGGGGCCGAGGAGGATGCCCGAGGTCGTGGGGGTGGAGCACAGGCGCCGTGGAAGTGCGGAGGATCGGGCGGTAGACTGCATTCGTCTCACCTTCTGGTCTTTGAATCAGGTGGGCCTCACGCCTCGGAGCCGCTGGACCCGGCTACCGGGGCGTTTTTCTTGCGGGAATACGTGCGTTTCACCCTTATTCCTGTAAAAGGGATAAGGGATGGGGTGGTCGCCCCGACGTGACACCAGGGCGGCCTGCTCCACCTCCGCTCCCTCCGTGGCTTTCGCCTGTCCCGCGAGGGTGGAGCCCCGGCCCGAGACTCAGCCGGGCCGAAGGTCAGCGGTTGGTCGCCTCACCGCTGGCTGGCTTCAAGATCTCACCCGCTGGCCAGCGAATGAAGAGGGAAATAAGCAGTGGTCATTAGTGGATTTCCTGCGTAGCCAGATGGATACAAGGGGTATACTTTTGGCTATGCTAATGCTTCAATGCAGGAATGGAGCGCATTGAAGAGCGCGATGTCACCAATGTCCGATTTGGTCAGGCGATGGCTCGCGCGCGCAAAAGGACAGGAAAGACGCAAGACGCGCTAGCGCGGATCCTGGGATGTAGCAAAGGGCATATTTCTCACATCGAGTGTGGCTATCGGCGTCTAGCCCAAGTGTCTGTTCCGGAGGTTGACCGGGAGCTTCAGGCCGAGGGGCGTCTGACTCGCCTCTATGAGGAGTTGTACGAACCTCACCAGCTCGACTGGTTGGACAAGCTCCACCACCTCCAAGCGGAGGCGGAGCTGATCCGCGAGTACCACAACACTCTTGTTCCGGGACTCCTGCAAACTCCTGAGTTTGCCGGTGCGGTCATCGCAGCGGGCGGTCCGTGGTTGAAGCGGGCTGAGATCGAAGAGAGGGTGGCTACTCGCATGCAGCGGTCGAAAGCCATCCTGGAGATGGACACTCCCCACCTGAACGTGGTCTTGGACGACATGGTGGTGAAGCGTCCGGTTGCTGCTCCTCAGGTGATGCTGGGGCAGTGTAAGAAGCTGCTCCAGCTTGCGGAATCCCAGCGAGTGGTCTTGCAGTTCTACCCCTGGGACAGTCGCCCGCACGCTGGATTGAACGGCCCTCTCACTCTTCTGTCATCAGGGACCGCTCCGGATGTGCTGCATGCCGAATCGGTCTATCTCGGGCAGAGCTTTGACGACCCCGCTGCGGTTCGGCGGTATGGCATGCTGTTCGCGAGGTTGCAGGCTAACGCCCGGTCGCAGAGCGAATCGGCGAGGTTCCTGCAAGAGGTGATGAGGGAGTATGAGCATGCCGAGTGAGAGCCCGTGGCACAAGTCCAGTTACAGCGCTGGCACTGACAACTGTGTGGAGGTCGCTGAGGGTGTGGTGACCGGTGTGCGTGACACCCAGAACCGGGAGTCGGGCCACCTCGACGTCCCCGCCGCCGCCTGGGCCGCCCTGGTCGGCACTCTGCGCAACCCGTAACCCCCGAACACGCACGCGACCGGCCTTCCGCCAGGCGAGACGAGCGACATGGCGGGAGGCCGGTCCGCGCTGCCCCGTCCTCGTCCGCGCCGCTCAGGAGAGCGCGCGAAACCCCTGCGCGTCCGCGCCGCCCAGCAGCGCCACGCTCAGCCACATCCCCGGCAGCTCCTCGGCGGGCACGTCCGTGTCCGTCACGATCCGCTCCACCGGAACGTCCAGCGGTGCGGTCGCCGGATGCAGCGGCGTCATCAGCTCAGCCCTGTTCCCCATGGTGAACAGCACCCGCACCGCCGTCCGCCCCCGGTGCCCCTCGGGCAGGGAGTAGGGCACGGTCACCCTCCAGCGCACGTCCGTCGGCAGGCTGTCGGGAGCACGGAACCCCCAGTACCACGCCTCCTGGTCGGACATCTCCACGACCAGGGCCGACACGGGGACCTCGGTCTCCTCGTCCGCCGGAGCGATCGTCCACTCCCGGCCCATGACGGCGTCCTGAGGCCTCTGCGCCTCCCGCTGCCACCACTTGTTGCGGCGAATGGCCAGGTAGTCCTCGATCAGCTCTCCCGAGCCCGCCCCGCCACCTGTCTCGTTCACTCGGTGCACTCCTTCAGGGGAACGTGGAGCGGACCACAGCGCACCACGCGACCGCCGTTCCCGGCCCGACGGTGGAACCCCGCCAGCCCCCACATGGGGCGGAGCACACCGTTCAGGGGAACTCCCTTTACCTCCTGCCCGGTAGGAGGGCACACATGCCGGACGCGACCAGGGTTTTCCGGGACCCCGCGTCCGGGTTCCTGACCAGCCCCGATGCGGTCCCCGCCTTCTCCTCCCGCTCTCCCGCCCTCCCCGCCCGGACCGACCGGCCCCGGCGGGCCGGGGGCGCGCCTGTCCGGACCCGCCGCATGGAACGGCCCCGGCCAAGGGCCGGGGCCGGGAGCGGAACCGGTTCAGGAGCAGCAGGAGCACCCGGGGGCGCATCCGCACCCATCGGCCTCGGCGGCGGTGTCGGGCGCGGTCAGGGCGATCCCGGCCGGAGCGCAGCAGGCGTCCCCGCGCCAGGCCTCCCGCCCCTCCTTGACGGCCACGACGGCGATGAGCAGCGCCACCACCGGGTCGGCCCAGGCCCACCCGAACAGGGCGTTGACCCCCAGCCCCACCAGCAGGGCGGCCGACAGGTAGGCGCACAGCAGCGTCTGCTTGGAGTCGGCCACGGCCGTGGCCGAGCCCAGGTCCCGGCCCGCGCGCCGCTGGGCCAGCGACAGGAACGGCATGATCACCACCGACAGGGCTGCCAGCACCATCCCGACCGTGGAGGGGGAGGCCTCGGCGCCGCCGAACAGGGAGCGCAGCGCCTCGACGCTCACGTAGGCGGCCAGGGCGAAGAAGGACACCGCGATGACGCGCAGCGCCCGCTTCTCCCGGGCCTGGCGCACGCCGGGGTCGCGGGCGGAGAACTGCCAGGCGACCGCGAGCGCGGAGGAGACCTCGATGAGCGAGTCCAGGCCGAAGCCGATCAGGGCCGTGGAGGAGGCCAGGCTGCCCGCGGTGAGGGCCACGACGGCTTCGACGAGGTTGTAGGCGATGGTCGCGGCCACCAGCAGGCGCACCCGCCGTGTCAGCGTGGCGCGGCGCTCCTCGCTCAGCGGGGCCGTGAGCGGGCGGGCCATCAGCAGCATCCCTTCTCTTCGGTGTCGACGCAGGCGGCGTCGGTCTGCACGGCCAGCACGGCGCTGCGCAGGTCGTCCAGGGCGTGTTCGAGGCGGGCGTCGGCCAGTTCGTAGCGCACCCGCCGTCCCACGGGCACGGCCACGACCAGGCCGCAGTCGCGCAGGCAGGCCAGGTGGTTGGACAGCCGGGTACGGCTGATGCCGAGGCCCTCGGCCAGGTCGGCGGGGTGCGCGGGGCCCTCGCGCAGGGCCAGCAGGACCCGGCAGCGGATGGGGTCGGCCAGGGCCCGGCCGAAGCGGGCCAGGGCGTCGATGTCGGTGGCGAGGGTGAACATGCCCCCAGGGTACACAGAAACGTGGATTCAGGTAAACCTGAATCATGAACGGGCCCGTCCGGCGCGGAAGAGGGCCCGGGACCACCGCGGGGGGAGGCCCGCCCTCGGTAGGCTCCCCGGTGACCTGCGAACCGACCTCCCCGGGAGCACACGCATGCGTGAGATCGAGGCCAAGTACCGCGTCGCGGACCCCGCCGCGCTCCTGGCCGCCCTCGACGCCGCCGGGGTCGCCCTCTCCGAACCCGCGGAGCAGGACGACCAGGCCTACGCCCCTCCCGGCTGGGAGTTCGGCACGCCCAAGACGGGGCACACCTTCGCCCGGCTGCGCACCCAGGGCGGCGAGCACGTCCTCACCGCCAAGACCCCGGCCGCCAACCCCCTGGAGTACGTGGAGCACGAGACCGCCGTCGCCGACCGGGAGCAGATGCACCTGGTCCTCCTCCAGTTCGGCTACGCCCCGGTCCTGCGCATCGTCAAGACCCGCCGCGTCGGCCGGGCGGGCGGGATCACCGTGTGCGTGGACGAGCTGCGCGGTGCGGGCGTCTTCCTGGAGGTCGAGCTGACCGTGGACGACGACCGCGACGGGCCGGCCGTCCAGGCGCGGCTCGACGCGTGGGTGCGTTCGCTCGGCGTGGACCTGGAGCGCACCACCGAGGGCTACGACACCCTCGTGCGCGCCGCCGCGGCGCGCTGACGGCCCCGCGGGGCCCGTGCCGGACCCGTTCGCCCCGGTGCCACCGGTTCCGCTCCACCCGGTCCGGCCCGCACCGCCCCGTCCCGGGGACGGCGCCCCGCACCGGGTCCCCGTCGCCGACACGGTGCGCGACGCGCGGCCGGGGAGGTCCGCACGGGACAGGACCGCACCCTACGGGCGGATCGTCCCCGCCCGCCCGTAGGGTGCGGGCATGGGAAGCCGTATCTGTGTGATCGCCATCGACGCGATCGACACCAAGACCGTGGCCGGGTTCTGGAGCCGTGTGCTGGACTGGCCGATCGTGCACGAGGCCGAGGACGGGATCAGCATCGCCCCGGACGAGGAGGCGCAGCTCGGCGTCGACGTGTTCGCCGTGCCCGAGCGCAAGACCGTCAAGAACCGCCTGCACCTGGACCTGCGCGTCACGAACGGCCTGACGGTGGCCCAGGAGCTGGAGAGGCTGCTGGGGCTGGGGGCGGTGAAGGTGGACGTGGGACAGCCCGAGGACGCCAGGTGGACGGTGCTGGCCGACCCCGAGGGCAACGAGTTCTGCCTGCTGCACGGGAGCGACGGCGCCCCCTGATCCGCCCACGGGTCCGCCCGTACATGACACGGCCGCCGCGGGGTCCTCCCGTTTTCCGCCCCGCGGCGGCCGTGCGCTCCCACCCGCGCCCCGCTACTCCCTGGGGCGCTGGTCGATGATGCGGCGGAACTTGCCCACGGAGCGCTCGATCTGCTCGGGGTCGACCACGTCCACGGTCACGCTCACGCCGACCCTGTCCTTGACCGTCGCCACGATCTGCCTGCTCAGGGCCGCGCGCCGCTCGGGGGTGCAGTCCGGGGCCGCCTCGATGCGCACCGCCATGCGGTCCAGGCGCCCCTCCTTGGTCAGCACCAGCTGGAAGTGCGGGGCCAGCCCGTCCAGGCCCAGCACGATCTCCTCGATCTGGGTCGGGAAGACGTTCACCCCGCGCAGGATGATCATGTCGTCGCTGCGGCCGGTCACCTTGTCCATGCGCCGCATGGGCCGGGCCGTGCCCGGGCGCAGCGTGGTCAGGTCGCGGGTGCGGTAGCGGATCACCGGCATGGCCTGCTTGGTCAGCGAGGTGAAGACCAGTTCCCCGTTCTCACCGTCGGGCAGCACGTCCTGGGTGAGGGGGTCGAGCACCTCGGGGTAGAAGTGGTCCTCCCACACGTGCAGGCCGTCCTTGGTCTCCACGCACTCGTTGGCCACGCCCGGGCCCATGACCTCGGACAGGCCGTAGATGTCCACGGCGTGGATGTCGAAGCGCTCCTCGATCTCGGTGCGCATCTTCTCGGTCCAGGGCTCGGCGCCGAAGACGCCGACCTTGAGAGAGGTCGTACGCGGGTCGATTCCCTGATGCTCGAACTCGTCCATCAGTGTCAGCATGTAGCTGGGGGTGACCATGATGATGTCGGGCTCGAAGTCCTGGATGAGCTGGACCTGCTTGGCCGTCTGGCCGCCCGAGGCGGGGATGACCGTGCAGCCGAGCCTCTCGGCGCCGTAGTGGGCGCCCAGACCGCCGGTGAAGAGCCCGTAGCCGTAGGAGACGTGCACCTTGTGCCCGGGGCGCCCGCCCGAGGCGCGGATGGAGCGGGCCACCACCTCGGCCCAGGTGTCGATGTCCTCGCGGGTGTAGCCCACGACGGTGGGGCGGCCGGTGGTCCCGCTGGAGGCGTGGATGCGGCTGACCCTCTCCTGGGGGACGGCGAACATCCCGAAGGGGTAGTTCTCGCGCAGGTCGGCCTTGGTGGTGTGCGGGAAGTGGCGCAGGTCCTCCAGTTCCCGGAGGTCCTCGGGGCGCACCCCGGCCTCGTCGAACTTGCGGCGGTACAGGGGCACGTTGGCGTAGGCGTGCTCCAGGGTCCACCGAAGGCGCTTGAGCTGCAGGGCGCGCAGCTCGTCGACACTCATGCGCTCGGCCGGGTCCAGGAGCTCGGGCGAGGGCGCCTGTCCCAGACGGGCGGTGGTGCCGGCCGCCAGCGTGGTGGTGTCGTGGCTTGCCATGGGCCTCTCCGTGTACTGTGCGCGGGACCCGCCAGGACGTGGGCGCCTGGGTGGGGTGGGCGGGCGGGTGCGCTGGTCTCGTGGCGGCGCGGTCCGTCGCGGACCGGACCGACTTGCTTACTGACCGAACGTTCGGTTACTAATGCATTAAGGCAGTCTCCGGGCAGCCGTGTCAAGGAGAAGTGTCGATGATTTCACAGGCGACGGTGGCCCCGACCACCGTCTTTACCACGGGAGGCCGCACGTGAGCGAGGTCTACTTGGTCGACGGGGTGCGAACCCCCCAGGGCCGCTACGGCGGTGCTCTGGCAGCGGTGCGCCCCGACGACCTGGCCGCCACGGCCGTGGCCGAGGCGGTCCGCCGCGCGGGCGTGCCCGGCGAGGCCGTGGACGAGGTCATCCTGGGCGCCGCCAACCAGGCGGGCGAGGACAACCGCAACGTCGCGCGCATGGCGGCGCTGCTGGCCGGGCTCGACCCGAGCGTGCCCGGGTACACCGTCAACCGGCTGTGCGCCAGCGGCCTGACCGCCGTCGCCTCCGCCGCGCAGGCCATCCGCGCGGGCGAGGCCGACGTGGTGGTCGCTGGCGGCGTGGAGTCCATGACCCGCGCCCCCTGGGTCATGGCCAAGCCCGGCACCCCCTGGGCCAAGCCGGGCGAGGTCGCCGACACCTCCCTGGGCTGGCGCTTCACCAACCCGCGCTTCGCGGCGGCCGACGCCGGGGCCCCCGCCGACGCGGGCCCCGACGACCTGCGCTACACCCTGTCCATGGGCGAGACGGCCGAGGAGGTCGCGCTCCTGGAGGGGCTCACCCGCGAGGAGTGCGACGCCTTCGCGCTGCGCAGCCACGAGCGCGCGGTCGCCGCCGCCGAGGCGGGCCGCTTCGACGCCGAGACCGTCCCGGTCACCGTGCGCGGACGCAAGGGCCAGACCAGCGAGGTCACCGCCGACGAGGGCCCGCGCCCCGGCTCCAGCATGGAGAGCCTGGCCGGGCTGCGCCCGGTCTTCCGCGAGGGCGGCATCGTCACCGCGGGCAACTCCTCCTCCCTCTCCGACGGCGCCTCCGCGCTGGTGCTGGCCGGTGCCGAGGCCGTGCGCCGCTACGGCCTGACCCCCCGCGCCCGCGTGGTCGCCTCCGCCTCGGCCGGGGTGGCCCCGCAGGTCATGGGCCTGGGGCCGGTCCCGGCCACCCACAAGGTGCTCGGCCGCGCCGGGTGGGACCTGGACGGGGTCGGCGCCGTGGAGCTCAACGAGGCCTTCGCCGCCCAGTCCCTGGCCGTGATGCGCCGGCTCAAGCTGGACGAGGAGCGGGTCAACGCCGACGGCGGCGCCATCGCGCTGGGCCACCCGCTGGGCAGCTCCGGCGCCCGCATCCTGGTCACCCTGCTCAACCGCATGGAGCGCGAGGACGCCGACCGCGGCCTGGCCACCCTGTGCGTGGGCGTGGGCCAGGGCGTCGCACTGCTGGTGGAGCGCCCGTGAGCGAGCACGGCGCCACCGGGGAGTTCACCACCCTGGACGTGGACTGGCGCGAGGACCGCGTGGTGGTCGAGCTGCACCGCCCCGAGGCCCGCAACGCCATCAACGCGACGATGATCGCCGAACTGCACCGGGTGTGCGAGCGGATCGAGGCCGAGCCCAGGCCCCTGCTCCTCACCGGGCACGGCACCGTGTTCGCGGGCGGCGCCGACATCTCCGAGCTGCGCGAACGCGGCCGCGAGGAGGCGCTGGCCGGGATCAACAGCCGCCTGTTCGAGCGACTGCACCGCCTCCGGGCCCCCACCGTGGCGGCCGTGGACGGCTACGCCCTGGGAGGCGGCGCCGAGCTGTCCTACGCCTGCGACATCCGCATCGCCACCCCCACCGCCGTGTTCGCCCAGCCCGAGCCGGGCCTGGGCATCATCGCCGGTGCGGGCGCGTGCTGGCGGCTGCGGGAGCTGGTCGGCGCCTCGGTGGCCAAGCAGGTGCTGCTGGGCGGCTACCGCCTGGACGCCGAGGCCGCGCTGCGCCACGGCCTGGTCGCCGAGGTCGTGCCCTCCGAGGAGCTGCGCGGACGCGCCCACGCCCTGATCGACCGCATGGCAGCCTCCTCCGCGCTGGCCCTGCGCATGACCAAGATGGTCCTGGACGCCGACGGGCCCCACCCGCTCGCCGACGACCTGACGCAGGCCGTGCTGTTCGAGAGCGCCGACAAGCACGACCGCATGACCCGTTTCCTGGAGAGGAAGAAGCGTTGAGCACCACCGAGCCGGGGAGCGCCACGCAGGGCGTTCCCGCCACCGTCGCCGTCATCGGCGGCGGCACCATGGGCGCCGGGATCGTCCAGCAGTTCCTCACCGGCGGCGCCGACGTGGTGCTGGTCGAGGCCACCGCCGAGGCCGCCGAGGCCGGCCGCGCCCGCGTGGCCGCCGGGCTGGACAGGGCCCGGCAGCGCGGAAAGGTCGACGCCGAACCCGCCTCCTACCTGGCCCGGCTGCGCACGGTCACCACCCCCGCCGACATCCCCGCCGACGCCGGGCTGGTGGTGGAGGCCGTGCCGGAGAGGCCCGAGCTGAAGATCGCCGTGCTCACCGCCGCCGAGGCCGCCGTGGGCGAGGACACCGTCCTGGCCTCCAACACCAGCTCGCTGTCGGTCACCGAGCTGGCCGCCGCCCTCAAGCGCCCCGCGCGCTTCCTGGGCACCCACTTCTTCAACCCCGTCCCCGCCTCCAAGCTCGTGGAGCTGGTCGTGGCCCCCGAGACCGACGAGGCCGTCCTGGACTCGGCGCGCGCCTGGGTCACCGCCCTGGGCAAGACCGAGGTCGTGGTCCGCGACGCGCCCGGATTCGCCACCAGCCGCCTGGGCGTCACGCTGGGGCTGGAGGCCATCCGCATGGTCGAGGAGGGCGTGGCCTCGCCCGCCGACATCGACACCGCCATGGAGCTGGGCTACCGCCACCCCATGGGCCCCCTGCGCCTGACCGACCTGGTCGGGCTGGACGTGCGCCTGGCCATCGCCGAGTACCTGGCCGCCGAACTGGGGGACCGGTTCACCCCTCCGGAGCTGCTGCGCCGTATGGTCGCCGAGGGAAAGCTGGGCCGCAAGAGCGGTCAGGGCTTCCACACCTGGGACGAGGGAGAGTAGAGCGTTGAGCGAGGACACGGCGACCGGGCAGGCATCCGGGGCGGCGCACTTCGAGGAGGCCGACGGGCTGGCCACGGTACGGCTGAACACGCCCGCCCTGACCCGGCGGGTCAAGGAGGAGCTGCTGGCGGCGCTGCGGCGGGCGGCGGAGTCCACCACCGCCCGCGCCGTGCTGCTGCTGGGGTCGGACAAGGCGTTCTGCCTGGGCCAGGACCTGGCCGAGCACGCGCGGATCCTGGAGGAGAGGCCCGGCGACGCGCTGGACACCGTGCGCGCGCACTACAACCCCATCGTGCTGGCCCTGGAGGAGGTCCAGGTGCCGGTGGTCGTCGGCATCGGCGGCGCCTGCGTGGGCGCGGGGATGGGCTTCGCCCTGGCCGGGGACGTGCGGGTCGCGGCCCGCCGGGCCAAGTTCGGCACCGCCTTCACCGGCATCGGCCTGGCCTCGGACTCCGGGCTGGCCTCCCGCCTGGTGGCCTCGCTGGGCCAGGCGCGGGCGATGGAGCTGATGCTGCTGGGCACGGTCTTCGGCGCCGAGCGCGCCCTGGAGCTGGGCCTGGTCACCGAGGTCGTGGACGACGACGCCTGGGAGGCGCGCGCCCGCGAGGTGGCCGTGCGCCTGGCCTCCGGTCCCACCAGCGCCTTCGTCGCGGCCAAGCGCGAGGTGCGCTCGGCCGCCACCGGCGGGCGCGAGCTGCCCGAACTGCTGGAGGAGGAGGCCGACCTGCAGAACCAGCTCGGCCAGACCGCCGACCACGTCGGAGCGGTCCGTGCCTTCCTGGCCAAGCGGAAGCCGACCTTCACCGGAAGCTGAGCTGGCGCTTTCCCCGCCCGGTGGACTTGCCCGGGCGGGGAAATCCGGGGATACTAATTACTGACCGAACGTTCGGTTATGAATGGGGGTAGAAGCCAGTGAGTACCCAGACGGCCCAGGAGGCGCCTCCCGGCACCGGTCCGGACTTCCAGGCCGAGTTCGACGCCAGGATCGCCGCCGACCAGCGCATCGAGCCGCGCGACTGGATGCCCGAGGGCTACCGCAGGACGCTCGTGCGCCAGGTCTCCCAGCACGCCCACTCCGAGATCATCGGCATGCAGCCCGAGGGCGACTGGATCGCCTCCGCGCCCAGCCTGCGCCGCAAGGCCATCCTGCTGGCCAAGGTCCAGGACGAGGCCGGGCACGGGCTGTACCTGTACGCCGCCGCCGAGACCCTGGGCGTGGACCGCGCCGACCTGACCGAACGCCTCATCGAGGGCCGCCAGAAGTACTCCTCGATCTTCAACTACCCGTCGCTGACCTTCGCCGACGTGGGCGTCATCGGCTGGCTCGTGGACGGCGCCGCGATCTGCAACCAGGTCCCGCTGTGCCGCAGCTCCTTCGGCCCCTACGCCCGCGCCATGGTGCGCATCTGCAAGGAGGAGTCCTTCCACCAGCGCCAGGGCTACGAGCTGCTCATGCGCATGATGGAGGGCACCCCCGAGCAGCGGGCGATGGTCCAGGACGCGGTCGACCGCTGGTGGTGGCCGTCGCTGATGATGTTCGGCCCGCCCGACGCCGACTCGCCCAACACCCGGCAGTCCATGGCCTGGGGCATCAAGCGCGACACCAACGACGACCTGCGCCAGAAGTTCGTGGACATGACCGTCCCCCAGGCCGAGAGGCTCGGCGTCACCCTGCCCGACCCCGAGCTGGTCTGGAACGCCGAGCGCGGACACCACGACTTCGGCGAGCCCGACTGGGTGGAGTTCAAGCAGGTCATCTCCGGAGCCGGCCCCAAGAACGCCGAGCGCGTCCAGCGCCGCCGGGCCGCACACGAGAAGGGCGCGTGGGTCCGCGAGGCCGCCACCGCCTACGCCGAGAAGCACAGCAGCGCCAAGGAGGCCGCGGCATGAGCAACGACACCAGTGCCGGTTCCGGGGCGGCCCGCCCCGAGTGGCCGCTCTACGAGGTCTTCGTGCGCGGCAAGCGCGGCCTCAACCACGTCCACGTGGGCTCGCTGCACGCCCCCGACGACCACATGGCCCTGCACAACGCCCGCAACCTCTACACCCGCCGCAACGAGGGCGTGAGCATCTGGGTGGTGCGCGCCGAGCACATCGCCGCCTCCAGCCCCGACGAGAAGGACCCCTACTTCGCGCCCAGCGGCGACAAGGTCTACCGCCACCCGACGTTCTATCCCATCCCCGAGGACGTCCCGCACATCTAGGGCGTGTTTTCGGGACCTCCGCTTCGCTCTGGTCCGTGTCCGGGCACCCGAGGAGCGGGAACCTTCGGTGCCTACGGCGGGTTGGCTCGTTCCTCGCGAACCCGCCTGCGGCACCTCCAGGACCCCGCGGGCGCCCGAACCGACCCCCGCAAGCTGAGGCCGGTTCGAAAACAGACCCCAGAGCGACGGTACGACCGGCGCACACGAGGCCAAAGGAAACGACATTGAGCGGCGACCACATCTACTCGGCCCTGAGCGAGGAGCACGGCGGTGACACCCGCTGGGCCTTCGGCACGGGCTTCACCGACGCCCTCGCCGGGGTGGACACCACCCTGCCCGAGGGGGTGGACGGACAGGACCTGGCGCTGTACTGCCAGATGCTCGGCGACGACGCGCTCGTCCAGGCCCAGCGGCTCGTCCACTGGGTGACCGACGCCCCCGAACTGGAGGAGGAGGTCGCACTGGCCAACATCGCCCTGGACCTGCTCGGCCAGGCCCGCCTGCTGCTGGCCCGCGCCGGACAGGCCGACGGCACCGGACGCGACGAGGACGCCTTCGCCTACCGGCGCGGTCCCGCCGAGTTCCGCAACGTCCACCTGGCCGAGGCGCCCCGCGGCGACTTCGCCCGCGCCGTCGTCACCCTGCTGGTGCTCTCCAGCGCGCGCCTGGCCGTGTTCGCCCGCCTGGCCGACAGCCGCGACCCCGTGCTGGCCGCCGTCGCGGCCAAGGCGGTCAACGAGCTGGCCTACCACCGCGAGTACGCGGTCTCCTGGGCCCTGCGCCTGGGCGACGGCACCCCCTACTCCCACGAGCGCATGGCCGCCGCCGTCGCCGACGTGTGGCCGCTCACCGGCGAGCTGTTCGCCACCCACCCCGTCGAGGCCCGCATGGCCGAACTGGGCGTGGGGGTGGACCCGGCCGCGGTGCGCGAGGAGGTGCACGCCGTCCTGGCCCAGGTGCTCACCACCGCCACCCTGGACGCCCCCGCGCCCTTCCCCGAACCGGCCGTGGCCGGACGCCAGGGCAGGCACACCGCCGAACTCGCCCCCCTGCTGGACGAGCTCCAGAAGGTGGCCAGGGAGCACCCGGAGGCGACATGGTGACCACCACACGGGAACGGGACCGCGAGCGCGCCCACAGCGCCGCCGCCGCGGTGACCGACCCCGAGCTGCCCATGCTCACCCTCGCCGACCTGGGCATCCTGCGCCGCGTCGAGGTCGGGGAGGACGGCACCGCCGCGGTGTGGATCACCCCCACCTACTCCGGGTGCCCGGCCCTGGCCGAGATGCGCGCGGACGTGGACCGCGCCGTGCGCGCCGCCGGGTTCGACCGGGTGGAGGTGCGCACCGAGCTCTCCCCGCCCTGGACCACCGACTGGATCACCGCCGAGGGCAGGCGCAAGCTCGCCGAGCACGGCATCTCCCCGCCCGGCGCCGCGCCCCCGCGGGCCGCCGGACCGGTGCCGCTGACCCTGCTGCCCACCCGCACCGTCCCGCGCTGCCCGCTGTGCGGGTCCGACCGGACCGAGGAGCTGTCCCGCTTCGGCGCGACCTCCTGCAAGTCCCTGCACCGCTGCCGGTCCTGCCTCGAACCGTTCGAGCACGTCAAGGAGATCTGACCGTGACCACACCCGTCACCGAGACCGCGCCCGCGGCCGCGCGCCGCCGGGGCGCGTTCCACCGGCTGCGCGTGGCCGCCGTCGAGCGCCTGTGCGACGACGCCGTCGCCGTCACCTTCGACGTCCCCGACCACCTGGCCGAGGAGTACGCGTTCGCCCCCGGGCAGTCGCTGACCCTGCGCCGCGAGGTGGACGGCGTGGAGGAGCGCCGCAGCTACTCCGTGTGCGCCCCCGTCGGCCAGGCGCCCCGCGTGGGCGTGCGCCTGGTCTCCGGCGGCCTGTTCTCCAGCTGGCTGGTCAACGAGGTGCGCCCCGGCGACGAGGTGGAGGTGGGCGCGCCCACCGGCCGCTTCGTCCCCGACCTGGACACCGCGGCCCGCCACGTGATGGTCGCCGCCGGATCGGGCATCACCCCGGTCCTGTCCATGGCCGCCTCGCTGCTGCGCCGCACCGACTCCCACGTCACCCTGCTCTACGGCAACCGCCGCAGCGACACGGTGATGTTCGCCGACGAGATCGCCGACCTCAAGGACGCCTTCGGGCCGCGCTTCGAACTGGTGCACGTGCTCTCCCGCGAGCCGCGCGAGGCCGAGCTGTTCACCGGGCGCCTGGACGGCGCCAAGCTGGGGGCGCTGCTGGACACGGTCGTGGCCGCCGACGCCGTCGACCACTGGTGGCTGTGCGGTCCCTACGGCATGGTCACCGACGCCCAGGAGGTGCTGGCGGCCCGGGGCGTGCCGGGGGAGCGGATCCACCAGGAGCTGTTCTTCGTCGAGGGGGCCGAGCCGCCGCCCCAGGCGCGCCACGAGGAGCCCGGCGTGGAGGGGCCCGCCAGCGAGGTCACCGTCGTGCTGGACGGGCGCACCACCACCCTGACGCTGCCGCGCGGGGTGCCCGTGCTGGACGCGGCGCAGCGCTACCGGCCCGACCTGCCCTTCGCCTGCAAGGGCGGCGTGTGCGGCACCTGCCGGGTCCGGGTGTGCGAGGGCGAGGTGCGGATGCTGCGCAACTACGCGCTCACCGAGGCCGAGGTGGAGGCGGGGTACGCGCTGTCGTGCCAGTCGCTGCCCGAGACCGACGCCGTGACCGTGGACTTCGACTCGTGAGCGGGCGCAACGAGACCGCCTGGCGGATGTTCGAGGCCGACATGGCGTCCAAGAACCTGGGGATGCGCCTGGTCGAGGCCAGCGAGGGACTGGCGGTCGTGGAGATGACCGTGGGGCCGCTGATGCTCAACGGGCACGGGATCGCCCACGGCGGGTTCGTGTTCACCCTGGCCGACACCGCGTTCGCGTGCGCGTGCAACGTGGACGGGGGCGGGGTGACCGTGGCCTCCGGGGCGGACGTGACCTTCGTGGCCCCGGCGAGGGAGGGCGACGTACTGGTGGCCACCGCGCGGGAGCGGGCGCTGTTCGGCCGCAGCGGCCTGTACGACGTCACGGTCCGCCGGGGCGAGGAGGTCGTCGCCGAGTTCCGGGGCCGCAGCCGCACGCTGCCCCGACGCGGCTAGCACCGGGCCGGGGGCGGGCCGCCCACGAACACGCCCGCGGCTGCTGGTCCGGCGTGGCCGGACTGTGCCCGCTCCTTGGCGAAGTGGCCTGTGGGGGCCGGGACCGTCCGCGACGGTCCCGGCCCCCGCGTGTGTGCGGGGCCCGGCGCGGGACGGCCGTGTCCCGGCGGGCCGCCGCCACCGGAACCACGGCGGCGGGCACCACCGGAGGCACTCGACGAGGGCCTGCGCCGTCGGCCCCCGGAGGGGTTTCCCCCGAAGGGTCAGCGCAGGGCGCCGACCTCCTCCGGGGCCTCCACCACCCGGTCGCCGCTCCCGCTCCGCCGCCCCGGGCGGTCCAGCACGCCGGCGAACACCGCGATGCCCAGGCCCACCACGGCCAGCACCGCGCCGATCGCGGCCGGGGAGGAGTACCCCAGGCCCGCGCTGATCCCGACACCGCCCAGCCACGCCCCGGCTGCGTTGGCCAGGTTGAACGCCGAGTGGTTCGAGGCCGCGGCCATGGTGGGCGCCTCGGCGGCCTTGTTCATCACCAGCACCTGGAGCGGGGTGGCCACGCCGAACCCCACCGCGCCCAGGACCACCACCGTCGCCGCGGCCGTCCAGGGGTTGTGCACGGTCACCGTGAACAGCACCAGCACCACCGCCAGGGCGGTGAGCGAGCCGTAGATCGTCGGGCGCAGCGCCCGGTCGGCCAGGGGCCCCACGATCAGCGAGCCCAGGGTCATGCCGGTGCCGAACAGGGCCAGGACCACGGGAACGCCGGACGCGGACATGCCCGCCAGCTCCGTCATCATCGGCGAGACGTAGCTGTAGACGGCGAACACCCCGGCGAACCCGAAGACCGCCGTGACCAGGCCCAGGACGACCTGGGAGCGGCCCAGCTCGCGCACCTCGTGGCGCAGGCCCGTGCCGGCGGCCGCGGGCTGGTGCGGCACGAACACCGCGATACCGAGCACGGCGAGCAGGGCGATCCCGGCCACGACCAGGAACGCCGCGTGCCAGCCCATCGCCTGGCCCAGGAACGTGCCCGCGGGCACGCCGACGATGTTGGCCACGGTCAGGCCGAGGAACATCCGCGAGACACCCGTGGCCCGGCGCCCCGGACCGGCCAGGTGCGCCGCGACCAGCGAGCCCACCCCCAGGTAGGCGCCGTGGGGCAGCCCGGCCAGGACCCGTGAGGCGAACACGGCGCCGAAGGACGGGGCCAGGACGGTGGCGAGGTTGCCCGCGAGGAAGAGCCCCATGAAGACCAGCAGGGCCGTCTTGCGGGGCAGCCGCGTGCTCAGCGCGGTGAGCAGCGGGGCGCCGACCACCACGCCCAGGGCGTAGGCGGAGATGAGGTATCCGGCGGTCGGAACCGGGACGCCGAGGTCGGTGGCGACCTCGGGCAGCAGTCCCATGATCACGAACTCGGTGGTGCCGATGGCGAACGCGCCGACGGCGAGGGCGAGCAGGGCCAGAGGCATGGGCGGGCCCCCTTCGAAAGGGTCGGTCGGGGTTCACGGGTGCCGGGCGCCGCGGGTGCTGGGGCGGCGTCCCGGGCCCGGCCGGGGCCGGGCGACAGCGGAGGACTTGGCACGTGCCAAGTCCAGTGTCGGGCCTTCCCGGACCCCTGCCAACCGTCCGCGCGTGTGATGTGCCTCTTAGAGCCCGTCTCATGTGGTCTCTCGGTAGCCTGGCCTGGGTGACGCCCCAGGGCGGAGAACCGGCGCGGCTCGGTCCCGGCGACGTCGCGGTACTGAGCGGTGGTGCGGCCTACGTGGTCTCCGGTGGTCCGGCCACCGAGCCGGGCGTCCTGGTGCTCATCACCGCGCTGCGCGCCTGGCTCACCCCTCCCGGCGCGCAGGTCCCGGCCCGGTACCGGGCCCACGGCGACCCCGTGGTGGGAACGGCCCTGCGCCTGCTGCACGAGGCCCCGCCCGTCCGTGGACGGTGGCCGAGCCGGCGCGGCGGTCGGGCGCCTCCCGGCCCGGCCTGTCCAGCCGGGGTCCTGGCACGGTTCGGCGCGAGAGGACCCCGGGTCAACAGCACTCCGGAAGTGCTCTGACCCGGGGGCGGCCAGTGACGAGGAGCCGCCGACCGACAGGGGGCGGACAGCGCGGCCGAGTGGTCGGCGACCCCTGTACCGGGCCTCCGGTCAGTGTTCGCCCCTTCCATCGACCGCCCACTCGGTCGCGTGCTCCTGGACGAATGCGGCGAAGGTGCGCGGCGGCCGGCCGGTCAGGTCCAGCACCGCTGTGCTGACCTGGTCTTGCAGACCGCTCCTGATGCCGTCTTCGACGGCGGCGATGGCGGCGGCGAACCCGGCGGGCATGCCTGCGGCCCTGTAGGCGGCCGCCTGCTCGTCGGTCCCGACCGCCACGACCCGGACCGGCCGTCCGGTGCGGGCGGTGATGACCGCCGCCGCGTCCCGGTAGCTCAAGGCCTGTGGCCCGGTGAGCAGGTAGTCGCGCCGGCTGCTGGGATCGACGCCGGGATCGGCCAACAGGGCGGAGGCGGCGGCCGCGATGTCCCGCGCGTCGATCCAGCCCACTCCGCCCTCACCGGCGGCGGTCCGAATCTCGCCGTGCCCCAGGATTCGCTCGCCCACCGGATGGGGGCTCAGGAAGTTCTGCATGAACCCGGACGCGCGCAACACGACCCCGCCCGGCCGTGCCCGCACCCGCGCGGCCATCTCCAACGCGCTGGGCGCGTTCGGCAGCACGATGGCGGAGCCGAGGAGCACCACCCGGCGCACGCCGAGGCTCTGTGCCTCGGCCAGGAACGGACCGACCAACGGCATCGGGTCCACAGTGTTCACCGGAGGAACCAGGAAGACCCGGTCCGTCCCGCGCAGCGCGGCAGGGTGGGTGGTCGGGTCGTTCCAGTCGAATCGGACCGCGTCGGGATCGTCGCCGGACGGATGGCGGCTGGCCACCCGGACCGGCACACCGTCGCCCCGCAGTAGTTCCACCAGCGCGCTTCCGGTCTTGCCGGTGCCGCCGGTCACCAGCACGCCGGTCATCGGTCGGCCCCAGAGCGCGGGGAGTCGAGCAGTTCGGGCAGCGCCCCGGCCGCCGCAGCGTTGGCCAGGGGGTTCCAGTAGCCCCGGAGGCGGGTGATCAGACCGTCCTGGACGGTGATCGCGGGTATCCCTCGCACCTCGTACACCTCCGGGAACCCGACCAGTCGGCACGGCGAGGCTCCGGCGGCGAACGGGAACTCGGCGGTGCCGTCCTTCGCCCACAGATCAGCGACGTTCGTGTCCTTGGCCAGGACCGGATCCGGTAGCCGGCGCGTCGTTTCCTCGGGAGTACGGGGCATGGGGCCCTCCTATGTTCGACAGGTTGTGCGGCCCACACTGGACGCGGGCCGGCGGTGGGGGAACTGACAGCTGATCCCCGGACCACCAGTCCGTGGCCAGGCCGGGCGGCCCGTGCCACCATGACCCGGTGAGCAAAGACGAACTGGGCGACTTCCTGCGCCGTCGGCGGGACGCGCTACGCCCGGACCGCGTGTCGGCGACCGCCATCCACCCGCCGGGCCGCCGCGCCCGGCGCACTCCCGGGCTGCGCCGCGAGGAGGTCGCCGAGCTGGCCGGCGTGTCGGTCAACTACTACGAACGGCTGGAACAGGCCCGCGCGGCGCGCCCGTCCCCGGAGGTGTTGGCGGCGCTGGGCAGGGCGCTGCGGCTCACCGCCGCCGAGCGCGAACATCTGGCGCGGCTGGCCGGCCAGGTCCTCCCCGACACGAACGCCGACCGCGAGCCGGTGCCCGACGACGCCCGCCGACTGTTGGACCGGCTCGGTCCGATACCCGCCTACCTGGTCGACGAGCGTCAGGACATCGTGGCCTGGAACGGCACGGCAGCCGCATTGATCACCGACTTCGGGCTGCTGCCTGCGGGGGAACGCAACGCCGTGAGGCTGTCCTTTCGCCTGCGCGACACCCTTTGCTCGGCACCAGCGGACACGGAGGGCGAGTTCATCCGGCGGTCCGCGGCCCAGTTGCGCGCGGCCGGCGCCCGCCACCCAGCCGACCGCGTCCTCCGTGAGCGGGTCAGCGAGTTCGTCGCGCACAGCCCGGAGTTCGCGGCCGGCTGGCGCGACCACGACGTACGACCCCTGCCGACGCTGCGCAAGCACCTGCGCCATCCCCGAGTAGGTGAACTGGAGCTGGAGCGTCGGATCCTGCTGCTGCCCGGCACCGAACTTCAGCTGGTGATGTACACAGCGGACCCCGGCAGCCCGAGCGCCGCCGGGCTCGCCCGACTTGGCACCCACGGGTAGACCACACCCACGACCCCGGTCGGGAAGCACGGAGTGGCGACGGGACGGGGGAGGCCCACGCGCCGGAACAGTGGCCTGAGCAGGACGAAGCCGACGCGGACGGTAGCGGGGGCGGTGAGTGCGAACACCGCGGCCGGGGCATCGCGGAGCGCCCGTCGCCCGCTTCCGGTCCGAGAGGGGCTCAGCGCGGGGGAGCGGTGCTGCCGCGGACCGTCAGGGCCGGCTCCAGCAGCAGGTGCCTGCTCTGCGTGCGCCCGCCGTCCAGGCGCTCGGCCGCGGACCGGACCGCGAGCCGCGCCATGCGCGCCGCGTCCTGGCGCACCGACGTGAGCTGGAGGAAGGACAGCTGCGCGGTCCGGCTGTCGTCGTAGCCCACCACCGAGACGTCCTCGGGCACGCTCCTCCCGGCGCGGACCAGCGTCGCCAGCAGCCCGAACGCGCACAGGTCGTTGGCCGCGACCACGGCCGTGGGCAGGGCCTCCCGAGCCAGGAGCGCCCGGGCCGCACGCGCCCCCGCCTCCTCGGAGTAGTCTCCGGGCAGGATCTCGACGCGGTCGCCCAGGCCGTGTTCGCGCATCGCCTCGGCGTAGCCCCGCGCGCGCTCGCCGGAGCCCGGAAGCCCGCCGCCGTCGACGTGCACGATGTCCCGGTGGCCCAGCTCCACCAGGTGTCCGACGGCCTGGCGCACGCCCACGGCGTCGTCCGTGCCCACGCTGTCGGTCCCCTCCGCGCCGGTGCGCTGGCCGATCTCCACCACGGGGACCCGTTCGGCGACCCGCGCCAGGTCCGCGGGCGCCTCGGCGGACAGTCCGATGAGCACCAGCGCCTCGCAGCGCAGCCCCACCAGCTCGTCGATCGCCTCGCGCTCGCTGCGGGTGCTGGCCATCGCGCTCAGCACCACGCCGTACCCCAGCTCGGCGGCGGCCGGGTAGAGCTCCTCGACCAGGTGGGCGTCCATCGGGTACTCCAGGCCGAAGAGCACCCCCACCTGGCGGCTGCGCGCCCGGCGCAGCAGCCGAGCGGCCGTGTCGGCCCGGTAGCCCAGCTCCTCGGCGGCCCGCAGGACCCGTTCGCGGGTCCGTGCGCTCGGCCCGGGGCGCTCTCCCAGCACCAGCGACACCAGCTGCCGCGAGACCCCCACGTGCTCGGCCACGTCGGCCATCGTCGGGTGCCGCGCGGAACGGGCACCCACCTCGCTCTCCGGCATCTGGTCCCCTCGGTCTACGACGTGGTCCGGCGCCTCCGGTGCCGGGACGGACCGTCTGCCCGTACCGGCCGTGGGGGTGCCGGCGCCCTCCGGACCCACATTCTGGCACCGGACGGTTGCCGCGGGGGCGGGCCGCTCACCGGCCGCGCGTACCGGAGTCCCGGTAGTCGGTGTAGGTGTAGGGGTTGTCCAACACCTTCGACTCGGGGATGTCGGGGTTCATGCCCTCGGCCCAGGCCCGGTCGCCCACCGACGCGCGCAGGTGCTCGACGGTGGCCTCCACACCGCGGCGAACAGCCGCCAGGTCCACGCCCACCAGACGGTGTTCGTGCTTGACCACACGGCCGTTGACGAGGACGGTGTGCACGTCGGCGCGCTGGGCCTGCAAGACGAGGTGCCCGTAGGGGTTGAGCAGGGGGAACGACACGGGCGAGGCGTCGTTGCGGATCAGTACCAGGTCGGCCTTGCAGCCGGGAGCGATCCGGCCCAGGTCCTCGCGGCCCAGGGCCGCTGCCCCGCCGCGCGTGGCCCACTCCACCACCTGGTCGGTACGCAGGGCGCTGTGGGTGACGGTGTCGCTCCGCTCGTGGGCGTGCTGGTGCTCGCGGGCGCGGTCGGCGCCCAGGGTGGCGCGCATGGCGCTGAACATGTCACCGCTCTGCCACACGCTGCTGTCCACCGACAGCGACACCGGGATGCCGTGTGCGCGCACCTTCCAGGTGGGGGGATAACCCTGGCCGGCGCTCTGCTCGCTCTCGGCCGAGACCGACACCGATCCGCCGGTGGCCGCGATGCGCTGGTAGGAGTCCTGCGACAGGGAGGCCGCGTGCACGTACACCGTCTCGGGTGTCATGAAGCCGTGCTCGTGCATGAGCCGGATGCCGTCGTCGCCGGTGGCGCCCCACACCCCGGCGTGGGTGGTGACGGCCAGGCCCAGGTCGCGGGCGGACTCGAAGGCGGGGCGTTCGGGGAACCCCGGGTCACCGGTGACGTCGAAGGCGAGCTGTAGGCCCAGCATGTCGTTGCCGCGGTGACGCTCGACGAAGGAGCGCAGTTCGGGGCTGGTCGCCCACTCGGCGGGTGCCTGCTGGATGTTGCCGTAGGCCAGGACGTGGCGGCCGGGGACCGAGAGCAACGCGTCGGCGGCCGCGTCGGCGTGTTCGGGGCTCTGGAGGCCGTGCGACCAGTCGACGACGGTGGTGACCCCGGCGTCCAGGGCCTCGACGGCGGCCAGTGTGTTGCCCGCGTGCACGTCGGCGGGACGGAACCGTGTGCCGTGTTCGAGGTAGTACCAGACGAAGTACTGGGCGAGGGTCCAGTCGGCCCCGTAGCCGCGCATGGCGGTCTGCCACATGTGCCGGTGGGTGTCGATCATGCCGGGCATGACCAGACCGCCGGACGCGTCGATCTCCGCGGTCCCCTCGGGCACCGTCAGGTTCGGTCCCACAGCGGCCACGCGGTCGTCGACGACCAGGACGTCGGTGCCGCCCAGAACCGTGCGCGCACTGTCCATGGGCAGTACTGTGCCGCCTCGCAGGACCACCGGTCGACCGTGGGGGAAGGCACCTGACATGTTCACGGGACTCCTTGCCGTGTGCTCCTCGCGAGCCGGTCCGCGGGGGCGCGCGGCCCTCGGCCACCCTCTGTCTCGGGCGGTGGCAGGGGAGCGGGCTGGAGGGGCCGGTACGCGAGGACGGCCGGAACGCCAGGGGAAACGAATGGGTCTTACGCAATTTTGTCATAGTTCGTGCCCGTCTCATGGCGAACTCCGTTGGCGGAGCGCGGACCCCCCAGGAGGGCGGGGGAGGGGCGCAACAGACCCCGGACATGGCTGTGGCCCGCGTCCCCCAACGCGGGCCACAGCGTGCGCGGCCAGGATGCACTGAGTGCGGTCTGGCCGCTGGGAAGGCGGATGCAGCGATGGAATACGTGTCGGAAACCCCCATTACCGACACGAGCGCTGACATCCGCGCATGGATTGTGGTGTGCGCCTCACAGGACCTGCGGGTTGGGTGCGGGTATGGGGATCGGGGTTCGGTCTGGGGCGCTTCACCTGTAAGAACGCTTCGTCTGTAGGAGGTGTTCCCGCTGGACGGACCGATTTTCGGATCGTCCGGTAAAAAGCAGGTGCGGACTGTGCCCGCTCTCCTTAAGCTCCTGTCCACGCCCTACCCAAGAAGGCGGTTCCCATGCCCGCGACCCTCACCCTGTGGCGACCCGCCGGCCCCGCGGAACTCGCCCCGGTAAGGGATTCGGGCTGGCGGGAGTGGCCGCCGCGGCTGCCTGGGCAGCCGATCTTCCACCCCGTGCCCAACGAGGACTACGCGGTGCGCATCGCCCGCGAGTGGAACCTGCCACGTGAGGGCGAGGGGCACGTCACGCGGTTTCGCGTGGACGCGGCCTTCGCCTCCCGCTATCCGGTCCGGCAGGCCGGCGGGCGCACGATCCTGGAGCTGTGGGTGCCCGCCGAGGAGCTGGCCGGGTTCAACGACCGCCTCGTCGGCCCGATCGAGCTGGTGCGCTCCTTCCTGCCCGAGCACCCCGAGGGCGTCGTCCCCGCCAGGGGAGGCCGTCCACCGCGGTGACGCGGACCCGGGCCGCCGGGGCCTCGCTTCCGGTCGGGGGCCCTGGTGCGGCGGCGCGCACGCGGGGCCTTCCCGGGGCCCGTCCCGGATCGGGGAGGCCCTCCGGAGGCGGAGGCCGTTCGGACATGCCCGACCGCGGGACGGCCGCGCCTCGCTGCCGCCCCGCGGGTCTGTTCCGCGGGTCCGCCGCGGGAGGGCCCGCCTCCTCGAACCCGTGCCCTCGGGGCGGCGGGTCCGGGGAGGGGCGCCCGGAGCTCAGGCTCTCGGGTCGGTGACCACGAGCAGGTCGGGGTCCACGTCGGTGAGGGCGGTCATGACGTCGCCGAGGGCGTCGGCGAGCACCACGGGGTCGCGGTCGGTCCGGTCTCGGTCCTGGTGGGGAAGGTGGCGTCGGGGATCGAGGGTGATGGCCATGGGGCTGCGGGCGCGCGGGCCGGGGGTGCGCCCTCCTCCTTCGCGTGTTCAGCCGTTCCGGTCGCCGTGACGCCCGGTGACCGTGCCGTTGTCGGCTTTTCCAGGGATACCAGGGAAGAGTGACATTCGGTGGATACGGAGCGTGCCTGTGGATGAACGCGGGTCCACCGGGCGGCGCGCGCGGGAATACGGAGGCGGCACCGGGGCGTTCCGCGTGATAGTTTAATCGGAAAATACTTCTTTGGAAGCTATCTAGGGGAGCGGGCCATGCAGTTCGGAATCTTCTCGGTGAGCGACGTGACCACCGACCCCACGACCGGCCGCACGCCGACCGAGGCCGAGCGCGTCAAGGCGATGGTGGCCATCGCGCTCAAGGCCGAGGAGGTCGGCCTGGACGTCTTCGCCACCGGCGAGCACCACAACCCGCCGTTCGTGGCCTCCTCGCCGACCACGATGCTCGGCTACATCGCGGCCAGGACCGAGAAGCTCATCCTGTCCACCTCCACCACGCTGATCACCACCAACGACCCGGTGAAGATCGCCGAGGACTTCGCCATGCTCCAGCACCTGGCGGACGGCCGGGTGGACCTGATGATGGGCCGCGGCAACACCGGCCCCGTCTACCCCTGGTTCGGGCAGGACATCCGCCAGGGCATCCCGCTGGCCCTGGAGAACTACAACCTGCTGCACCGGCTCTGGCGCGAGGACGTGGTGGACTGGGAGGGCAAGTTCCGCACCCCGCTGCAGGGCTTCACCTCCACGCCGCGCCCCCTGGACGACGTGCCGCCCTTCGTCTGGCACGGCTCCATCCGCAGCCCGGAGATCGCCGAGCAGGCCGCCTACTACGGTGACGGCTTCTTCCACAACAACATCTTCTGGCCCGCCACGCACACCAAGAAGCTCATCTCGCTCTACCGCCGCCGCTTCGAGCACTACGGCCACGGCAGGGCCGAGGAGGCCATCGTCGGCCTGGGCGGACAGGTGTTCATGCGCAGGAACTCCCAGGACGCGGTCCGGGAGTTTCGGCCCTACTTCGACAACGCGCCGGTCTACGGCGGCGGCCCCTCCCTGGAGGAGTTCACCCGCGAGACCCCGCTGACCGTCGGCAGCCCGCAGGAGGTCATCGACCGCACGCTGACCTTCCGCGACTCCTTCGGCCACTACCAGCGCCAGCTCTTCCTCATGGACCACGCGGGTCTGCCGCTCAAGACGGTCCTGGAGCAGCTGGACCTGCTCGGCGAGGAGGTCGTGCCGGTGCTGCGCAAGGAGTTCGCCGCCGGGCGGCCCGCGCACGTGCCCGACGCGCCCACCCACGCCTCGCTGCTGGCGGCCAGGCGGGACGCGCGGGCCGCGTCCGGCCAGGACGGGCGGCAGTAGGACCACCCCTTCGGCCCGGGCCGTGGGACGCGGGGGCGTCCACGGCCCGGGCCCCGCCGTGTCGGGAGCCCGAAGGGGGGCCTCGGGCCCTCCCGGGGCCCGGGAGGGCCCGGAACGGCGGGGCGCCCGCCTCTCCGCGCGCCCGGGCTCGGGCGGGAGGGGCGGGCGCCCGGGGAGGCGCCGTCTAGCCGACCGGCTCCTCCACCCGCGGTGCACGGGCGGCCCCGCCTTCGTCCACGTCCTCGTCCTCGGACCCGTCCGGGGAGGGGCGCGGGGCGACGATGCCCTGCTCGACCGCCATGTCGCGCAGCAGCGGGTGCGTGGTCCACAGCGTCGGCAGCATGATCAGGCCGACGGGCACCGCGGTCACCACGATGAAGGACTGCAGCGCCTGGATCCCGCCTTCCCCCACCAGGAGCAGGGCGACGGCGGCCAGGCCCATCCCCACGCACCAGAACGCGCGGACCAGGCCCGAGGGCTCGCCCTCGTGCATGCTGGAGACCGAGATGGCGTAGGACATCGAGTCGAGCGTGGACGCCAGGAAGATCAGTGCGACCAGCACCGTCAGCACGCCCAGCACCGCGGTCAGCGGCAGCGCGTCCAGGATGGCCAGCGCCGCGGCGGGAAGGCCGTCCTCGGCGTAGGGGCCCGTGATCGCACCCGGGTCCCGCTGCTCCAGCCAGATGCCGGTGCCGCCCAGCGCCGTGAACCAGACCGTGGTCACCACCGTGGGCAGCACCGTAGCCCCGACGTAGATGTCGCGCACGGTGCGGCCCCGGGAGATGCGGGCGAAGAAGATCGCCATCATGGGGCCGAAACCGAGGAACCAGCCGAAGAAGAACAGGGTCCAGTACCCGAGCCACTGCTCGTCGCCCGTGTACAGGGCCATGGGCAGGAACTCCTGGGCGTGCACGACGCTCGCCTCGAGGTAGAGGTTCGCGACGAAGGGCGGCGACGCCATGCCGACGACGGCCACGATGAGGAGCAGGGCCACCCAGACGTTGGCCCGGCTCAGCAGCTGGATGCCCTTGTGGATCCCGCTCAGCACCGACACCGCGGCCACGGCGGTCAGGCCCAGGATGATCGTCGCCTGGACGGCGTAGGTGTCGGGCAGCCCGAACAGCCTGCCGCCGATGTAGGAGATCTGGAGCCCGAGGAAGCCGATGGGCCCCACGGTTCCGGCGACCACGGCGAGCACGCAGCTGATGTCGACGACCGTGCCGATCCAGTGCGTGCGCACGCGCTCGCCCATGACCGGCCACAGCAGGGTGCGCGGACGCAGCGGCATGCCCTTCTCGACTCCGCGCATCATGACCAGGGTGGCCAGCGAACCGCCGACCGCCCAGCCGATGAAGCCCCAGTGGACGAAGCTCTGCGCCATCGCGATCGCCGCGTCGCCGCTCCCGCCCGCCTGGTCGGCGTACTGCGGTGGCGGGGAGGCGTAGTGGGCGATGGGTTCGGCCGCCGCCCAGAACACCCCTCCGGCGGCCAGGAGGGTGGTGGTGATCATCGCGACCCAGGTGAACCGGTTGAACTCGGGTCCGCCGGAGCCGCCCATGCGTACCCGGCCGTAGCGGGAGAAGGCCAGGACGGTGATGACGACGAAGGTGGCCAGCATCAGCAGCTGCCAGTAGGCGCCGAACCAGTGCGCGGACCAGGTGAAGGCCGTGTCCACGGCGGCTCCGACCGCGCGGGGGGAGACCAGGGCCGCGAGGACGAAGGCGGTCATCAGGGCGCCGGAGGTGCCCATGACCCAGGGATCGGAACGTCTGCCTCGCGCGGACGCGCGTGAGCGCAGAGTGGAGAACATGGAGTAGAGGAAGCCCCTCGAATGGATGCACCGGCCGGGACACGCCGCAGCCGGTATCTGAAGCTCCATGCGCTGTGCGCGCGTGGCGGTCGCCGGGAACGACCGCCCGGTCTCACGGCCGGCGCGGCAGGCGCGGCATGGAGGAGGCGGAGCGTCAGACGCAGCCCCACCCGGTCGCCGACGGGCGCTGACAGAAGGGGGGCGAGGGGGAGCGACCCCCTGGTCCCGCGACGGTCGGCGCGACGACGACGTTCCACACTATCCCAAGGCCAGACGTGTGTCCGTGTGAGGGTAAACACTGCTGACGCGGGTTTGGGCGGGTGCGGTGCGCGGGCTCGGAGCGGCGGACGGTCCCGCCACAGTCCGGAGCCGCTGTGACGAGGGCGGTCCGCACCGGTGTCGGCGGAGGGCGGTCCGCACCGTCCACGGCGCGGACCGCCCAGCGGCTCAGGCGCCGACGACCCCCTGCGCCGCCCGGTAGAACAGGGCGATGGTCACCGCGCCGGGGTCCGGGCTGCCCAGGGCGGCCTCGCCCACGTAGCTGGTACGGCCCCGGCGGCCGAGCAGGTCGCTGGTGCCGTCCGCGCCCGCCCGCGCGGCCTCCGCCGCCGCCCGCAGCCCGGCGTGCAGCCCCTCGCCGTTGCCGACCGCCCGGGACAGGGCCTCGGACGCCGGGGCGATGGCGTCGACCATGGTGCGGTCCCCGACCTCGGCCGACCCCAGCCGGTTCAGGGTCGCCCACCCGTTCGCGGTGGCCTCGGCCACCGTCGCCAGGGTGAACGCCCCGGCGTCGGCGCCCGCCTTGCCGAACTCGCGGAACCACATGCCGAACAGCGGGCCGCTGGTGCCGCCGCTGTGGCCGAGGAAGGTCTCGCCCATCACCTGGAAGGGCTGCCCTGCCGCGCCCGTGCCGACGGCGTCGGCCAGGGCCTCGCGCGTGCGGCGCAGCGCGGTGGTCATGTTGGTGCCGAAGTCGCCGTCGCCGCTGCGGCGGTCCAGGTCGGTGAGGTACTCGCCCTCCTCCTCGACCGCGTCGATGAAGGCCTGCACCCACCGCTCGACGTCGGAGGGACTGAGCTGCTCTGCCATGCCGGTGCTCCCCGTGTGGACTGTGGTGGGACGGAACTACCAGGTCAGCGCGGGCGTGGCGGCCGGAGCGTCCCACAGCTCCAGCACCTCGTCGTCGGCCCGCACCAGGGTGACCGAACAGCCGGCCATGTCCAGGGAGGTCACGTAGGACCCCACGAGCGAGCGGGCCACCTCGATCCCGGCGGCGTCGAGGACGCGCCGCGCCTCGCGGAACACCCCGTACAGCTCCAGGTCGGAGGTGGCGCCCAGGCCGTTGACGATGGCGACCACCCGTTCCCCCCGCCCCAGCTCCAACGCCTCCACCAGCGGCGAGACCATCGGGGGCACGAGCTCGCGCGAGGGGCCGAAGGCCCGCCGCTCGCGGGCCCGCTCGCCGTGGATACCCACGCCGAACTCGACCTCGTCCCCGGGCAGCTCGAACGAGGGCCGCGACTGCCCCGGGTGGGCGCCCGCGGCCAGTGCCACGGACAGGGTGCGGCTGTGCGCCGCGACCCGGCGCCCGAGCGCGGCCAGCTCCGCCAGGCCGGCGCCGCGCTCGGCCGCGGCGCCGCAGACCTTCTCCACCGCCACGACCGCCGCCGTGCCCCGGCGGCCGGGACCCCCGCCGTCACCGGTGTCGGTGGCCAGGTCGTCGTCGACCAGGACGATCTCGCTCTCCACGCCCTCGTCGGCCAGCAGCTCACCGGCGATGCGGAAGTTGAGCACGTCACCGGTGTAGTTCTTGACCACGTGCAGGACGCCCCGCCCCGTGTCGGCGGCCTGGGAGGCCGCCCGGATCTGCACGGCCGTGGGCGAGGCGAAGACGGCCCCCGGCACGGCGGCGTCGAGCATGCCGGTGCCCACGAAGCCCACGTGCAGGGGCTCGTGGCCCGAGCCGCCGCCGGAGACCACCGCGACCTTGTCCTGGGCGGGGCGGGCGCGCACGACGTAGGCGGGGTCGGCGTTGAGGCGCACGTGGTGCGGCCAGGCCGCGGCGAACCCCTCCAGCGCCTCGGGCACCACGTCGCCCGGCTCGTTGATGAACTGTCTTCGCATCGGCACGCTCCGTAGATCTCGCGGCGTCCCTCTCCGGCGCCGTATGCGACATAGCCGTGCGCCGCCCCGCCCAAACGTCCCCGGCGGCGTCGTTCCCGGAGGGGGCCCGCACCCCGTCTCCGGCCGGTGGCGCGTGGGCGGCCCCGGGGCGGGGAGGGCGGCCCCGGGACGCGCCCGCCGCGTCGGACCGGCCACCGCCGGGTGGAGGGGGTCTCCCGGGTCCCTCCGGGGAAGACTTCGAGTCGACGAGAGCGAACCGGCCGTGCGGCGCCCGTCCCCGGGACGGGCCGGCCGCGTCGAGGAGGACCAGCATGACCCCACGCCCGACCCTGGCCGTCACCGCCGGAGACCCCGTCGGCATCGGCCCCGAGATCACCGTGCGCACCCTCGCCGAGGCGGGTACCGGCGCCCCGGCGCGCGGGGTGGCCGTCGCCGACCCCGCCGTGCTGCGCCGCGCGGCGGCCGTCCTGGGCCTGGACACCCGGGTGCGCGCCCTGTCCTCCTGGGACCTGCCGCCGGAGCGGGAGGGGGTGGTCGACTGCCTCGACATCGGCGGGCTCGGCGACACCGAGCTGGAGTGGGGGAGGGTCGACGCGCGCGCGGGGGCCGCGGCGGTCCGCGCGATCGAGGTGGCCACGCGGGCGGCCATGGAGCGGCGGGTGGACGGGATCGTCACCGGTCCCATCAACAAGGAGGCCGTCTGGGCCGCGGGCAGCCGCCACCTCGGGCACACCGAGATGCTCGGCGAGCTGACCGGCGTCACCCGCCAGAACACCATGTTCGTGGTGCGCGGCAAGAAGATCTTCTTCGCCACCCGGCACGTCTCACTGCGCGGCGCGCTGGACGGGACCAACGAGGAGCAGCAGGTGGAGGCGATCACCGAGGCGCTCACCGCGCTGCGCGTGTTCGGCCACGAGGAGCCGACCCTGGCGGTGGCGGCGATCAACCCGCACGGCGGCGAGAACGGCGCCTTCGGCGACGAGGAGATCCGCCACCTGGCCCCGGCCGTGGAGCGGATGCGCGCCTCGGGTGCGGACGTGGTCGGGCCGGTCCCGGCGGACTCGGTCTTCCACCGCCTGCTGACCGGCCACTACGACGGGGTGCTCTCCCAGTACCACGACCAGGGCCACATCGCGGCCAAGACCTTCGACTTCGACGGGACGGTCTCGGTGACGGTGGGGCTGCCGATCCTGCGCACGTCGGTGGACCACGGCACCGCCTTCGACATCGCGGGCCAGGGCGTGGCCGACCACGGCACCATGCGCTCGGCCTTCCTGCATGGGGCCGACCTCGCCCGCTTCGCCGACCGTATCCGCGCCGAGTACGGCGGCTGAGGCGCGGCGCGGGCGGGTCAGGCGCCCAGGCCCGACATCAGGTCGGCGAAGGGGGTCGGGTCCTCGTAGGGGTCCCCGGCCGCGGGGGAGTGCTCCGCGGCCAGCGCCGCGAGCTGGCGTCCGGCGCGCTCGACGCGCTGGGAGAGCTCGCGGCCGCCGCCCTCGCCCGAGCCCCAGTCCTCCGAGGCCGCGTACACGCCGGTGGGCGCGACCACCGAGCGGGTGTGGGCGAACATCGGCCGCAGCGCGTGCTCCAGCACCAGCGAGTGGCGCGGGCTGCCGCCGGTCGCTCCGATCAGCACCGGCGTGCCGTCCAGGTCCTCGGGGTCGACCACGTCGAAGAAGGACTTGAACAGGCCGCTGTAGGAGGCGTTGAACACGGGGGTCACCGCGACGATCCCGTCGGCTCCGGCGATGTCCTCCAGGACGCCGCGCAGCTCGCCGGTGGGCACCCGGGTGGTCATCGCGTTGACGATGTCGTGCGCCACCTCGCGCAGCTCCACGGTGCGGGTGCGGACCTCGTCGCCGCGCTCGCGCAGCGCCGCCTCGGCGGCGGCGGTCAGCCGGTCGGCGAGCAGGCGGGTCGAGGACGGGGTGCCCAGCCCCGCCGAGACGGTCACCAGTGTGCGGGTCGCCATCTATCCCCCTAGCAAAAAGCTTCTTGAGAAGTAGTTTATTTGCGAAACTACCAGGGGAACCGTGCGTCCCTCCCGGCTATTCCCACAGGGGCTCCCCGGCGGCGCGAGAGTGCGCGATCCCCCTGCGGGATCGGGGTTTCGCGAGGTCAGAACACGTACCGAACACTGTTCTTTACGGGGTGTTTACATGTGAAGCGATGGTGGTTATTCTCATGGGAGCGCTCCCGCATGACCTGGGTCACATATGGGGGAGCGTGAGAGTCCACGTTCCCCAGTCCATCCCTCCCATCGCGCTCCTGTTTTGGGAGCGCTCCCAAGCATGCGGACACCCCCCTCGTCGCGACACCCTCCCGGGAGGACGACGTGCCCCGCGCACCACCCGCACCCCCATCACCCGGATTCCACGCATCAGTCGGCGGCCCCGCGTCCCGACACTCTCGTCCCTCTGGCACCACCCCCCAACCATGAGGAAAAGCAAGAGATGAGCAGAATCCTGCGCGCCCCGGACAGACGTCCGGGCGCACGGCGCGGCCTGGCCGCGACATCGGCCCTGATCGTGGGCGCCGCACTGGCCACGGCCGTGCCCGCCCCCGCCAGCGCCGCGGCCGGTTGCGAGGTCGACTACCAGCTCAACGACTGGGGCTCCGGCTTCACCGCGAGCGTGGAGATCACCAACCTCGGCGACGCGGTCGACGGCTGGACCCTGGAATGGGACTTCGCCGGCAACCAGCAGGTCACCAACTCCTGGAACGGCACCGTCTCCCAGAGCGGCCAGAGCGTCTCGGCCACCGACGCCGGATACAACGGCTCGATCGCCACGGACGGCACCGCCACCTTCGGCTTCCAGGCCACGTACTCGGGCTCCAACGCCGTTCCGGCCGAGTTCACCCTGAACGGTGTGGCCTGTGAGGGCCTGGTCGACCCCGGACCCGATCCGGACCCCGACCCGGATCCCGACCCCGACCCGGACCCGGATCCCGGGACGGGTGAGCGGGTGGACAATCCCTACGCGGGTGCCGACGTCTACGTCAACCCGATCTGGTCGGCCAACGCCGCCGCCGAGCCCGGCGGCGAGGCCATCGCCGACGAGCCCACCGGGGTGTGGCTGGACCGCATCAGCGCCATCGAGGGCAACGACAGCCCCACCACCGGCAGCATGGGCCTGCGCGACCACCTCGACGAGGCCCTGCAACAGGCCGACGGCCAGCCGCTGGTCTTCCAGGTGGTCATCTACAACCTGCCCGGCCGCGACTGCGCCGCGCTGGCCTCCAACGGCGAGCTGGGCCCCGACGAGATCGACCGCTACAAGAACGACTACATCGACCCCATCGCCGACATCCTGGCCGACTACGAGGACACCGAGCTGCGGATCGTGACCACGGTCGAGATCGACTCGCTGCCCAACCTGGTCACCAACGTCTCCCCGCGCGAGACCGCCACCGACAACTGCGACGAGATGCTGGCCAACGGCAACTACGTCGAGGGCGTGGGCTACGCCCTGGCGCAGCTGGGCGAGATCGACAACGTCTACAACTACGTCGACGCCGGCCACCACGGATGGATCGGCTGGCAGGACAACTTCACCGCCTCGGCGGCGCTCTTCCACGAGGCGGCCAACGCCGCCGGCGCCACCCCCGCCGACGTGCACGGGTTCATCGCCAACACCGCGAACTACTCGGTGCTGGTGGAGGAGAACTTCTCCATCGGTGAGACGATCGCGGGCACGCCGGTGCGCCAGTCGGACTGGGTGGACTGGAACCAGTTCACCGGGGAGCTGGAGTTCGCCCAGGCCCTGCGCGAGGAGCTGGTGGGCCAGGGCTTCGACTCACGGATCGGCATGCTCATCGACACCTCCCGCAACGGCTGGGGCGGGCCCGACCGGCCCGACGGGCCGGGGCCGACCACGGATGTGAACGCCTACGTGGACGGGGGCCGCTACGACCGCCGTATCCAGTCCGGGAACTGGTGCAACCAGGCGGGTGCGGGGCTGGGCGAGCGTCCCCAGGCCGCTCCGGAGCCGGGCATCGACGCCTATGTGTGGATGAAGCCGCCGGGTGAGTCCGACGGTTCCAGCGAGTACATCGAAAACCCCGAGGGCAAGGGTTTCGACCGGATGTGCGACCCGACCTATGAGGGCAACCCGCGCAACGGCAACAACATGAGCGGTGCGCTGCCCGACGCGCCGATCTCGGGGCACTGGTTCTCGGCCCAGTTCCAGGAGCTGCTGGCCAACGCCCACCCGCCCGTCCAGTA
>NYMS01000055.1 GCA_002529455.1 Glycomyces fuscus
CGCCACAACGACGAATTCCTCACCCCCTACAACCCCGCCAGCCCCATCGGCGCAGGAGCCTTCGACAACGCCGCCAAAGCCACCACAGCACGCAACGACTTCGCCGACCTCTTCGCCCGCCACTTCGGCGACCACCTCGGCGAAAGCGCCGCACGCGACCTGGGCCGCGACTACGCCAACACCCTCACCCGCAACTGGAACAACCCCGACCTCGGACAACACCTACGCCAGGTCCTGGACAACCGGCTGCCCCCGCACCTGCGCGACCACCTCGCCAACGTCCCCGTCAACCTCCAAAAACCCCTCAACGACTACTTCTCCACCGCCAGCGCCTACGCCCAGCAAACCGGCGGCAGCGTCGGTAGCGGAGCCCTGGAGGGCTACCTCGGCGAAGGCCTGGGCAGCCTCGCCGACGGACGCGGCTGGGAAGCCTCCGTCTGGTCGGCCACCGCAGGCGCCAGCCAAGCAGGCATCCAACAAGGCACCACCGACGGCACCCTGGCCGCCACCGACCTGTTCAGCAACAAGGACAAACCCAACCTCACCCCACCCCCACCACCCCGAACCGAGAGCGATTCCTCCACCGAGAGAGGGTCCGGAGTTCCCGGTGACGGGAACGGCTTTTCCGAAGACGGCTTCGACAGGCAGGGCCAGCGCGGATCCGACGGGCAGGACCGGAGCGGGGCGGACCGGCAGGACCGAGGCCCCGGGCGCGACGGCGGCGACGGGCCCTCCCGGGAGAACGGCGGGCCCGACCGCGACACCGCCCCCGTCCTCGTCTCGGACGACTCCGGTGACCGTGACGACCGCTCCGACATCGACGACGTTCCCGACCTGGTCAGCGACACCGACAGCGACACCGACTCCGAGTTCGGCGACCCCGACGACCCCGACTGGAACTCGGACGACACCGTGCGCGTGCACGACGACGAGGACACGCGTACCCCCTTCTCCGACCCCCTCAAGACCCCCGGAGCCGACAAGGACCCGTTCGCCCCGTACGGTTCCCCGGACCCGAAGTCCTCTCCGCACGGTTTGGGATCCAACCCCTTCCTTCCGGGCCCGCTCCCGCCCGGCCTGACCAACGACCCGCTGACGGTCTACTTCCTCAACGAGATCGTTCCCGCGAACCCCGAGGCGGGACAGCTCCCCCCGGCCCAGGGAGCACCTCCCCCGGGCACGGAGACCACCGCGCCACCGGCCGCCCAGACGGGGCCCGCGCAACCGGGAACCGCTCAGCCGGGGACCGCGCCCGCCTCCCCCGGAAACGGACAGGAGCAGGAGGACCGGTCCGCCCCCTCCACCCCGGCCGGTACCGACAACCCCCAGGGGCAGCCCCCGGGTTCCGGCAACGGTGATGCGCCGACCGTGGAGCGGCCCTCGTCCGCCGAGAGCGCGCAGACCCACGTGTCCCCGGACGACGCCAACCGTTCGCAGCAGGAAGGCGACGACCGGAACGGTCACACGGCCGACACGGAGCAGGTCGACACGGAGCAGACCGCCCAGAACACGGCGGTGAACGACACGGACCAGGAGGCGCCCGCGCCGCTCCCACCGCACGGCGCCGAACAACAGGACTCCCCGGAGCACCAGCCCTCACCCGAGCCCTCACTCCAGCAGCAGCCGGAGAGCGCCACCTCCTCCGACCGGGAGAACCCGGACCAGGAACAGCAGGAGGACCCGGGCCCCGAGCCGGTCCACGCCCCTCTGCCCCCTGGGTCCGTATGGACACCCGGGCAGCAGAACCCCCTCCCCTCCCCGGCACCGGTGGCCTCGACCGGAGGCACCCAGAACCCGGCCCCCTCTCCGGCGCCGGAGAGGGAGGGAAGCGGGCGACCGCACCAGAGCAGCTCCGACGCCCGCGGCACGAACAGCGGCACCTCCGAGAAGCGCCCCGCCCCGAGCGCGGACGACGTCTCGCGGGACCAGGAGACGCCGCTGCTCCCACCGCCCGCCGCACCCGTTGCGACCGACACCGACAGCGCGGTACCGGAGTCGCCGACACCGTCCGTCGACACCGACGGCACGGACACGGAGCACGCACCCCCGCCGCCCCCGCAGAACGACACCGACAACACCACCACCGGCAACAACGACGCGGACACGCAACAGGCGCCCCCGCCACCCCCGCCGCCGCAGAACGACACCGACGCCGAACAACACACCGCGGACACGGCGGTGAACGACACGAGCCAGGAGACACCCGCACCGCTCCCACCGCACGGCGCCGAACAACAGGACTCCCCGGAGCACCAGCCCTCACCCGAGCCCTCATCCCAGCAGCAGCCGAAGGACACCACCCCGTCCGACCGGGAGAACCCGGACCAGGAACAGCAGGAGGACCCGGGCCCCGAGCCGGTCCACGCCCCTCTGCCCCCTGGATCCGTATGGACACCCGGGCAGCAGGACCCTGTCCCCACCCCCGTCACGGACGGCGTCTCCCAGGACCAGGTGACGCCGCTGCTCCCACCGCCCGCCGCACCCGTTCCGACCGACACCGACAGCGCGGTACCGGAGTCGCCGGTACCTTCCGTCAACACCACCACCGACACCGGCACGGACACGGACACGCGGCAGGCACCCCCACCGCCGCCTCCGCCTCCGCAGAACGACACCGACACCGACACCACCACCGGCGACACCACCACCGACAACAACGGCGACAACAACGACGGTGATACGCAACAGCAGCAACAGGAGGAGGAGACCCCGGACGGGAACTACCCGGGTTCCGTGACGCCGGACCGGACGGGCGCCCCCTACGACATCGGCTACCTGTTGACCTCCAGCCTGGTGAACTCCAGCATGATCCACGCCGAACACCTGCGTTCGTTCGTGGACGACGCCCTCTCCGACAACGCCGGACGCGTCGACGCCGCAGTGCGAGACGCCGTCAGGGAGCAGATCGACGCGCAGGCGCGCAGGCAGATGGGCGCGTTCTTCCGACCGGAGGGGTTCTCCACCACGGTCACCGGGGCGGACGGCTCCACATGGCGGGCGGACCTGCGGCTGAACCCCTCGCGCGAGGGCTTCCGCCACGCGCCCACGCAGCCGGAACAGGGGTCCTCCACCGAGCTGAAGCTGGTGGACGAGGCCGGGGAGTCCAACCCGGCCGAGGGCGGCGGCAGCCACGGCGGCAACAAGCTCGTCGGGCTGGGGTTCCAGGTCTCCCCCCTGCTCCTCGGCACGGTGGGCGGAAGCGACATCGGCCCCCGTTTCACCATCAGCTTCTCGGGTGGAACGCGCCAGCGCCAGACCGGTGAGACGACGGCCAGCATCCACGACGGCTACACCAGCTACGAGATCAAGGGCAAGCCCGAGGTCTACGCCGCCGACCTGAGCATGTCCTTCGACCTGACCCCCGTTCCCGCCCCGGGGAACGGACCGGCCCGCGACAACGCACCCGCGGACGGACCGGCCCCCGGCGACGCTCCGGCGAACCGGGGCGTGAACGCCCGGGCCGAGTCCCCCAACGGGGTGCTCCTGGTCCTTCCGGGCAAGGTCGTGGCCAACGCCGGTCCGGAGTCGATCCGCCTGCGCGACCCCTTCGCGACCGAGGACCACCAGCGTGGCCGGGACGACGACGCCAGGCCCGCGGGCCCCCACGCGGACAAGGGACACCCCGTGTGGGTGGGCGACATCCGCCTGAGCGACGGCTCCTCCGACAAGCCCCTCTCCGACTGGATCGCCGACCACCTCTGGTCCCCCGAGCAGGACCGCGGGTGGTGGCAGTCCACGGTGGACAAGATGACGCCCGGGTTCGTCGACAAGCGCAGGCAGCAGAGGCTGGACGCCTTCCGCGACCAGGTCGGGGAGGTCTTCTCGGAGAGGTCCGTCCGCAACAACCTGCCGAAGATGACCTCGGGGCCGGCGGTCTTCACCGTCACCGACCCCTCGGGCACACCCCGCCTGGTGAGCGTCCAGTCGGTGCCCACCTCCTACGACGCCAAGCCCCACACCATCCAGCCCGCGAAGTACATCAAGGGCAACAAGTCCGAACGCGAGAGCGGGACCACGCTCCGCCACCACGACGTCCTCGGCGGGAGCGTGGGCGCGGGCGTGAGCGTCGACGCCGGGGCACCGGGCGGCCTCCGCAAGGTCCGCGTCGACGCGATAGCCCTGGAGGGCGGCGTGCGGGGCCGGGCGACCGAGGAGGGCTCACGGTCGTCGTCGGGATCGGCCAACCGCATCAACTACGGCAAGACCCCGTCGTCCGCCTACGACGTCCAGCGCAACTACTACGTGCACTTCGACGGCGAGCCCACCGTGTACCGCTTCCAGGGCGACACCGTCGAGATCCTCACCGTCCAGGAGGCCCGCATCCTGAACGGGGACGAGCCCTCGGACAAGGTGCCCTCGCCCCCCGCCCCCGTCCGGACGGCAGGGGACGGCACGGCGCCGGAGCCTCCGACGGTGGACACCCCCGAGGCCGTTCCCGACACCAACGGCGACCAGCGGTCCGGGGACCAGCGGCCCGCGGGCGACCAGGACGGGAGCGGACGACCCGCGGCTGAACAGTCCGCAGGTGAACAGCCCGCAGGAGAGCAGTCCGGCAACGGGCAGGACGGGAACCAGGGGGACGGGGACACCCGGACCGGGGAACAGGACCAGCGGCGGGGGGACGGGCAGGACGGGGAGCAGCGCTCCCAGAACGAGCGGTCCGAGGTCCCGCGGCCCCCTCGTCCGAACCTGGCCGAGGAGCGGCCGGTCACCTTCCACGGAGCCGTGCCCCGCGACTTCACCTGGCCCGACGGCAGCCAGTACCGCGAGATCGACGGACAGCAGCGCAGCATCTACCAGCAGATCGCCCACGAGGTGCTGACCGGCCTGGCCGCCAAGCGGCCGGGCCTGGTCCTGCCCGAGCTGGCGCGCAACCCGAAGAACTTCGCACGGCGGCCCGGCCACGAGATCACGGGCCCCTTCACCGGTTCCACGCGCGAGCACCGCCCCTTCCGGCGCGACCACGACGCCGCCGTCTTCAACACCCACCGGGTCATGGACGCGATCTCCGCGTCCGCGTTCAAGAGCGGCACGGACGACCTGACGCTGCACGGCCAGCCCATCCACCTCATCGACACGGGGAGGTTCGACCCCAGCGCGCTGTTCAAGCCGGGCAAGGACATGCTGCGCCCCCCGTTCGTCACGGTCCGCGTCACCGCGGACTTCTCCGCCCTCAGGCACGCGGGAGAGACCAAGAGGGGCACCGGAGGCGAGTACGCGGGCGCGTCCGAGCGCACCACCGGAGACGGCTCGCAGACGCGCAAGACGGCCCGGCTCACCACCGGCGCCTACATCCGCCGGATCGACACCGTCGACGCGGCCGAGAACCCGAGCGACGGAGGCGTGTTCTCGGTCTCCGGCCAGCTGAACAGGACCAAGGGGGACGGCCGGGGCCTGGGCGTCAAGACCCAGAGCGAGGAGGTCGTCCAGTACGCGGAGGACTCCAGTGTCTGGAACTCCACGGCGCGCTTCTCCGCGAAGCTCTACGAGAACGACGACCTCGGCATGGTCCTGGGCGGCGACAGGCCGCTGGCCGACCGCGGGCACGACCTGCTCGACGCGCCGGTCGAGGCACTGGCCACGATGGACACGGCCAAGGCCGTCACGGACGGCGAGCGCGGCGGCCGGGGCGACGCCGCCCCGCAGGCCACGCGGATCCGGCCGATACCCGTCGAGCGGGCCAAGGAGATGATCGACGGCCACACGGCACCGGACCCGGGCAGCGTGCGCAGGCGGCGCGACGTGACCGGGACGGTCAGGAGGTGGTTCGGCGGCGGACGGGACCAGCAGCCTCCGGGCGGACGGCGGGGCGACGGCGCACCGCCCGTCAACCCCGCCCCGAGGCCGGAGAACACCGCGGGGAACGGCACCGGGCAGCAGAACACCGGCACCCCCGGCACCGGGCAGCAGGACAGCGCGGGGAACAACACGGGGCAGCAGAACACCGGCACCCGGACCGGCGACGTCCCGACCCCGCCGACGACGGAGACCACGGGCACCGACGACAACACCACCGGCACCACCAGCGACAACACCAACACGACCGCCACGGGCAACGACAACAACACCACCGGCCAGCAGGACACGGAGACCGCCCCGGCGCCGGACACGAACACGGACACGGACACCATCGGCCAGGACCGGGGGCAGCCGCGAAGCGACCACGGCAACGTCCCCGACATCCGCACCCCCCAGCAGCGCCGGGCCGAGCTGATCCGCGACCTGGGACCCACCGTCGAGCACGTCAACACCCGGTTCACCACCGGCGACGGCAACCGGGTGGGCAGCCTGCTCGACGCCTCCTACGAGAACTTCTCCTCCGTTCCGCCGTGGGAGAGGGGCGACGGCGTCCAGCGCACCCCCGGAAGGTTCGGGTTCGAGCGCAAGCTGCGGCACTTCCTGGTCCGGGGCCAGGGCAGCAGGCAGTTCTACGCCAACGCCCTCTCCCCGGAGAACCTCGCGGGGAACCCGGCGCTGCAGTCCTCCGGCGGCGCCCGCACGCGCACGGAGATGAGCGGAGGCCTGCTCTCCCCGCACCACGTCCGCGCGACGACGGCCACCCAGTTCGACATCGACTCGGTCGACCGCTTCGAGCAGTCCGACGGCGCGATCGTCTGGAAGGACAGGAACACCCTGGAGGTGTTCACCAGGACGGGGGAGAGGACCGACCTGTCCGTCCTGGCCACCGGCGGGGGCCGGTTCAACACCAACCCCGTCCGGCCGGCCGGGCAGCCCGCCGACGGCACCGCCCCCGCGCCCAACTCCGCGAGCGCTCCCCTGATCCAGCTCGGCCCCTCCGCGGGAAAGAGCCTGTTCGACCGCTACACCAACACCAAGCCCACCTCGAAGTTCTCCGAGACGGTCGAGTTCCACCCCAAGATCCCGATGTCGTACGCGTTCTCCGCCTCGGGGCGCGTGACCCAGGCGATGGAGTTCGTCAAGAACTGGAGCATCGGGCCGACGATCCCCCGCGCCGCGCGCTACCGGGGCTGGCAGGCCGACGTCCGCGACCTGGTCACCGGGCTGATCCACATCCGCGACGCCCACCAGGCGGGCCTGGTCGAGGACCGGGTCGAGGAGACCGACAGCGGGCCGGTCCGCGTCCCCCAGCCCGAGCCCGACCGGCCCGCGTCCGTGCGGCCGCGCCCGGGCTTCGAGGACTCCGGCAAGATGATCCGGCCGGCCGACCCGGACGAGGCCCTCCAGAGCCTCGCCGACGACCTGGCCTCGCAGGGATGGGAGCTGACCAGGGACAGCCGGGAGACCATCCTGCACACCCTCAACTCCCACACGGGGCTCAACCCCAACACCGGAACGCCGGTACCGGTGAAGGTCCGCCCCATCGACCACTCGATCGGCAACCTCAACGCCCCGACGACCGCGCCGCTCTCCCTGGACGCCACCGTGAACCTGCGGCTCGACAGGGGCGACACGGAGGTCAAGTACCTGGGCGGCAAGACGGAGTACCGGCAGCGGCAGGGCTGGGAGAACGGGGACAGGCTCCAGCAGGGCGAGGAGAGCTCCGCGTCGGCGGGGGCACAGGGCTCTCTCCTGACACCGCTGCCCCAGTCGGGGGGCGACCAGCCCGGGGGCACCAGCCCGTCGAGCCGCCCCTACCTGATGGGCCTGTACGGCGACGCCTCCGCGGCGAACGCGCACGGCAACGGCGGAATCGCCCGGAACACGGACAAGCGCTCCGTCCAGCTGACCATGGAGACGCCCTACGCGCGGGTGTCCTCGGACACGCGGCTGACGATCGACCTGCACATATCCGACAAGCAGGGGTTCGCCAACTCCCTGACGCGGGAGACGCCGGGCTCGGGCGGGCGGCGCGACTTCACCGGTACGGGCGACTCGGGCCGGGTGGAGGCGCTCTACCCGACCTCCTACCTCGACCTTCCGGGGGAAGGGGGCACCACCGGCGGGAGCGACACCGCCGGGCCGACCGGCGACGGGCGCCGGACGGGGAACCGGACCTCGCCGGAGAACCCCTCCAACGACCACCACGCCTCACTGGCCGACATGATGCGCAACTGGTCGCGGACCAGGGACCCCGACTCCCGGGGCGACTTCAAGGACGCCGTGGTCCTGCCCACGGCCGTCGAGAACAACGGCAAAGGCATCCGCGACCTCGCGCACGTCGTCGTGGCCAAGTCGCTGGGCTGGCCCCAGCCCGACGGCTCCGTCCGCGACGGGCGCTACACCCCCGAGTCCATCAAGCAGGCGGCCGAGTACGCGGCGGACAAACTGGAGCTGAACTCCCGCAACAACGCCGTCGACCACTCCCTCAACGGGATCGCCCTCAAGGCCCTCTTCTCCGAGGCCAACAACGAGGGGGGCACCGAGCTGATCGAGATGGGCCGGACCACGTGGGGGGTGCGCGCCGTGCCCCGGCCGGAGACGGCGCGCGTCATCGACTACAACCCGAGCGCGCGCCTGACCGACTCCTCGGAGTCGGGCAGGACCTTCTCCCCCTTCCACAACGACTCGTCCACGACGACCATGGGGTTCGACGCGCGTCCCTCCGGACGCAGCGGAACGGGGCCGCCGACGACGGCCACCCTCTACGGCTCGGCCAACACCACGGGGTCGTCCACGTCCGGGGGCGACACCGCGCGGGGGAGCAAGCCGAAGGAGCCTCCCCACTCCGACCGCGTCCGCACCGGTCCCGCCTACCTGGTGGAAATCGACACCGACTGGGCCGTCGGCGCCAGATCCGAGCTGCGCGGTCCCTGGTACAAGCGCTCGGCGCGCTACGTCGGGGACAAGACCGCGGCCGCGGGCAGGTACACCGCGGCCAAGGTGCGCGGCGTGTTCGGCGACCGGAGCGCCCCCGCCCCCGGACCCTCCCGCCCCGCCCGGTGGCAGCGGGGTGAGACCTCCGCCAAGGTGACCGTCTGGCTCTCCCACGGCGACGCGGTGAAGCTGGGCGTCCTCACCCCCGACGACACCACCCGGATCGCCCCCCTGACCGAGCGGTTCAGCGCTGCCCAGAAGGCGCTCGGCGACGCCGAGAAGGCCTACCTCGACGCCCGCCTGCCGCTGGACGGGGCGGCGGCCGACCGGATCGCCTCCCCCGACGACCCGCGGGTCCGGCAGCGCTACGACGACCTGGAGGCCGTCTACCGGGACCGGCTGGAGAAGTTCAACACGGCGGAGCGCAACTGGGAGAGGGCGCTCAGGGAGCTGCGCGACGGGCTGGCCGCCCCCGCGGCCCTCCCCCGCCCGCGCACGCAGAGCGCGCCCTTCCTCGACACCATCCAGGAGGAGCCGCCGCCCCCGCCGCAGGGGGACACCCAGGACCCCGCCGCCGACCCCGAGGCCATCGAGCTGCCCGAGCGGGGCGACCGGCAGACCGAGCGGAACGACCGGCAGACCGAGCGGGGCGACCAGCGGCCCGAGCAGGGCACCGGGCTGCGCAGCACCGGACCCGGCCTCCTCGACCGGTTCGGCTCGGACCTCAACCTCCGGCCGAAGGAGGCCGAGCAGAACGACGCACCGCCCGCGCCCGAGCCCCGGGCGGAGAGCGGCCCCGCCCCCGAGCCGGAGACCGGTGGCCTGTCCGAGGCCGGTCCGTCCACGAGGACACCGGAGGAGTGGGACCGGTTCTTCGAGGACCTGGACCTCGGGCGTCCGCTGACCCCGCCGCAGCAGAGGGAGGGGGAGGGGGACTCGTTCTCCGACCGCGGAGGGCAGGGCTCCACCACCCGGCCGGAGACCGCCCACGACCACGGCACGGACTTCCGGCCGGACCAGGAGACCTCCTCGGAGACCTCCTCGATCACCTCGGAGCACCTCAGGGACATGCGGCTCCGGTTGCAGCGGCTGATGTCGACGGACCCGTCCTTCCCGGGCGAGGCCGGGCAGGCCCTGCCCGACGCGGGACCGACCGGTGACCACGGAGGACGACAGCCCTCCGCCCAGCCGGAGACGCACCGCGCCCCCGCCCCGGAGCGCGCCGCCGACCCCGACGACGGACACGCGACGGACGGTACGGAGAGCCTGTACGACGGCGGCGACCAGGAGGAGGCACCGCGCCCCCGCTGGCTCGACAGGCACCACCCGGAAGCGTCATCGCTCAGCGGGGAAGAACGCCGACAGCTGGTGCGGTCGCTCGGGGAACGGGCACTGGCCGTGGGCCCGCCCCTGCCCGAAGGGGCCCGGTACGAGCTGGATCTGGGCGGCCCCCACGACACCGCCTGGCTCGACGCCCAGACAGCACAGCTCTCCTCCCAGGCCCCGCGGACCGACGGCCCGCCCAGCCCTTCCACGGCCCCGAGCGCGCCGCGGGAGCAGGACCGGCCTGTCGGAAGCCAGAACCAGCGACCACAGACGACACCCTCCGCGGACGGCGAGCCGTCCCCGTCCGGCACCGGCCCGACGGGCGACCCCGGCCGGCAGAGCTCCTCCGACCGGCCGGAGACGCACCGCGACTCCGAAGACCTGCCCGCCCCCCGCCAACCGCGGGCCGACGACCTGTCCGGCCCCTCCACGAACTCGCACCGACGGGAGTGGGACAACCTGCTCCAGGCCTTCCAGGACTGGAGAACCAACTGGCCGAAGCCACGGACACCGGAGGAGGAGGCCCGGCTACGGAGTGACTGGAGGGCCAAGTGGTCGCTGCCGGACACGTCCGGGCCGGACGGGAACAGACCTTCCCAGCGCGACACCGACCCGCTCGGCGACCGCACGGAACAGCACGCCCCCAGTCAGACGGAAACGCACCACACCCCCGCGGACCAGCCCGCCCCCCGACCGGAGACCGGCCCCGCGCAGGAGGCACAGCGCTCCCCCGTCCCCGCCGAGGTGACCCCCGCCCCCGCCGGACGACCGCGGGATGAGGCGACCGCGCAACCGCCCCGGCCGGTCCCCCAGCAGACCTCCGGCGCGCAGCCCCGGCCGCCTTCCCGGGCCGAGAACGACGGGGGCTCCCACACCCCGCCCCAGGACCGCGGGGACACCCCCCAGCAGAAGGAGCACCCGCTCCCGGAGCAACCCTCCGATCCGGACTCCGACCTGTTCGCGTTCTTCGACCAGGCGCTGAACGGCCCCGCGGACAACGCGGACGGCGACTCCGCGCAGGGCACCACGCGCACCTCCTCCGGGGAGGAGCCGGCGGACGGGCCCGCTCCGGCCTCCGACGGCGACCGGGTCCGGGAGACCGCGGGTCCCCGGACAGCGCCCGAGGCGACCGAGTCCGACCCGTCCCGGAAGCAACCCGAGGACGAGGACGGGCGGACGGCGAAGGAGGAGGACACGACCGGGGACGGTTCCGAGGACACCCCCGACGGGAACAGCCGGAAGAAGGACGACGACGAGAACGGCACCGGAGGCGGCGAGGGCTCCGGCGGCAACCGGTCCGGAGGCAGCGGCGGCGACGGCTCCAGCGGCGGGGGCGGTGACCGGTCCGGCAGCGGCGGCGGTGACCGAGCCGACGACCGGGACGGCTCCGAAGGCGGCGGCGGAGGCCCCGCCCCGGAGGGGGACGGCGGTCACTCCTCCGCGCAGCCGCAATCCGACTCCGCGTCCCAGGAAACCCAGGAAACCCGGGAAAACCAGGAAGAAGACAACAGACCAGCCACCGAAATCCTCGGACTGGAAAACAAACCCGCAGGAGACCCCCGGTTCCCGAGCGACCTCACCGACGGAAGAATCCTCGGCACCATCCCCGACAACCGCACAGGAAAGGACGACAGCGGAAGAATAACCACGGTCGACGGAAAGCCGCTACAGGAATTCCAGAACGACCTGCTCACCATGCGCGTAGCGGAGATCAAAAACATCTTCAAGGAAAAGATCCCCGTCAGGGTCGATTCGAGGACCTTCCACAGGCCCGACGTGAACCCCCCCTCGGATCCGGACGCGAACCCCCTCACCGAGGTCGTCCTCGCCAAGAACGACCTGGGTGCGGTCAACGGCGCGGTGAACGCGATCGTCGTGGACCGGGTCACCGGAACCGTGGCGGAAGGACTCAACGGAAGAGCCAGGTTCTCCGTCATCCCCGCAGACCGGCTACACCCCAGACTGAAAGAGCGCATCGACGCCATGTACAGCGAGAGGGGATACCCCATGTACGATCCCCTCACCGGCGAACCCATGATGGTGACCGACAAAAACGGCCGAACCATCCAAAGAACCAGCCCCTACCCCCACAACGACTCCCCCACCCGGCACGCGGAGATCAAGGCGATCAACACACTCCTCTGGGAACGCGACGACGCGCAGATCAGCGATTTCCAACTCGACACCTGGTTCACCCTCAAGAACGACGGTTCGATCTGCCCGTGCTGCGCGAACTGCACCCGGATCACCAGGGGAGCACGCGCGCCCCGCTCCGGAAAGAACTCACACCCCCCGGGCCACCCGGAATGGTCCAGAAGCCACAACGACGGATTCCCCGATGCGCAGAGTTGATCACGAGGACCTCGACCACCTGGAGGAGACCACAGCCGTACTCCACGGCGAAGGCTTCACCGGACAGGTGGTGGAGGCGGACGAGACCGAGGTGACGGCCCGCACCTTCGTCAACGGCGTCGCGAGCGGCCCCGACCTCTCCTGGAACGGCCGAGGCCAGCTCGTCTCCCTGGGCAACCTCGCCACCGGAGGGCTGCCCGTCGGCCCCTCCCACCACTGGGATGCCCAGGGCCGCCTCGTGTTCGAGTACATCAACGACGCCTCCGGCAACCACCGCCTCTCCCGGCGCTGGGACGCCTCGGGCCGCCTCGTCAGCGAGGAGCGCCACGAGGCCCAGTTCGGCGGGTTCGACCCCGCCACCGGGCAGGAGGTGTTCCTGCCCTGGCGGAGGATCAGGCTGGCCCCGGACATGCGGCCCCCCGAACACGGGGGCTTCCTGCCCGCGGTCGGTCTCGGCGCCCTCACCGTCGCGGACGTGGAGGGGCTCGGCCGCCGGGTTCTGCTGGAGGGCACGCCCTACACCGGGGAGGCCGTCACCCGCGATCGCCGGGGCCGGGCCCAGATGCACACCCTCGTCGAGGGCGTCGAGGACGGCCCCACCCTGACCTGGGCACCCAGCGGCAAACTCGTCATCCAGGGCATCACCCAGCACCCCCACGGCCCCATCGGCCCCTGGCACCAGTGGGACGAACAAGGACGGCTCCTGCGTGAGATCGTCCACGACGCCCTCGGCAACCGCGTCATCGTCCGCGAACTCGACCAGTCCGGGAACATCACCCGCGAGGAGCGCCGGCCCCCCACACGCCTGGCCCGCGACCCCGAAACCGGCGCGGAGTACCCCGCCCCCTGGCTCTGAGGGCCACCGCACCCGCCGCGGCGGCCCGCGGAGCCCTCGCCCACCTTCCGTGAAGCCCCTGCTCCGGGGGGAACGGACCCTTCGCAGTCGGTGGTGCGGCCGGGGGCGTCGGGGTCCACCGTCCGGAGGACCCCGGCATGCTCCACGCCGTCCTCCCCGGGCCGCGTTCACCGATGAGCGGCCAGCACCGCCGCGAGGCCCTCTCGCAGGTCCCTGACGAAATACCCGGGGACCTCCAGCGACGGGAAGTGCCCCCCGGCCTCGGGCTCCCTCCACCGGACGATCTGCCGGTACCGCTCCTGCGCCCAGGGGCGCGGATACTTCTCGATGTCGCGGGGATAGACGGTGATCGCCGACGGGACGTCGACCCGGAGTTCGGGGTCCAGCGAGTTGTGGCTCTCGTGGTAGATGCGGGCCGACGACGCGCCGGTCCGCGTCAGCCAGTACAGGGTGACGTTGTCGAGAACGCGGTCTCTGGAAATCGTCTCGAACGGGCTGTCCTCGGTGTCCGACCACTCGGCGAACTTGTCGAGGATCCAGGCGAGAAGCCCGACCGGTGAGTCGACGAGCGAGTAGCCGATGGTCTGCGGCCGGGTCGCCTGCTGTTTGGCGTACGCCGCGCGGTGGCGCCAGAAGTGGCGGGTCTCCTCGGTCCACCCGCGCTCGACCGCCGTCAGCCCGTCCGTCGTCAACCCGGGCGGGGCCTCCGCGAACGTCGTGTGGATGCCGAGGACGTGCGCCGGGAACCTGCCGCCGAGGACCGTGGTGATATTGCCTCCCCAGTCGCCGCCGTGGGCCACGAACCTGCTGTAGCCGAGCCTTCCCATCAGTTCCACCCAGGCGGCCGCGATCCTCTCGGTTCCCCACCCGGTGGTGGCCGGCTTGTCGCTGTAGCCGAATCCCGGCAGCGACGGGGCCACGACGTGGAACGCCGGCGCGTCCGCGTCCTCCGGATCCGCCAGCTCGTCCACCACATCGACGAACTCGGCGATGCTGCCCGGCCAGCCGTGCGTCAGGACCAGGGGAGCGGCGTCCGCGCGCGCGGACCGGCGGTGCAGGAAGTGGATTCCCAGACCGTCGATGGTCGTGCGGAACTGGCCGATGCGGTTGACGCGCTCCTCGAACGGCCGCCAGTCGTACCCGGTGCGCCAGTAGTCCACGACCTCGACGAGGTCGGCGAGGGGAACGCCCTGTTCCCACCGGCGGGGGTCGGGCGCGGCGCGACGGACCGTCTCGGCCTCGGGCAGCCGCGCCGCGGCCAGTCGCGCGCGCAGATCGTCGAGGTCGGCTTCGGTCGCGTGGGCTTCGAACGCCTGCACGTCGCTGGTCGGACCGGACATGGGACCTCCTGGCCGTCGTGGAACCGGCCGCGTTCCATCGCGAACCGGCTTAGACGGTTCTAGCAGGCCTCGGTTCCGGAGCGCAACCTGCTAAGGTGGTTCCATGCCCGCCGAGTTCCCTGACTTCCGCCTCGGCAACGTGCTGGCGACCAGCTTCACGGCGACCCTGACGGAGCGGCGCGGCAACGCCGTGGAGCGCATCCCCACGCCGCACCGACTCGTCGACTGGCTGGCGGTGAACGGCCTCGCCGTGGACTCCTGCACCACCGCCCAGCTCGACCTGGCCCGGGAGCTGAGGGAGTCGATCCACGCCGCCGCGACGGCGGCCGCGTTGCGGCACGCCCTCCCCGCCTCCGCCGTCGACGTCATCAACGACCGCAGCGCCCAGGGGCGGGCCGCGGCGGTCCTGACGCCCGGGGGCGAGCGGCGGTGGCGGCTCAGCTCGGCTTCCCGCGTGGAGGACGCCCTCAGCGTGATCGCCGCCGACGCGATCAGCGTCATCGCGGGCGAACGGGACGGAAGACTGGCCCTGTGCGCGTCACCGACCTGCCGAGCCGCCTTCTTCGACACCAGCCAGAGCCGCACCCGCAAATGGTGTGACATGAACACGTGCGGGAACCGGCAGAAGAAAGCGCGCTTCAAGGCCAACCAGCGCAAGAACCCCGGATCAGCGGAATGACCGTCACCCGGGCGAGCACGTGGTGCGGGCCGTGACCGGCTCGGTCGCCGGCGGCGCCCCGACAGCGATGAACCGGGAAACGACGCGGGCCCGTCACCGGACGATCATGGAACGTACACGGGAAACCGAGTACGCTACCGCAGTCGGCCCTCCCACCCGAGGCCCCGCCCGCACAGACAGCGGCCCCTCCCACGACGACGGCCACGGCCCCGTCCAGCGAGGAAGGGCCCCGGCGGGACGGCTGTGAACAGGCCCCGGAAACGGCGCGTCACGGGGAGGCCGGCGTAGGAACGGGGTCTCCCCCGTGCCCCTCCCCCACTCGCACGGCCTCCGCGCGCGAGGTCGTACCCCCGCGCCCCGCCCGGGTCGCCCCACCGGACGCGGAGCACCCCGAGGACCCCCAGACAGTCTGGAGCACACAGCAGGTGAGCGCACACAACGATCCGGGGACGGCCCGCTCCGGGCGCCGCCGCACCGCCGCCGCGGCGCTGGCCCTGGGACTCCTCGCCCCCCTCCCGGCGGTTCCGGCCGCGGCCGAGACGCCCCGGGACCCCGTCTCGCTCACGCAGGTCCACCCCTTCAAGGCCGACAGCCAGCCGTGCGCGGCCGTCGGCGGGGACGTCGTGGAGCAGACCCCCTGGACCCACCACTTCCTCGGCCTGGCTCGGGCCCACGAGCTGAGCACCGGCGAGGGGGTGGGCGTGGCGCTGCTGGTCCCGGAGGTGGACGGCGGCGTCCCCGCTCTGGCCGGTGCCGTGGAGGGCGGGCAGTCCGCCGACTGCCTCGGGTTCGGCACGTCGCTGGCGGGCGTGGTCGCCGCCCGCGAGGTGGAGGGCAGCGGCCTGCTCGGGGTGGCCCCGGGCTCGTCGGTGACGGTCGTGACCACGGGGGATCCCCGGACCGGTCTGGCCACCTCACAGGAGATCGCCGCCGGAATCGGGAGCGCGGTGGACTCCGGGGCCCGCGTGGTCCTGGTGGGTACGGGCGCGTGGGAGGGGACCACGGCCCTGGAGTCGGCGGTGGCCGCCGCCGAGGAGGCCGACGCGCTGGTCGTGGCCCCGGCCACGGTCCCCACGGCCCGGGGGCCGATGCCGGGCCACCCCGCCCAGCACGCGGCGGTGCTGAGCGTGGCCGCGCACGACGTGGAGGGCGTTCCCGTGGCACAGGGCCCGCTGGTCCTGCCCAGCGGCGACCTGGCCCGCGTGGACCTGACCGCCCCGGGCGACCGGGTGGTGGGCACCGGCCCGGGCGGCGGCCACGTGGCCACCGCGGGGGACGGCGTGGCCGCGGCGTTCGTGGCGGGGGCCGCGGCCCTGCTCATGGCGCGGGAGCCGGACCTGAGCGCCGAGCAGGTGCGCGAGCGGCTGACCACCACGGCCTACGCGTCCCCCCGGGGGGACGCGGACCCGCTGTCGGGCCACGGCAGGGTCGACCCGCTGGCGGCGATGGCCATCGCCCCGGGCGGCACCCCCGCCGGGGTGGCGGGCGAGGGGTTCGTCCCCGACCCCTCCCCCGAGGGTTCGGTGGACGCGCCGCCCACGGCGGCCGTCGTGTCGGTGACCCTCCTGCTCATCGTGCTGTGCGTCCTGGGCGGGGCGGTCTTCAAGCTCGGACAGGCGCGCAGGTGGCGCCCCGCCGCCCCGGGCGAGCCGGTGCCGATGCGCTCCGACGAATCGGTGCGCTGACGCGGCGGGGCCTGTGGGGCGCACCGCTCGGTGTGCCCCACAGGCCCCGCCCGCCCCCGTCGCGGGGGCTCAGTCCTCGGCGCCCTCGGCGATGGCCAGCTGCACCTCCACCGGATCGCGGCGCGCGATCCACAGGGCGCGGCCCGGAGGCATCGTCCGCGCCCGGATGTTGCCGAACAGCATGCCCTCGGAGGGCGGGGCGGACAGCATGATGCTGGGCGTGTTGGAGTCGATGAGCGTCCGGATGACGGGGTCGCCGGAGGCCCGGCTGAAACCGCCCGCGGCGTGCACGAGCACCACGTGCATGCCGATCTCCGCGCCCTGGCTGAGCATCGGCAGGAGCGGGGCCAGCGGGTTGGCCCCGCTGCCGGAGACCATCTCGAAGTCGTCGATGATGATGAACAGCTCGGGGCCGGTCCACCAGTCGCGCTTGCGGATGCGGTCGGGGGTGATGTCGGGTCCGGGCAGGCGCGCCTTCATGGCCTGCGCGGCGGCGGCCATCATCTCCTTGACGTTCTCGCCCGACACCGCGTAGCCCAGCTGCATCTCCTTGGGCACGGCGTCGTAGAGCTGGCGGCGCTGGTCGGCGAGGACGACCCGGGCGGTGGTCGGACCGTAGTGGCTGCGGATCGCGTTGGTGATGTGGCGCAGCAGGGTCGTCTTGCCGGTCTCGGTGTCGCCGACCACGAGCAGGTGCGGTGTGACGCCGAAGTCGTGCCAGAACGGCTGCATCCGGCGGCTCTCCAGGCCCATGGGCACCTTGAGGCCGCCCGCCTTGGTGAGCTCGGAACCGGGCAGCTCGCGGGCGTGCAGGATCGGGGGCAGGGTGCGCACCGGCGGGGCGGGCGGTCCGGTCCAGGCCGCGCGCACGCGCTCGATGAGCTCGCCCGTGCCCGCGGACAGCGAGACCGAGTCGGCGTTGCCGTCGGCGCGGGGCAGGCCGGTGAGCAGGTGGTGCTTGGTGTCGGTGATGCCGCGTCCGGGCACGCGGGGCACGGTCTGCGCCGCGCGCATGTGGACCATGGAGTCGACGGGGTCGCCCATCCTCAGTTCGAAGCGGGTGCCCATCAGGTCGCGGATGCCGGTGTGGAAGTCGGCCCAGCGCGGGGAGGCGACCACGATGTGCAGCCCGTAGTTGAGGCCGCGCTGCACGAGTTGGACGATGGGGCCGACCAGGTCCGCGTAGTCCTGGCGGATGGTGCCCCAGCCGTCGATGACGAAGAAGACGTCGCCGTAGGGCTCGTCGGCGAACTCCCCGGCGGCGCGGCGCCTGCGGTAGGTGTTCATGGAGTCGATGCCGTGCTCGGCGAAGAACGTCTCGCGCCGGGTGAGCAGCTCGTTCATCTCCATGACGGTGCGGGTGATGCGCCGCTCGTCGGTGCGCGTGACGACGCTGCCCACGTGCGGCAGGTCCTTGAGCGAGGTCAGCACGCCGCCGCCGCAGTCGATCCCGTAGAACTGGACCTGGGCGGGGGTGTTGCACACCGCCAGGGTGAGGATGAGCGTGGCCAGCATGGTGCTCTTGCCGCTCTGGGGGCCGCCCGCGATGCCGACGTGCCCGCCGGCCCCGGTCAGGTCGGCGACCAGGGGCAGGCGCTTGTGCTCGAAGGGCCGGTCGATGATCCCCAGCGGCACGCGCAGGACGGTCTCCTTGTCCTGCCAGGCCAGACCGCCCGGGGGCAGGCGGGTGCCGATCATGGCGAGCAGCTCGTCCACGAGCGGCGGCACCTCCAGCGGGGGCAGCCACACCTCGCGGGCCGCCGGGCCGAGGCCGTCCATCCGCGCCAGCGCCGTCGCGAGGAGGGACTCGCCGCTCTCCTCCTCCTGGACCTCGGGCTGCTCGGGTTCGGGGGCGTTCGCGGCCACGGGGGTGTCGGAGAAGAGCACCACCTCGCCGCCGACCGTGTTCCTGCGGGCGGCGCGGCGCTTGACGCGGTAGGGGCCCGAGACGTAGGCGGCCTTGAAGCGGGTGAGGGTCTCGGTGTCGGTCTTGAGGTAGCCGTTGCCCGGGGAGGAGGGGAGCTGGTGGGCGTCGGGGACGCCGAGCACGCCGCGGCTCTCGATGGCGGAGAAGGTGCGCAGCGCGATCCGGTAGGACAGGTGGCCCTCCAGCTGGTGCATGCGCCCCTCGTCCAGGCGCTGGGAGGCCAGCAGGAGGTGGACGCCGAGGCTGCGGCCCAGGCGCCCGATCATCACGAACAGGTCCATGAAGTCGCGGTGGGCGGCGAGCAGCTCGCTGAACTCGTCGACGACCACGAACAGCGTGGGCATCGGCTCCATGTCCGGGTTGGTCTCGCGGGCCCTCTCGTACTCCAGGGCGGAGCTGAAGTTGCCCGCGGCGCGCAGCTGCTCCTGGCGGCGGACCAGCTCGCCGTGCAGGGCGTCCTGCATGCGGTCCACCAGGATGGCCTCGTCCGCCAGGTTGGTGATGAGCGCGGAGGTGTGCCGCAGCTTGTCGAGGCCGATGAAGGTGGCGCCGCCCTTGAAGTCGACGAGCACGAAGTTGAGGGTCTCGGAGGAGTGGGTCAGGGCCAGGCCGAGCACCAGGGTGCGCAGCAGCTCGCTCTTGCCCGAGCCGGTGGCGCCGATGAGCATGCCGTGCGGGCCCATGCCGCCCAGCGCCGACTCCTTGAGGTCCAGCTCCAGCGGCGCCCCGTCCGCGTTCATGCCGATGGGCACGCGCAGCCGGTCCTTCTCGTGCAGCTCGCTCCACATGCGCTCGGAGTCGTGCCGGTGCAGGTCGGGGATGCCCAGGAGCGTGGTCAGCTCGAAGTCGGTGGTGAGCGGCTCGGTGACCTCGACGACCATGCCGATCCGGTAGGGCGAGAGCAGGCGGGCCAGGGAGGTGGCGCGGGGGAGGCTCAGGGTGTCGGGCCTGCCCAGCACCTCCTCGGTGTCGCGGCCGCTGTGGTCGCGCGAGAGCATCACCAGGCGCTCGGGCTCCACCCGCAGGGCCAGGGTGTAGGGGTCGTCCTCGGGGGGCATCGGGTCGGCGACGTCGATGACGACGGCGTTGCGGTAGCCGCCGCCCAGCATGCGCGACCCCGGGGGGACGCGCCCGCCGTCCACGACGATGACGGTGAAGGGCTCCTCGCGGCTGGGGACGGCGGTGGGGTCGAAGCGGGGGCGGTCGGCCAGGTCCGGGACGAGCTGTTCGAGCTCCATCGCGTCCGTGCACAGCAGCCGGGCCTGGCCCGCGCCGTCGCGCGCGGTGGGGTGCTGGCTGTGGGGCAGCCACTTGGCCCACGACCACAGGGGCAGGGACTCGGCGGAGGCGCACACGGCGACGCGCAGCTCGTCGTGGGCGTGGAAGACGGTGAGCTGGCCGAGGAGGGCGCGGACGAGGCCGCGGCTGGCGTCCAGGTCGCCGCGCATGGTGATGCGGGAGTATCCGCGCAGGTAGATCTGGACCGGCTGGTCCTCGACGGTTCCGTAGGCGCGGATGAAGCGGCGCAGCGCGTGGGCGCTGAGGGGTTCGAGGTCCTCCACCGGCTTGGAGGAGACCGGGGAGATGGTCATGGACAGCGCCTGCTCGCCCACGGCCATGCGCGCCTCCGCGAAGTCGTCGTCGGTGCCCCGTCGCTCCCACAGCCGGGAGGTGCGCACGATCGACCACAGGGCGTCCGGGTGGGGCGCCCGCCACAGCATCGCGTCGCGCTGCTCGGTGACCACCCCCCGCAGGCGGGTGCGCATCTGCTTGAGGTAGCGCAGGTAGTCGCGGCGGTCGTCGTTGAGCTGGCGGCGGCGCTCCAGCATGGTGCGCAGGTACTGGCCGCCGAGCATGACCACGGCGCCCACGAGCATCATCCCGCCCGCCAGGTAGGGCATGACGGAGCTGCCGCCCCCTCCCGTCGAGCCGGGACGGATGAACAGCAGGACCATCGCCATCGAGGTCATGGCCATCGGCAGGTAGGTGAACACCGCCGAAACGTTGGCCTGCGCCTCGGGCAGCTCCGGGGGCTCCTGGAGGCTGACCTCGCCTGAGGGAAGGTCCGGCCCGGGACGCCGCGGAGGGCGGCGGACGAGGATCGTACTCACAGGGCGGGGTCCTCCCTTGCAGGAAACAACGGGGAGCGGTCCGGAACCGGGACCGTAACCCGTGTCCGGTACCGGGCTCCCGAAGCAGAACACTACTGTTGCCAACTAAAGTGACAGACACCAAAATTTAAAACAACACACCTCCAAAATGGGTCGTCGGAGTGTTACCGTCACTTCCGCCCCTGTCACGACCCCGCCTCATGATGGGCCCCCACCGGATGAACGATGTCGCCTCCCCGGACCTGTGCCGACTGCTGATCCGCGCCCCCGGGCGCTCCTTCGAGATCGCGGCGCCCACCGAGGTCCCCCTCGCCGAGATCCTGCCCACCCTCGTGCTCTACGCCGAGGGTGACAACGGCGAGGACCTGGACGAGAGCGGCCTGGAGCACGACGGATGGGTCCTCCAGCAGCTGGGCGACGAGCCCCTGGAGGAGGACGAGACCCTCCGCTCCCTGGGGCTCTGCCACGGCGAGACCCTCTACCTGCGCCCCCGCCGCGACCAGCTGCCGCCGGTGCACTTCGACGACCTGACCGACGGCGTCGCGACCGGCATGGGCGAGCGCTCCGACCGGTGGCGCCCCGAGTCCACGCGCGTCCTGCTCCAGGCGCTGGGGCTGGTCGTGCTGTTCACCGGCCTGGCCGTCCTGGTCAGCGGCGGCCCCGGCCTCCTGACCGCGGTGTCCGCCGCGTGCTCCGCGATCCTCATGCTGCTGTCGGCCTGGGCGGCCTCGCGGGCCATGGGCGACCTGACCGCCGCCACCGGTCTGGCCGCGGCGGCCACCCTGTACATGGCGGTGGCCGGGGCGTCCGTCCCCTCGGGCGACCCCGGGACCGTCCTGACCGGGGCGCGCGTGCTCACGGGCTCCGTGACCGCGGCGGGGGCCAGCGTTCTCGGCCTGGCCGCGGTGGCGGGCTCCGTGCCCTTCTTCACCGGCCTGTTCACCGCCGAGGTGCTGTGCGCGCTGGGCGCGCTCGCCCTGATGTTCATCCCCGGCGCCACGCTCCCGGCCGTGGCGGGGATGGTGGCCCTCATCGCGCTGCTCCTGGGCACCTTCGCCCCCCAGCTGGCCTTCCGCCTGTCCGGTCTGAAGCTGCCGCCGCTGCCCTCCAACCCCGACCAGCTCCAGGAGGGCATCGAGCCCTATCCGGCGCGCGGGGTCCTGGACCGCGCCGCGCTGGCCGACCGGTTCCAGACCGCCCTGTACGCGTCCACCGGCGCCGTCCTGGCGGCCTGCCTGGTCGTGCTCGCCGCCTCCCCCGGATGGGTGCCGATCACGCTGTGCGTGGTGGTGTCACTGGTGATGCTGCTCCAGTCACGCGGGCTGGCGGGGGCCTGGCAGCGCTCCTTCGTGGTCGCACCGCCCTGGCTCGGGCTGACCGCGCTGGTGCTGGTCCTGGTGTGGACGGCCGCCCCCCTGCCCCGGACGCTCGCGATGGTGGGCCTGTTCGCCGCCTCCGCGATCCTGGCGGTGGTGTCGTGGAACCTGCCGGGCACGCGTCCCCTGCCGCACTGGGGCAGGGCCGCCGAGATCATCCAGTCGCTGCTGACGGTGGCCATCGTGCCCCTGGTCCTGGCCGGTTTCGGCGTGTTCTCGCTCCTGCGCGGAATCGGCGGCTGACATGCAGTCACGTCGCGACAGGGTGATGGCCCACAACTTCACCGTGGGCCGACTGGGCACGGCCATGCTGGAGGGCGACCCCGACGCGGTCGACGCCCCCATGCGCCGCACCCGCACCGGCACCTACATCGGCATCGCGATCGCCGCGGTGCTGTGCATCGGCTTCCTCGTCTTCGGCCTCATCTTCCCCGGAGGCGCGACCAGCTGGCGCCAGGAGGGGCGGCTGATCGTGGACCGCGACACCGGGGCCTCCTACCTCTACTCCTCCGGGGTGCTGCGCCCCGTGGACAACAACGCCTCGGCCCGCCTGATCCAGGGCGCCGACGCCGCCGTGAGCCTGGTCTCGGCCAGGTCCCTGGAGGGCGTCCCCGTGGGCGGGCCCGTCGGCATCGCCGGCGCACCCGACGCCCTGCCGGGGGCCGAAGGGCTGGAGGAATCGGTGTGGCGGCTGTGCGCGCTGCCACCCGAGGGCGAGGAGGAGCGGGGCCGCACCGCCCTGGTGATCGGCACGGCCCCCGACCCGGCTCCGCCCGCCGCCGACCAGGCGGTCCTGGTCTCCGGGCCGGACGAGGCCCCGCAGCTGCTGTGGAACGGGACCCGCCTGCGCCTGGACGAGGAGGGCGGCGCCGTCCAGGCCCTCGGCTACGGCACGAGCGAGGCCCTGCCCGTCACCTCCGCCTTCCTCAACACCGTGCCCACGGGCCCCGACCTGACCGCGCCGGAGGTCCCGGGCGCCGGCGAGGACGCGGGCGAGCTTGCGGGCGAGCCCCGGCGCGTGGGACAGGTGTTCGCCGTGTCCGCCGCCGAGCAGGACGTCCAGCACTACCTGCTCACCCGGGACGGCCTGGTGCCGCTCACCACGACGCAGGCGCTGCTGCTGCTCGCCGACCCCGACGTCTCGGGCTCCGCCTACCCCGACAGCCCTCCCGAGGCGCTGCCCCTGCCCGCGGGAGAGGCGCACGCCCGGCTGGCCGAGGGCTCCGGTCCGCGGGAGGAGCGGCACCCGGCGGCTCCTCCGACCCTGGTCGGGGTCGGTTCGAGCGTGCCGTGCCTGCGGCTGGCCCCCGACGGCTCGCTGTCGCTGACCATGGACGACCCCGCCGGGGTGGAGGCGTGGCCGGTGCAGGAGAGGCCCGGGATCGTTCCGGGCTGCCCGACCCCCGACCTGGTGGGCATCGCCTCCGGCCGGGGGGCCGTCGCCGCCGCCCGGCCCGTGGGCGGCGGAGGCGCCTCCACCACCCACTACCTCGTCACCGACAGCGCGGCGAAGTACCCGGTGCTCGACGACAGCGCCCTGGCCGCGCTCGGCTACCAGACCGGTCAGGCCGTTCCGGTCCCGACCTCCCTCCTGAGGCTGCTTCCCTCCGGGCCGGTGCTCGACCCGGAGGCGGCCGCCCTTCCGCTGGCGTCCTCGTCGATGGTCGAGGACGCCGGATGCCCCTGATGGAACGAACAGAGGAGATCCCGTGGCAGACAGGACACGGACTACAGACGAGGCCGAGCGAATCGCCCAGGAGGCGATGACCGAGGCCCACGGCAACTGCAACACCATCTACACCAACGTGGACAGCACGCGCGACAGGCTCCGCATGTCCTGGCAGGGCGCGGCCTCCAACAAGTACAGCGAGGCGGTCGCCGGCTGGCTGGATGAGCTGCGGCTCATCACCAACGACATGAACCGGATGATCGGCACCTTCGGCGGCACCGTCCACGCCATGCACGCCACCGAGGACGCGGCCATCATCACCGGTTCGCGGTGGATGAGCGAGCTGAACCCGAACCAGCCCGGCTGAGGCCGGGCAGCCGCCCCCACCCCCACAAGCCCCTCTCCGGAAGGCGAGACCATGACCATCAACGGTTTCGACGTCAGCTACGCCTACGTCGACGAGGCCACCAGCGAGCTGCGCACCCAGACGCAGGCCGTGCAGAGCCAGATCGAGTCGCTCGACGCCCAGATGCAGGTGGTCAAGGCAGACCTCGACGGTGCCATGGCCGCGGAGTACGACCGCAAGGTCGCGTCCTGGCGGGCCAACGTCATCGACATGCAGACCCTGCTGGGCAAGGCCGAGGCGGCCCTGAACGAGATCCGCAACAACTACTCCTCCACGGACGGGCGCGAGGCCATGAACTGGCAGGCCCTGATGTAGTCCGCTTCCCCTCCCAGGGGCGGGCGCGCCCACCACTCCCTTCGGCGCGTCCGCCCCGCCCCACCCCCGACAATCCAGACGAACGACCGCCCTGCGGGCGGTGAGGAGGTCCTGACGTGGAGCCCCCCCTCTTCGACTTCCGTGCTGCCCTCTCCGGAGAGGAGCCGGACCCGACCGACCCCGAGGAGGGCACCACCCTCCATGAGCAGGGCACCAACACGAACCGGTCGGAGTCCGCACCGGTCAGTGTGGACCTGACCAGCGGGCTGCTCCTTCTCCGGCACGGAGCCTCCTCGGTCGAGGTGGACACCGCCACCCAGGAGGCGGTGCTCGACCCGGGCGACTCCGAGGTGACCGTCGGCGACGACGGTGTCATGCTCCTCGGCGCACAGCGGGACGGGGACAGCGCCTCCTCGCTCCTGTTCGACGGCGAGGCACGGCACACCGTCTCGGTGGACTCCCCCGAGTTCGGGGACATCTCCGGCCAGGAGGTCCACCGGGGCGAAACGCTCGACCCGGCGACCCGGGGGGAGCCGGCCACGCTCCTCGAACCACAGATGCAGGGGGAGCCGGCCACGCTCCTCGCACGGCAGAACGCCCCCTCCGAGGAGACGGCCCTCCTCGAGAACGAGATGAGGCTCCCCGAGGCCGTGCCGGCGGAGTCCGCCGTGCTCGCGGAACCGCTGGAGACCACGGCGGTCGAGCCCGGGGAGCTGCTGGAGCCGCTGACCCCCCAGGTCACCGAGGCCATGGAACCGGTCTCCGGTATGGAGCTCATCTCAGCCGACGCCGACGACCCCGCCTTCGGCGAGACCGCCTCCGAGATCGACGGGGCGCCGGTCGTGACCCTCGACCCCGACACGGGCGTCACCACCGTCGAGGCGGGCGAGCTCCGGTTCGTCCTGGACGCGGACACCGGCACGATCAGCATCGAACCCGGTGACAGGGACGTGCCCCTCGACCCCGAGGCGGCGCCGGTCACGGTCGAGGCCGGACACCTGAGCCTGACCATCGACCCGGCCGAGGGCATCGTCGGGATCGAGACGACCGGCCCGGGCGACGGCGACGAGGTCCTCCCCGTCACGATCGAGATCGGCGACCTGCGGCTCACCCTGGACCCCGAGACCGGCGAGATCTCCCTCGACCCCGGTGACGGGAACGTGGAGGTCGACCCCGAGACCGGCCTGATCACCGTCTCCGAGGACGACGAGGGCGGCGAGAACGGCGACGAGGAGTCGGGCCGGGACGGCGAGGACGGCGGTGGAGAGCCCGGCCCGGACGGCCAGGGCGGTGACGAGGAGCAGGCCGGAGGCGACAGGCCCGGCGGCGGTGACGCCGAGGGCGGGGGCACGCCCGGTGGGGAGGACTCCTCCGACCACGAAGAGGGGCACCGGCCCGGCAAGCCCGACCACGAGCACACCGGCCGCGATGACGACAGGTCCGGGCAGCCGGGTGAAACGGACGGGGAGGACTCCTCCGAGCACGGGGAGAACCAGCACCCCGACCGCCCCGGCGCACCCGACCCGGTCGGCGGAGGAACACCCGGTCCGGCCGGTGGCGGGACACCCGGCGTTCCTGTGGGCGCCACCCCGCCTCCGGTGAGGGGAGGCGCTCCCCAGGAGGACCAGGGCACCTCCGACGAGGAACAGGGCGCCTCCGACGAGGAGCAGGTGCCTGGGGAACCGGTCCAGGTGGCCGGTCCCCCCGTCCAGGAACCGGGCGACACCCCCGGCGAACACATCGAGACGCCCCCGGGTGAAATCCACACCGACCCCACCGACCAACCAGGCGACACCCCCGGCGAACCCACCGAAACCCCCTCGGACGAAGCCCGCACCGAACCGACCGGCGGCAACGCCGAAGAACCGGGCGACACCCCCGGCGAACACATCGAGACGCCCCCGGGTGAAGCCCACACCGACCCCACCCCCGACACCACCGACCAACCAGGCGACACCCCCGGCGAACCCACCGAAACCCCCTCGGACGAAATCCGCACCGACCCCACCCCCGGTGGGGAGGAGACCGCTTTCGAACCGACCGAAGCGAACGCCCGAACCGCGGTGACCTCCTCCGGCCCCCCCGATGAGGACTCCGAAACGGACACCTCAGGGGGCGAGGGCCCGAGTAGAGGCCGAACCGAGGCTCAGGGCAACGACGAGGACGGCGAGGACGAAGACGGCGGAGACGAAGACGGCGGAGACGAAGACGGCGAGGACGAAGACGGCGGAGACGAAGACGGCGGAGACGAAGACGGCGGAGACGAAGACGGCGGAGACGAAGACGGCGGAGACGAAGACGGCGGAGACGAAGACGGCGGAGACGAAGACGGCGGAGACGAAGACGGCGAGGACGAAGACGGCGAGGACGAAGACGGCGAGGACGACGGAGGGAACGACAACGGTCAGGGTGAGGACACCGGGAACGGAAACGGCCAAGGCGGAGACGACAAGGGTGGCGAGGGCACCAAGATCGATCTCGACCGGATCAGGGATTTCCGCGAGAAGATCGTGACACCCCTCCGCGAAGCGGTCGACACCCAGCTCACGGCGTTCTCCGTGTACGAGGGAATCGGTGGAGGCGAAGGGGGCGGATACCACCGGCTCGGCAATCCCGAAGGGCTTCCGATCGCCGGAAGACTCGCGGGGAAGATCGACACCTCGATGGGGAACATCCAGAAGTTTCTCAGTGATCTGCAACTGGAGCTGACCGAGATCGAGGACAGGCTCTCGGAGAACCTCATCGCCTTCATCGACCTCGAGGACGCGCAGAGCCTCACGGCCCAGGAGATCCATAGCCTGATCGGTTCGGGCACGGGCGGCACGTCCAGCTCGGGCGGCTATGGCAACGGCTATGGCAACAACAACGGCAACGGCAACGGCAACAACGAAGACGAGGGCGAGGACGAGGAAAACAGCGAGTCCTAAGCCTGAATCCCGATCCACCGGAGGAGGTCAGTATGCCCGAAGAAGCTCCTGAAAAACAGCTGCACGAGATCATGAACATCTTCGCCAACAACGGCGGAGAAGACTACGGTCCCATGGAACCCATGAGCAAGGTGACCGAACCCCGGTGGGTCGACGGCGGTCGCTACCACTTCCACGAGGACACCAAGCCCTTCGTCGGTTTCGAGTGGGGCGACACGGACCGCTGGTGGAGTTACAAGGACTACTACACCGCATACATGTCCGGCTATGGAGGTTATTCCTACTCCTACCAGACCTACGGCATCGACTACGCCGGCTACGACATGCAGGACCAGTTGTGGACCGACGAGAACAGCCAGCAGAACAAGTTCCGCCAGCAGTTGCTCAACCTGGCGACCATGGCCGACTACGAGACGAACAAGATGGTGTCCGATCACTGGAACCTCACACGGCTCCAGGAGACCATCGACAACCTGGACAACCTCCACAAGGCACTGACCCCCTACATCGGAGGGGAGGGGGGCGGCAGCCTGAACAAGCTGTGGAAGGAGATCGACACCCCGGACGGGCCCATGACGGGTTCGGCCGCGTCTGCGTACCAGTACCGCCTCAAGGACCTCGCGTACCGTCTGACCCAGATCCACGACAAGATCCCCGACTTCAAAAAGGAGTTGGAAAAGATCAGGCCGGATCTGAAGACCAACACGTATAAACTCTCCCAAAGCGTCAATAATGCCATCAACACGTACGGTGGCACCATCAAGGACGTACTCGACAAGTGGTATTTCAACACCGCGGCGGGGTCGGAGAGGTTCGTCGAAGCACGCGACCAGTTCGACATCCGGATCGTTGCCGCCGGAACCGGTGAAGACGGGAACTCCCAGGGGGAAGTGCGCGGCATCGTCGGCGACGACATCACCGACAGCAACGTCAACAACACCCTCTACAAGATGTTCCGGGACCACTACAAGACCGTCTACGAGGCGGCGAACACGCTGTACACGCAGATGGCCAAGGATTACTCCGACATCCACACGGCGTTGCAGTCCATCCGTCCTCCCCGTCCGCTTCCGACGGAGACCCCCGACACCGTGGGGAACAACGGTCCCAACAACAACCCCTTCGGCGACTTCGAGATCGACAACCCCTTCGACGACATCGAATTCGACAATCCCTTCGACAACTTCCAGTTCGACAACCCCTTCGAGAACTTCGAATTCCCCCCGCCGCCACCGCCACCACCACCGCCCCCGCCGCACCAGGGGTACAACGGCCCCGGAACCGGTGACGGCCTCGGTGACGGAGGGCCCGACCTCAACGAGATCCTGACGCCCCCGCCTCCCCCGCCGAACCTCGGCCTCACCGGGCCGGGGAGCGGAGGCCCCGAAGGGCTCGGCGGACCGCCGCCGCCTACGCCGAACCTCGGCCTCACCGGACCGGGGAGCGGAGGCCCCGAAGTCGTCAACGGCCTCGGTCCCGGTGTGAACGGCCCCCTCACGCCTCCCCCGCCCCCGCCCAACCTCGGCCTCAACGGGCCCGGCTCCGGCGTTCCCGGCTTCGGCGACCCCGGCTTCGGCCAGGGCGCCGACGGCGGCCCCGGCCCCGGCATGAACGGCCCCCTCACGCCTCCCCCGCCCCCGCCCAACCTCGGCCTCAACGGGCCCGGCTCCGGCGTTCCCGGCTTCGGCCAGGGCGCCGACGGCGGCCCCGGCCCCGGCATGAACGGCCCCCTCATTCCACCGCCGCCCCCGCCCAACCTCGGCCTCAACGGGCCGGGAAGCGGTCGTGGCGGCCCGGGGGGCTACAACGGTTCCCTGCAGCGCGACCCGGCGACGGGCCTTCCGATCAACCCCGAGACCGGCGAGCCCTTCCCCATCGACCCCGAGACCGGCCTGCCCTTCAACCCCGAGACCGGGCTGCCGATCAACTACGACCCCTCCACCGGCCAGGTCCTGCCCATCGACCCCGTCACCGGACAACCCGTCCCCATCGGGGGGAGCGGCAGTGCCCTGGAACTCGACCCGGCGACGGGCCTTCCGATCAACCCCGAGACCGGCCAACCCTTCCCCATCGACCCCGAGACCGGCCTGCCCTTCAACCCCGTCACCGAACTGCCGATCAACTACGATCAACCCCGTCACCGAACTGCCGATCAACTACGACCCCTCCACCGGCCAGGTCCTGCCCATCGACCCCGTCACCGGACAACCCGTCCCCGGCGGGGAAACCGGCAGCTTCGTGGAACTCGACCCGGCCACAGGGCTCCCCATCAACCCCGAGACCGGCCAACCCTTCCCCATCGACCCCGAGACCGGCCTGCCCTTCAACCCCGTCACCGAACTGCCGATCAACTACGACCCCTCCACCGGCCAGGTCCTGCCCATCGACCCCGTCACCGGGGAACCGGTCGGCATCGATCCGCAGACCGGGCTGCCGACCGACTACGGGTACGGTGCGCAGCCCACGCCCGGCCCGGGCCTCAACGGCCCCGGCACCTCGGACGACTACGGATACGGGTTGCAGCCGCCGCTGCCGCCGCCCGAGCTGGGCCTCAACGGCCCCGGCACCTCGGACGACTACGGGTACGGGTTGCAGCCGCCACCACCACCGGACCTGGGCCTCAACGGCCCCGGCTTCGGACAGGACACCGAGGTGCCGATCAACCCGATCACCGGTGAGCCCTACGTCATCGACCCGATCACCGGCCAGCCCTACCCGATCGACCCCGAGACCGGCGCACCGGTGACGGGCAGCTTCGACATCCCGGACGGGCCGATCCCCGACACGCTGCCGCCGCTGCAGTCGCCCGACGACGTGGGACTCAACTACGGAGGCCTCAGTCCCGGCCCCGGTCCCTACTCCGGCGACGGCCTCGGCGACGCCCCGGGCAGCTCCGACCGCTCCTCGCTCTTCACCACCCCTGACGGCGCCCAGTACCCGGCGGGAGGCGCCTCCGGTGCTCCCGGCGGACAGGGCGGCGGTGTCGGCGGCGTGGGAGGGCTGGGCGGCCAGCCCGGAGCGGGCTCCGGAGCAAGCGGTATGGGCGGTATGCCGATGATGCCGCCCATGATGGGCGGCATGGGCGGCGGTATGGGCGGCGGCGCGGGGGACAACAACCGCGACCGGCAGCGCTCCACCTGGCTCTCCGAGGACGAGAAGGTCTGGGGCACCGCGGCCGACGGGCAGAGATCCGCACTGGGACGTCCCGTCCCCGGTCAGAACAAGAAGGGAACACCCCGGCATGAGTTCGCCGATGCAACGCCAGATGGAAGAGGAACTGGCACGGCTTCACAAGACGATGGACCGACTGGCGGACGCAAGCGCAAGCCTGGAGTCGGCAACCGAAGAGGTCGTGGCCAAGAACAGGCTGGTGGGCGCGAAGGTGGACGCGACGGGGGAACTGGTTGAGCTGAAGTTCCACACCCAGGCCTACCGGGACATGGCCCCCACCGAGCTGGCCGCCGCCATCACGGAGGTGGTCAACAAGGCACGGAGCCAGATGGCCGAGCGCGTCTCGGAGGCCTACGGCCCCTTCCTGCCGGAGGTGGCGGGTGCTGAGGAGGTCATGAACGGCGACCTCGACCCGCTCAAACTGCTCGACCGGCTGGGCATCCCCTCCGAGAACCCGAGGCAGTAGGCACCCCGCCGCACCCACGGCTGGGGAACAGGAGAGGAGACGACCATGACCGACCGCGACGACGGCCTCTTCGCCGACCCCGAGGGTCTGGCCAGGGACGGCTGGAAGATCCACGACACCGCCGAGTACACCTACGAACTCCGGCAGTGGCTGGACGGCGAGCTGTCCTCCCTGGGCGACATCTGGGGCCGCGGCGACGAGTTCGCCAACGACATGGACAAGTCCCTGGGAGTACTCAAGACCTCCATCAGCGAGTACATCGACTTCCTGGTCACCGCCCAGAAGGACCTGGCGGACTACACCGTGCAGATGGGCGGGAACTACGGACGCGCGGAGGGCGCGAACGAGGACATCGCCTCGGGCCTCGACCCGGCGAACGGAACCCGTCCCGGCGGCGGAGGACGCCGGTGACCCCCACCCCCACCTCCCCGGGCGGCTGCTCCCGCGGCCGCCCGGACCTCCCGAGAAGGAGTCCCGATGTCTGAGAATGCGCAGGCGCGCGGCGCGGCCGACGACCGCCCCACACCGGCGTCCGAGTTCCAGTCGGTGCTCTCCGGTGGAGCGGGCGGCACTGCCTCCGGCGAAGCCGCGGGCTCTCCGGTGCACACACCGCCCGCTCCCCCTCCCGGGACCGCCGAGGCTTCGCCGGAGGCGGCCTCGGCCGCTCCCGGTCCCCGGATCACGGGCGCCCTGAGCGAGCCCTCCGCGCCGCGGGCCCCGGAGGAGGCCCTGGACCGTCCGGGCAAGCCCGTCCTGGCGGGCGCCGCCATCGCGGGCCTGCTGCTGGTCGCCGCCCCCTTCGCCATGACGGCGGGGGTGCCCGGGGTGACCCTGCAGTCGACCCCGCTCGCCTCCGGTGCGGGCGCTGTCGGCGGCCAGGCCCCCGGCACCGCCGAGGCGGGCGCCTCCGGCGGCAGTGAGGCCGGGGCCGCCCCGGCGCAGGCGGACATGGGCTCCGTGCCCCAGCAGGGCTCCGCTCCCCAGGAGACCGGCTACGTCCCCGAGGTGGCCGGGGACGGGTCCACGACCCCGACGATGCCCGACCCGGGCACCGGCGGCACGGGCGGGGAGAACCCGGTGGAGGCCGCCCCCGCCGCGCAGGAGGGCTCCGAGGCGGCCTCGGCGCCCGCCGGCGAGTCCGCCGCCGGGGAGCCCGGCGCCGAGGCCGCGGTGTCCGGGGACGGCACCGGGGAGGGAGCCTCCGCTGACGGTGCCGAGGACGGGACCGCGACCGGAGACGGAGGCGGTGAGGCCGACGCGCCCTCCGCCGGGGACGGGACCGCCGCCGAGGCGCCGGCGGACGGAAGCGGCGCGAACGCGCCCGCCGCGGACGGCGAGGAGGCCGGGGCCGGGGCCGGCGGCGAGGAGGGGGCCGGGGCGAACCAGGAGGGCGACGGCGCGGCGGGCCAGGAGCAGGACGCCTCCCTGGCCGACACCGCGGGGGACGGCTCCGGCGGTGCGGCCGACACGGGCACCGAGGGCGCCTCGGCCACCTCCTCCGAGGGCCAGGCCGCCGAGCCCCGGATGGCCGAGGGCCAGCCCGGAGCGGACCCGCCCTCCTCCGAGGGCGGCGGGTCCGTCCTGGAGGACGCGGTCGCGACGACGGGGGTCTCCGACTCCGAGCCCTTCCTCGCGGTCGCGGGACCCGGCTGCCAGACCTCGTCCGGCGCCTCCTACGCGAACGCCGGGCGCTGGGACAGCGCGGAGGGCACCGCCAGCTGGTCCACCCGGCCCGGCGGGTACGCTCAGGAGGGCTGCGACGGCGGCTACGAGGCCCTTCCCGTCTCGGGGGACCCGGAGCGGGGCAACGGCCAGTACGCCGCGTGGACGTTCACCCCCGGGGAGGCGGGGGTCGTGTGCGAGCTCTACGTCCACGTGCCCGACGACGAGAGCCCGCTGTGGATCGCCCCGGGCGAGGCGAGGTACCAGATCTTCTCCGGCCCGGAGGCCGAGGGGTCGGCCGTGGCGGTCTTCGGGTTCGACCAGGCGCAGATCCGGGGCGGATGGGTCCAGGTGACCGGGTTCACCTCCCCCACGGAGGAGTTCACCGTCCAGCTCACCAACGCGGGGGCCGACGCCCTCGCGGACCAGGAGCACACCAGCGCGCACGTGGCCGCCTCCGCAGTGCGCGCGTCCTGCTCCTGACCCACCCCCGGCGGGGCGGCCCGGGCCGCCCCGCCACCGCCCCTCCCCCGACTTAGGAAGACACCGATGACCAGGCAGCTCCTCACCGTCGACGCCGACGCGCAGGACGGGCACGCGACGATCACCGAGGCGGTCGAGGCCGCTGACAGCGGCGCCCTCATCACCATCGCCCCCGGCCGCTACGAGGAGAGCCTCGTCCTGCGCGACGTGGTCACCCTGATGGCCCGCGACGGCCTGGGCAGCGTGGAGATCACCACCGCCGGCGGCTGCGCCGTGGTCTCGGGCGCCGAGGCGGTCAAGCTGTCGGGGCTGGTCCTGCGCGGCCGCCACGCCGACTACCCCGCGGTGGACATCCCCCTCGGGCAGCTGGAGATGGCCGACTGCGAGGTGGAGGGGGCCTCGTGGACCGCGGTGTCGGTGCGCGGCGACGGCGCGCTCGCCATGCGCGACAGCCGCGTCACCTGCTCGGCGGGGGCGGGCGTGGTGATCACCTCCTCGGGGCCGAGCGTCATCGAGGACTGCGTGGTCGAGGAGGTCGAGACCAGCGCCGTGGTGATCGGCGAGCAGGCCCGTCCCACGATCCGCTCCTGCGTGCTGCGGGACGCCGGGGGCAACGGCGTGTTCGCCAGCGGGCAGGCCGGCGGCACGGTCCGGGACTGCGAGATCTCGGGGACCAAGAAGCCCGCGGTGGCGCTGGAGGAGGGCGCGGCCACCTCGCTGCTGGGCGCGCGCGTGCACGACACCGAGGGTGACGGGATGTCGGTGTCCAGCCGCTCCCGCCCGGTGGTGGAGGACTGCGTGTTCGAGGACGTGGGCGGGCGCGGTGTCGTCGTGCACAACGGTTCCGACCCGCAGGTGTCGCGGGTGCGCGTGGCGCGCGCCAAGGGCGTGGCCGTCCACCTGTCGGGCCGGGCGCGCGGTACCTTCACCGACTGCGAGGTGGAGGAGTCGGGCGGTGACGCCGTGCGCGCCGAGGAGCGCGCCTCCACCGCCTTCCTCGGCCTGGTCGTGCGCGGCGGCCAGGGGCTGAGCCTGGGCGGTGACAGCGTCGTGGAGTTCGACCGGGGCCTGGTCAGCGACACCGCCGGTCCCGGTGTGGTGATCGAGGAGTGCGCCCCCTTCCTGCGCGGGACGGCGATCAACAACACCCGGGGGCAGGGCGTGGTGTTCGGCCGGGGCGGGCGCGGACGCCTGGAGGACGTGACGCTGGACCGCACCGGCAAGAGCGCCGTGTCCGTGGAGGAGGGCGGGGCTCCCCTGCTGACCGGCGTGCAGATCTCCGGAAGCCGCGACGCCGGGATCTCGGTGGGCTCGGGCGCGTCCGCCGACGTGCGCGACTGCGACGTGTCGGAGTGCACGGGCGACGGTGTCGCCGTGCGGGCCGGGGGCCGGGCGACGGTGCTGCGTACCCGGGTCTACAACGGCCGCCGCAACGGCGTGCTGGTGGCGGCCAAGGCGAGCGCCACCCTGCGGCGGTGCGAGGTGTTCGGCAACGGCGCCGACGGCATCCTCGTGCACTCCGCCGAGGACGTGGCGGTGGAGGACTGCTCGGTGCGCTCCAATGGCCGCTCCGGGCTGCGCCAGACCGTCGCCAGCCAGAGCATGCGCACCCAGGAGCTGCTCAGCCGCGGCAACGGGGCACCGGACGCGTTCGGCGACCTGGCGGGCGCGCCCGTACCGATGCCGGAGGCCCCCGTCCCCGACGAGCGGGACGAGGACGCCGAGGAGGTCGGCCCCCTGCTGGAGCTGGACGCGCTGGTGGGCCTGGCCGGGGTCAAGCACGAGGTCAAGACGCTCGTCACCCGCAACCAGATGGCCCAGCGCCGGGCGGAGATGGGCCTGCCCACACCGCCCATGAGCCGCCACCTGGTCTTCGGCGGCGCGCCCGGTACCGGCAAGACCACCGTGGCGCGGCTGTACGGACAGATCCTCGCCGAACTGGACGTGCTGCGCTACGGGCACGTGGTGGAGGTGGCCCGCGCCGACCTGGTCTCGCAGTACGTGGGCGGCACGGCGATCAAGACCACCGAGGTGTTCGAGCGGGCCAAGGGCGGCGTGCTGTTCGTCGACGAGGCCTACACGCTGGCGAGCGGCAGCGAGGGCGGCAGCGGCCCCGACTTCGGCCGGGAGGCCATCGACACCCTGGTCAAGCTCATGGAGGACCACCGCGACGAGGTCGTGGTGATCGTCGCGGGCTACACCGAGGAGATGCAGAACTTCCTCGACACCAACCCCGGCCTGGCCTCCCGGTTCAGCCGGACCATCGAGTTCGCCAACTACGCTCCGGAGGAGCTGACGGAGATCGTGCGCAAGATGTGCGACGCGCACAGCTACCGGATGGCGGAGGAGACCGAGGCGGCCCTGCTCGCCCACTTCGAGCGGGTGCCCAAGGGCCCGGCGTTCGGCAACGGTCGCGAGGCCCGCAAGATCTTCGAGGAGATGATCGACCGCCAGGCGTTCCGGCTGGGCGGGACCATCCCCGACAGCCCGGACTCGCTCACCCTCCTGCTGCCCGAGGACCTCGGGGAGGCGGCCGAGGAGGAGCAGCTCGGCGGCACGGCGGACGGGATCGCGGCCCTGCGCGAGGAGCTCAACGCCATGGTGGGCCTGGCGAGCGTCAAGGAGACCGTCAACGACCTGGCCAACCTGCTGCTGATGTCGCAGCAGCGGCGCGCCATGGGGCTCCAGGTGGCGCCGATGAGCCACCACCTGGTGTTCGCCGGTCCCCCCGGTACCGGTAAGACGACCGTGGCCCGCCTGTACGGCAAGCTCCTGCACGCCCTGGGGGTGCTGCGCAGCGACCACGTGGTGGAGGCGGCCCGCTCGGACCTGGTCGGACGCTACGTCGGACACACCGCCCAGCTGACCGCCGAGGTGTTCGAGCGGGCCAAGGGCGGCGTGCTGTTCGTCGACGAGGCCTACTCGCTGGCGCCGCGCGGATCGGGCAACGACTTCGGCCAGGAGGCCATCGACACCCTGGTCAAGCTCATGGAGGACCACCGCGACGAGGCGGTGGTCATCGTCGCCGGGTACACCGACGAGATGCAGCGCTTCCTCGACTCCAACCCCGGCCTGGCCTCCCGGTTCAACCACCGGGTGGAGTTCCCCGACTACAGCGACGACGAGCTGGTCACCATCGTCGAGCGCATGGCGAAGGGCTCGGGGTACACCTGCGGTGAGCAGACGACGGCGGCCCTGCGCGAGCACTTCTCGGGGGTGGTCCGCGACGTGAACTTCGGCAACGCCCGCTACGCGCGCCAGGTGCTGGAGCGGATGATCACCCGGCAGGCGGGCCGCCTGGTCAACGGCGTCCAGAACGCCACCAGGGAGGACTTCACCACCCTGCTGCCCGAGGACATCCCGGCCCACTGAGCCCCGCGTCCCGGGCGGGCGGAGGTCCCGTGCGCGGTCCCCGTGCGTCGGCGCGCGGGACACGCGAGGAGCGGTGGACCGTGCGGCGGGGCGGCGGGGGGAGGCCCCCTCCCGGAGGACGGCCCCGTGGCGTCCTCCGGGAGGGGCCGGTCACGGACTCAGCCGTGGCCGGGTACCTCTCCGCCGACCTCCTGGCGCAGCTGCTCCAGAACCCCCGACAGCAACCGCGACACGTGCATCTGCGAGTACCCCAGCCGGTCCGCGATCTCGGACTGGGTGTGGTCCCCGAAGAACCGCAACCGCAGGATCTCCCGCTCGCGCTCGGGCAGCCGCGCCAGCGCCGGCTTGAGCGACTCGCGCTCCACCACCCGCTCCAGCGCCGCGTCCTCACTGCCCAGGTGGTCCTCCAGACGCGCGCCCTCCTGCCCCTCGGCGTCGGAGGAGTCCGGCGCGTCCAGCGACAGCGAACGGTAGGACTCCGAGACCTGCGCCAGCTCACTGACCTCGGCCTCGGGCAGTTCCATCTCCCGCGCCAGCTCCGCGATCGTGGGCGTACGCGCGTGCTCCTGCTGGAACTCGTTGGTGATCCGGCGCAGCTTGACCCGGTTCTCCTGGTGGCGGCGCGGCACCCGCACCGCCCAGGTGTGGTCCCGGAAGTGCCGCTTGATCTCCCCCGTCACCGTGGGCAGTAGGTAGGAGATGAAGGGCTTGCCCCGGTCGGGGTCGTAACCGCGCACGGCCTTGGCCAGCCCCACCATCGCGGTCTGCTTCAGGTCCTCCAGCGGCTCGCCGCGACCCCCGTAGCGGCGGGCGATCTTGTTGATCAACGGCTGGTAGAG
>NYMS01000056.1 GCA_002529455.1 Glycomyces fuscus
AGGGCGTCCGCCAGTAGGTCATCGCAGGCGTGGGCTGGAGGGCCTGGTATCCCACCGGTAGAGATACCAGGCCCGACGGATCAGACTGCGAACGGTGATGATCGCTGAGGCCAGGCAGAGGTAGAACTCCACGCACGCCCGGCGGCGTTCGGTGCACCGGGCCAGCTTGCCGAAGTCGTTCATCCACGCGTTGGTGCGCTCGACCACCCAGCGTCCGCCTGTGTGGATCGGGACCTTGGCACCGCGCGGGACGATTCTCGCGCTGATACCCCGCTCGGCCAGGTGCTCGTGGACCCACCGGTAGTCATAGCCCGCGTCCAGGCTCAAAGCGGGGTGCTCGGGCAGCGGGCCCAGCGCCTTGGCCAAGTCGTCGTAGCCGTCCAGGGTGGCCGGGAGCAGGGTGTGGTCGCGGATGTTGGCCGGCGCCGGGTGGGTGATGAGCGGGATGCCGTAGGCGTCGGTGAGCTGGGAGCGTTTGAGGCCCTGCTTGCCCCGGTCCACGGGGCTCCTGCCCGCGCACTCACCGCCTGAGGGGGCTTTGGTCTGGCAGCCGTCCGCGCGCAGGTGTTCCAGGTCCAGGCCGACCATGCGGTCGTAGGCGTCCAGGGCCGCGTGATGCAGGGCTTGGCCCATGCCGTGGGTGATCCACTCGTCGCGGCGTCGGCGCAGGGTGGTGGCCGAGCAGGTGGCATCGGCCGCGCGTTCGTAGCTTGTGCCGCAGACCAGGACCCAGATGAGTTTGTCGAAGACCACGTGGTCGGGGATGCGGGGGTTGTGGCAGCCCAGGGGGTGGGTGTTGGTACGTGGGGGTAGTTGGGCGAGGAACTCCTCGCGCAGGGGTTCGATGATGCAGGATGGGATAGCGGGCACGGTACCTCCCGGTCGCGAAGCGTAAGCAACTCCACGATCGCGGTACCGTGCCCGTCTGTGTGCGCACACCAGCAGAATCCACCTACTGGCGGACGCCCTAAGTACAAGATCATCGGTGGTACGCCGCAACCCGCGGAGCCCGCCCGCCCCACCGCGTACCGGGGACCGCCCCCCTCAGACCGTGTCGCGCAACAGCGTCGGCACCACGTGCTCCGACACCTCCGAGTGCACCTGGTGCAACCGCGTCTGCACCGCCCGCCGCAGCTTCGTCAGGCACTCGACCAGGGTCATGTCGTCCCCGACCAGGCCCCCCTTGGCCACCACCGGCGTCCCGTCCAGCGGCCCCCCGCTCAGGTGCCCGTGCACCGTCAGCGGAACGATCTCGCCCCCCACGTCGAACGCGTGCACGTCCAGCTCGTCCAGCAGGCTCGCCACCAGGTCCCCGCCGGTCAGGTACAGCCCGCTGGGCAGCGCGTGCGCCCCCGTGGTGTCCGCGACCTCGTTGACGACGTCGGCCACCAGCCGCGCGATCCGGCCGGGCAGCTCCGCGCGGACCTGGGCGGGCAGCTCGCGCACCTGGTCGGAGGTGGTCACCACCCGCAGCACGCACAGCTCCGGGAAACCCGACGAGGCCAGCTGTCGCGTCAGCTCCTCCGAGACCCGCGCGGCGACCCCGTCCGCGCGCTCCCCGTCGCTGAACGCCACCGCGTCCAGGTCCACGAACCGCACCGCGCCCGTCCTGGCCACGGTCGCCAGCTGTCTTCGGGTCAGCTCGGTGGTGCTGCCCACCACCCCCAGCAGGGGCCCGCGCGAGCCCGCCTGGCCGCGCAGCCTCAGCGCGTAGGCCAGCAGCGCCCCCGTGGGCCCGGGGTCGGCCGCCAGCCACACGATTCCGGTGTCGTGGTGGGCCGCCGCCGCGGCCTCGGCGATGTCGGTCAGGTGCTGCTCGGTGCTCGCGTCGCACACGACCACGGGCTCGTCACCGGCGAGCAGTTCGGCGGTGAGCATCGTCTGCGTCACCTGCCGCACGGGCACGTGGCGCACCGGGAGGTCGGTCTGGGCGGCGAGGATGTCGGCGACGGAGCTGGTGGTCATCGGGCACAGCGGGTCCTCGGCCAGCTCGGTGCGCTCCAGCGGCAGCCCGTTGAGGAACTGCAACCCGTCCTCGGTGATGCGGCCCGAACTCGGGAAGGCCGGGACGAACAGCACCCGCACCCGCGTTCCGGCGGGCACGCGCTCACGGACGGCCTCGTAGGTCGCCTCCAGCTCGGCGCCGATGTTGCCGCGCAGCGTGGAGTCGGTCCGCTTGACCACCAGTCCCACCGGCCACACGGCCTCGACCACGTCCGTGACCAGGTCGGCGGCGTGCTCGGGGGGCACGTGGCGGCTGTCCAGGTTGGCCACGACCACGTCGTAGTCCCCGACGACCCGGCTCACGTGCTCGGGGGTCACCGTGGCCACGCGCATCCCGGTTCGGGCGAACCTGGCACCGGTGGCGTTGGCACCGGTGAGTTCGTCGGCGACCACGAGGACCTGGGCCACGGGGCGTCTCCTTCGGCGTTCGGCGAAAACCCTGGGGCGAGCTGGGGTGAGCCCTTCCAACATAGGCCCATACGGGCGGTCCGGGGAGCGCCCGGGAGCCGGAGCCCTGCCCCCGGCTCCCGGGCCTCACAACCGCCGGGGCCTCAGACGTCGACCACCGTCCGCGTGCGGGCGCTGCGCCGGGCGGCCTCGATGACCTCCAGCCCGTGGATCACCTCGTGCGGGTCCACCGGCAGGGGCTCGCCCTCGCCGACCGCGTCGCGCACCCCGGCGTAGAACTCGGGGTAGGCGCCGCGCGCGCTGGGCACCGGACGGGTGTGGCCGTCCACCCCGAGCACGCCCCAGTCCGCCTCGGGGACCACGCCCCAGTCGGCGGCGTCGGCCCGCTCCCCGGCCGTCAGCCGGGCCTCCTGGCCGTCCATGCCGTGGCTGGTGAACGCCCCCTCGTCCCCCAGCACCCGGAAGCGCGGCCCGCTCTGGGCGGTGAGCGCGCTCATCCACAGGTGGGAGCGGGTGCCCCGTGCGTGGTCGAGCGCGAGGAAGACGTCGTCGTCGGCGTTGACCCCCTCGCGCCGGGCGTCGATCTCGGCGTAGACGGAGGTGACCGGGCCGAACAGGTTGACCGCCTGGTCGATCAGGTGCGGCCCCAGGTCGTAGAGCATTCCGGCCCCGGCCTCGACCCCGCCGTTCTCGCGCCAGGTGCCCTTGGGCTGCGGGCGCCAGCGCTCGAACCTCGACTCGAACCGGTGCACGCGGCCCAGGGCGCCCTCCTCGATGAGGCCCCACAGGGTGAGGAAGTCGGCGTCCCAGCGGCGGTTCTGGTACACGGTGAGCACCCTGCCCAGCTTGTCCGCGAGGTCGGTGAGCTCGCGGGCCTGGAGGGCGGTGAGCGCGAAGGGCTTGTCCACCACCACCGCCATGCCCGCCTCCAGCGCGGCCTGGGCCAGCGGGGCGTGGGTGTCGTTGGGCGTGGTGACGACCGCGATCTCGTAGCGGTCGGCGTCGGCCCACAGCTCGGCGGCGTTCGGGTACACGGTGACGCCGGGATAGCGCGCCTCGGCTGCCCGGCGGCGGTCGGGGTTGCCCGTGACCACCGCGGACAGGCGCAGTCCCGGGACCGCGTCGATCAGCGGCGCGTGGAAGACCTCGCCGCCCTTGCCGTAACCGATGAGGGCGACGTGCAGTTCGGGGCCGTCGTGTTCGGGTGTGCTCTGTGCCTCGGATGCGTCAGCCATGCCACCAATCTAGAGCGTGCCGCCCCCCGGCCGGTGCTGACAGGCAGCACGTCACTCCGCGTCCGGGCGCGGTCGGCGGCCGGTCGGCGGCCGGTCCCGGTCCGTGTCCGGTCCCGGTCAGCCGCCGCGCAGGGCGGTGCGCGCGGCCTCCAGGGTCGTGGTGCGGTAGGCGGCGCCGAACAGGCACACGTGGACCAGCAGCGGGTGCAGCTGGTGCAGGGCCACCCGCGACCGCCACCCGGAGGCCAGCGGCGCCACCTCGTTGTAGGCGTCGCGGACCCGTTCCAGGTGGGGCAGGCCGAACAGGGCCAGCATGGCCAGGTCGGCCTCGCGGTGCCCGCCGTGCGCGGCCGGGTCGATGACCACCGCGTCCTGCCCCCGCCAGAGCACGTTGCCGCTCCACAGGTCGCCGTGGACGCGCGCGGGCGCCTCGGGATCCCCGGCCAGGTCGGCGACGGCGTCGACGACCTTCTCGACCACGCGGCCGTCGGTCGGGGTGAGGGAGCCCTGGTCCAGGGCCTGGCGCAGGTAGGGGCGCAGCCGCTGCTCGGCGTAGAAGCGCGGCCAGTCCCGGGAGGGGGTGTTGTCCATGGGCAGGGGGCCGACGTAGCCGGGCCAGTCGGCGCCGAAGTGGTCGGCGCCGGTCAGGTGCATCCCGGCGAGCTGGCGGCCGAGGCGTTCGGCGGCCTGGACGGTGGGTTCGCGCTCCTCGATCCACGGCAGGACGAGGATGCGCTCGTCCCAGGCCACGACGTCGACGGCGGGGGAGCCGAAGGTCCGGCCCAGCCACTCCAGGCCGCGCGCCTCGGCGGTGAGCACCCCGTTGGGCGGGGCGCCCCGCACCAGGGACTTGACGAACAGGCGGGTGCCGTCGGTGAGCTCGGCGTAGTAGATGTCCCAGTCGTGGCTGCTGCCGGCGCGGGCGGCGCGCCCGACCTCGCGGTCGAGCAGGACGGTGAGGCGCTCGGCCATGGTTCCGTTGACCGGGTCCCTGCGCCGGCCCCTCCCGGGCCCGTCGCCGTCGTCGTCGCCTCTGAAGTCCCGCACGATCCGCTCCCCCTCCACCCGCGCTACCGCCTCAACCGGGTGACGAGTTCGCCGGTGAGGCCCTTGGCCGCGGACTCCACCATGTTGAGGACGGCGGTGAACCCGTCGTCGCCGCCGTAGTAGGGGTCGGGGACCTCCGGGTTGGGGCCGGTGCCGGGCGCGAAGGAGCGGAAGAGGCGGACCCGGGACATGTCGAACCCGTACTGCTCGCCGTACTCGTCGACGACGCGCCGGATCTCGTCGACGTTGTCCAGGTCCATGGCCAGGACGAGGTCGCGGTCGGCGAGGACCTCGTGGGCGAACTGGCGGGCGGTGTGGCTGGTGAGGTATCCGTGCACGCGCAGGGTGGAGGCCGCGCGCGGGTCCATGCCGCCGCCCACGTGCCAGTCGCCCGTGCCGAAGCTGTCCACCTCCACCAGATCGCTCATCCCGGCCCGTTCGAGGTCGGCGGCCAGGATCTTCTCCGCCATGGGAGAGCGGCAGATGTTGCCCAGGCACACCACACTGACGCGGTAGGGACCAGCGGGGTCACGCGGTTCCGGCAAGCTCATGCCCTTACCGTAACGAAAAACCGTTGCGGCCACGTGTTGTGGCTCCCGCGCGTTCGCCGTCGGGGCGGAGGCGGGGCGGGAGGGCGGGGAGGGACCGGGGAGGGGGACGGGCGGGCACGGAAGGGCGCGGAGCAGCCGGTCGCTCCCGGGGCGGCGCCCAGGGCAGCGCGAGGCGGGAGGGCGGGTGGCCCCCCTGTATCCATGGAACCGCGGACGGGCGCGCCGCGGTAGCCCCTGTGCGCGGCTGTGGAGAACTCCGGCGGCGGGCCCGCCGCGACCGCGCGGGCCGCCTCCGCCGCTCCCCCGCGCCGCCGCCCGCGGGGCGGGCGCCTCCGGGGGCGGGCAGGGCCGTGACCGGCCGCGCCACGGGCGCGCCACCGCCCGCGGGGCGGGCGCGGCCCCCTACCCCTTGGGCAGGCGCACCACGCTGACGAAGAAGTCGTCGATCTGCCGGACCACCCGTATGAACTGGTCGAAGTCCACCGGCTTGGGGACGTAGGCGTTGGCGTGCAGGCGGTAGCTGCGCAGCACGTCCTCCTCGGCCTCGGACGTGGTGAGCACCACGACGGGGATGTGCGCGAGGTCCTCGTCGTTCTTGACCTCCTCCAGCACCTCCCGGCCGTCCTTGCGGGGCAGGTTGAGGTCGAGCAGGATCAGGTGGGGCCGGGGGGCGTCGGCGAACTCGCCCTCGCGACGCAGGAAGCGCAGCGCCTCGACGCCGTCGGAGACCACGTGCAGGCGGTTGCCCAGCTTGTGTTCCTCGAACGCCTCCTTGGTCATCAGGACGTCACCGGGATCGTCCTCGACCAGCAGCACCTCGATGGGATGCACCAACATGACCTCGCTCAAGCTTCCAGACCCCTGCTCAGGGTCCCGCCCCGTGATCGGGGGGAACCGTACCGCCACCGGTGTCGGGCTGGGCGGAACGGACGCCTCCGGGTCTGTCACCCGGTTCGGCGCCGTCCTCCCCAGGCTCGTCCGTACCCGTGGGCTGTCGTGCGGCCGTCGGAGCCGAGTCCTCGGGGGTGGTCTCGGCGTCCTCCGTACCCTCGTCCCCTCTATCGAGGGCGAGGGGCTCGGCGGTTCCCCTGTCAGGGGCCGTGTCCTCGTCCTCCGCGGGATCGGCGGGCAAGGACCAGCATATGCGTGTTCCGGTTCGACCAGAGTCCCGGTCACCTGAGGTTCCGGACTCCTCCGGCGTCTCCGGGACGGTGTCCAGCCAGATCCGTCCCCCGTGGAACTCGACGATCTTCTTGCACATCGCCAGGCCGATGCCGGTCCCCGTGTACTTGTCCCTCGTATGCAACCGCTGGAAGATCACGAAGATGCGCTCCGCGTACTGCGGTTCGATTCCGATCCCGTTGTCGGAGCAGCAGAACACCCACTCGTCCCCGCGCCGCTCGACGCTGAGGTGGACCCGGGGGTCCTCCTCGCCGCGGAACTTCACGGCGTTGCCCACGAGGTTGAAGAACACCTGGGTCAGCAGGGTGCGGTCTCCCTGCACGGTCGGCATCGGGTCCCAGGTGACCTCGGCGTCGGCCTCCTCCAGACGGGTGGACAGGCTGCTCAGGGCGTCGTCCAGCGCGTTGTCGAGGGCGACCGGCGCGAAGTTCCTGACCCGGCCCACCCGGGAGAAGGCCAGCAGGTCGTTGATGAGGGTCTGCATGCGCTTGGCCCCCTCGACCGCGAAGTCGATGTAGGAGTCGGCGCGCTCGTCCAGCTGGCCGTGGTAGCGGCGCTGGAGCAGCTGGCAGAAGCTCGCCACCTTGCGCAGCGGCTCCTGGAGGTCGTGGGAGGCGACGTAGGCGAACTGCTCCAGCTCCAGGTTGGAGCGGCGCAGCTCCTCGGTCTGGTTCTCCATGAGCACGGACTGCTCCTGGAGCTTGCGCCGCGCGGAGGCGACCTCGTCCAGGTCCTGCACGATGCGCTCGCGCATGGCGTCCACGTCCTGGCCGAGCCGGACGATCTCCGGCGGGCCGTGCAGGGAGATCCGGTGCGCGTAGTAGCCCTCCGACACCTGGCGCATGTGTCCGGCCAGCTCCTCCAGGGGGCGCAGCACCCACTGCTGGAGCATCACCCACAGGAACACCGACAGGAACACCACGACCAGGCCGACCAGGACCAGCAGGGCCACGACCTGCTGGGTGGCCAGGGTCAGGCCCTCGCGGGCCTCCCTGATCTCCGCCTCCAGCTGGCTGGTGGTGGCGTCGCTGATCCGGCTGAGCTCCAGGAAGAGGACCCGGCCGCGCCGCAGCTCCTCCTGGGTGACCTCCTGGCCGCCGCTGACCCGCTCCAGGGCGGGTTCGGCGAACTCCTCGGTCCACACGCGGCCCGCGCTGAGCAGGTCGTCGACGTTGGTGGCCACCTCGGGGTTGTCCTCGGCCAGCTGGGCCAGGACGGCCTGGTTCTCCGTCAGCGTCAGCTGGCTCTCGACGTAGGGCTGGAGGAACTCGCGGTCCTGGGTGAGGATGTAGCCGCGCAGGGCGTGGTCCTGGGTGAGGTAGGCCGAGTGCGTCTGCTCGACCGCGCTCACGGCGGGGGTCAGGGAGTCGACCTGGAGCGCCAGGGACTCGCGGGCCTGGAACGCCGCCAGGGTGATGACGGACACCGCCACGACCAGGACGACGGCGACCACGGCCAGCAGGCTCGTGACGCGCCGCCGCAGGCTCCACGACTGGTGGGGCGAGCGCCTGCCCTCGCGGTTCGTGCCGTTGACGAAGTGCGTTCCGCCGATCGAGGCACCGCCGCGCACGCCGGTGTCCGGGGTCGGCCCGGACTCCTCGGTCTCCATGGCCGTCCCTTCCTCGGTCGGTCTCACTCGGGCTCTCCGTGGGTGATGAGCAGCATCGCCACGTCGTCCTGGAGCGGTCCCCCGTTGCTGCGCTCGGCCTCGTCCACCAGGCGCTCGGGCAGCCCGGCCAGGGAGGTGCCCCGTTCCAGCACGCCGGAGACCATCCGGCGCAGGCCCGCGACCTCCAGGCGCGCGGGCGGGGCGCCGTCGTAGGCGTCCACGAGGCCGTCGGTGTAGAAGAGCATGGTCGCCCCGAAGGGGAGCACGACCGTGTCGGTGTCGGTCTGCTCGACCGGGAACACGCCCAGGGGCGGCTGCGGGGTGACCGGGGTCTCCTCGACGGTGCCGTCGCGCAGGACCATGGGCGGCGGGTGGCCCAGGACGCGGAGCCTGACCCGGTCGTCGCCGGTGTCCAGGCTGGCCATGCACAGCGTGGCGTACATCTCCTCCTGGGCCCGCTCGGTGACCAGGATGTCCTCCAGGTTGGGCAGCACCCTGTCCTCGTCGACGCCGCCCATGATGAGGGCGCGCCAGGCGATGCGCAGGCTGACGCCGAGCGCGGCCTCGTCGGGGCCGTGTCCGCTGACGTCGCCGATGATGACGTGGGTGGTGCCGTCCTTCTCGACCGCGTCGTAGAAGTCCCCGCCGACCAGGGCGCGCTTGCGGCCGGGGCGGTAGTAGGCGAGGTGTTCCAGGGGCGAGCGCTGGAGGAGGACCTGGGGCAGGAGTCCGCGTTCGAGGCGCATGTTCTCGCGGGCGCTCATGCGGGCCTCGCGCAGCTGGCGGGCGTTCTCGTCGGCGCGGCGCCGTTCCAGGGAGTAGCGCAGGCTGCGGCCGAGCAGCGAGCCGTCGACCTGGCCCTTGACGAGGTAGTCCTGGGCTCCGGCGGCCACGGCGGCGACGCCCTCGTGCTCGTCGTCGAGTCCGGTGAGGACGACGACGGCGGCGGCGGGCGCGCCCTCCAGGACCTCGCGGAGCAGGTCCAGCCCGTGGGCGTCGGGGAGGTTGAGGTCGAGCAGCACGCAGCCCCGGAAGTCCTGGAGGTGCTGGCGCGCTTCGGCGAGGGTGGGGACCCAGGTGATGCGTGTGGGCAGGGCCGTCTCGTCGAGCAGCTCCTCGGCGAGGAAGGCGTCCCCGGGGTCGTCTTCTATCAGCAGGACGTCAACCGGTTCGACAGCAGCCTCCACCCGATCGTTCAGGACGGTGTCGTCGCCCAGGAAGGCCCCGTCGTGCGAGGCAGCGTCGTTGGCGGAGGCGGCCCGTGCCGCCTCCCCGCCGATCACCGTCACGGGATCGTGCCCTGTTCTCCTGGTATCCACTCATCGCCCTTGGTCTGCCGGTTCGTGGGTGCCGTGTCGCGCCGTGTGAGCTCGGGAAGCGCCCCGGGTTCTCCCGGCGGTCCGGACCGCACGCCACCCAAACGATAATCGCCCCGGCGACCTGTTGACCAGCGGCCGTGACGAGACACATCCAACGTCGGAGACCGGGATCACAGTCCCGTTCTCCCTGGGTGAGGGCCCGTTGGCCCGCGGTGGAGAAGGCGCTGACACTTCCCCCGATCTGTGGTCGGAACGGGCATATGCCCATGCACAAGCACATGCAGGATGTGACGGGGGACACTTCCGGGATCCCTTCGAGCGTACCCGAGACCCCGCCGAACGGGATTCAGGACCCACGGGGAACCGCCCGGGCGCGGGGGTGACCGCGGGGTGGACCGCCGACGGCCCCGCGGCCCGCCGACGACGGGGACGGCGGAGACGGCGCCAGGGCGTCAGCGCGCCGACGGCGACGGCGGGACGGGGCGGCCGAGACGACCGCAGCGGACACACGGGCCCAGGCGAACGGAGCGCACGGGGCGGCCGGAGCGGGGAGGGCGAGGAGGCGAGGGGAACGGCCGGGGTCCGGGAGCGGATTTTCATGACACGGTGTCATATCCCTCTTGACAGCGGCCTCCGACTAAATGACATGATGTCATAAAGATGCCGGACGGAAGGCGGAGGGCACCGATGAGCACGACGGCCGAGGTTCCCGCGACGACCGGCGCCGGTGCGCCCGAGGCGTTCTCCGAACGGCTCCGCGCGGCGACCCGGAGCGACCACCAGGCCGCCGAGGACCACGGGTTCACCCGGGCCCTCATGGACGGCACGCTCTCCCTGGCCGGGTACACCGGCATGGTCGCCCAGCACTACTTCGCCTACGCCGCGCTGGAGGAGGTCGGCCGCCAGCTGGCGGAGGACCCCGTCGCCGGGAGGTTCCGCCATCCGGAGCTGGAGCGGGTGCCCGCGCTGGTCCGCGACCTGGAGCACCTGCTCGGAGCCGACTGGCGCGGGAGGATCGCCCCCACCCCCGCCACCCGCACCTACGCTGCGCGCATCGAGCAGATGGCCGGCCACCCCGAGGGGTTCGTCGCGCACCACTACACCCGCTACATGGGCGACGTGTCCGGCGGCCAGTTCATCCGCCGCGTGGCCGCCAGGGCCTACGGCCTGACCGACGCGGCCGGCGTCTCCTTCTACGTCTTCGACGGGCTGGGCAGCCTGCCCCGCTTCCGCGCCGGGTACCGGGAACGGCTCGACTCCCTGGACCTGGACGGGGCCGCCGCCGCCCGGCTGGTGGCCGAGACCCGGCTGGCCTACCAGTTCAACACCGAGGTGTTCGCCGACCTGGGCCGGATGTACGTGCCCGAGGCCGCGCCGGAGGCCGGGGCCGAACGGGACGCCGACGCCGACGCCGCCTGAGGCTCCGGGGACGGCCGTCGGCTCCGGGGACGGCCCGGATCCGCCGGAGGTCCGTCCACAGGCGCGCGGAGGCACTGGCGCCGCACGGGTCCGGCGCGGTTTCCTGGAATCGGGGGGTCCCCGGGGCCCGTCCGCCTCAGCGTGCCCCCGCCCGGCCCGCCCCGCCCCTCGCCGCCGCCCAGCGCGACTGCCGCACACCGCCCCGCCCCGACCCCGGGCGTGACACCATAGGAGGATGCCCAAGATCACGGCTCCGACCATCGCCGCCCACCGCGCCCGCACGCGGGACCGCATCATGGACGCCGTCGACGAGCTGATCCGGACCCAGGGGATCGACCGCATCTCCATGACCGACGTGGCCAACTCCGCGGGGATCACCCGCACCGCCCTGTACAACTACTTCCCCGACAAGCCCGCGCTGCTCCTGGCCTTCACCGAGCAGGTCAACAGCGCGTTCGTCGAGCGGTACAGGCGCGAACTGCCCTCGGGCGTCTCGGCCGCGCGGAGGCTCTCGGCCTTCGTCCGCCTCCAGCTGGAGGGCATCATGGCGCATCCGCACCCGCCCGCCGCCGAGCTCGGGGCCAGCCTCGGCCCGGACGCCTACCAGGCGCTCGCCGCCCACGTGGCGCCCATGCAGCGGCTGCTGACCGAGATCCTGGAGGAGGGCACCGCCGCGGGCGAGTTCGACCCCCTGCCCGCCGAGCCCATCGCCCGGCTGACCCTGTCGATGGTCGGCTCCCAGCGCCTGCCCCTGGTCAGCGGCGAGATCGACCTCGACGAGACCCACGCCCTGGTCACCCGGTTCGTACTCCGCGCCCTCGGCGTGGCGACCGAAACCGTGGACACCGTTCTTCCGCAATCCGCCGCGAAGAACACCAGCGGTAGCGATACATAAGCAAGCAGTTATAAGGGCTGGCCCATAATCTGCGCCACAACGTTGGCGAGGCGATATCAAGTCGCAACGGTACGGCGACATCGGTCAGAATCGGTGACCCCGCCCGCCCCTGCGGGCGGGCGCCCCTTCGACCGAGTGTGAGGCCTCTCCGACGTGTCCCTCGTGCTGATCCTCCTCGGCGCCGCCCTGGTGGCGGTCGCCATGTTCAACAAGGTCCCCCACTACGTCCCCGGACGGATCCCGGCGCCCCGCCCCGGCCGCGGCGGCTCCGTGGCCACCGCGCAGAGCCCGGCGATGGTCCGCCCCCGCGTGCGGCTGGCGTCCGCCCGGCTCACCGAACCGGGCAAGGCGCTGCTCACCACGCTTGGCGGCAGTGCCCTGATCGTGGCGTTCTTCCTCACGCTGTCCGGTCTGTGAACCCCGGCCGGTCCCCGAGCGCGGACCGGCCGATGCGTCCGAGCCGCCGCGCCGGGGAGCCGCCGCCACGCACGGCCGTGTCGGCGAGGTCGCGCAGGCTTCCGTCGCCGGCCATGCGCAGCAGCAGGCCGCCCGCGGCCGTGGCCGCGATCCCGCCCGTCACCGCGGCGGCCGCGGCCAGCCTCTCGCGGAAGCGGGTGTCGCGGTGCGCGGCCATCTCCGCGATGGCGCGGTCCGTGGCGCCGAAGGCCCCGCCGCACAGCAGCGGGTCCAGCTCGCGGGGCCGCCACCGCGCCTGCCAGGGGCTCAGCGGCGGGAGCCCGCCGGGCACCGACGACGTGCGCGGCTTCCAGCGGACGGGCTCTCCCGCGCCGCCCCGGCCGGGGGCCGGGTCCGGCACCGTGAACCGCTTGGGCGCGGGACCGCTGTAGCGCAGCTCACCGGGGGCGTTGGCGAGCATCTCCACGAGCAGCTTGGCGCAGGCCCGGGCGTCGCCCAGCGCGGTGTGCTGCCCGGTCGGCCAGTCACCGCTGAGCCGGTGGGATGCCTTGGGCAGCGAGTACCGCTCCAGGTCCACCTGGGAGCGCAGCGCGCGCAGGGTGCACAGCCCGGCCTGGCCCGTGGGCAGCCCGGCGGGCGCCAGCTCCGAGCCGAGGAAGCGCTGTTCGAAGTCGAGGTTGTGGCCGACCACGACCGCTCCGGAGAGCAGTTCGGTGAGTCTGGGCGCCAGCTGGGCCGCGGTCGGGGCGCCCACGGTGTCGCCCTCGCCGATGCCGTGGAACTCCCGGCCGCCCACCGGCGCGCGCGGGTCGACCAGGGTGCTGAACTCCTCGACGAGCTTGCCGTCGCCGCGCACGCGCACCACGGCGATCTCCACGATGCGCGCGCCCTCGCGCGGTTCGAGGCCGGTGGTCTCCATGTCGAGCACCGCGTACTCCAGGTCCGCCGCCCGCATGCCGACCCTGCGCCGGGTCAGCGCGCCCATCCGCAGCGTTCCCATCGTGTGCCCCACTCCTTCGTCCTCCGTGCCGAACGGCTGTTCTTCCTGGTGTGTACCGGCAACGACCTTACTCCCCGCGTCCGACAGCGGACCCCGTGCACCGGAAGGGCCCGCCCCCGCCACCGGGGGCCGCCGAGCGCCCCGAGCGGGTGCGCGGCCCCGGCGACGGCCCCGGCCGCGCCGGTTCCGCGACCGCGGAGCGAACGGAAGAAAGGGGAGTTATGTAACGTTCTCAGTCGTGTCCACCCACAGGCGGACACTCCACGCGCACCCTGACCCGACCTCAACGGCGAGGAGAAGCCCGCATGCCCCAGAGCCCGCTGCCCGAGTACGTCCCCCTGGCGGAGGTCGTCCGGTCCGGAATGCTGGAGAGCGTCCACTACGGCGCGGTCGTCGGACTGGCCGCGGACGGCAGGATCGCCTACGCGCGCGGCCCCGTGCACCAGCCCATGTTCCCCCGCTCCTCGGCCAAGCCCTTCCAGGCGCTGGCGATGCTGCGTGCCGGAGCGCCCCTGGAGGGGGCCTCGCTGGCCATCGCCGCGGGCAGCCACGCCGGTGAGGACGTGCACACCGCCGAGACCGAGCGCATCCTGGCCGCGGCCGGGCTCACCGCCGACGCCCTGGGCTGCCCCCCGGCCGTCCCCGGCGGCGCGGACGCGCGCACCGCGTTCGTCCGCGCCGGACGCGAGCCCGAGCGCGTGCTGATGAACTGCTCCGGCAAGCACGCGGGCATGCTCGCCGCCTGCGTCGCCCGCGGCTGGAGCACCGGGGACTACCTCGAAGCCGGGCACCCCTTCCAGGTCCTGGTCCGCGAGACCATCGAGGAGCTGTGCGGGGAACCGGTCGCGCACACCGCCGTGGACGGCTGCGGGGCGCCCCAGATGGCGGTCTCCCTCGCCGGTCTGGCCCGCGGCCTGTGGCGCATGCGCACCGCCCCCGAGGGCGGCCCGGAGCGGGCCGTCGTCGACGCGATGAGCGCCCACCCGCTGTACGTGGCGGGCACCGGCCAGACCGACACCGACCTCATGACGCGGATGCCCGGCCTGGTGTCCAAGCTCGGCGCGGACGGGGTCCTGGTGCTCAGCGCCGCCACCGGCGAGACCGTCGCCGTCAAGATCAGCGACGGGGACGCCGAGCAGCGGGCGCGTACTCTGGTCGCACTCGACGCACTGCGGACCCTCGGTGTGGACGTCTCCCCCGTCCAGGACCGGTTGCGCGTCGACGTCCACGGAGGTGGCGCCCCCGTCGGCGAGGTCCGCCCACTCTGACGAGCCCCGTCTCAGGGGACCACCACCGGAAGGGACACCACCGTGCGGGACACCCTCAACCACGTCGTCATCGTCGGCGCGGGGATGGCCGGGCTGCACACGGCCGAGGCGCTGCGCGAACGCGGGTACGAGGGGCGGCTGACGCTCCTGGGCGAGGAGGCGCACCGGCCCTACTCGCGGCCGCCCCTGTCCAAGGAGGCCCTGACCGGGGTGGGCATGGACCCCGCGGGCGGCGGCCCGGGCTGGCTGGTGGGCCACCGGGCGCTGCGCCTGCGCGAGGACGAGGCCGTGGACGCGCTGGACCTGGACTTCCGTCCGGGTGTCCGGGCCGTGGGGCTGGACACCGCCGCCCGCGAGGTGAGCGTGTCCGGTCCGGGTGGCGCCGCCGGGACGGTGCGCTACGACGGCCTGGTGGTCGCCACGGGCGCGCGGGCGCGCCGTCCCGCCACCGACCTGGCGGGCGTGTACGTGCTGCGCACCCTGGACGACGCCGAGGCGGTGCGGTCGGAGTTCGACTCCGGCGGTCGCCTGGTGGTGGTCGGGGCCGGTTTCGTCGGTGCCGAGGTCGCGGCCAGCGCCCGCGCGGTGGGCATGGACGTGACCCTGGTGGAGGCGGCTCCCACACCGCTGACGCGGGTCGTGGACCCGCGGATCGGCGGGGTCCTCACGGAGCTGCACCGGGAGAACGGCGTCGACGTGCGCCTGGGTGTGGGCGTGGCCGGGTTCGAGGGCCGGGGCCGGGTGGAGCGGGTCCGGCTCGCCGACGGCTCGGCGGTGGAGGCCTCCCTCGTGGTCGCCGGGATCGGCGTGCACCTGAACACCGAGTGGCTGCGCGGGTCCGGGGTGGAGCTGCTGGCCGACGGTTCGGTGGCGTGCGACGAGTACTCCGCGACCTCGGTGCCGGACGTGTACGCGGTCGGCGACCTGGCGAACTGGCCGCACCCGCGCTACGGCGGGCGGATCCGCCTGGAGCACTGGACCAACGCGGGCGAGCAGGGCGAGGCCGCGGCGCACAACCTGCTGGCCGGGAGCGGGCGCACGCCCTTCACTCCGGTGCCCTACTTCTGGTCCGACCAATACAAGATGAAGGTCCAGCTGCTGGGCCAGGGCGCGCCCGCCGATCAGGTCGCCTTCGTGCACGGCTCCCCGGAGGACCGAAAGTTCGTGGCCTTCCTCGGCCGGGGCGGAATGCTCACCGGTGTGCTGGGGCTGCGCTCCACGCCCAGGACCATGCGCTACCGGGGCCTGCTGGAGAAGCCGACGACGTGGGACGAGGCGCTGGCGGCGGCGGGGGTCACTCCCGCACGGTGATGGCCCTCTTGGGGCACATGCGCTCGGCCTGGCGGACGCGTTCGTGCGACGCGGCGGCGGGTTCCTCGGTGAGCAGGTAGAGGAAGTCGTCGTCGCGGACCTCGAAGACCTCCGGTGCGGCGGCCGTGCACAGGGCGTTGCTCTCGCACTGGTCGTAGTCGACCTCGACTCGCATCGTCGCTGACTCCTCGCGCGGAAGGGGGCGTGTGTCCCCGACTCTAGCGGGGGCGCCGGTGGCGCGGAGGCCTCCAGCACGCCTCCCAAAACTCCTCATTTGCCTTAAAAGCGGACATTATGTGAACCGTCGGTGCGGGCTCACTGTCCCATTCCCGATGGCACCGGGCAGTCCGGCGCCGTCGGGAAAGGGGCATGAGGTGAGCGAGGACGAGACCGCCGGGAACCCCGCGGACCGGTCGACGGTGGAGGCCGGTCCCGTGCCGGGGCCGTCCGGAGCCCCCGCGCAGCCGGGTCCACCGGGACCGGTGGGGCACGCGGGGCAACCGGGTCAGCCGGAGCGGCAGGGGCCTCCCGGGCGACCGGGGTTCTCGGGGCAACCGGAGCGACCGTGGCAACCGGGACCCTCACACCAGCCCGGGCCACCGGGACAGGCGGGGTTCCCGGGGCAGTACGGCACGCCGGGACAGGCGGGGTTCCCGGGACAGCACGGCACGCCGGGGCAGTACGGTGCACCGGGGCAGGCGGGGCTCCCCGGGCGGGCGGAGGCTCCCCGGGGGGCACGGCAGTACGGCCCGCCGTTCACGCACCTGTCCTACGCGCAGTGGTACCAGCAGACGTACCACGACCCCGCCCACCGGTACCGGGAGCGACCGCGGGTGCCTCTGCCCCAGGCACCGGCGTGGCTGCCGTTCGCCGTGCTCGGCGTGGGTGTGGTGGCCGCGCTGCTGGCCACGTTCGACCGGCCCGGGATCGGCCTGGTCATCACCGGCGTGGTCGCGGGCCTGACCGCGTTCGCCGCGCTGGTGGTGCGCCCCGCCGTCCCCGGGAGCGGGGTGGACGGCGAGAGGGCCCAGGGCGTGGAACCGGCGTCCGGGAACGCGGTGTCCGGGGCCGACTGGCCGCCGGGGGCTCCTGCGTTCCCCGAGGCCGCAGGAACCGGTGAGGCCGCTGGGACCAACACCCCGGCCGAAACGGGAGGGACACCCGGGACCGCGGAGGCCCACGAGGCCCACGAGGCCGACACCGGCGGAGTACGCGCGCCCGAAAGCGTGACCCCTGGGGGCGGGGGTGCCCCAGAGACCGACGAGGGTTCCGTCCCCACCTCCTCTGCGGAGGCGAAGGAGGTTCCCGGGGCTCCCGGGGCTCCCGGGGCCAGCGCACCCGCGCGGGCGGAGGAGACGTCCGGGAGCGCAGAGGCCACAGGGGCCGCCGCCACGGAGCCGACCGCGCCGGTCGCGGCCGCCGCAGCTGGCGGGACTGGCGCGGCTGACGGGGCTGGCGCGGCTGACAGGGCCGACGTGACCACCGGAGCCACCGAACACCGGACCGCTCCGCCCCCTGCGGCGTCCGACCCCCACCGCGCGGCCGTCACCGCGACCCCGTCGCACGCGGCCGCCGCTCCCCTGCCCCACCCCTCCTCCCACCCCGCCGCCCACGGCACCGTCCACGCATCCGGACCCGGGACCGGACCCGCGCCCGAGCCCACACCCGACCGCTACTCCCACACCTGGTCGGCGGTCTACGGCGTGCTCGCCGCCGTCCTGCTGTTCACGGCCGTGTTCCGTGACGCGGGCTGGGTGCTCGTCTGGACCCTGACCGCGTCCTTCCTCTTCGCCTCGATGGCCTTCGCCGCGCGCAACCCCGCCTCCCGGCAGGGCGCGGTGGGCGTCGTCACCGGCTCGCTCGCCCTGTTCCGCAACCTGCCCTCCGCCCCGCGGTTCCTGACCGCGCCGCTCCAGGGCGCGCGGTCCCGGCGCCTGGTCGGTCCGGTCCTGGTCACCACGGTGGTCACGGTCGGCCTGCTGTTCGTCTTCGGCGTGCTCTTCGCCTTCGCCGACCCGGTGTTCGGCAGCTACCTGGGCCGGGTGTTCAGCGACCTGTTCCTGGAGAACACCGTCCTCGACCCGTTCGGCGACCTGTTCGCCATGGCGGCGGCCGTGCTCCTGACCGGCTCCGCCGTGCTGGCCGCCCGCCGCGGCCACGCACCGAGGCCCGCGCCCCGCCCCGTGGCCGCCCCCTCCGGGGGGACGTCCCTGCCGGTGTGGGTGTGGACGATCCCGCTCAGCGCCCTGGTCGTCCTGTTCACCGCGTTCCTCGCGGTGCAGGCCGTCGCCATGTTCGGGGGCGACGAGTACGTCCGGTCCGTCGCCGGGGTCACCTACGCCGAGTACGCCCGCCAGGGCTTCTTCCAGCTGGTCGTGGTCAGTCTGCTGGTCCTGTGCGTCATCGCGGGGGCCGTGCGCGTCCTGCCGTCCGGCGCCACCCGCGTCCTGCGCAACGCCCTCCTCGGGGCGCTGTGCGTCCTCACCCTGGTCATCCTCGCCTCGGCGATGATGCGCCTGCAGCTGTACATCGACACCTTCGGGCTGACCCGGATGCGGGCCAGCGCCGAGGCGTGGATCGTGTGGAGCGCGGGGGTGTTCGGCCTGCTTCTCGTGGCGGGTGCGCTCGACACCCTGGGCCGGTCCGCGGCCTGGCTGCCCCGCGTCACCGCCGCCCTGACCGGAGTGGCCCTGGCCGTGTTCGCCTACGGCAACCCGGACCTGCGCATCGCCGAGAGCCAGCAGGACCTGGACCCGGCGGTGGTCGACACCTGGTACCTGCGGGGCCTGTCCGCCGACGCGATCCCCGGACTGATGGAGCTGGAGGCCGACAACCGCGACTGCGCGCTGGTCGGGTTCCAGGACCTGGTCGAGGATCCCGACGCCCTGGACTTCGCCTCGTGGAACCTGTCCCGTCACCAGGGGCGCCGGCAGCTGGAGGAGCTGGGCCTGTTCGAGATCGGCGGCCAGGCCCACATGGACTGCTACCGCGAGCCCGGCTACTAGACCGTGCTCCCCTACGCGCCGCGGTACCGTCCGCCGTCCTCCGCCCGCCCCCGGCGGACGCCTCGCGCGGTCCCCTCCGGGGCACGGCTCCCGCGGCGTTCCCCCGGGTCCGCCCGGGGGCGGGGTCGGGGGCTCTCCCCCGCCCCCGCGTCCGCCCGCGGACACGGGGGCGGACCCGCCCGGGGGCGGACCCGCCCCGGCGCCGCGCCCCCTCCGGTCCGCGGCGCCGGGAACCCCCGCGGCGGGACCGGTCGGCCGGTCCTCGCAGCCCGCGCCCCGCGGGACCGGGGCCGCCCGCCTCCCCGGTTACTCCGCGAAGCGGTCGGTCGCCTCGATCAGGCGGTCCAGGATGCCGGGCTCGCTGAACGCGTGTCCGGCGTCGTCCACGATGTGGAAGTCCGCCTCCGGCCACGCCTTGTGCAGGTCGTAGGCGGTGCGGGCCGGGGTGCACACGTCGTAGCGGCCCTGCACGATCACGCCGGGGATGTGCCGGATCGCCTCCGCCCCGTCGATGAGCTGGTTCGGCGTGAGGAATCCGCGGTTGACGAAGTAGTGGTTCTCGATCCGCGCGAAGGCCAGCGCGTAGTCCTCGTCCGCGTGGTGCTCGCGCAGCTCGTGGTTGGGCAGAAGGGTGACCGTTGACCCCTCCCACACGCTCCACGAGCGCGCGGCCTCCAGGCGCTCCCCCCGGTCCGGCGAGTTCAGGCGGCGCGCGTAGGCGGCGATGAGGTCGCCGCGCTCCTCCTCGGGGACGGGTGCCAGGTAGGACTCCCACAGGTCCGGGAAGAGGTGGGAGGCGCCCTCCTGGTAGAACCAGCGCAGCTCGCTCTCGCGCAGGGTGAAGATGCCGCGCACGACGAGCTCGCTGACGCGCTCGGGGTGGCGCTGGGCGTAGGCCAGCGCCAGGCAGCTGCCCCAGGACCCGCCGAAGACCTGCCAGGACTCCGCGCCGATCATCTCGCGCAGCCGCTCCATGTCCTGGACCAGCGTCCAGGTGGTGTTGGTGGACAGGTCGGTGTCCATCTGGCTGGCGTGCGGGGTGGAGCGGCCGCAGTTGCGCTGGTCGAACAGCAGGATCCGGTACCGCTCCGGGTCGAAGAGCCTGCGGTGGTCGGGCACGCATCCGCCGCCGGGGCCGCCGTGCAGGAACACCACGGGCTTGCCCGCGGGGTTGCCGCACAGCTCCCAGTAGACGCGGTGTCCGTCGCCGACGTCGAGCATCCCCGAGTCGTACGGCTCGATGGGCGGGTACAAGGTACGCAAAGCGTGAGCCCTTTCGTGGACGTGGTTCCTCCCCGGGGGTCCCCGGCGGAGGCGGGCGCCGCGGCCGAAGGCGCCGTGCGGGCACCCGGTGGAGGCCGGCCGGTCAGAGCCGGTCGAGGAGTTCGGCCTTCTTGGCGCTGAACTCCTCGTCGGTGAGCAGACCCTCGGCGTGCAGCCGGCCGAGTTCGCGGATCTTGGCGAAGACCGCCTCGCCGTCGTCGGCCGCCGCGCCGGTGATCGCCGCGGGTCTGTCCGGGGCCTCCCCCGCCGCGACGTGGGCGTTGATGGTGACGGCCATCAGCAGGGTCTCCTCGCTGCCCCTGGTCCCGTGCGAGGCGAGCGTGAAGAAGTCGTTGTCCAGCGCCGTGGCCTCGGGGATGGTCACCCCGCGCAGCACGATGCGCAGATAGCCCTCGGTGACGTCGACCGGCGGGTACCAGTGGGCGGTCTCGATCTCGGAGAGCTGGTAGTCGCGGGACTTCTCCTTCTGCTTGGCCGTGCTGGCCAGCCAGCCGTCCCACTGGAGGCGCACGCGGGTGCCGTCGAAGGCGGCCGACCCCTCGGCCGTGCGGACCTGGAGCGGGGGCCGGGCCGCCAGGCCCCTGACCACCTCGCGCGCGTCGACCGGATCGGAGAGGGTCTCGCGGGCGAGGCGGGCCGAGGCCGCGACCTGCTCGGAGTAGTACTCGGCGAGGAGTTCGCTCTCGTGCGGGCCGGTGAGCAGCAGGGGGGTGAGCGCGTCCCGGCCGGGGAGGCCCAGGAGCGTGTAGGGGTCGGCACCCTCCACCAGCCTCAGCCGGAGCCGCCACCCGTGCTTGCGGCTGCCCCGGTCGAAGTCGACCTCGCGGACGGCCGCCATCGGAACCGAGCAGCTGCCCAGCGACCGGAACAGGGCGGGCACCTTGCGGCCGGAGCCGAAGCGGATACGGATCGTCTCGTCGTCGATCCGCCAGGTTCCGTGGTGTCCGCGAAGTTCCTCCATGTCCACACATCCTAGAGCCAGCGGACCCCTCGTGAGGGGGCGCGGAACGCTCGGCGGGGCCGGGCGGGAGACGGTCGGCGGGACCGGGCGCGGGCCGTTCCGGCGACGGCCGTCCGGCCGCCGGGTCCGCGCCCGCGCACCCGGGCACCCGGGCGCACGGGCCCGGGCCGCCGCGGCGGGCACCGCCCTTGCGGGGGCGCGGCACCGCCACGGGCCCCGCCCGCCGCGGCGGCCCGGCCTCCACCGCTGGTGAGGCGTCACGGTCGCGCATCCCGGGTAGGACCAGCGGGGCACACCCGTTGCACCGCCCCGCCCGGGCGGGGCCGGCGGACAGTGCGGTCGGCGCCCTGTCCCTGAACCGGAGGTCGCCAGATGTCGAGAGAGACGGCAGCCGCGGGCGCGGCCGAGTTCCGCGCCGCCCGGGACCTGCTCCTGGAACTGCGCGAGGACCAGCCGAGGGCGTGCCGGGAGTTCACCTGGCCCCGGCCCGACCGGTTCAACTGGGCGCTGGACCACTTCGACGAGGTGGCGGAGCGGCGGCCGGACCGGACGGCGCTGTGGATCGTGGAGGAGGACGGCGGCCAGGCCAGGTACACCTACCGGCAGATGTCGGAGCGCTCCGGCCAGGTGGCCAACTGGCTGAACAACCAGGGCGTGCACCCGGGCGACCGGATCCTGCTGATGCTGGGCAGCCAGGTGGAACTGTGGGAGACCCTGCTGGCCGCGACCAAGCTCGGCGCCGTGGTCTGCCCGACGCCCGCCTCCCTGTCCGAGAGCGACCTGCTGGACCGGCTGGAGCGCGGCGAGATCGCGCACGTGGTGTGCTCGGCCGCCGAGACCGAGAAGTTCACCTCGCTGCGGGGGCACTGGACGCGGATCTGCACGGGCTACATGGAGGGGTGGCTGAACTACGCCGACTCCGAGCACGCCGGTCTGGACTTCCGTCCCCCGCACCCCACCCACCCCGACGACCCCCTGCTGCTGTACTTCACCTCCGGCACCGCCGCCCGGCCCAAGCTCGTCGTGCACACGCAGCACTCGTATCCGGTGGGGCACCTGTCGACCATGTACTGGCTGGGCGTGCGGCCGGGTGACGTCCACCTCAACGTGTCCGAGCCCGGGTGGGCCAAGCACGCCTACGGGAGCGTGTTCGCCCCCTGGAACGCCGAGGCGACGGTGCTGGTCGTCAACCAGGAGCGCTTCGACGCGGCGGGGCTGCTGGACGCGGCCGTGCGCTGCGGGGTGGACACGCTGTGCGCGCCGCCGACGGTGTGGCGGATGCTGGCGCAGGCCGGCCCGGCCTCGTGGGACCTGGGGCTGCGCGAGGCGGTGGCCGCCGGGGAGCCGCTCAACCCCGAGGTCGTGGACCGCGTGCGCGAGGCGTGGGGCGTGACCGTGCGCGACGGGTTCGGCCAGACCGAAACGACCATGCTGCTGGGCAACGGCCCCGGGCAGGAGGTGGTGCGGGGGTCGATGGGGCGCGAGCTGCCGGGCTACGACGTGGTGCTGGTGGACCCGGCCACCGACGAGCCCTCCGACACCGGTCAGGTCTGCGTGGACCTGGCGGGGGACCCGGTGGGGCTGATGAAAGGCTACGCCGACAACCCCGACCTCACCCGCGAGGTGTTCCGCGGGGACCGCTACCGCACCGGTGACATCGCCAGCCGGGATTCGAACGGTTACATTACCTATATCGGCCGATCCGACGATGTGTTCAAGGCCTCAGATTACCGGATCTCACCATTCGAACTCGAAAGCGTTCTGGTCGAGCACGAATACGTGGCCGAGGCCGCGGTCGTTCCCTCGCCCGACCCGCTGCGGCTGGCGGTGGCCAAGGCGTACGTGTCCCTGGCCGCGGGGGTGGCCCCGGACGCCGAGACGGCGCGGTCGATCCTGGCCCACGCCCGCGAGCGCCTGTCGCCGTACAAGAGGGTGCGCCGCCTGGAGTTCGGCGATCTGCCCAAGACCGTCTCCGGTAAGATTCGTCGCGTGCAGCTGCGTCAGGCCGAGGCCGAGCGCGGCACGGTCGCCGACGGTGCGCGCAACCCGCGCGAGTACTGGGAGGAGGACCTCCCGGAGCTGGGGCGGTGACCGGCCGGGCGCCGGGACCGTCCCCGGCGGAAATGGCCGCGGGAACCGGGAAAATCCCGTCTCACCAAATGAGACACTTTTTCGGCGCCCGAAACCGGCGTGGTGTTTTCTGTCACGCGAACCGTGCCAACCGACGCGGCCACAGCGCGCCGAGCCGCCCGCGCTACTGTTTTCATAAGACGGTTTTCGTGGCGACAGCGGAAAACACGACAGACGGGACCCGAGGGGAACACCATGCCGAGCACGAACGACACACGGGTGGCCAGTTACAAGCCGCTCATCGCGCCCCGGGACCTGCTGGCCGAGCTTCCGCTGGGCCCCGAGCGCAGCGCCCTGGTCGAGGAGTCCCGCGCCGAGGTCAAGCGGGTGCTGGACGGTGACGACGACCGCCTGCTGGTCGTCGTGGGCCCCTGCTCCGTGCACGACCCCGAGTCCGCCATGGACTACGCCCGCCGCCTGGCCGAGCTGGTGCCCTCCCTGCGCGACGAGCTCTGCGTCGTGATGCGCGTGTACTTCGAGAAGCCGCGCACCACCGTCGGGTGGAAGGGCCTGATCAACGACCCCGGCCTGGACGACACCTACGACGTGCACCGCGGCCTGCGCACCGCGCGCAAGCTGCTGCTGGACATCAACTCGCTCGGGCTGCCCGCCGGAACCGAGTTCCTCGACCCCATCACCCCGCAGTACATCGCCGACGTCGTCTCCTGGGGCGCGATCGGGGCGCGCACCACCGAGAGCCAGGTGCACCGCCAGCTGAGCAGCGGCCTGAGCACGCCCGTGGGCTTCAAGAACGGCACCGACGGCGACGTCCAGGTGGCCGTGGACGCGGTCGGCGCCGCCGCCGCCTCGCACACCTTCTTCGGCATCGACCCGGCCGGTGCCGGCTCGGTGGTCGTCACCGACGGCAACCCGGACTGCCACGTCATCCTGCGCGGCGGCCGCAGCGGCCCCAACTTCGGCGCCGAGCCGGTCAACGCAGCCCTGGACGTCATCGAGGGCGCCGGACTGCCCCGCCGCCTGATGATCGACGCCAGCCACGCCAACAGCGGCAAGGACCACACCCGCCAGCCGGGTGTGGCCGCCGCGATCGCCGCGCAGGTCGCCGAGGGCCAGAGGGGCGTCATCGGCGTGATGCTGGAGAGCTTCATCGTCGAGGGGGCCCAGAAGCTGGGCGACCCCGCCGCCCTGACCTACGGCCAGTCGATCACCGACAAGTGCATGGGCTGGGAGACCACCGGCGACGTGCTGTCCCAGCTGGCCGAGGCCGTGCGCCAGCGCCGCAAGGCCTAGGCGGCGTTTTCGGGGACCTCCGCTTCGCTTCGCTTCGGTCCGTGTCCGGGCGCCCGGAGCACGGGAACCCCCGGTGTCTGCGGCGGGTTCGCTCGTGCCCACCCGTCGCCCACCACCCTCGAACGACGCCTACGGCGCAGTCCTCCCACGGAAACCCGCCTCCGCCGCCCCCAGAACCCCGTGGGCGCCCGAACCAACCTGGGGCCCGTCCACAACAGGCTCTGGTCGAGCCCTCGGACAACACGGTCGGCCCGCTCCCCTCGGGGGCGGGCCGACGCGCGTCGCGGGACCCACGCCGGGCTCAGGCGGTGCGCGCCTCCTCGGGCAGGACCTCCAGTTCCACGAGCATCTCCCGCCCCAGGGATTCGCGCAGTTCGGCGTCCCCGTCCTCCTCCGTGTCGATGCGCAGCGCGAACGTGAACAGCTCGTCGCCGCGCTCGACCCAGCCGACCCACCAGCCCGGAGCGGGGCCGGCCTCCCGGCTCCAGCCGCTCTCGCCGTGGAGGGTGTAGCCGTCGCCCTCCTCCAGGGCGGCGAGCTCCCGCACCGCCTCCTGGTGCGCGTCGTCCACGGGCAGCTCGGCACGGGCCAGCCTCGCCAGGAAGTCGGTCTGCTCCATGGCGGAGATCTCCAGCGGCCCCTCCCACCAGAACCGGTCCAGCGAGTCCGCCTCGCCCACCGACCGGTTGCCGTAGTCCAGCCGGTCCACCCAGGCCGCCATCCGCTCGTGCCCGACCCTGCGTGCCACCTCCTGGTAGACGGGGAGGTTCGAGGCGGGGAAGGCCTCGCGCAGGGCCATGTCCCGCTCCCACCGGTCGACCGGCTGGGGCCCGCCCCCGTAGGGCACCACCTCGTCCAGGCCCCCGACCGCGCCCGTCTGGAGTCCGACCAGGGTGTTGGCGAGCTTGAAGGTGGACGCGGGGACCGTGCGCTCGCGGGCCTCCTTCGGCTCCACCACGGCCGCCTCCCGCTCCATCACGTCGTAGAGCACGAAGGTGCCCTCGACCCCGGCGTCGGCGAACACCGCCTCCAGGTCCTCGCGCTCGACGGCGGCCACGTCGCCCCGCGCCGGGGGCGGGACCCCGGCCTCCGCCCCCTTCCGGGCGGGCCCGTCCGGCTCCCGCGGTCCGTCCGCGGCCCCGGCGCACCCCGTGCCCGCGGCCAGGAGCAGGACGCACCCGGCGGCGAGCGGGCGCGCGCCGCGCGCCGCCCTCCCGGTGCCGGTCCTCCCGGTGTCGGTTCGCATCCGTCTTCCCCCCCGGTCGGTACTCCCGCACACGCTAATCCCGCTGCGCCGCCCCGGGGAGGAGGCCGCCGGAGTGTCGCGGGCCGCACGAGGGCGCGGAGGGGCGGGCGCGGACGACGCGCACCGGCGGCGGGGCGGGCCCGGACGGCGCACGACGGGGCCGCTCACGGGCTCCGGCGGGGGCGCCCGCGCCGCACCGGGCGCCCTTGGGCGCCGTTCACGGCCGCTGCTAGGCTGAACGTGTTGCTGACCCCGTACGGGAGAGTGCCCGCGTATCCAGCGCGGGTCGCCGAAGGAGCAATCCCTCCCCGAAGACAACCTCTCAGGCACAGCGGACCGTACGGGCGAGACCACTCTGGAAAGCAGGGACAGCCGTCCCTCGCCGAAGGTGCAAGCCGCGCCGAGCGCGCGGCGAAGCTCTCAGGCACAGATGACAGAGGGGGAGGATGGCAACGCCACGCACGTCACGACGCCCATCCTCTCGGGAGTGCCCATGTCAGAGCCCACGTCCGCGCCGCGCGCGACAGCGCTGCGCGAGATCCACGAGAAGGCCGGCGCCACCCTCGTCGACTTCGCCGGATGGCTCATGCCGCTGCGCTACGGCAGCGAGACCGCCGAGCACCGGGCGGTACGCCAGGCCGCAGGCCTCTTCGACCTCTCCCACATGGGCGAGATCCGGCTGACCGGCCCGCAGGCCGCCGACGCCCTCGACCACGCTCTGGTCGGGCACCTGTCCCAGGTCAAGGTGGGACGCGCCCGGTACACCATGATCACCGCCGAGGACGGCGGTGTCCTGGACGACCTCATCGTCTACCGGCTGCGCGAGGACGAGTACCTCGTCGTGGCCAACGCCGCCAACACCGCGGTCGTCGCCCCCGCCCTGGCCGAGCGGGCCGCGGGCTTCGACGTCGAGGTCCGCGACGAGTCGGCCGAGTACGCGCTGATCGCCGTCCAGGGGCCCCGCGCCGTCGACGTCCTGGCCCCGCTGACCGACGCCGACCTGGACGGCATCCGCTACTACGCCGGGTACGAGCACACCGTCGCCGGTGAGCCCGTCCTGCTCGCCCGCACCGGCTACACCGGCGAGGACGGCTTCGAGATCTTCGTCAGCCCCGCGGAGAGGGCCCCCCGGGTGTGGGAGGCCCTCATGGCCGAGGGCGAGCGGCACGGCCTCGTCCCCGCCGGGCTCTCCGCACGCGACACCCTGCGCATGGAGGCCGGGATGCCGCTGTACGGGCAGGAGCTGACCGCCGACCTCACCCCCTTCGACGCCGGCCTGGGCCGGGTCGTGAAGTTCGACAAGGGCGACTTCGTGGGCCGTGCTGCCCTGGAGGAGGCCTCCCGCTCCTCCCGTCCCCGCCGCCTCATCGGCCTCGTCGCGCGCGGGCGCCGCCCGCTGCGCCAGGGCCAGGAGGTCCTGCTCGACGGCACGGCCGTCGGGACCATCACCAGCGGCGCGCCCTCCCCCACCCTGGGCCGCCCCATCGCCATGGCCTACGTGGACGGCGACCTCGACACCTCGGCCGGCGCGTTCACCGTGGACGTGCGCGGGCGGGGCGAGGACGTCGACGTGGTCGAGCTGCCGTTCTACAAGCGGCAGTCGTAGGAGCAGGGGCCTTCACACCCCGAAGGCCCGCACGCCCCGTGCGGCGGGATCCCCGTACAGGGGACCCGCACGCGCGGGGCGCTACCGGGCGTAGGCCGGGCCGGGCAGCCGTACGGGCGCGCGGCAGGAAAATGGAACACCTCCAAGGAGAGTTGAAGTGAGCGTTCCCACGGAGCTGGGTTACACCGCCAAACACGAGTGGGTCGTGATCGAGGACGGGATCGCCACCGTCGGGATCACGTCGTTCGCCGCCGAGTCCCTGGGCGACATCGTCTACGTCGAGGTTCCCGAGGTCGGCAGCGAGGTGTCCGCGGACGAGCCGTGCGGCGAGGTGGAGTCCACCAAGTCCGTCAGCGACGTCTACTCGCCGGTGAGCGGTGAGGTCGTCGAGGTCAACGCGACCCTGGAGAACGAGCCCGAGACCATCAACTCCTCGCCCTTCGAGGACGGTTGGCTGTTCAGGGCCCGGATCTCCGAGGAGCCCTCCGACCTTCTCTCCGCCGAGGAGTACACCAAGCTGACCGAAGGCGAGGAGTAGGCCCCCGATGGCTACTGACAACACGCTCAACAAGACGCTGGGCGAACTGGACCCCGAGGTGGCGGCCGCGGTCGACGCGGAGCTGGCCCGCCAGCGCGACACCCTGGAGATGATCGCCTCGGAGAACTTCGCCCCCCAGGCGGTGATCGAGGCACAGGGCACCGTCCTGACCAACAAGTACGCGGAGGGCTACCCGGGCCGCCGCTACTACGGCGGGTGCGAGCACGTCGACGTCGTCGAGCAGCTCGCCATCGACCGCGCCAAGGCGCTGTTCGGCGCCGAGCACGCGAACGTGCAGCCGCACTCGGGCGCGCAGGCCAACACGGCCGTGTACTTCGCCCTGCTCAAGCCGGGTGACACCATCCTGGGCCTGGACCTGGCCCACGGCGGCCACCTGACCCACGGCATGAAGATCAACTACTCCGGCAAGATCCTCAACGCCGTGGCCTACCACGTGCGCGACGAGGACGGCACCGTCGACTACGACGAGGTCGAGGCGCTCGCACAGGAGCACCAGCCCAAGATGATCGTCGCCGGCTGGTCGGCCTACCCGCGCCAGCTGGACTTCGCCCGCTTCCGCAAGATCGCCGACTCGGTCGGCGCGCTGCTGATGGTGGACATGGCGCACTTCGCCGGCCTGGTCGCGGCGGGGCTGCACCCCAACCCGGTGCCGCACGCCGACGTGGTCACCACGACCACGCACAAGACCCTGGGCGGCCCGCGCGGCGGCATGATCCTGTCCAGGGCGGAGCTGGGCAAGAAGATCAACTCCGCGGTGTTCCCCGGCATGCAGGGCGGGCCGCTGGAGCACGTGATCGCGGCCAAGGCGGTGGCCCTCAAGGTCGCCGCGGGCGAGGAGTTCGCCGACCGCCAGCGCCGCACGGTCTCGGGCGCCAGGCTGCTCGCCGAGCGGCTGACGCGGCCGGACGCGGCCGAGGTCGGCGTGAAGGTGCTCTCGGGCGGCACGGACGTGCACCTGGTCCTGGTGGACCTGGTCGACTCCCGGCTCAACGGCCAGGAGGCCGAGGACCGCCTGCACTCGATCGGGATCACGGTCAACCGCAACGCGGTGCCCAACGACCCGCGTCCGCCGATGGTCACCTCCGGCCTGCGGATCGGCACCCCGGCGCTGGCCACCCGCGGTTTCGGCGACGAGGACTTCGCCGAGGTCGCGGACGTCATCGCCGAGGCGCTCAAGCCGGAGTTCGACGAGGCCGCGCTGCGCGGCCGGGTCCAGTCGCTGACCGCGAAGTACCCGCTCTACCCGAACCTGTAGAGCCCCGCCGTGCGGGGCCGGGCGGCCCCGCACGGCACCTCATGCCCCGGGCCCTGTACTCAACGAGGAGGACAGCCATGGCCATCAGCGTGTTCGACCTGTTCAAGATCGGTATCGGACCGTCCAGCTCGCACACGGTCGGGCCGATGAAGGCCGCGCGCACGTTCGTGGCCGGACTGCGCGAAGAGGGCCTGCTGGAGGGCGTGGCCCGCGTGCGGGCGGAGCTGTACGGCTCCCTGGCGCTCACCGGCAAGGGGCACGGCAGTGACAGGGCCGTGCTCCTGGGCCTGATGGGGCACACCCCCGAGCACGTGGACGTGGACGCGGTACCCGGCCTGGTGGAGCGGGTGCGCCAGGAGCGGACCCTGGACCTGGGCGGGCCCGAGGGACCGTCGGTGGCCTTCGACCCGGCCGTGGACGTGGACTTCCGCCGCAGGGAGAGTCTGCCCGGCCACCCCAACGGCATGCGGTTCGTGGCGCTGGACTCCTCCGGCGCCGAGCTGGCGGCGAAGGTGTACTACTCGGTGGGCGGCGGGTTCGTCGTGGACGAGCGCGCGGCGGGCGCGGACCGGATCAAGGCCGACGACACCGTGCTGCCCCACCCCTTCGACAGCGCCGAGGAGCTGCTGGGCATCTGCGCCGACACCGGGATGTCGATCAGCGCGGTGATGCTCGCCAACGAGCAGGCGTTCGGGCGCACCCCGCAGGAGATCCGCTCCGAGCTGCTCACCGTCTGGGAGGCGATGCGCCAGTGCGTGCGCCGCGGCGTGACCGCCGAGGGCAGCCTGCCCGGCGGGCTGAAGGTGCCCCGGCGGGCGCACCGCCTGTACCGGCAGCTGGGCGGCAACTGCGACGAGTCGGGCCTGCTGGCGCCGACCGCCGTGGACTCCGACCCCATGCGCGGCAGCGACTGGATCACGCTCTACGCGCTGGCCGTGAACGAGGAGAACGCCGCGGGCGGCCGGGTGGTGACCGCGCCGACCAACGGGGCGGCGGGCATCGTCCCGGCGGTGCTGCACTACTACATGCACTTCAGCCCGGGCGCGGGCGAGGAGGGCGTGGTGCGCTTCCTGCTGACCGCCGGGGCGATCGGCCTCCTGTTCAAGCAGAACGCGTCGATCTCGGGCGCCGAGGTGGGCTGCCAGGGCGAGGTGGGCTCGGCCTCCTCGATGGCCGCCGCCGGGCTGGCCGAGGTGCTGGGCGGCACCCCCGCCCAGGTGGAGAACGCCGCCGAGATCGCCATGGAGCACAACCTGGGGCTGACCTGCGACCCCATCGGCGGTCTGGTGCAGGTGCCGTGCATCGAGCGCAACGCGCTGGCCTCGGTCAAGGCGATCAGCGCCGCGCGCATCGCGCTGCGCGGCGACGGCAGCCACTTCGTGTCCCTGGACAAGGTCATCCGGACCATGCGCGACACCGGACGCGACATGATGGACAAGTACAAGGAGACCTCGCGCGGCGGCCTGGCCGTCAACGTCATCGAGTGCTGAGGGCCCGCCCCAAAGACTGTTAACAACAACGCGCACTGGAGTGCGCTTGCACGGCGCGGCCGCCGTGTGTACCGTTGTTCCCGAAAGACGGTGTACCCGGCCGCGTGCGCGATGAGCCGGTCGTCGGGGTCTGGGCAGCACCACCCCGGAAAAAGCCGTGCCCCGGGTGGCGTGCTGAGCAGAGGCGGACCCGGGGCTTACGCGGGCAACGATACCAAACGTCCTCACCCCCGTCCTCTCGCGCCCCCAGCCGAGATAGAACGAAGGTCATCGTGAGCACCGGCATCCCGGCATGGATGGTCTCCGCCTACTCCTCTCCCCGCCTCGCGCCCTACCTCCGGCACAGTGGGGGTGACGCGGTTCGGGCCGTGCATCTGTACCACTGGAACGTCATGGTCTCCGCGGCCTTCTACGGTCCGCTCCACACGTTCGAACTGGCTCTGCGCAACTCCCTCCACGACTGCCTGAGCGCCCACTTCGGGCAGGAGGACTGGTGGAACGGGGCACCGCTGGACAACGAGGGCCAGCGCCTCGTCCGCCAAGCGCGGGCCCGCTGCCGCCGTTCGGCCACGCCGGACGACATCGTCACCGAACTGTCCCTGGGTTTCTGGTCCTCACTGGTCGCTCGCAGGTACGACCGTGACCTCTGGGTTCCCGCCCTCCACCGGGCGTTCCCCGGCTACCGGGGTCCGCGCCGCACCCTCCAGGACCAGCTCTACTCCCTGCGACTGCTGCGCAACCGCATCATGCACCACGAGCCGATCCACTACCGCCATCTGGAGGCGGACCACGCCAAGCTCTACCTCGTGCTCTCCTACGTCAGCCCCGAGGCCGCCTCCGGCATCAAGCCCTTCGACCGCGTTCCCGAGGTGCTCCTGGTCAAGGACCAGGTGTGCCGGGGCGAACTCCCGCCGAGCTTCTGAGGAGGCCACTGTGAGCAAGGACAGGCCGACCCTGGTGTCACGCGCGCAGCTCGCCCGGTACGCGGGGGTCAGCCGTCCAGCTGTCACCAACTGGCGCAAGCGCGGACCCGACTTCCCCGAACCGGCGGACGCCGAACGGGAGCTGTTCGACCTCGACCAGGTCACCGACTGGCTGTCCTCGCGCACTGTGCCCTCCAACGCCCGCCATCCGCACGAGCCTGCCGGTACCACCTATGCGGACCGGGTTCGCGCGAGCGCGCGGGAGGAGGTCTCCAGCCACGGCAGCGGCCGGGGCACGGTCCGCCCGGACAGAAACACTGACACCGGAACCGTCGAGAAGTTCGTCAGGCGCGCCCTGAACAGGCTCCGGGACGACGGCTTCTCCACGGACGGCTACCGCGTGCTCCTCGATCTCGTGTACATGCGCGTCCAGCGCACGGAGGCCTGGCGGGAACTGCGGGCCCACGTCGAGCTCCGAGACGGTTCCGGCGCGCTTCCGCAGGTTGTCACCGCATCCGTCTCACCAGGGTCGCTCCGTGTCCTGAAAGCGCTGGGCCAGGAGCGGTTGGGTCGGACCCTCACCGAGATCGCCCTTCTCAGCTCCGGTGACGAGGGCCCAAAGAATCTGGTCATCGCCTTCGACCTCCTGCTCTCGACCTGGGAGGAGGACAGGCGAGCGGGGATCGTGCGCACCCCCGGCAGCCTGGTGGAGGCGATCGTCGGACTGCTCGTCACCGACGACACCAATCCCCACATCCACGATCCGTTCTGCCGAACCGGGGAGTTCCTGGTGGCCGCCGACCGGCACCGGCGGGCCATGTCGCCCCTCCTCCTCGACCGGCTCAGCGGTGCGGGGGGAAACACCGACCAGACACACACCGCGAGAACGAACCTCGATATCCACGATGTGGCAGCCGACCTTCTGGAAGAGGCCGTCGAACCCGGGGTGTCGCCGGACCTCTCCCCGGCCGACCTCATCATCACCAACCCACCGTTCAACCAGAGGGCACCGGCCGCCTCCGCCCGCCAGAGCGACCGCCGCTTCCGCTACGGCCACCCTCCGGAGTCGAACGCGAACTTCGCCTGGCTCCAGCACGTCGTGGCGATGCTCGCCCCGAACGGCAGAGCCGGTGTCCTGATGCCGACCAACGCCGCCTTCTCCGAACACCAGGCTGAGCGAGCGATCCGCTCCGCCATGGTCGAGGACGGGGCGGTGGAGGGTGTGGTGGCGTTTCCCGGCCAGCTCTTCCCGAACACGAGCATCCCCGTGAGCCTCTGGCTGCTGCGCAGCCCGACGGGCCACTGTTCCGAGATGCTGTTCATCGACGCCAGTGACGTGGGCTCGATGGTCTCCCGAACCCGCCGGGCGCTGCTCTCCCAGGACATCGAGGACATCCACGCGGTCTATCGGTCGTGGAGGCGCCGGAAGCCCCTGGGGGCCGAGGAGTCGGCCATGGGCCGCGTCGCGGGAATCCAGGAGGTACGCAGCCGCGACTACTCCCTCCACCCACCCTCCTACGTCACCGCGGGCCACGCCTTCGAGGACACCGGGGACCGGGCGGCCGAGCGGTTCGGTCACCTCGTCCGCCGACTCACCGATCTGGAAGCCCAAGCCCTCACAACCGATGACAGCGCCCGCCGCCTGCTGCAGGAGGTGCACCGATGGATTCACTGACCGGTCCCCTTCCGGCGGGCTGGCGCGAACAACCCCTGGGAGAGGTCTGCGAGGTCCGGGCGGGGCCCTCCGGCACGGGCACGCCCACCCGGGGCTTCGGCGACGACGGAACCCCTCTGGTACGACCGAGGGATATCGCCACCCGGCGTGTCGACGGGACCGAAACAGTGCGCGTAGCCGATGCGGTCGCCGCGCGCCTGAAGCGCTACCTGCTCGAACCCGGGGACGTCGTCGGCACGAGGACGGGAACCCTGGGCAGGTTCGCCGTCGTCGCACCCGAGCAGCAGGGCTGGCTCTACAGCACGCAGCTAGTGCGGCTGCGCCCCTCGCCGGAGATCGATCCGGTCTACCTGGTGCACTACCTGGACCTGTCCCCGGTCCGGAGATGGATCGACAGACACGCCTCCGGGAGCACCGTCAGGTCCATCACGCAGCGCACCCTGCGCTCGCTTCCGACCGCCCTGCCGCCCCTGTCCGTCCAACGCGCCATAGGGGCGGCGCTCCACGCCCTGGACGACAAGGCCCGCCTGCACGCCGAGATCAGCCGCACCACGAACGAGCTGCGCGAGGCTCTCGCGCCCATGCTGTTCTCCGGCCAGGTTCCGGCTCCGGGAGAGGAGGCTCCTCTTCCACCGAAACCCTGAGCTGGCAGTCCGTTCCCCCGGTACGGGAGGACAGACGGGGGCCGCGCCCGGTCGGGCGCGGCCCCCGCGTGTGTGTCAGGCCTCGGTTGCGGTGGGTGCGGGCGCCTCGGCCGCGGCCACCCGCTCCGGGTCGGGGGCCCTGGTGAGCAGGCTGAACGCGACGAGTGCGACCAGTGCGGCGGGCAGGGCGACGATGACCGCGTTGAGCCCGCCCGGGGTGCCGGCGACCTGCCACCCGATGGTGGTGGCGGCGCCGACCACCAGGGCCGCGACGGCGCCCGCCGTGGTCGCGCGCTTCCAGAACAGCACCGACAGGACCACCGGGGTGATCGCGGCGCCGTAGACCGTGTAGGAGTACATCTGCAGCTCCAGCACGGTCGGGAAGAACAGGCTCAGCGCGAGGCCCGCGAGGGCGATGCCCAGGACCGACAGGCGCTGGACCACGAGCTTGCGGCGCTCGTCCGCGCCCTCCCCGACGAAGCGGGCGTACAGGTCGTAGGCGACGTTGGAGGCGCAGGAGAGCATGTACGAGGAGCCGGTCGTGATGACGAAGGCGACCGCACCGGCCAGGATCAGGCCGCCCAGCACCGCCGGGAGGTAGCCCTCGGAGGCCAGGCTCAGGACCGCCATGTCGCCGTCGATGCCGGGCATGAGGACCGCGGCGGCGGTGGCGAGCAGCACGACGGGCACGAAGACGAAGAAGCTGCCCACGAGCATGCCGACGGTCGAGGAGCGCGCCTCGCGCTCGTCCTTGGCCGCGGCCAGGCGCTGGTACATGTTCTGGTCGGCGAGCAGCAGCAGGAAGAGCGGGAGGAAGTAGCCGAGGAGCTGGAGGGCGGTCAGCCCGCCGGTGAAGGTGGTCGCCTGTTCGGGCAGGCCGTCCCAGTAGGCGCCGGGGCCGCCGACCGCGGCGAACACCAGCGGCAGCGACACGAACAGGCCGAGCACGATGACGATGGCCGACACGAAGTCGGTGTAGGCGACCGAGAACAGGCCGCCGGTGACGGTCAGCAGTGTCACGGCGGCCGCGATGAACAGCGTCCCCTGGGTGGCGGACAGGGGCGTGACCAGGCTGACGACGTATCCGCCGCCGACGAACTGCGAGGCGGTCAGCCCCAGGAAGGCGATGGTGGTGACCACGGCGGCGACGGTGCGCACACCGATGCCGAAGCGCACCTCCAGCAGCTCGGGGATGGTGTGCCGGGACGCCCGGCGGATCCGGCGGGCCGCCAGGAGCAGGACCAGGATGCCCAGCGGCGTTCCCGCGAAGAAGACCATGCCGGCCGTCGGGCCGTAGGTGTAGGCGAAGTTGGCGCCGCCGATGATGGTCCCCGAGCCGACCCAGGTGACCAGCATGGTGGCGATCATGACCGGGCGGGGCAGGCTGCGCCCGGCGAAGAGGAAGTCGTCGCCGCCGCGCAGCCTGCCGGAGCGCACGAAGTAGAGGGCGATCCCGACCATGGCCAGGACGTACACGGCGAGGATCACGAGATGGGTCGTCTGCATGGGCCACCTTCGCGGCGAGGTTCGGGAGCAGGGGATGTGAGCAGGGTGGGACCAGCCACCGGAAGGCGGTCCGATCGGGCCATGTAAGCAGCCCCGACACGTGAAGTGCAACACTTATTGCATACAACGTGACCCTGATCACGTCACAGTGGTGTCACCGCGTCGTCCCAGGTCGTTCCCCCCGGCGTCGCTCAGAAGAGCTCCGAACTCTCCCAGAGCCGCTCGGTGTCGCGCACGGCCGCCAGCACCGCGTCCCCGCCGATCCGGGCCAGTTCGGCCAGCACCGCGTGGACGACCGCCATCGCCGGGGTGAGCGAGGGGAACATGCCCACGCCCTCGCTGGGCACCAGGAGCACGTGCGCCGCCCCCTCCACCAGCGGGGAGTCCCTGCGGTCGGTGATCACCGCGACCGGCACCGACCGTTCGCGGGCCACCCGCGCCGCCGACCGCAGCGCGACGGGCAGCCGCCACAGGTCGCACGCCAGCAGCAGGTCGTCCGGACCCATCCGCGCCAGTGCGGTGATCAGGCCGGTTCCCCCCAGGTCCAGGCGCTCCACGTCGTAGCCCATGATCCCCGCGGCGTGCGCGAGCTGCACGCCCGGCGCCGCGAAGGTCCCCGAGCCCACCACCCGAGTCAGGCGCGCCCGGTGGACCGCCTCCGCCAGGGCGCGCACCCGGGCGGGGTCCAGGGTCCGCTCCAGGTCCCGCAACCCCTCGCGGTCGGCGCGGAAGGCCTCGCGCACGGGGTCGGCGTCGGCCCCGGCGTGCTCGGCCAGGACCTCCCCGGCGCTGAGCGAGGCCAGGTAGCGCGAGCGCAGCTCCACGCGCAGGGCCGGCCAGCCGGTGAACCCGAGGGCCTGCGCGGCCCGCACGACCGTGGCGACGTTGACCCCGGCCCGTTCGGCGAGCTCGGCGGTGCTCGCGTAGGAGGCGAACCTCGGCTCGTCCCGCAGCACCCTGACCACGCGCTCGGCCGCGCGCCCCAGGCTTCCGCCGCCGAGCGCGGCCCCGATCCAGTCCGCCATCACCCCTCCGTCCCGGCGCCCCGGACCGCGCCGCACCCCCAAGCGATACCACCCCCGCGGGGTGGCCCCCTCCCCGTGATGCAACATATATTGCAGTAACGCGAACTCCGACGGAGGTATCCATGACCCGCCAGCCAGAACCGCACATCCTCTTCACGGGCGCCGGGCTGCTCGACCCCGAGGCGGGGACGCGGACCCCCGGCTCCTGGCTCCTGGTGCGGGACGGCCTCATCGCGGGCAGCGGCCGGGGCGCCCCGCCCGAGGTGGGCCCGGACGTGCGGACCGTGGACCTGGCGGGGGCCACCCTCATGCCGGGCCTGATCGACGCCCACGTGCACCCGACCGCCTTCAGCGCCGACCTCGGCGCCGCGATGGACGAGTCCCCCTCCTACGTCGCCAGCTACGCGGGCCGCTCCCTGGGCGCCATGCTCAGGCGCGGCTTCACCACCGTCCGCGACGTCGCCGGGGGCGACTGGGGGCTGGCCAGGGCGGTCGAGGAGGGGCTCGTCGACGGCCCCCGGCTCATGTTCGGCGGCAAGGCGCTGTCGCAGACCGGCGGCCACGGCGACTTCCGCTCCCCGGGCCGCCAGGGCAACGACACCCACGCCTGCTGCCCCGGGGCGGGCATCGTCTGCGACGGGCCCGTGGAGTTCCGCCGCGCCGCCCGCGAGCAGCTGCGCACCGGAGCCCACCACCTCAAGATCATGCTCTCGGGCGGCGTGGCCTCCCCCACCGACCGCATCGACTCCACCCAGTCCTCCGAGGACGAGATCCGGGCCGTGGTGGAGGAGGCCGAGGCGGCCAACCGCTACGTCACCGGCCACGCCTACACGGCCCGCGCCGTCAACCGCGGGCTCCGGCTCGGCGTGCGCTGCATCGAGCACGGCAACCTCATCGACGAGAGCAGCATCGAGCTGTTCCTGGAGCACGACGCCTACCTGGTGCCGACCCTCGTCACCTACCAGGAGCTCTCCCGCCAGGGAGCCGCCAACGGGCTGCCCCCGGCCAGCCAGGCCAAGGTGGACACCGTGCTCAGCCGGGGGCTGGACGCCCTGCGCATGGCCCACGAGGCCGGGGTGAACCTGGTCTTCGGCAGCGACCTGCTCGGCGGCATGCAGGACCGCCAGAGCCAGGAGTTCGTCATCCGCGCCCGGGTCCAGCCCGCCGCGGACGTGCTGCGCGCCGCCACCGTCAACGCCGCCCGGCTCCTGGGGCTGGAGGGGACCGTCGGCACCCTGCGCGACGGGGCGCGGGCCGACCTCGTGGTGGTCGACGGCGACCCGCTCGCCGACATCGCGGTCCTGGCCTCCCCCGAGACGAGCGTGCGCACCGTGCTGCGCGACGGCAGGGTCCGCCACGAGCGCGACGCCGCGGACTGACCGTGACGCGGCCGGTGGGCGCGGGCCCGGGGCCAGCGCCCACCGCCGCTCAGGAGATGGTGGCGGTCGCGTCCATGTACAGGAACTCCCACAGGTGGCCGTCGGGGTCGGCGAAGGAGCGCGAGTACATGCCGGTGTGCTCGGTGGTCCTGGCGTGGGTCGCCCCGGCCACGGCGGCGGCCTCCGCGATCCGGTCGACCTCCTCGCGGCTGTCGGCGCTCAGGCAGGTGATCACCTCCGCCCCCGCGGAGGTGTCGGCCGTCCCCGAGGGCGTGAACTCGGCGAAGAAGGGCTCGGCCAGGAACAGGACGCGCGATGCGTCGCTGACGACCATGCACAGCGCCCGGTCGTCGGAGAAGGCGTCGTCGTAGTCGAAGCCCAGCGCGCTGAAGAACTCGCGGGTGGCGTCGACGCTCTTGACGGGCAGGTTCACGAAGGTCATCCGAGTCATGTGGCGAAGCTAACAGCGGGCGCCGACAATCCGCGGCAACGACTCAGACCAGGCTGCGCCGCGGGTTCTTGGCCGGCGCCGTCATCGACATCCGCACGACCGCAGGCACCTGTTCCAGGTCCAGCGACCGCCGCAGGTTCGCCAGCGCCTCCGAGCTCACCCGCTGCCACACCCCGGCCACGTCCGCGTCCTCGTCCAGGGTCAGCGCCAACCGCAGGTGCGGCGCCTCGGCGGACTCGGTCAGCCGCGCGCGGGCGCGGCGCACACCCGGGTAGTCGGCGACCTCCTGCTCCAGGGCCCCGCGCGCCACGCTCTCGGACATCTCCACCCGCCCCTGGTGCCCGCGTTCCAGGACCAGGCGTCCCACCGTGTCGTTGAGCCCCTGGACCACCAGCCAGCGCAGCGCCAGGAAACCGGCGACCAGGGCCACCGCGACCACCGCGTAGGGCACCCACTGCTGGCCGAGCACCTCCCTGACCTCGGGGCCGAGCAGGGCGCTGTCGGCCACTCCCCCGCCGAACAGGCCGCGTCCCGCGGCCAGCGACGCCAGACCGGCGCCGAGCAGCACCGTGCCCACCACCGCCAGCCCCCACCGGTTCCCCCGCGCCGACCTGCGCGCCCTGTCACCAGCCATGGTCAACCCTCCGCGTACCGCACGTGGGTGGCGATCCGCATGCTGCGCAGCGGTGCCAGCTCCTCCAACCGCCGCTCCACGGCCGCGGTCACCTCGGCCGGCAGTCCCGCCGACTCACGCATCCCGGTGCGAGCGTGCACCCGGATCCTGTTGCCGCGCATCGTCACGTGCACGCCGTCGACGCCGCTGACGTCCTCGGCCGCGGCGGCCACCGCCCGGCGCAGCGCGGGCCGGGTCAGCCCCACGACCAGGGCGGGGTCGTCGGTGCGCAGGGCCGTCCAGCGCCCCCGGCCGGGGGTCAGGGCGACCACGATCAGGGCCAGTCCGATCAGCGCCAGGACCGCCGAGGCGATCTGCACCGACGGCATCGACCAGGTCGTGGTCGCCGCGTACCCGCTGGCCGCGCCGACCGGGATCAGCCGCAGCGGGCTCCCGGCCAGGGCCGAGATCACCTCGGCGGCGGCCACGACGGCCACGAGCAGGATCGCCAGGCCCGTGATCACCGCGGGCCAGGACCGCCGCGGACGGAACGTGTGGACGGCCACCCGCCTGGCCCGGCGGTCGACGCCCTGGTCCGGGCGCCCGAGCACCTCTTCCACAGTGGTCATGTCAGCGCACCAACTCCGCGATCTCGATGTCGATGTGATGGACCCGCTTGCCGGTGATCCGCTCGATCCGCTGCCCGACGTGCCCGCGCACCCGTGCGGCGACCTCGCGCACCGAGTGCGGGTAGTGGACACCGATCCTCAGCCTGAGCAGCACGACCTCGCCGCTCACCCGGGCCCGCGCCGTGCGCGACCGGACCGGGAGGGCGCCGGGGACCTCGCGGACCGCCCGCGCGGCCGCCTTCTCGACCACACCGTGCCCGATGACGGTGCGGCCGCCGGGGTCACGGCCTCCCCCGCTCCCCGGCCGCGCCCAGGCGGGGTCGCCGCCCGGGCTCTCCCTCTGTCGGGGAACCGTGCTGGTCCTTACTCCGGCCACGTCCGCTCCCTCGTGTCTCAGGCGGAGCGCCGCGAGAACACCGCGGTGAGGTCGATCTCGCCCTCCATCGCCCGACCGGCGACGAACCCCGCGAGCCCCAGGATCAGGACCAGCGCGAAGGCCGTGAACCCGCCGAACGCGGCGGCCAGACCCAGTACCGTCCCGTAGGACAGTCCGACGATGGGCCACATGGCTTCCCCCTCTTGTCCAGCACCCGATGCTGCCTGCTCAACCGCCCGTCCGGGCGCCGCCCTCCAGCCCCGCGACCACGTCCTCCACGCAGACGTGGACGGTACGGCCCCCCGCGATCGGGCCCAGGTCCCGGCGCAGCTCCGCGGAGATCTCCGGCAGCGGCCGTCCGAAACGGACCACGATGCCGACCTCGACGCTGTCGGCGCGTACCGCCACCCCGTGGACCCGTCCTCCGGGGACGGGCGTGGTCAGCGTGCCGAAGCTCCCCGAGGACAGTTCCACCACGTCCGGGAAGCGCTCGGCCTCCCCCGCCAGGCGCCGGGCCAGTTCGCCCGCGTCCTCGTCCGCGTCCGCCATCACTGGACCCGGGGCGTGGACTCGCCCTCGTCCTCGCTGTCGTCGTCGGGCAGGTGGATGTCGTCCACCTTGATGTTGATCTCGGTGACCTCCAGCCCGGTCATGCGCTCCACCGCCGAGGTGACGTTGCGGCGCACGGCCGCGGCCAGGTCCTGGATGGCGATGCCGTACTCGACGACCAGGTCGATGTCGACGGCGGCCTGGCGCTCGCCCACCTCGACCGCGACGCCCCGTGAGACCGACCCGCTGTCGCTCCCCCGGGTCACGGCGTTCCTGACGGCGCCGACGGCACGCGCGGTCCCGCCGCCCATGGCGTGGACGCCGCCGATCTCGCGCGCGGCCATTCCGGCGATCTTGGCGACCACGCCGTCCGCGATGTGGGTGTGCCCGCCCTCCTCGCGCGAGGAGTCCCCCCGGTTGGTCCGGCCCGACTCACGGGCTCCCGGCACCTTGGTCTCGGTCTTCATGTCCGTCACTAGGTCCCCCTACGCAGTGTGCGGGCCGCACGGGCGGTTTCGGCGCCCGGAGCGGCCGGGCCGCCGCCCGCGCCCCCGCGGGTCCCTCGGCCCCTCCCCGGGTCCCTCCGCCGTGCCCGTCGGCCCCGTTCCCCGCCGCCTCCGGCCCGGTCCGCACCGCCCCTGTCGACGGCGCGTCGACGTGCCTCCCCGTACCTTCCCCGCGGGTGTGCCCCCCAGGGAGCCGGACCGAAACCCGAGCCCGTGTCATGGCCGGAAGGATGTCGAACTGATCACACCATATACATACACACGGTAGCCGACAAGGCACAAAGAGTAGTGTTTGCTGGTCGGAACGGGTCACGACAGTCCCATCTCTGCCCCAAAACGACTCCGGGAACCCACCCCAAGCAGGGAAACGCAAGGGGGCGCCCGCAGGCGCCCCCGTCCGGAAACCGCTTTTCGCCGACACGCGGCGCGCGTCCGGCCTAGCCGAAGATGACCGTCTTGTCCCCGTTGAGCAGCACGCGGCGCTGCGCGTGCCAGTTGACCGCGCGCGCCAGCGCCACCGACTCCAGGTCCCGGCCGATCGCCGTGAGCTGCTCCGGGCTGTGCGTGTGGTCCACCCGGGACACCTCCTGCTCGATGATCGGACCCTCGTCGAGGTCGGCGGTGACGTAGTGGGCGGTCGCGCCGATCAGCTTCACACCGCGCGCGTGGGCCTGGTGGTAGGGCCGGGCACCCTTGAAGCTGGGCAGGAAGGAGTGGTGGATGTTGATGATCCGGCCGGACATCTTGGTGCACAGCTGCTCGGAGAGCACCTGCATGTAGCGGGCCAGGACCACCAGGTCCACGTCGTAGGAGTCGACCAGCTCCAGCAGGCGCGCCTCCTGCTCCTTCTTGGTTCCGGCCGTCACCGGCAGGTGGTGGAAGTCCACGCCGTAGGAGTCGGCCAGGAAGCCCAGGTCGGGGTGGTTGGAGACCACGGCGGCGATGTCCGCGTCCAGCAGGCCGCTGCGCTGGCGGTAGAGCAGGTCGTTGAGGCAGTGGCCGAACTTGGACACCATCACGATCATGCGCGGGCGCACGTCGCGGGGCTTGAGGGTCCACTCCACGAACGCGTCGCCGCCGTCGCCGCCGAAGTCCCCCGCGAGCGCCGCGAAGGCGCTGCGCAGGACGTCCTCCCCGGCCACGCCGTCACCGCCCCGCTCGGCCACGAACTGCATCCGCAGGAAGAAGCGTCCCGTGTAGTGGTCGCCGTACTGCTGACTCTCGGTGATGTTGCAACCGTGGTCGGACAGCAGGTTGGCCACAGCGGCGACGATGCCCCGGCTGTCGGGGCACGAAAGGGTCAGGACGTACTCACGCTCACTCATGGAAAGAACCACTCCCGGGGTCGGACGGCTGTCAGCCGTGACATCCCAGGGTATCGCCCTTCCGGCACCGGGGCCCGGCCACCGGGAAACCGCCCGCGGCCTCCCCGCCGCCCCGGTACCGCGTCCCCTTTCCCAGGGAGAATATGAAAGACATTCATGTTCTGGCATGCTCAGGGCATGACACGTCTGCGCGAAACGTACGAGGCCGCCACACGCGGACTCGAAGCCCCCTTCGCCCTCGTCGACCTCGCGGCCCTGCGCGCCAACGCGGCCGACCTCACCCGCCGCGCCCACGGCAGGCCCATCCGGATCGCCAGCAAGTCCGTGCGCAGCCGCGACCTGCTGCGCACCGTCCTCGCCCTGCCCGGCTACGCGGGGATCATGGCCTTCACCCTGCCCGAGGCCCTGTGGCTGGCCACCGGCGACCGCCCCCTCGGCGACGACGTCCTCGTCGCCTACCCCACCGTCGACCGCGGCGCCCTGGCCAGGCTCGTCCGCGACCCCGACGCCGCCCGCGCGATCACCCTGATGGTGGACGACACCGCGCACCTGGACCTGATCAGCGCCGCCGTCGCCGACGCCGCGGGGTCCCGTGGCTCCGACGCTCCCCCGGTCCGGGTGTGCCTGGACGTCGACACCAGCTGGCAGCCCGCGGGGTCGCGCCTGCGCGTGGGCACCTACCGCTCCCCCGTGCGCACCCCGGCCCAGGCCGCCGCGTTCGCCCGCGCCGTCGCGGCCCGCCCCGAGCTGGAGCTGGACGGCATCATGGCCTACGAGGGCCAGATCGCCGGAGTGGGCGACGCCCCGCCCGGCAGGCCGCTCTACGGCCGCCTCCTGCGCGCCGTGCAGCGCCGCTCGGCCGTGGAGCTGGCCCGGCGCCGGGCTGCCATCGTGCGCGCCGTCAGGGAGGTCGCCGACCTGCGCTTCGTCAACGGCGGGGGCACCGGCAGCCTGCACACCACCGGCCGGGAGAGGGCGGTGACCGAGCTGGCGGCGGGCTCGGGGCTCTACCACCCGCACCTGTTCGACCACTACCGCTCCTTCGGCGGCCGCCCCGCCGCCCTGTTCGCGCTCCCCGTCGTCCGACGCCCCGGACCGGGCGTGGTCACCGCCCTCGGCGGCGGCTACCCCGCCTCCGGGCCCGTGAACGCCCACCGCGCCCCGCTTCCCCACCTGCCCGAGGGGCTCTCCTACAGCGCCAACGAGGGCGCGGGCGAGGTGCAGACGCCCCTGCTCGGCGCCGCGGCCGACAGCCTGTCCGTCGGCGACCGGGTGTGGATGCGCCACGCCAAGGCGGGAGAGCTGTGCGAGCGCTTCGACACCCTGCACCTGGTCGACTCCGACACCGGGGAGTACGCGGGCGCCGTCCCCACCTACCGCGGCGAGGGTCAGACCTTCCTGTAGGCGGTCCCGCGGGCGGTGTCCTCCGGGTCTGCGCCCCGCCGCGGCCCGTGGCGGCGGACACCGCGGACACACGGAGGGGCCCGCGCCCGCGCGGACCCCTCCGACCGTGTGCCTGACCCGGCACTACCTCTTCCTGCGGCGCACCGCCCAGGCCACCACGCCCACGGCGATGACCGTACCGACGCCGACCGCGAGCAGCAGCGCCTCCGGGGGGAGCTGGCCGCGCGACTGGTAGGTGGTCACGACGTGGCCGTCGCCCTTGACGACGATGCTGCCCTCCGCGGGCTCCACGGGGTGGCTCTCCACGCGCACCGCGCCACCGCCGACCACCAGGGCGCGCGCCTCGTCGACGATCCGGGCGCCGCGCTCGCGGACCCTCTCCATCTGCTTGCGGGCGATGTTGGCGGGCCGGGCCTGCACGCTCAGCTCGTCCAGGGTCTCGGCGAGCTGGCGCTGTTCGCGGTTGATCTCGGCGACGACGTCCGCCGGGGTCAGGCGCGGTTCGGTGTCACGTCCCGTCATGGGGTGCCTCTCTCCACTAGCGCAGGGTCGTCTGAGAACCCGTGTCCGAGCCGGTGTCCCGGCTCTCTTCCTCCGCGCCGTCGGACGGACCGGAGAATCTCAGCGCGCTGTCGATTCCGTCGACCACGCGGAAGAAATCCCGCGTGGACAACCACAGTTTATAGATGATGGCGATCTCGAAGGCGAGGAGCAAAACACCCGTCACGGCGGTGATCCACCCGATAAGGGACGGAGCGCCGAACGCGGCGACCGCCAGCGGCGCGATCACGAACACCGCCATCTGGAACTCGATGCCGCCCACCAGGTGCGTCCTGATCCGCCGGGCGTTGAGGGCCGACCAGAACCGCTGGTACCAGGGGAAGCGGTTGCGGAACTCCTGGTGCAGGTCCACCTTGGGCAGGGTGAGGTCGGGCTGCTTGCCCGCCGAGCGGTGGTTGCGGGCCTCGCGCTCGTTCTGGCTGTGCAGGATCTGCTCCAGCACGCCGATGCCGTGCCGCAGCACCGCCTGCTCGCCGCCGTCGCTCATCGTCCGGCCGCCCGCGCCGGTGGCCGAGCCGGTGTCGTCCTCCTCCGGCTCCAGCATCGACAGGGTGGCGCGGGCCCTCTCCAGGGCGGCGGCCAGGTGCGAGCGCATCTCCCTGCGGACCTTGTACACCTGGAGCGCGTTGAGGTAGCGCAGCATGTCCAGGAAGACCACGGCCAGGGCGAGCCACACGAACCACACCGGCCCGTTGCCCTCGGCGTCCTCGGCGACGACGTACTGGCCGCCCATGAGGGCGACCACGCACACCAGCACCCGGAAGCGGTCGGAGACGTAGTCCATCCAGGACCCGAACAGCGACTCCGAGCCGGTGAGCCTGGCCAGCTTGCCGTCCGTGCAGTCCATGAGGAAGGACAGCAGGTACAGGAGCGCGCCCAGTGCCAGGAAGTGGCGGTAGCCCAGTGAGAAGCAGACGGCGGCGCCGAGCCCCAGGAAGAGCGCGACCACCGTCAGCTGGTTGGGTGTGATCGAGGTGCGGTTGGCCACCAGGCGCACGAGCCGGACCGCGATGGGGTCCACGAGGTAGACGGTCCACCAGGAGTCGCGCTCCTTGAGGGTCCGGGCCCTGACCTCGTCGAGTGTGAATCCAGGCATCGTCGCCAATACTCTCCAAGCGAAGCGGGTGTGTTCCGGCCCGACGGGCGCCGCCGGCGCGGCGTCCCCGATGCGCGGTGGACGTCGCCGGGGCCGAACGACAGGACGAGTGCGGTCAACAATAGGTGATCGCGCCGCTGGTCACTCCGGATGCGGGCGAACCGAACCGGAATCGCAACAAGACCGCACCCCCAGCCTGGCACAACCGACGAAGCGCCGGCTCCCGGGGCACCGGAAGGCGGGGATCGCTGGAGCGTGTCCGGTGGACGCAGCCCGCCGCGGGCGGCGTCCGCGGTGCGGCTTTCGCGGGGCCGGGGGGAGGGGTCGTCCCGGCCGGGCCGTCGGCCGGCGGGGACGCGGCGGGGGCCGCGCCGGGGCGGAGCACGGCGGGACGTGTGTCCGCCGAACACGCCCTAGGGTGAGGGCGAGAGTCGGCGGGGCGTCGCCGCCCCGCCCGCGAACCGAAGGGGGACACCACGTGAGCGACCCGATCCGCCTGGAGCCCGGCGACCAGGCACCCGACTTCACCCTCGACGACGCCGACGGCAAGCCCGTCACCCTGAGCGAGGTGCTGGCCTCCACCGGCAACCGCGTCGTCCTGTACTTCTACCCGGCGGCCATGACCCCCGGGTGCACCACGCAGGCCTGCGACTTCCGCGACAACCTGCGCGACTTCGACTCAGCGGGGCTCACCGTCCTGGGCGTGTCCCCGGACACCAGCGACAAGCTCGCGAGGTTCCGCGAGAAGGAGGGCCTGACCTTCCCGCTCCTGGGCGACCCGGGCAAGGACACCCTGCGCGCCTACGGCGCCTTCGGTGAGAAGAAGAACTACGGCCGCGTCGTGCAGGGCGTCATCCGCTCCACCGTCGTCGTGGGCACCGACGGCCGGGTGGAGAAGGCCTTCTACAACGTGAAGGCCACCGGCCACGTCGACCGGATCAAGAGGGAACTGGGCCTGTGACACGGGCGCCGGGGGCGGTCCCGGCCGTGGCGGGCCCGGGTGCCCGGACGGCCGGGTCCCGCGCCCGGCCCCGGTACAGTTGTCCGGGAGGGGCCGTAGTCCAACTGGCAGGAGACGGCAGCTTTAGGTGCTGTACAGTGCGGGTTCGAATCCCGCCGGCCCCACTTCGGCCGCGGGCGGCCCCGTCCGCGGGCCGCGCCCGCCCACCAGGCCCGTGCCCGGATCCCCGGCGCGGGCCCTCGCGTGTTCCCGGGCCCCGTCGCCGGGCGGGCTCCCGCGGGGGCGCTCCCTAGCGGCCGAGCAGTGCCCAGAGCATGACCGCCAGCAGCACCAGCACGCCGAGGGACACCGCGGCGATGGTGGCCACCGCGGGCAGGCGGCTGCGCTCCGCGTGCTTGCCCGAACTGGTCAGCCCCAGCGTGTCCGTGGACTCGCGGATCGAGGTCATGATCGAGTTCATCGCCTCGGGGCTGTTGCGCAGCCGCTCGTTGATGGACTCGGCCAGCACGTGCGCGCCCGCCCTGAAGTGCTCGCGGGCCGACTCGCGCTCCTCACCCCCGGGACGGGGCTCGGCGGGTCTGGCGGTGCCCTGGGCGGCCGTCTCCGGGCTCGTCTCGGGCGCCCACGGGGCCAGGGCCGCGATCCGCAGCATCTTGGTGGCGTTCTCGGCGGTCAGCCGCTCCGAGGGCTCCACCCGGAGCAGTCCGGCCAGCACCGGGGCCAGCGGACCCGCGCTGGCGGCCTTGGCGGGCTCGTCCAGCTGCTCCTGGCGCAGGATCTTGATGTAGCCCTTGCGGTCGTAGGGAGGGTGCCCCTCCACCGCCGCGTACAGGGTGGCGCCCAGGGACCACAGGTCGGACTCGGGTCCCACCGGGCCGGCCTTGGCCCGCTCCGGCGGGATGTAGGCCGGGGAGCCGATGATGCGCCCGGACGCGCTCAGCGCCGACTCGCCGTTCCAGGCGGCCAGCCCGAAGTCGGTGAGCACGACCCGCCCGGCCTGGCTGATCATCACGTTGTCGGGCTTGACGTCGCGGTGCACGATGCCCTCGGCGTGCGCGACCTTGAGGGCGTCGATGAGCTGGAGTCCGATCTCGGCCACGCGCTGGTAGGGCAGCGGGCCGCCCACCTGGATGAGCTCCTCCAGGGTAGAGGCCTCCACCAGCTCCATGACGATCCAGGGGCGGTCGTCCTCGTCCACGACGTCCAGGACGGTGACCAGGCTGGGGTGGGTGAGGCGCCCGGCGACGCGGGCCTCACGGGTGGTGCGCTGCAGGAGCGACTCGCGCTCGGAGCGGCTCAGGTCCGCGGGCAGGCGCAGCTCCTTGACGGCCACCTCGCGGTCGATGACCAGGTCGGTGGCGCGCCACACCGTGCCGACACCGCCCCGGGCGATCTCCGACACCAGCTGGTAGCGCCCCTTGAGCAGGCGTCCCTCCGGACGGGGTTCGGCCGTGTCGGCCGAATCCGGGCGCGCGGAGGAGCGCGACGCCTCAGGCCGCTGCGTGTGGGGGTTGTCTAGGGAGGACACGGTTATCCACGGGTCCATTCACCGGCCATGGTGGCCTCCTGCGGAGCATTGCGGTCGCTGTCACCACGTAGGTGCACGGATCACTCGTTATACCAGCAGGACGCCGGATCCATGCTGGTGGTTGCCACATCACGGACACATAGGTTCGCTTTCGTTATGTCCGACGACAGCCCCAACATGCAGTGACGTAGATCTCATTCCGGCATCCCCGTGCCTGGTGGAGGGGCGGCGCGGGTGCGCGGGCGGGCCGCCCGCGCACCCGGCGGGCTCAGGACCAGAGCGAGTCGGGGGTGCGCACCTCGACCGGGCCGACCCCGGTGTCGGCGAGCGGCTGGCGGAGGCGCTCGGCGTCGCCGACGACCACCACGACCGACTCCTCCGGGCGCAGGTACTCGGTGGCGGCGCTGTCCAGGGACTCCTTGGTGAGCCCCTCGTACCCGGCCCGGACGCGGTCCACGTGGTCCTCGGGCAGGTCGTGCACCACCATGTCGACCAGGGCGCCCGACATGGCGCGCGCCGTGGCGTAGGTGACCGGCAGGCCCACGGTGTTGGAGTCGCGCACGGCGGCCAGCTCCTCCTCGGTGACCCCCGACTCGCGCAGCTTGGCGACCTGCTCCAGAGAGGAGGTGACCGAGTGGGCGGTGGTGTCCGCCTCGACCTGGGTGGACATGAAGAACACCCCGCTGTCGCGACGCAGGTCGAAGCGGGAGCCGGCGCCGTAGGTGTAGCCGAGGCGCTCGCGCAGCTCCAGGTTGAGCCGGGAGGTGAACATGCCGCCCAGGACCTCGCTGATGCCCTCGGCGCGCGGCAGGTCCACCTGCGAGCGGGAGGGGGCGCGGTGCGCGATGACCAGGGCGGACTGCACGGAGCCGGGCCGGTCCACGATCAGCACGCGGGGCAGCTCCCCGGGCGGCGGCGCGGGCTCGGTCGGCTCGGGCGTCCGCACGGCCGCGGCGTCGCCGAACACGGTCTTGCCCAGGTCCTCCAGGTCGATCCCGGTGAGGTCGCCGACGACCACGAGGGTCCCGGCCACCGAGGCGACGGAGTCGGCGTGGAAGGCCGCCACGGTCTCGGGGGTGACGTCGGCCAGCCGCACCGGGCCGCCCGCGAGCGGCGTGGCGTAGCGGCCGGTGAACAGCTGCCCGCCCAGGCTGCGCATGGCCAGGGTGCTGGCCGAGGCCGCCTCCAGCCAGAACCGCTCCAGCAGCTGGTCGCGGCGGCGGACGACGTCGTCGGGGGCCAGCGCGGGGCGGCGCACCGCGTCGGCGAACAGGCGGACCGCCTCGGGCAGGCGGCCGGCGGGGGCGTCCAGGCCGGTGATGAAGGCGTCCCAGTTGACGCGGGAGACCCACTCGGCGCCGTGGCGCTCCAGCGCGGGCGCCAGGGAGCTGTTGCCGTCGGGGCCGTCCTCCAGGACCTCGCTGGTCAGCGCGCTGACGCCCATGGCGTCGAGCGGCTCGGCGGCACCGCCGTGGGGGTGCACGAGGCGGAGGGAGACGAGCTGTTGGCCGGGCACGTCGATGGCGACGACCGTGCCGCCCCCGACGGTGAGTCGTTGGGGCTTGGGAAAGGTGTAGGAGGCTGCGGCACCGAGGTCCGGGCGGGTCTGCGGCATGCTCTGCGGCTCTTTCTGCGGCTTGCGGTAAGGGGACCGGGAGTGGCGGGCGCGTCAGGCGCCGGAGGCGGCGGCCGCGGAGCCGGTCGCGCCGTCGGCTTCCGGTTCGGCGGCGGCGCCCTGGGCCTCCTCGGGGTCGAAGCGGACGACGAGCAGGTTGTCGTCGACCAGCAGGCGCTCGGCGGCGGCCCGCACCTCCTCCGCGGTGATGTCGTCCCAGCGCCGGGGCCAGTCGTAGGCCAGCTCGGGGTCGCCGAACAGCTGGGTGCAGCTGCTGATGCTGTCGGCGAGCCCGGAGGGGCTGGAGATGGACTGGAGGTGGTCGCGCTCCAGGACGGCGCGGGCCCGCTCCAGCTCCTCCTCGGTGATCCCGGCGGCCAGCTTGGCGATCTCCTCGCGCATGGCCGCCTCCAGCGCGTCGCCGCTGACGCCCTCACGGGCGAGCATGTTCACCAGCATCAGGCTGTCGGTGTAGCGGAACGGCAGGATGTCGGCGGCGGCCCCGCCGTCGTCGGCGGCGATGGGGCGGTCCACCACCAGGGAGCGGTACAGGCGGCTGCCCTGCCCCTGGCCCAGGACGGCCGAGGCCAGGTGCATGACGTCGAACCCGCGCTCGCCGTAGGGGGCGACGCGGAAGCCGATGAACACCCCGGCGGCGGGCACGGTCTCGGTGACCGCGTCGCGGACCGGGCCGCCCAGCGGGGCGTCCAGCGCGGCGTCGGGGGCCTCTGGGACGGTCTCGCGGGCCGGGATGGGGCCGAAGAACTTCTCGACGCGGTCCCGGACGTCCTCGGGGTCGAGGTCGCTGACCACGGTGAGCACGCAGTTGTCCGGGCCGTAGTGGGCCTTGTGGAACGACTTGACGTAGTCGAGGTCCGCGGCGTCCAGGTCGGCCATGGAGCCGATGGTCGGGTGGTGGTAGGGGTGGCCCTCGGGGTAGGCCAGGCGCAGGATGCGCTCCAGGGCGGTGCCGTAGGGCTGGTTGTCGTAGCGCTGGCGGCGCTCGTTCTTGACGACGTCGCGCTGGTTGTCCAGGACCTCCTGGGTCATGCCCTCGCGCAGGGTCGCCAGCCGGTCGGCCTCCAGCCACAGGATGCGGTCCAGGGCGTGCTCGGGGACCGTCTCGTAGTAGTTGGTGCGGTCGGTCGAGGTGGAGGCGTTGATGTCGCCGCCGAGCCGCTCGACCTCCTCGAAGTGCTCGCCCTTGGCGACGCCGCCGCTGCCCTGGAACATCAGGTGCTCGAAGAGGTGCGCGAACCCCGTGCGCCCGGGGACCTCGTGCCGGGACCCCACGCCGTACCACAGGTTCACGGAGGCGACCTGGCCGGTCGAGGCCGCGGCGGTCACCAGGCGCAATCCGTTGTCGAGCGTGTACTGAAAGACACGTCCCGCCGCTCCGATGGTGGTCACCAGTGCTGCCCCCGATTCACGCCGTCGCCTGCAACTGCGGCGCCCGCGCGGTGTCCCCGGGCGGACGGCCGTTGTCGTAACGAGTACGACCCTACGGCCTCAGGGGACCGCGGGGACACCCGATCCGGTAATCGGTCGAACCGAAAGCCGGTACGGCCGGGGCCGCCCGGGGACCGGGAGGGGCGGTCAGCTCCGGTACTCGGTGGTGTCCATGGACAGGGCGATCTCGTCGTACACGGCGGAGTACTGGGAGTCGGCCGACCACACGTAGAGCAGGACGTCGCTGAGCGGCAGGAACCACATGCGCACCTCGAAGGTGTCGCCGTTGACGCACGTCACGTTCCACACCGAGTGGTGCGAGGTGAGGCCGTCGGCGTGGTCGGTGAAGTCGGAGACCGCGAGCTCGGCCCCCTCCACGCCGATGCCTCCGGAGGCGGCGGTGTTGAGGCTGCGGCAGCTGCCGGTGTCGGCGGCCCAGCCGTCGTCCTTGGTGAAGGACTCGTCCTCGCCCGGCCAGCCCTGGGGGTGCTTCTCGGCCGCGTGCGGGGTCAGCTGCACCGAGCCGTACCCGCACGCCTCCTGCCCCGGCGGGCTCATGCACAGCACGCCGCCCTCGCTCCGGGTCTCCCAGCCCTCGGGGACCTTGACGGACACGCCCTCGATGCTCTCGTCGGCGAACTCCTCCGGCGCCGGAGGCTCCGCCGCGGGCAGGGGCCCGCTCTCGCCGAGCTGCAGTTCGGCCTCGCTCCCGCCGCCGCCGGAGCAGGCCGCCAGGAACACCAGTGCCGCGGCGGCCGCGGCCGTTCCCGTGCCGACGCGCCCAGCGCGTACCCGCCGCCGTCGCCCGTGGATGCCCGCCATGCAGTCGTCCCTCCCGTGCGTCCCGTGCTCGAAACACCGTTGACCTTAGCGCGCTTACCGACACACGGCGCGCATCGGACGATCCCGCACGTTCCGGGCGGGGAGTGCGGGCGGCGATCCGCCTCCCGGGGCCGTGGCCACTACGCTGGGCCCATGGTGGACCTCGCGAAGATCATGGAACCCTTGTCCCTCGCCCGACAGCGCCCCCAGGGGCCGCTGGTACTGGAGCTGGACCTGACGGAGGGGGTCGCCGACGAGGCCCCCGGGGACCCGGTCAGCCAGATCATGAACCGGCGCAAGCAGCACTACCTGGACGTCCTGGAGGGGATCCGCCGCGGCGCGCGCGACCCGCGGGTCGCGGCCCTGCTGGTACGGGTGGACGCCCGCTCCCTGGGGTTCGCCAAGGTGCAGGAGCTGCGCCGCACCGTCGCCGACTTCCGCGCGGCGGGCAAGCCCGCGGTGGCCTGGGCCGACTCCTTCGGCGAGACCGGCGAGGGGAACCTGCCCTACTACCTGGCCTGCGCGTTCTCGCGCGTGGTCATGGCGCCCACCGGCGTGCTCGGGCTGACCGGCCTGAGGATGCGCACGACGTTCGTCAAGGGCGCCCTGGACAAGCTGGACGTGTCCTACGAGGTGGGCGCGCGCCACGAGTACAAGAACGCGCTGAACGGCGTCACCGAGACCGGGTACACCGCCGCCCAGCGCGAGGCCAGCGAACGGATCGTCACCTCGCTGGGCGACCAGTTGGCCGAGGCGGTCTCGCGGGCCCGGGGGATGTCCGAGGAGGAGGTGCGCGCGCTGGTCTCGCGCGGCCCGTTCCTGGCCCGCGAGGCGGTCGAGGAGAACCTGGTCGACGGGCTCGCCCACCGGGACGAGGTCTACGCGCAGCTGTTCGAGCAGGTGCGGGGCGCGGCCCCGGAGAGGGACGGCGGGGCCGGGAAGGCGCGCGGGAGGAGCGGCGGCGGCCGGGACACCGGGCCGGAACTGCAGTTCGTCACCCGTTACCACCGCAAGCACACGCCGCCGCAGCTGTCCCGCGGCACCGGCGGACCGGGGTACATCGCGCTGGTCTCGGCCACCGGGACGATCAGCCTGGGCCGGACCCGGCGCTCGCCGCTGGGCGGCGGCACCGTCATGGGTTCGGACACCGTGGCGGCCGCCTTCCGCGCCGCGCGCAAGGACCCCCAGGTCAAGGCGGTCGTGTTCCGGGTGGACAGCCGGGGAGGCTCCCCCACCGCCTCCGACGCGATCCGGCGCGAGAGCGAGCTGACCAGCCGGGCGGGCATCCCCGTGGTGTCCGTGATGGGCGACGTCGCCGCGTCCGGCGGCTACTACGTGACCCTGGGCTCCGACGCGATCGTCGCCCAGCCGGGCACCCTGACCGGCTCCATCGGCGTGATCACCGGAAAGCCGGTGCTCGGCGCGCTGAGGGAGCGGTACGGCGTGACCAGCGACTCCGTGCGTACCGGCGAGCACGCGGGCATGTTCGACACCGACCGGCCCTTCACCGAGTCCGAGTGGGAGCGGGTCAACGCGCTCCTGGACGAGATCTACGAGGACTTCACCGGCAAGGTCGCCGCCGCGAGGGGGATGACCCGCGAGCAGGTGCACGAGGTGGCCCGGGGCCGGGTGTGGACCGGCCGCGACGCACACGAGCGCGGCCTGGTGGACGAACTGGGCGGCCTGGAGACCGCTGTGCGGCTGGCCAGGGAGAAGGCGGGCGCGGGGCCGCTGCCGGTGCGGGCCTTCCCGCGGTCGCACCCGCTCGACCGGATCCGCCAGCACGAGTCGAGCGAGGACGTGGGCGCGTCGGGTCCGCAGACCGTGGTCGGCGCCTGGGGTCCCCTGGAGCACGTGGCCGTGGCGATGGGGCTGCCCGTGGGCGGTCCGCTGATGATGCCGGGGCTGTGGGAGATCCGTTGACCGGGACGTACCTGGACGCGATGGCCCGGCTGCCCGTCGGCGTCACGGTGGTGACCGTCGCCGACGGCCGCGACGACGTGGGGGCCACCGTCAGCGCCTTCGGATCGGTTTCGGCCGACCCGCCGGTGGTGTCGGTCAGCGTCGACGCCAGCGGCTACATGGCCGAGGTGATCGAGGAGGTCGGCGCCTTCGCCGTGAACGTGCTGGGCGGCGGCCAGCGGGCCGTGGCCGGGCGCTTCTCCGCCGAGGGGCGCCCCAGCGCGCGCCTGCTGGTGACCGACCAGGCCCACCACCGGGGCGAGCGCACCCGCGCGATCGTGCTGGACGACGCCCTGGCGGCGCTGGAGTGCTCCGTGCGCCAGCGGGTGCCGGTCGGCGATCACGTGGTGTTCTTCGCCGACGTGGTCGGCCTGCCCGGGGTCCGGGGCGAGGGCGGAGCCCTGGTGCGCCGGTCCGGCCGGTACCAGGTGGTGGAGTAGGGCGCTCCCCCCGGGGGCAGGACCCGCCGGGGAGCGGTCGTGCGCGGCCGTTCCCCGGCCCGGCCTCCGCGGGCGGCCGGCCGGAGGCGGAATCCCCCCGCCGCACCGGCCCCGCCGGGGACGCCGGCGGCCTCACACCGCCGGCGTCCCCGCCGCTCAGGCGAGCCCCTCCTGCTCCAGCCACTCCTGGGCGACGTCGGCGGCGTTCTCGTTGCCGATGACCACCCGCTCGTTGAGCTGGGTGAGGGTGTCGGTGGTCAGGGCGGCGGAGACCGCGTTCAGCGCGGCGCGTGCGGTCTCGTCCACCTGCTCGCCGTTGACCAGCGGGGTGATGTTCTGCGCGCCGAACAGGTTCTCCGGGTCCTCCAGGACCACGAAGTCGTTCGCGGCGATCTGCGGGTCGGTGGTGAACAGGTTCGCCGCCTGGATGTCGCCGTCCAGGAGCGCCTGGGTCAGCAGCGCCACCTCCAGGGAGCGGAACTCCCCGAACTCCACCCCGTAGACGTCGGCCAGGCCCACCACGCCCTGCTGGCGGGTCTCGAACTCCGGCGGGCCGCCCAGGGTCAGCTCCCCGGCCGCACCGGCCAGGTCCTCCAGGCTGGCCAGGTCGTGCTCCTCGGCGACCTCGCTGGTGACGGTGACCGAGTCCTTGTTCTCCGCGCTGGAGGAGTCGAGGATCTCCAGGCCCTCGGGCAGCGCCTCGGTGACCCGCTGGTTGGTCTCCTCGCTGCTGCCGGTGGGCGCGTCCTCGTCGAGGTGGGCCAGGATCGCGCCGTTGTACTCGGGGAACACGGACAGGTTGCCGGACTCGATCTGGGAGTAGTAGACCTCGCGGCTGCCGATGCTGAGCTGGTAGTCGACCTCCACCCCCTCCGCCTCCATGGCCCGGCCGTAGATCTCGGCGAGCAGGGTGGACTCGGGGAAGTCGGCGGAGCCGATCACGACCGCGCCGCCGGAGTCACCGCCGGAGCCGCCGCCCTCCTCCGCGTAGGGGTCGCTGGCCCCGCAGCCGGTCAGGAGCAGTACGGCCAGGGGCAGGGCGAGTCTCTTGTACATGGAACCTTCTCTCTGGAGTGGCCTAACGCAGGCCGGGGGCCACGAGGAACCGCCGCAGCCCGGCGAACAGGAGCGTGGTCAGGACCGCGAGCAGCACCACCAGGACCGATCCGCCGAGCATCATCGTCAGGTCCTGGCGTGCCTGGCCGTCGACGATGTAGCGTCCCAGGCCGCCCACGCCCACGTAGGCGGCGATGGTCGCGGTCGCGACCACCTGGACGGCGGCGGTGCGCATCCCGATGAGGATGAGCGGTGTGGCCACGGGCAGTTCGAGGCGCAGCAGCACCTGGTGGCCGCGCATGCCCATGCCGACCGCGGCGTCCCTGAGCCGGGGCTCCACGCCGCGCACCCCCTCGTGGGTGTTGACCAGGATCGGGGGCACGGCGAGCGCCACCAGCGCGCACAGCACGGGGACGATCCCGATCCCGGCGGCCAGCACGATGAGGAACAGGACGCCGATGGTGGGCAGGGCGCGGGCGAAGTTGGCGAGGCTGGTGGTGAGGAAGCCGCCCACGCCGGTGTGCCCGGTGAGCAGTCCCAGCGGGACGGCGACGGCGGCGGACAGCAGCAGTCCGAGCAGCGAGTAGTAGACGTGCTCGCCCAGGCGCGCGGGGATGCCCGCGCCGCCGGTCCACTGGGCGGGGTCGGCGAACCACGCGAACAGGTCGTTGAGGATGTCCATGGCTACCTCTCCACCGCCGTGCCACCGGTGCCGGTCCCCGCCGGGCCCGCCGGGTCCGCCGCGACGGCCTCGGCCGCGACCGCCCGGCGCCTGCGGCGCGGCGCGGCGCCGTCGCTGTGCGCCCACGGGGTGAGCAGGCGCTGGGCGAGCACGAGCACGGCGTCGGTGACGAACGCCAGCGCGACGGTGAGCACGATGCCGACCACGATGGGCGCGTCGAACTGGCGCCGGAAGCCCTCGCTGAGGATGAGCTGGCCGAGCCCTCCCAGGCCCACCAGCGAGGCGACGCTGACCATGCTGACGGTGGCCACCGAGGCCACCCGCAGCCCGGCGATGATCACCGGCACGGCCACCGGCGTCTCCACGTACAGCAGGCGGCGCAGCGGGCCGAAGCCCATGGCCACGGCGGCCTGGCGGACGTGGTCGGGGACCTGGCGCAGCCCGTCCACCACGTTGGGCAGCAGGATCACCAGGGTGTACAGGGCCAGCGGCACGACGGCCGTCCAGTCGCTGAACCCGGTGTAGGGCAGCATGAGGAAGAACAGGGCGATGGAGGGCACCGCGTAGAGCACGTTCACGCCGGTCAGGACCGGCGGGTACAGGGGCTTCCAGCGCGCGCACGCCAGGCCGAGGGGCAGGGCGACCGCCAGTCCGATGAGGATGGACAGGTAGGCCAGCCGCATGTGCTCGGTCAGGCGGGGCAGGATGCCCCGGTCGGAGTCGCCGGGGTGGCTCCAGTTCGTGACGCCCCAGTCGGCGACGCGCACGACCCAGTCCCAGGCCTCGCCGATCACTCGGTCACCGACCACAGGGCGGTGCCCAGGTCGTCCTGTGAGACCACGCCGACCACCCGGCCGTCGGCGTCGACGCCGACCGCGCGGCCCGCGGGCGAGAGCACCGCCGCGTCCAGGGCGGCGCGCAGGGAGTCGGTGCCGACGTCGAAGGTGTGGCCGTAGGGGGCGAGTTCGAGGGAGCCCAGGGCGGTGTCCGCGGGCTCGCGGGCCAGCTGCTCGGCGCTGGCCCAGCCCAGGGGCATGCGGTCGCCGGTGACGACGAGGACCCAGGGCTCGCCCCCGAGGGAGACGGCGGCGGCGCCCGCGCGGACGCTGTCCTCCAGGACGGCGTCCTGGCGCGGTGAGAGCCTGTCCGCCGGGAAGAAGGACAGGCGCCGCACCCCCCGGTCGTAGCCGATGAAGGACTCCACGAAGGCGTCCTCGGGCGCGGCCAGCAGGTTCTGGGGCGTGTCGTACTGGGCGAGCCTGCCGCCGGGGCGGAAGACGGCGATGCGGTCGCCGAGGCGGACGGCCTCGTCGATGTCGTGGGTGACGAAGACGATGGTCTTGTGCAGCTCCTTCTGCAGGCGCAGGAGCTCGTCCTGGAGGCTGGCGCGCACGACGGGGTCCACCGCGCTGAAGGGCTCGTCCATCAGCAGGATGGGCGGGTCGGCGGCCAGGGCGCGGGCGACGCCGACGCGCTGCTGCTGGCCCCCGGAGAGCTGGTGGGGGTAGCGCCTGGCCTGGGCGGGCTCCAGCCCGACCAGTTCCATGAGCTCCTCGGCGCGCGCCCTGGCCCCGGCCCGGCCCCAGCCGAGCAGCAGGGGCACCGTGGCGATGTTGTCGCGCACCGTGCGGTGCGGGAAGAGCCCGGCCTGCTGGATGACGTAGCCGATGGAGCGGCGCAGTGCGGCGGGGTCGCGCCGGCGCACGTCCTCGCCGTCGATGCGGACGGTGCCGCCGGTCGGTTCGACCATGCGGTTGATCATCCGCAGCGACGTGGTCTTGCCGCTGCCGGAGGGACCCACGAAGACCGTGGTCTGGCCGCTCTCGACGGTGAGGTCCAGCTGCTCGACGGCCACCGTGCCGTCGGGGTAGAGCTTGGCGGCGCCCTCGAACGCGATCATCGGTGGTGTCGTCTCCATTCGGGGAACCGGAAGGTGGGGTGTGGCGCGGGGCAGGCCGTTCGCACGTTACCCACGCGCACGCGCGTCAAACCGGGAGGTGGGAGGCCGTGACCGTACCGGGACCGGAGGTCGCGCGGGCATGCCGAGGGGCCGGGCCCGGGGCCCGGACCCTCGGTGCGCCGCTTCAGTCCTGACGGGCGATCCAGTCTGCGAGCTGGTGCAGGTCGTCCAGGACGGCGTCGGCCCGGGCCGCCTCCTCGGCGGCGGCGTGGCGGTAGCCGTAGATCCCCCGGCGCAGCAGGACGGTGCGCATCCCGGCGGCGCGGGCGGGGAGGACGTCGTTGTCGACGCGGTCGCCGACGTAGACGATCTCGCCGGGGTCCGCGTCGGGGCTGGTGGCCCGGACCAGGGACAGGACGCGGTCGAAGAACTCGGGCTGGGGCTTGTGGACGCCCCAGTCGTCGGAGATGCCGATGCCGTCCACGCCCAGGTCCATGGCGGCCAGGGTCGGTCCGGCCTCGGGCGGCTGGTTGCCCGCGATGACCAGGGAGATCCCGGACGCGCGCATGGCCGCGAAGGCGGGGCGCACGTCGGGGTAGAGGTCGCGTTCACCGAAGTGCTCGCGCTCCCCGTCGGGGTCCTCGGCGCGCCAGCGGGCGCTCTCGGCCGCGAGGTCGAACCCGGGCACGAGCAGGCGGAAGCCGTCGGTGAGGGTGCCGCCGGAGGCGAGCACGCCGCCGATGGTCCCGAAGAAGGCCATGTGCGGGATGCCGAAGCGGTCGGCCCAGCGCGCGAAGATCCGCGTCTCGTCGACGAGTGTCTCGCCGACGTCGAACACCGCAGTACGAATAGCCACGGTCAGGGAGTGTACAAGCCGCCGACGACGGTTCCCGGAGCGGGGAAGGGGCCGTGGTCGGGGACCGACCGCCGGGGGCGGGGCGGGCCCGGCGGCGCGGGCTCGCCCGTGGCGGTTCAGCTGGGCGGGCGCAGCACCGCGAAGGCGTCGGTGATCTGGAGGCTGCGGTCGCGGAACCGGAAGAGCGCGGCGGGCCTGCCCCCGGAGCGGCCCGAGGGCACCGAGCGGCCGGTCTCCTCGATCTGCCCCCGGCGCAGCAGGACGCGGCGCAGGTTGGTGGCGGCCACGTCGTGGCCCAGCGCGGCCCGGTAGTAGCCGGACAGCTCCGACATCGTGAACTCCGGCGGCGCCAGGGCGAACCCCACGTTGGTGTAGCTGAGCTTGGCGCGCAGCCGCTGGCGCCCGGAGCGGACGATGGAGGCGTGGTCGAAGGCCATGGGCGGCAGGTCGGCGGCCGGGTGCCAGCCGGTGTCGGCGGGCACGACCGGATCGACGTCGGCCGGGACCAGCCCCAGGTAGGCGGTGGCCAGGGTGCGGCGCCGGGGGACGCGGTCGGGGTCGCTGCGGGTCTCCAGCTGCTCCAGGTGTGACAGATCCCTCACGTCGACCTTCTGGGCGAGCTGGCGCCGGATGGAGGCGCCCAGGTTCTCCCCCCGGCCGAGCCTGCCGCCGGGCAGCGCCCAGGCGCCCTCACAGGGCGGCAGGGCCCTGCGCCACAGCAGTACGCACAGTTCTCCGCCACGGATCTGGAGCACGACCGCGAGCGCCTCGTGCACCGAGAGCTCCGCGTGGTCGGCCGCGGAGCAGACGGACGCGGCGACCTGTCCGTTTTCCTGAGGGATGTCCACCCTGTCCCTTCCGTTATCCGTCATGTTAAGCTGCAAGAGGTTTGTGCCTGACAGACAAAAACCTGTCCGCCCGCAGACCCTCCCCGGCACGGCGCCCGCACGGCGTTGCCCACAGCCTCAAGGAAGTAGTTGGACATGGCACCGGTCACCGCCACGGCGGACACCATGACCAGGCAGGAATGGGCCGCTGAGGTCCACCGCCTGGCGAAGGAGCGCGACGCTGTCATCCTCGCGCACAACTACCAGCGCCCGGAAATCCAGGACGTCGCCCACCACACCGGCGACTCCCTGGCACTGTCCCGCCTGGCCGCCGGTGTCGACGCGAGCACCATCGTCTTCTGCGGTGTGCACTTCATGGCCGAGACCGCCAAGATCCTGGCCCCGGAGAAGACCGTCCTGCTGCCCGACCCGAACGCCGGGTGCTCGCTGGCCGACACCATCACCGCCGAGGACGTGCGCGCCTGGAAGGCCGAGCACCCCGGCGCCGTCGTGGTCGCCTACGTCAACACCACCGCGGCGGTCAAGGCCGAGACCGACATCTGCTGCACCTCCTCCAACGCCGCGGACGTCATCCGCTCCATCCCCGAGGACCGCGAGATCCTCTTCCTGCCGGACCAGTTCCTGGGCGCGCACGTCAAGCGCGTCACCGGCCGCGAGAACATCCACGTGTGGATGGGCGAGTGCCACGTGCACGCCGGGATCGACGGGCACACCCTGCGCGAGCGGGTCGCCGCCGAGCCCGACGCCGAGGTCTACGTCCACCCCGAGTGCGGCTGCGCCACCTCCGCCCTCTACCTCGTGGGCAGCGGCGTCGTCCCGCAGGAGCGCGTCAAGGTCCTCTCCACCGGCGGGATGCTGACCGCCGCGGAGAACACCAGCGCCAAGAAGGTCCTCATCGCGACCGAGACCGGCATGCTGCACCAGCTGCGCAACGCCAACCCGAGCACGGAGTTCGAGGCGGTCAACTCGCGCGCCGAGTGCCACTACATGAAGATGATCGACGCCGACAAGCTGCTCAACGCGCTGCGGTTCGGCACGACCGAGATCACGGTCGACGCCGACACCTCCGAGCACGCCCGCCGCTCCGTCGAGCGGATGATCGCCATCGGGTCACCGTCACGCGGCGGAGAGTAGCCGATTCGCGGTCGCCGGGTCGCGCGTCCGGCATCGAGGTTACAGAAGTCTTACCTTCAAGACACAGGTAGACGATTCACCCACGCGTCAGGGCTCCCCTCGCTACCGTCACGGGAAACGGGGGGTTAGAAACGTGACCAGAGGTAGCGAACCAGGCGAACCGTCGGCGGTCGAGGCGCTCTACGACGCCTTCGCACCGTCCCTGTACCGGTACGCCTGGTCGCTGCTGGGTGAGGACACCGGGCAGGTGGCCGAGGCCGTGCACGACGGCCTGGTCGCCGGTGTCGTCCTCGACTCGCGGCGCGCCGACCCGGCCGACCGCGGCCCCTGGCTGTACGCCCTGGTCCGCGCGGCCTGCCAGCGCCGCGGCCTGGCCCAGGTGAGCCCCTACACCCGGCTGGCCACGGTGCCCGCGGAGGAGCCGGCGGCCCGCATGTTCGCCCGGCTGCCCGCCAGCCACCGCGAACTGGTGGAGCTGAACCTGCGGCACGTGCTGCCCACCTCCGCGGTCGCGCGCGTCCTGGGCCTGGACCCCCAGATCTGCGGCGAGCTGTCCCGCTCGGCGATCCGCCGCGCCTTCGAGAGCCTGGACGAGCGGGCTCCCTCCTCCGGGGGCCCGGGCGCCGGCACCGGTACCGGCCGGGCGCGCCACCGCGGGGCCCCCGGCGGCGGCCCCGGTGACCCGGGGGCCCGCGCGCCCCTGGAGACGGGACCGCCGGAGGGCGGCGGGGACACCGGCGGCCCCGGGACCGCCGCCTGGCGCGCCCAGGTGCACGACGTCTCCCACGCCCTGGCCCTGCTGCGCCCGCCCGGCCCGCCGCCCGGCCTGCGCGAGGCGGTGGTGCGCACCTGCGCGGACCCCGGCCTCGCCGCGGCCCGCGAGCGCATCGCCGCGCAGATGCACCCCCTCACCGGCGAGGGGTACCCGATGCACCGCTCCCGGGCCGCCGGGGCGGTCCGGGAGCACCAGGAGGACGGGGCCTTCGAGCCCGGCCCCGAGGCGCCGCCGCGCGTCCTGCCCGGCGACCGGCTGACCACCCGCGACCACCCGGTGCGCGAGGAGGCGGTCACCCCGCTGGCCGGACCCGTCGCCAACGCCGGTGGCGGCCTCGACGGCGGGAGGCGCCCCGCCCGGCGCCGCTGGCCGCTGCCCGCCGTCTCCGGCCTGGCCACCGTGGTGCTGGCGGTCGCGCTGTGGGCCTGGGCCAGTGCCGTGGGCGGACCCTCGACGATGATCGGCGCCGGACCCGACGAGAACGAGCGCGGCCGACTGTCCCCCGACGTGGAGGCCACCTCGACCAGCGCGGACACCAAACCCGAGGCCGAACCGACCGTGGAACCCCCTGCCGCGCCGTCGGAGCGGACCGAGCCGGAGGCCGCCACGGGGCCGCGCCAGGACGACGGCGGCGCCAGCGGGCAACAGGCCCCCGACCCGGCCCCGGAACGGACCCCGCCCGCACCGCCCTCCGGGGAGGTGGGCCCGCCGCCCGGCGCCGGGGAGGCCGACGGCGGTCCGGGCACGCCTGAGGGCGGCGGATCCGGAGACGACGGCGCCCCCGGCGACCCGCCCGAGGAGGACGGGGACGGCGACGGGGGCGACAGGAACCTGCTCGACGGACTGTTGGGGCTGTTCTTCGGCGGTGGCTGACGCCGCGCCCCTCCGTCGGAGTGGGGTGGAGGGACCGGATCAGAAGGGGGCGAGCAGGCGCTCGGCCGCGGTCTGCAGCCGCCGCTCCACCTCGTCCACGTCACGGCGTCCCTTGAGGACCTCCACCAGTTCGAAGATCCACACGCTGGTCAGCGAGCCCGCCAGGACGTAGCCGGTGCTGTCGCGGTCCACCTCGGAGCCCTCCTCGGACTCCTCCAGGTCACCGGCGGCCACCCGCCACACCAGGTCGGAGATGCGTACGTCGAGCTCGATCTTGACCTCGGCCATGATGAGCGAGCGCACCAGCGCGTCGGCCAGCTCGGGCTCGCGCATCAGTCCGCGCGTGGCCCTCAGCAGGACGTCGACCGCGCGTCCGGCGGGGGTGTCGGCGGTGGGCGGGCGGCGGACGATACCGCCCTCCAACAGGTCCAGCTCCTCGGTGACCACGGCCACGACCAGGTCCATCTTCGAGGGGAAGTACCGGTAGAGCGTACCGAGGGCGACCCCCGCCCGCTCGGCCACCGAACGCATCTGCATGGCCTCGACCCCGCCGCGCACGGCCAGCGCGGCCGCCGTCTGCACGATGCGCTTACGGCGCTGGGTCTGACTTCGTGACATCGTTCCGCTCGCCGCCTGCACCGCCACAGGATCTTCCCTTCGTCGCCAGCCCGCGCGCTGCCCACTCGCCGCGGCCCTGAAGCCCGTCGCCGACGCCCACCCGGGGCGGCGGCTGTTACGAGAACACGTTATCCAACGGATTCCCCCCAGGACGGTTCTCCAAGCCCATGATTCTCACCTCATCGCCCGACGTAGTAGTAGCAATACGAAAAGAGAACCGGGGTTTTCGGATCCCCTGACAGGCTTTGTAGAATTTGTTCTCATTTGTGTACGGCGCATGAACACGGCCCTTCCCCGGACCGTCCGGACACCCCCGCCCGGCGCACCCCCGCCCGGCATCCGGACGACCGCCCCGCCCGAGGCCGGCGACCGCCCGCGCCCTAGGATCGAACCGGATTCGGTTTCTAGTGAGAGGTCGCCCCGCATGCGCGACGCACCCCCCGTCGAGGACCTCGGTGACGGAGTCTGGAGCCTGCCGGTACCCATCCCGGGCAACCCCCTCGGCTTCACCTACGTCTACGTCCTCACCGGCCACGGCGGCCCCGTCCTCGTCGACACGGGCTGGGACCACGACGAGGCGTGGGACGCGCTCGTCCGCGGCCTCGAACGGACCGGGCACACCGTCGAACAGGTCCGCGGCGCCGTCCTCACCCACTTCCACCCCGACCACGCGGGCCTGGCGGGCCGCCTGCGCGCGGCCTCCGACGCCTGGATCGCCATGCACCCGGCCGACATCGCCGTCACCGAGCGCCTGCGCGCCGTCCCCCCTGAGACCCGCCTGGCGGGGATCGCCGACCAGCTGCGCCGCTCCGGCTTCCCCGAACAGGACGTGCGGGACATGCTGGAGGCCCCGAACCCGGTCGGCGCGCCCGCACTCCCCGACCTGGCCCTGTCCGACGGCGAGACGGTCGACCTGCCCGGCCGTGACCTGCGCGCCGTGTGGACCCCCGGACACACCCCCGGCCACCTGTGCCTGCACCTGGCCGACGGCGGCAGGCTCTTCACCGGGGACCACGTCCTGCCCCGCATCACCCCGCACGTGGGCCAGTTCCCCCTGCTGTCCGAGGACGGCGACCCCCTGGGCTCCTTCCTCGACTCCCAGCGCGACGTCGGCCGCCTCCCCGGCGCCGACCGCCTGGAGTGCCTCCCCTCGCACGAGGCGCGCTTCGTCGGAGCGGCCGCACGCGCGCGCGAGATCACGGCCCACCACGAGGAGCGGCTCGACGAGATCGCCCGCCTCCTCGCCGACGGCCCCGCCACGCTGTGGGAGGTCACCTCCGGGCTCCTCTGGAAGCGCCCCTGGGACCGCATGCGCGTCCAGGCACGCCACATGGCCGCCTCCGAGACCGCCGCCCACCTGCGGCTCCTGGAGGAGCGCGGCCTCGCCCGCCGCTCCGGGCGCGACGACGTGCCACGCTGGACCGCCACCGCCCGGCACCCGGCATAGGATCCCTTACCAACCAGCCCGACGCCGACCCGAACCCAACTGCCGAGTAACATATGGACGCGCACGCCTGTCACCGGCCGACGGCATCCGCACCCACGGCGAACGGGCCCGCGACCCAACGAAGAGGTGGACTCTTGACCCAGTCGGGCACCACACCGAGCCCCCGGCCCCGTGCCGAGCGCCCCCTGCGCGTCGCCCTGCTGTCCTACCGCAGCAAGCAGCACGTCGGCGGACAGGGCGTGTACGTCCGCCACCTGTCGCGGGAGCTGGCCGCCCTGGGCCACGAGGTCACCGTCCTCTCCGGCCAGCCCTACCCCGTCCTGGACGAGGGCGTGACCCTGGAGAAGGTCCCCTCCCTGGACCTGTACAACGACGCCCACCCCTTCAAGGCCCCGCCCGTGCGCGAGTGGCGCGACTGGATCGACGTCCTGGAGGTCGCCACCATGTGGACCGCCGGGTTCCCCGAGCCCCTCACCTTCTCCCTGCGCGCCAACCGCGAACTGCGCCGCCGCCTGGCCGACTTCGACGTCGTCCACGACAACCAGACGCTGGGCTGGGGACTGCTGGGCATCAGGTCCGCCGGGTTGCCGCTGGTCACCACCATCCACCACCCCATCAGCGTGGACCGCAGGATCGAGCTGGCCGAGGCCCGGGGCCTGCAGAAGCTCTCCAAGCGCCGCTGGTACGGCTTCGTGGGCATGCAGGCCAGGGTCGCGCGCAGGCTCGACCCGATCCTGGTGCCCTCCCGGTCCTCCGCCGACGACATCGCCCGCGAGTTCGGCGTCGACCCCGCCGCCATGGAGGTCACCCCGCTGGGCGTGGACACCCGCCACTTCCACCCGCGCCCCGGGCTGGAGCGCGTCCCCGGACGCATCGTGTGCACCGCCAGCGCCGACAGCCCCCTCAAGGGCGTGGCGGTCCTGCTGCGCGCCGCGGCCAAGCTCGCCACCGAACGCGACATCACCCTGACCATCGTCAGCAGGCCCAAGCCCGGCGGCCCCACCGACCAGCTGGTGGACGAGCTGAGCCTGCGCGACCGCGTCGAGTTCGTCAGCGGCATCGACGACACCGCCCTGGCCGAACTCATCGCCGGCGCCCAGGTGGCGGTCGTCCCGTCCTTCTACGAGGGGTTCTCCCTGCCCGCCGTGGAGGCCATGGCCTGCGCCACGCCGTTGGTGGCCAGCCACGCCGGAGCCCTGCCCGAGGTCGTGGGCACCGACGGGGAAGCCGGGCGCCTGGTGCCCCCGGGCGACCCCGAGGTGCTCGCCGGCGCGCTCGCCGCCCTGCTCGACGACGACGCCGAACGCGAGCGCATGGGCGCGGCCGCCTGGCGCCGGGTCCAGGAGCGCTTCACCTGGAGGGCCGTCGCCGAGCTGACCGCGCGGCGCTACGCCTCCACCATCGACGCCGTCAGGGGGAACCGCCCCGCCGGCGGCGACACGCGTCCTGCGCCCGCGTCCGGACCCGCGCCCGAGCGGGCCCGCGCGAACGGCGCCTGACCCGGCGGGCCGCGGCGCGCTGCCCGGGCGAGCCGCGCGGTGCCCCGCCACCACGCTTCCGCAGCCGCGGACCCCGAAGCCCAGATCCCAGAGCCCTAGGGAGCCTCCACTGATCACCGTCGACTTCAACCTGTTCCCCGTCGGCCCGGGCGACCGCGTGCTCGACCTGGGCTGCGGCGGCGGCCGCCACGCCTTCGAGGTCTACCGCCGCGGCGCCGACATCGTGGCCTTCGACCAGAACGTCGCCGACCTCGCCGAGGTCGAGACCATGTTCGCCGCGATGCGCCACGAGGGCGAGGCCCCCGAGGAGGCCAGGGCCGAGACCGTCAAGGGCGACGCCCTGGACATGCCCTTCGACGACGCCAGCTTCGACCGGGTGGTCGCGGCCGAGATCTTCGAGCACATCCCGCACGACACCGCCGCGATGGCGGAGCTGTTCCGGGTGCTGCGGCCCGGCGGCATCGCCGCGGTGACCGTGCCGAGCTTCCTGCCCGAGCGCCTGTGCTGGGCCCTGTCGGAGGAGTACCACACCAACGAGGGCGGGCACATCCGCATCTACACGCGCGCCGAGCTGGAGGCCAAGCTCAAGGCCACCGGCTTCGAGATCGGCCCGCACCACCACGCGCACGCACTGCACGCGCCCTACTGGTGGATCAAGTGCGCGGTGGGCACCGGCAACGACGACCACCCGCTCGCCAGGGCCTACCACGACATGCTGGTGTGGGACATGCTCAAGGCGCCCGCGGTGACCCGCGTGGCCGAGCGCCTGCTCAACCCGGTCATCGGCAAGAGCGTGGTCGTGTACGTGCGCAAACCGCACGCCGCCTGATGTCCGTCGTCCCCGCCCCCGTACCCGCGTCCCCGGCCGGGCCGCCGCCGCACGGCACCGGCGTCCTGAGCCTGCCCGGCGTGCTCAGCGCCGAACAGCTGCACCGGTCGGCCTCCTACCTGGTGCGCTGCCAGGAGGACAGCGGGGCCATCCCCTGGTTCCCCGGCGGGCACACCGACGTGTGGGACCACGTGGAGTGCGCCATGGCCCTGACCGTGACCGGGCTCGGCGCGCCCGGACACGCCGAGGCGGCCCGGCGGGCCTACCTGTGGCTGGCCGACAGCCGCGTGCCCGGGGGCGGGTGGCCCGCCAAGTTCCGCCAGGGCGTCCCGGCGACGCGGCTGCGCGAGGCCAACCACGCCGCCTACCCGGCGGTGGGACTGCTCCATCACCTGCTCGTCACCGGGGACACCGCGTTCGCCGAGCGGATGTGGCCCGTGGTCGAGGAGGGGCTGGAGTTCGTCCTGGCACTGCGCGGCGAGCACGGGGAGATCCTGTGGGCCCGCTCGGAGAACGGCGCCCCGGGCGACCACGCGCTGCTGACGGTGTGCGCGAGCGTGCACCACGCGCTGCGCTGCGGCGCGGCCCTGGCAGCGCGGCTGGGTCGTTCCCGTCCCGCGTGGACGGCCGCCGCCGACCGGCTCGCGGTGCTCATCAACGACCACGAGGACCTGTTCGCCGACCGCGGCCGCTTCTCGATGGACTGGTTCTACCCCGTCCTGGGCGGTGCCGTGCGCGGCGCCGCCGCCAAGGAGCGGATCGCGCGGCGCTGGGACCGCTTCGTCGTGCCCGGGCTGGGCGTGCGCTGCGTGAGCGACCAGCCGTGGGTGACCGCGGCGGAGTCCTCGGAGCTGGTGCTGACCCTGGCCGCCGTCGGCGACGTCGACGCGGGCGTGCGCGTCCTGCGGGACGTCCAGCACCTGCGCGACGCGGACGACGGCGTGTACTGGACGGGCTACCAGTTCGCCGAGCAGGTGCGCTGGCCGGTGGAGCGCAGCACGTGGACGTCGGCCGCCGTGATCCTGGCGGTGGACGCGCTCACGAGGACCACGCCGGGCTCACGGGTCTTCCTGCACACCTGGGACGGGGACCCCGCCGACCAGGACCTGTCTCCCGAACCGGCTCCCGGCCCCTGAGCGGCTGTCGGTTCGTGCGTCCGCCGGGTTCCGGGGGCGGCGGAGGCGGGTTTCCCGCGGGGAGGACCGCGCGTGGCGTCGGTCGGGACGGTGGCCGGCGGCGGGTGGGGCGAAGCGAAGCGGAGCCCCTCGAGGAGCACGGGCACCTGCCCTGCGGGTACACGCGGACCCGACACACGGGAGGGCCCGGCGGTGCGCACCGCCGGGCCCTCCCGTCGTCAGCGGGTCCGGTCACCACCGGATCCGGTCATCCCCAGAAGTCGTCGCGCCTGGCCGGCGGACTCTCGCCGCCGCCACCGCCGCCACCGGCTCCCGGGTCGGTACCCGGGTCGGTGCCCGGATCGGTGCCCGGGTCACCCGTGCCGGGGAAGTCCGGCCACTCCGGCTGGGTGGGCTCGTCCGGGGTGGTGGGCGCCTCGGGCGTGGTGGGCGCCTCCGGCGTCTCGGGCTCGACCGGCTCCTGCGGCTGCTCCTGCTGCTGCTGTTCCGAGGGCTGCTCGGTGGACACGTCCGGGGCCCAGTTCTCGGCGGTGCCGCCGAAGGCCGGGCTCGGGAACGAACCGGGCTCGTAGCCCTCCATCGCCCTGGTCATGTACCGGTTCCACAGTGTCGCGGGGAGCGTGCCACCCGAGAGGCTGCCGTATCCGGGGACACTGAAGCTCTCGTTGTTGCCGCTGTAGACGCCCACCGCCGTGGACAGCTGCGGGGTGTACCCGACGAACCAGGCGGCGACGCTGCCGTCGGTGGTACCGGTCTTGCCGGCGGTGGGGTGGTTGGCCAGCCGCGCCGCGGTACCGGTGCCGCCGTTGACCACCTGCTGGAGGGCGTAGGTGACGTCGGCCGCGGTCTCCTCCTCCAGGGCCCTGTTGCTCTCCACCTCCGGGCGCACGTTCTCGCCCTCGGAGTCGATGATCTCCCGGACCACGTGCGCCTCGACGTGCATGCCGCCGTTGGCGAAGGTGGCGTACCCGCTGGCCTGGTCGACCGGGCGGGCGCTGGAGGCACCCAGCGGCATGACCGGCACCAGCTGGCTGTCGGAGATGCTCCCCTCGGGCCACCCCGCGGAGTAGACGGTGTCGCGGACGTTCTCGAAGCCGACCTCCTGGGCCAGCTCGATGTAGCCGAGGTTGTTGGAGACCTGGGTGGCCTGGATGAGGTTCATGATGCCACCCGCCGAGTTGCCCGCGTTCTGGATGCGCGAGCCCGCGATGGTGCGCGGTCCGCGCCCGTCCACCGTGGAGTTGAGGCTGTAGCCCTGCTCCAGGGCGGTCGCGAGCACGTAGGGCTTGAAGGCCGAACCGGTCTGCGCCGCGCCGAGGAAGGCGCTGTCGTACTGGTTCTCCCAGTAGTCGTGGCCGCCGTAGAAGGCCAGGACCTCACCGGTCTCCGGATCGATGGTGGTCAGGCCGACGTTGACGCCCTCGGGCAGGTCCTCGGGCGCGACGGTCTCCTCCACCGTCTCGTAGGCGGCGTCCATCATGTCCTGGTCGAACGTGGTGACGATCTTGTAGCCCTGGCGGTTGATCTGGTCCTCGGTGTAGCCGAGCCGCTCCAGCTCGTTCATGGCCTCCTGGAGCATGTAGCCCTTGTAACCGCTCAGGTCGGTGCCCTCGCTGGGCCGCTCGGGCTCGGGTGCCGGGAACTCCATCGCGTCGGCCTCGGCCTGCGTGATGGCGCCGGTGGTGACCATGCCGTTGACGACGTACCCCCAGCGGCGCTCCATCTCGGGAGTGGTCTCCACGTCGGCCTCGCCGAAGGGGGTCGGCTGCTGGATGGCGGCGGCCAGGAAGGCGGCCTCCGCGGGCTCCAGGTCCTGGACGTCCTTGTGGTAGTACGCCTGCGAGGCGGCCTGGACTCCGTAGGCGTTGCGACCGAAGTAGATGGTGTTGAGGTACTGCTCCATCACCCACTCCTTGGTCTCGCTCCGGTCGACCTTGAGGGCGATGATGATCTCCCGCACCTTGCGGGTGATGGACACGTCGCGGTTGATGCCCTCGTAGTAGTTGCGGACCATCTGCTGGGTGATGGTGGAACCGCCCTGGACCTGCTGGCCGCTGACGGTGGACCAGACCGCGCGGGTGGTGCCGCTCACGGACACGCCGGGTTCGGTCCAGAAGCCGCGGTCCTCCGCGGAGATGACCGCCTCGACGACGTGGTCGCCGCCCGCGGTCATCTCGTCGTAGGACAGGATCTCCCGGTAGGTCCCCCGGTAGGCGAACTCGGTCTCGCCGTCGGCGAAGTAGAAGGTCGAGCCCTCCTCCAGGACGTCGGCCTTGGCCGCGTCCGGGACCTCGACGGTGGTGTAGAAGTAGGCGAAGACACCGCACCCGGCGATGGCGAACACGCCGGCGATGATGAGGAAGACCCGCAGGATCCTCCACCAGAGGGGTTTCTTGGCCTTCTTGCCGGCGCCCTTCTTCCCGCCCCGCGCCTTGGGGTCACCCGGGCCCTTGGGCCCGCCGGGCCCGGTGCCGCCGGGGCCGACCGGTCCCTTGGGGCCGCCAGGGCCGGTGGGACCGCTGGGGCCGCCGGAGTTGCCCGTGCCACCGGAAGCGGACTCGGAGCCGTGGCCGTAGTCGTGACCGGCGGCGCCGGCCGCCGCGGAACCGGGACGGGTGCCCCGGCCCTGCTCGTCGTCGGAGGGCGTCTCGGACACGTAGGACGAGAGGCGGCGCGGTTCGGGCCACAGGGAGGCCGTCTCGGCCGCGGAGGACTCGTCGATCGTCTGCTCGCCACCGCGGTCCGGAGCGACGGCGTCCGGAGCGGCGGGCACAGCGGACGTGGAGGACACCGTGGACTCGGCGGACTCCTCGGGCCAGTCCTGGACGTCGGTCACGGTTCCGGCCACGGGGCTCTTGGGCGCTCCCGCGCCCTCCTGCCCGTGCGGGCTCCAGGCGTCCGTCCCGTCCTCCTCGGTACCGGCGCCACCGGCGTCCTCAGAGGCGTCGGTGGACGTCTCCGGGGCCAGGGCGCCGGCGCGGACGGCGTCGAGCGAGATGGGCTCGGTCTGAGCGGACACGGGCGACGGGGACTCGCCGGTGCCGGCCGCACCGCCCTCGTCGGCGGACGCGTCCTCGGTCGCGGAGGACCGGTCGGACTCCTCTGTCCCCGTGGTGCTGGCGGAGGCGGGGGAACCAGCTTCCGGAGAGGTGGCAGAGGCGTCGGAGGCGTCGGTGCCGTGCATGTCGGCGGGGACGCCGGAGGTCTCCTCCGCGGCGTCGCCGCTCGTGTCGTCGGGACCGAAGCCCTGTTCCGCGAGGTTGCGGGCGATCTTGTCGCGGAGGAAGGTGCCGCTGGTCTTGAAGGTGACCGGACTGATGAACTCCGGCTCGGGCTGTTCTCCTACGCCTTCTTCTCCTCCAGGAGCGTCATGAGTGGATTGGTTTCCCTCGGTGGTGGGTACTCCACCCTCGGGAGCGTGCTCGTTGGACAGCTCTTCGGCAGAGGTGTTCCTGGTATCCGGCGTGTCCTTCCCGGGACGCTGTCCGTCCGCCCCGCTTTCGCCGTGTGTGCTCTCGCTCAGTTCCCCGCCCCCATGGCAAATCACGTCCGGCACCGTGCCGTCCTGATGTTTGACGCGCGAGTGCCCCTGATCGTTCAGTTCGAGTCAGGACCGAAGCGGTAATCCGGGGAATAACGCCGCCATCGCTCCGCCCTCCACGCCACGATACCCGCCCGTAACCATGTCAAGTCCGAGCAGGTAATCGCACTGCCACTTCTTACCCAAGGGTTACCCCGGCAGCGGCGTATCGGAGCGACTGTTAGTCCGCTCACTTGCCCTCGGTTGTCCCGGTTCTCCTGATTCTCTCGCTGCCCCACGGCCACTCGGTTCCCTCGCCGGTCGTGGATCCCCGTTCTCCTGTCGGCCACGAGGGAGTGAGCAGGCGGGGACCCCTCGGCCGCCAGCCGCAGACAGCCAGGCGGTGCGGGCGAGAGGAGGAGGCGAGGGGCGGTGCTCAGGCGACGCGTTCGAGCACGCGCAGGGAGCCCACCGCACGCATCTCCCTGAACTCCCCCGAGTCGAGGGCCTTCCGGTAGATGTTGTAGGGCGGTCGGCCGCCGTCCTCGGGGTCGGGGAACACGTCGTGGATGACGAGGGCCCCTCCGGGCGAGACGTGGGGGCTCCAGCCCGCGTAGTCGTTCTGGGCGGCTTCCTCGCTGTGGCCGCCGTCGATGAAGACCATGCCGAGCGGGGTGCCCCAGACAGCGGCGACATCGGTGGAGCGGCCGACGACCGCGATGACCTCCTCGTCGAGGCCCGCTTCGGTGATCGTGCGCCGGAAGTGCGGAAGGGTGTCGAACCTGCCGGTCGCCTCGTCGACCAGGGACGCGTCGTGGTACTCCCAGCCCTCCTGGTGCTCCTCCGACCCCCGGTGGTGGTCCACCGTGAGCACCTTGGCGCCGGTGGCGCGGGCGGCCGCGCCGAGGAAGATCGTGGACTTGCCGCAGTAGGTACCGATCTCCACGATCGGTCCGACCCGGGCGTAGTCGACAGCGGCTTCGAAGAGGGCGGTGCCCTCGTCCGTGGGCATGAAGCCCTTCGCGGCCTCCGCGGCGGCCAGGAGCTCGGCGGGGATTGTCTTCGTCATGCGGGAATTGTCCCACCAGCGGAAACAGGAACACACAGTGGCCTGGGCGGGTGAGAATGTGCACCTATCCCGCGTTCACAAACGCACAAACACCCCCACAAAAAAAGAGGAGGAGCCGCCCGCAGGCGACCCCTCCCCCTCAAGAAAAACCGTGGCAGCGACCTACTCTCCCACCCCACCACAGGGCAGTACCATCAGCGCAAAGAGACTTAACGACCGGGTTCGGAAAGAGACCGGGTGTGACCCTCCAGCAATAACCACCACGGAAACCACACACCACCCACCAGACTCCACCCACCCCCACCAGGGCAAGGAATCACAGCAAGCAGCAAGCTCCGTGAAAAGTGTGCGCGAACATCCAATTATCTGCAGCGGACAAGCCCTCGGCCTATTAGTACCGGTCAGCTCCACCCCTCACAGGGCTTCCACACCCGGCCTATCAACCCCATCGTCTATAGGGAGCCTTACCCTCTCCAGGAGGCAGGAGACCTCATCTCGAAGCAAGCTTCCCGCTTAGATGCTTTCAGCGGTTATCCCTCCCGAACGTAGCCAACCAGCCATGCCCTTGGCAGGACAACTGGCACACCAGAGGTTCGTCCGTCCCGGTCCTCTCGTACTAGGGACAGCCCTTCTCAAGTCTCCAACGCGCACAGCGGATAGGGACCGAACTGTCTCACGACGTTCTAAACCCAGCTCGCGTGCCGCTTTAATGGGCGAACAGCCCAACCCTTGGGACCAACTCCAGCCCCAGGATGCGACGAGCCGACATCGAGGTGCCAAACCATCCCGTCGATATGGACTCTTGGGGAAGATCAGCCTGTTATCCCCGGGGTACCTTTTAGCCGTTGAGCGACACCGCTTCCACACGCCGGTGCCGGATCACTAGTCCCAGCTTTCGCTCCTGCTCGACACGTCCGTCTCACAGTCAAGCTCCCTTGTGCACTTACACTCAACACCTGATTACCAACCAGGCTGAGGGAACCTTTGGGCGCCTCCGTTACTCTTTGGGAGGCAACCGCCCCAGTTAAACTACCCACCAGACACTGTCCCCGAACCGGATCACGGTCCAAAGTTAGATGCCCGAAACAGTCAGAGTGGTATTTCACCAACGCCTCCACCGCCACTAGCGTGACAGCTTCACCGGCTCCCACCTATCCTACACAAACCATCCCAAACACCAATGTCAAGCTATAGTGAAGGTCCCGGGGTCTTTCCGTCCTGCTGCGCGAAACGAGCATCTTTACTCGTAGTGCAATTTCACCGGGCCCATGGTTGAGACAGTGGGGAAGTCGTTACGCCATTCGTGCAGGTCGGAACTTACCCGACAAGGAATTTCGCTACCTTAGGATGGTTATAGTTACCACCGCCGTTTACTGGCGCTTAGATTCCCAGCTTCGCAGGGCGAACCCCACTAACCAGTCCTCTTAACGTTCCAGCACCGGGCAGGCGTCAGTCCGTATACAGCGTCTTACGACTTCGCACGGACCTGTGTTTTTAATAAACAGTCGCTTCCCCCCGCTATCTGCGACCCCACCCAGCTCAGGATGCAAGATCCGTCACCAGACAGGGCTCCCCTTCTCCCAAAGTTACGGGGACAATTTGCCGAGTTCCTTAACCATGGTTCACCCGAACGCCTCGGTATTCTCTACCTGACCACCTGCGTCGGTTTAGGGTACTGGCCACACACGAACTCGCTAGAGGCTTTTCTCGACAGCATGGGATCACTCACTTCACCAAAAACGGCTCGGCATCACGTCTCAACCTTCATGGTGTGCGGATTTGCCAACACACCGGCCTACACGCTTACCCCCGGACAACCACCGCCGGGTAGAGCTACCCTCCTGCGTCACCCCATCACTTACCTACTACAAGCTCGGTTCCCAGACCAGTAGGCCAAAGCTCCCCGAAGGGACCCAAGACCACCAGCGTGGTTAGCATCACCTGATTCAGTACTGGACGCTCGTGCACGGGTACGGGAATATCAACCCGTTATCCATCGACTACGCCTGTCGGCCTCGCCTTAGGTCCAGACTCACCCTGGGCGGATTAACCTGCCCCAGGAACCCTTAGTCAATCGGCGGCAACGTTTCTCACGTTGCTTTCGCTACTCATGCCTGCATTCTCACTCGCACGCCCTCCACCACACGATCACTCGGCAGCTTCACCGGACGCACGACGCTCCCCTACCAACCCACACTGATGTGTGAGCTTCACAGCTTCGGCGGTGTGCTTTAGCCCCGCTACATTATCGGCGCAGAACCACTTGACCAGTGAGCTATTACGCACTCTTTAAAGGATGGCTGCTTCTAAGCCAACCTCCTGGTTGTCTCAGCAACTCCACAACCTTTCCCACTTAGCACACGCTTAGGGGCCTTAGCTGATGATCTGGGCTGTTTCCCTCTCGACTACGAAGCTTATCCCCCGCAGTCTCACTGCCGCGCTTCACTTCACCGGCATTCGGAGTTTGTCTGACGTCAGTAACCTTGTCGGGCCCATCAGCCAAACAGTAGCTCTACCTCCAGCAAGAAACACGCGACGCTGCACCTAAATGCATTTCGGGGAGAACCAGCTATCACGGAGTTTGATTGGCCTTTCACCCCTACCCACACCTCATCCCCCAGGTTTTCAACCCTGGTGGGTTCGGGCCTCCACGAGGTCTTACCCCCGCTTCACCCTGGACATGGGTAGATCACTCCGCTTCGGGTCCACAGCATGCGACTCAAACGCCCTATTCAGACTCGGTTTCCCTACGGCTACCCCACCCGGGTTAACCTCGCCACACACCATGACTCGCAGGCTCATTCTTCAAAAGGCACGCCATCACCAAAGACAAGCTTCAGCTCTGACGGCTTGACAGCACACGGTTTCAGGTACTATTTCACGACCCCTCACCGGGGCACTTTTCACCTTTCCCTCACGGTACTAGTGCACTATCGGTCACCAGGACGTATTTTGGCTTAGCAGGTGGTCCTGCCAGATTCACACGGACTTTCACGGGCTCCGCGCTACTCGGGAATACACCAACACCTAGCCGGTAGCTTCGTCTACGGGACTCTCACCCACTCCGGTACCGCTTCCCAACGGATTCAACTACCACCAACATCAGCGCTCCAGGTCGGCAGACCTGAAAAGGTGCATCCCACAACCCCGCACACGCAACGACTGCCGTCTATCACACGCCTGCGGTTTAGCCTCTTCCCCGTTCGCTCACCACTACTAGGGGAATCACTGTTGTTTACTCTTCCTACGGGTACTGAGATGTTTCACTTCCCCGCGTCACCACCAACCACCCTATACATTCAGGTGGCGGCAACCCGACACAACTCGGGCTAGGTTTCCCCATTCGGACACCCACGGATCACAGCTCGGTTGACAGCTCCCCGTGGCCTATCGCGGCCTCCCACGTCCTTCATCGGCGCCTGGTGCCAAGGCATCCACCGTGTGCCACTATCACTTGGCCACTACAGATAATAAGATGCTCGCGCACACTATTCACAAATCAAAACACCAACCGCATACCCCAACACCACTCA
>NYMS01000057.1 GCA_002529455.1 Glycomyces fuscus
ACCAACATCGTGGGCGGGGTCAACCCCCGCAAGGCCGGCCAGAAGGTCGACTTCGACGGCACCGAGGTCCCGGTCTTCGGGACCGTGGCCGAGGGCATGGCCGCCACCGGCGCCGACGTCACCGTGATCTTCGTGCCGCCCAAGTTCTCCCGTGACGCGGTCTTCGAGGCCATCGACGCGGGCATCGGCCTGGCCGTGGTCATCACCGAGGGCATCCCGGTGCACGACACCGCGGCGTTCTGGGCCCACGCCAAGGCCAAGGGCAACAAGACGCGCATCATCGGTCCCAACTGCCCGGGGCTGATCACGCCGGGTCAGTCCAACGCGGGCATCATCCCGGCCGACATCACCAAGCCCGGCCGGATCGGTCTGGTGTCCAAGTCCGGGACGCTGACCTACCAGATGATGTACGAGCTGCGTGACATCGGTTTCTCCTCGGCGGTGGGTATCGGTGGGGACCCGATCATCGGGACCACGCACATCGACGCCCTGGCGGCGTTCGAGGCCGACCCCGACACCGACGTGATCGTGATGATCGGTGAGATCGGCGGGGACGCCGAGGAGCGGGCGGCGGAGTTCATCCGTGACAACGTGACCAAGCCGGTGGTGGGTTACGTGGCGGGCTTCACCGCTCCGGAGGGCAAGACGATGGGTCACGCGGGTGCGATCGTGTCGGGTTCCTCGGGCACGGCCGCCGCGAAGAAGGAGGCGTTGGAGGCTGTCGGCGTCAAGGTCGGCAAAACCCCCAGCGAGACCGCTCAGCTGGCGCGCGCGCTGTTCTGACGCGTTCCGGCACTGACAACGGCTCCGCCCCGCCGCTCAGCGGTGAGGCGGAGCCGTCGTCGTGTGCGCCCCTGCTCCCGCCCCCGGCGGTCAGGCGGAGCGGCGACGGTGCCGGACCAGACCCGCGACGACGTGGGGAACGATCATCACGGCGAGGAAGACGCCCCAGCCGAAGAGGGCCCCGGGGTCTCCGTCCGCGACGGCGGGCAGGCCCCAGAACAGGAAGACGAAGCCGACCCAGGGCAGCGCGCCCCACCAGTGCGCGGAGCGCTGCCCGGTGGTCGCACGGCCCGCGTTGGCGGCCGTTCCGACCTTCCCGTCCGCTCCTCGGGGGGCGGGAACCGGCGCGTGCCCGTACCCGCGCCCCGCGCCGCCCCCGTCCCCGGAGCCGGTGAGGCGCGTGTCCGTCGCGGGCAGGTCGGCGAAGAGGGGAACCAGGTCGGAGGAGGTGACCGCGCGAACCGCCAGGGAAACGCGCTCCTCGTGCTCGTCGATGTCCAGGCGCCCCTCCTCGAAGGCGGTACGCAGCCTGGACAGGGCGTCGTCGCGTTCGGCGTCGGAGAGGCGGTAGGGGCGCTGGCGCTCGAGGCCTGCCATACGGGACCGATCCGTTCGGGGGGCTGGGGTGGAGCCTTGTTCCCAGGTAGGACGGCCGCACCGCGGATCCGGTTCCGTCCTTCCCGGCACGACACGCGCGGTCGGGATACCACGGAGCATTCCGGTCCCTGGCAGCATAAGTCGGGTGAGTACGCCAGCATCTCCCCCCGACCGCGGCCGTCCCTCCCCACGCACGCGGTCCAGCGGCGCCGCGGAGACCGACGCGGCCGTCGGAGCGCCCCGGCCCGTCTACGCGACCGGCGGGCTCGCCGCGGCCACGGCGGCGGGGCTGGGGTTGGCGGTGATCGTCACCCTCACCATCATCGGGTGGGTGGCCGCGCCGCACGACGCCTTCGGTGAGGAGATCGTCGACATCCTCCAGGGCGCGGTGCTGGCCTGGCTGGTGGGCCACCACGTCTCCTTCTCGGTCCCCGACGGCCAGATCGCCCTGCTGCCGCTGGGCCTGGTGCTGTTGCCGGGGCTGCTGCTGTACCGGTCGGGGCGGTGGCTGGCGCGTTCCTGCGAGATCCCCCGCCTGCGGTACGTGTACCGGGCGGCGCTGGCGATTGCCGGGCCGTACGCGGCGATCGCGGGCACCCTGGCCCTGCTGGCGCGTACCGAGGCGGTCGAGCCGAGCATGCCGCGCGCGCTGGTCATGGGGTTCGTGATCGCCTTCATCGCCGGAGGGCTGGGGGTGCTGCGCCAGCTGATGCGCGACAAGGAGGTGGCCGCCCGGGACCTGCTGGGGCTGATGCCCGCCCGGTCGCGCTCCCTGCTGGTGGGGATGCTCGCCTCCACGGGAACGCTCCTGCTGGGCGGACTGCTGCTGTTCCTGGTGGCCCTGACGGTGAGCCTGCCCGAGGCCGTCGAGACGACCCGGGTGCTCGGTCCCGGCCTGGTGGGCGGCGCGCTGCTGGTCGTCGTCCAGCTGGCGTACCTGCCCAACGCGGTGGTGTTCGCGGTCTGCTACGCGCTGGGCCCGGGGTTCGCGGTGGGTACGGGGACCGTCGTCGCGCCGACGGGGGTGTCGGTGGGCCCCCTGCCGATGCTGCCGATGCTGGCCGCGCTGCCGCCGGACGGGGCCGCGCCGGTGGCCTCGCTGCTGGCGCTGGCGGTGCCGTTCGTCGCGGGGGCGGTGGGCGGTGCCCTCACCCAGCGCAGCGCCCCGGACGTGGTCAGCGAGGCCGCTCCGCTGTGGGGTTTCGTGTGCGGGGTGACCACGGGGCTGCTGTGCGCGGCGCTGGCCGGGGTGTCAGGCGGTCCGCTCGGCGGGGAGAGGCTGAGCGAGGTCGGGCCGTCGGCGTGGCAGGTGGGCCTGGTGGCCGCCCTGGAGGTGGGTGTGGCCGCCGCCGTCGTGGCGTGGGTGGCGAACTGGTGGTACACGCGCGGGCGGCGGGCGGCGGAGCGCAAGGACCCGCGTTCGGCGGCCGGGCGTGAGCAGCGCTCGGCGAAGGACACGGCTCGCCCCGCCAAGGAGGCGGCTCGCCCCGCCAAGGAGGCGGCTCGCCCCGCGAGGAACACGGCGGCGCGTCCCCTGAAGGACGAGGCACGCCCCGGCAAGGAGGCGGTTCGCCCCGCCGAGGAGGAACCGCAGGTCCGCCCGGAGGTGGAACTGCCTCCGGACGTGCCGGTCGGGGAGGGCCTGGCCACGGTCACGCCGCTGCGCCGCCGTGAGGAGGAGGCGCGGCCGGACTCCGGGCGGGACGCTTCGCGGGACGGGGGTCCCGGAGACGAGGACCCGGACGAGGACCGGGCGGACCGGGCCGCCGAGCGCGCGGAGCGCAAACACGCGCGCCGTGAGCTGCGCAGGCAGCGGCGCGAGGAGCGCAGGGCCAGGCGCGCCGGGGGCGGGCGCTGGTGGCGCCGGGGATCCGCCGAGGACGAGGAGTCCGAGGAGATGTACGGGATCACCTACGAGGCCGAGTCCGACGAGGTCGACGCCCCTCAGCGGTAGGGCGGTGGGAGCGGGTCCGGGCCAGGACCCGCCCGGCTCGCGGCGGCGCGGGCCGCCGAAGCGCTCGCGCCGCTGAGGGCGGTGCGCTCCGCGGCTCCCGTCGTACCCGGAGGCGGCCGCCGCCCGGACGCGCCCGGGCGTGACGGGGAGCCTGCGGCCTCCTGGACGGGCTCACCGCCGAACGGGAGGCGCGTCCGGAGCCCGGCCGACAGCCCTGTCGCCGCCGGAGCGCAGGCCTGACACGGCCGTGGGCCGCCCCGGTCCCCCGGAGCGGCCCACGGCGTCGCCGGAAAGCCTAGGCGTCCTGCTTGGGCGCGGGTCTGCGCTTGGCGGGCTCGAAGATGGAGTTGACCAGGTCGGTGCACCACTTGAGCAATTCCAGGTCCCGCAGGGGCTTGCCGCCCAGGCCGCCGGACTTGGGCACCGGTACCAGCAGGGTCCGGGTCGTCTCCTTGCGGATCGACTTGGGGTACAGGCGCCGCAGCCGCAGCTCCTGCGACTCGCGCAGCTCCACCGGGGAGAAGCGGATCTGGTTGCCCTGCATCACCACGTCCGAGAGCCCCGCGGACTTGGCCAGCACCCGGAACCGGGCCACCGCCATGAGGTTGTCCACCTGCTCCGGCGGGGCGCCGTAGCGGTCGGTGAGCTCCTCGTAGGCGGCGAGGATGTCCTCCTCGCTGGTGACGCTGGCGATGCGCTTGTAGGACTGCAGCCGCAGCCGCTCACCCGGCACGTAGTCGTGCGGGATGTAGGCGTTGATGGGCAGCTCGACCTTGGTCTCGATCTCCTCGGCCGCGTCCGGGTCGCCCTTGAGCTCGGCCACCGCCTCGCCGACCATGCGCACGTACAGGTCGAAGCCCACACCCGCGATGGTCCCGGACTGCTCCGCGCCCAGGATGTTGCCCGCGCCCCGGATCTCCAGGTCCTTCATGGCCACGTACATGCCCGCGCCGGTCTCGGTGTGCTGGGCCACGGTGGCCAGCCGCTCGTAGGCGGTCTCGGTCAGCGGCCTCTCCGGCGGGTAGAGGAAGTAGGCGTAGGCGCGCTCGCGCCCGCGGCCCACCCGGCCGCGCAGCTGGTGCAGCTGCGACAGGCCGTAGGTGTCGGCGCGGTCGATGATCAGGGTGTTGGCGTTGGGCACGTCCAGGCCGGACTCGACGATGGTGGTGGAGACCAGCACGTCGAAGTTCTTCTCCCAGAAGTCGACCATCACCTTCTCGAGCTGCTGCTCGTTCATCTGGCCGTGCGCGTACGCCACCCGGGCCTCGGGAACCAGCCGCTGGATGCTCGCCGCCACCTTGTCGATGGACGCGACCCGGTTGTGCACGAAGAACACCTGTCCCTCGCGCATCAGCTCGCGGCGGATCGCCGCGGTGATCTGCTTGTCCTCGTAGGGCCCCACGAAGGTGAGCACCGGGTGGCGCTCCTCGGGCGGGGTGAGGATCGTGGTCATCTCGCGGATACCGGTCAGGCCCATCTCCAGCGTGCGCGGGATGGGCGTGGCCGACATCGCCAGCACGTCCACCTGGGTGCGCAGCCGCTTGAGCGCCTCCTTGTGCTCGACGCCGAAGCGCTGTTCCTCGTCGATGATGACCAGGCCCAGGTCCTTGAAGCGGGTCTCCGAGGACAGCAGCCGGTGCGTGCCGATGACCACGTCCACCTCGCCCGAGCGCAGGCCCTCGCGGGTGGCCTCCACCTCGCCGTCGGTCTGGAACCGCGACATCGGCTTGACCGTGACCGGGAAGGAGGCGTACCGCTCGGTGAACGTGGACATGTGCTGCTGTACCAGCAGCGTGGTGGGCACCAGCAGAGCGACCTGCTTGCCGTCCTGCACGGCCTTGAAGGCGGCGCGCACCGCCACCTCGGTCTTGCCGTAGCCGACGTCGCCGCAGATCAGCCGGTCCATCGGGACCGTCCTGGACATGTCCTTCTTGACCTCGTCGATGGCGGCGAGCTGGTCGGGCGTCTCCACGTAGGGGAACGCGTCCTCCAGTTCGCGCTGCCACGGGGTGTCGGGGCCGAAGGCGTGTCCGGGGGAGGCCTGGCGCGCCGAGTACAGCCGGATGAGGTCGCCCGCGATCTCACGCACCACCTTGCGGGCCCGGCTCTTGGCCTTGCTCCACTCGGCGCCGCCCATCTTGGACAGCGTGGGCGCCTCGCCGCCCACATACCGGGTGACCTCGCCCAGCTGCTCGGTGGGCACGAACAGGCGGTCGCCCGGCTGGCCGCGCTTGGAGGGCGCGTACTCGATGAGCAGGTACTCGCGGGTGGCGCCCTGCACCTGGCGGCTGACCATCTCCAGGTAGCGGCCCACGCCGTGCTGCTCGTGCACGACGTAGTCGCCGGGCTTGAGCTGGATCGGGTCGACGGTGCCGCGCCGCCTGCTCGGCATGCGCCGCATGTCCCGGGTGGAGGAGCGCTGCCCGGCGAGGTCGGTCTCGGTGAGCACCACCGTGTGCACCGACCGCAGCAGGAAGCCGTGGTCGACCAGGCCGGTGGTGACGGTGGCGACCGCGGGCCTGGGCTGCTCGGTCAGGTCCGCGGTCAGGGAGGCGCCCAGCCCGGCGTCGCGCAGCATCGCCACGAGGCGTTCGGCGGGGCCGTGCCCCTGGGTGACCAGCACGACGCTCCAGTTGTCGTGCAGCCACCCCTTGATGTCGGCCAGCGCGCGCTCGGTGTCGCCCCGGTAGGACTCGGAGGGCACCGCGCCGACGACGACGGCGTCGTCCTCCTCGGCCGCGCCGCCCCTCTCGTCCGCGGCGAAGGGGGTCAGCCCCCACCAGGGCAGGCCCAGTTCGGCGGCGGTGGAGCGCAGCTCGGAGATGGACATGTAGGCGGACTCGCCCAGGTCGATGGGGGCCTCGCCGCCGGAGGCGGCGTTGATCCAGGACGCGTCCAGGAACTCGGCGCTGGTGGCCTCCAGCTCCACCGCGCGGGTGCGGATGCGCTCGGGGTCGCAGCCCACCACCATCGCGCCCTCGGGCAGGTGGTTCAGGAACGGCTCCATGCGCTCGGCGAGCACCGGCGCGAAGGCCTCCATGCCCTCCACGGCCACGCCGTCGGCGATCTTGTGCAGGATCTCGGCCAGGGAGGGGTGCTCCTCGGCCAGCGCCCGCGCGCGCCCGCGCACGGTGTCGGTGAGCAGCAGTTCGCGGCACGGAGGCGCGAACAGGCCGGAGGAGGCGCTGGTGCGCGGGCCGTCGCCGCCCTCGTGGGAGTCGATGGAGCGCTGGTCGGCGACCTGGAAGTAGCGGATGTCCTCGACGGTGTCGCCCCAGAACTCCAGCCGCAGCGGGTGCTCCTCGGTGGGCGGGAACACGTCCAGGATGCCGCCGCGCACCGCCATGTCGCCGCGCTTCTCGACCAGGTCCACACGGGCGTAGCCGGTGTTGGCCAGGGCCTGGACGACCTCCTCCAGGGGCGCCTCGTCGCCGGGGCGGATGCGCACCGGCTCCAGGTCGCCCAGCCCGGACACCAGCGGCTGCAGGACGCTGCGCACCGGGGCCACGACCACCCGCAGCGGGGCGGTCAGCGGGTCGGAGGGGTCGGGGTGGGCCAGGCGGCGAAGGACGGCCAGCCGCTGGCCGACGGTGTCCGAGCGCGGGGAGAGCCTCTCGTGCGGCAGCGTCTCCCACGCGGGGAAGAGGGCCACCGAGTTCTCGGGCAGCAGGCAGCCCAGGGCGTCGGCCAGGTCGGAGGCCTCGCGCTCGGTGGCGGTGACGGCGAGCACGGGCCGCTGCGCGCCCACGGGGGCGTCGGCGGCCAGCGCCCCCACCATGAAGGGGCGCAGCGCCGCCGGGGCGACGAGGTCGAGATGGGGATCGCGGCCGCCTCGGGCGGCCTCGATCGCGCTGTGCAGTGCCGGGTCCCTGGAGACGTCGGCGAGAAGTCCAATGAGGCTCATAGCACCAGAAAGTGGAAGTGGTCCGGATCAGGCGGTGGTGGTCGCGGCCTGCACGGGAAGAAGGCGGCTGCGGGAGTGGACGCCCGGCACCTCCCAGACTATCGAGTCCGGCGGTCTCGCGCGGGCGGGGTGTGGACAACCGGCGACACGGAGCTGCCCCGTGCCGTCCGCGTCCCCGGCCTGGTGGCGCGGGCGGCGGCGCACCGGGTAGAACCCTCTCCGAACTGCTTCTATTCCGTCCGACGTGGTGCGGGAGCAGGCCGCCCCGCGGCCGCGGCATACGCTGGGTGCGTTTGCCGGACCGCCCGAGGAGAGGAAGCGCGTGGTGAGTGCCAACAGGCGTGGGAGTGCGCCGCAGGGCGGTGTCGGGAGCCCGGACGCCCCCGTCTTCGCCCCAGGTCCGGACGGGCTCGCCCACCTGGAGCTGATCCTCAACGGCGCCTACCCGCTGCCCGGTTTCATGACGCGGGACGAGGCGGGGTCGGTGGAGCGGGACTGCCGCCTGCCCGACGGGCGCCCCTGGCCGGTTCCGGTCACGCTGGAGGTGCCCGAGGAGCTGGCCGGAGCCGACCACCTGACCCTCTCCGACCCCGAGGGGGCGCCGCTGGCCGGACTCGACGTCAGCGAGCACTGGCGCGACGCCGGGGGCCGCCACCTCCTGGCCGGCGCCGTGACCCTGCTGCGCCCGCCCACCTACGGCGTGCTGCGCGAGCTGCGGCCCTCCCCGGAGAAGGTGCGGGCCCAGCGCGAGCTGGAGCCCTCCGAGCGCCCCCTGCTGGCCGTGGTCACCGACCGGCCGCTGCACCACCGCGCCCTGCACCAGATCCGGGCCGAGGCCGACGCGCTGGGCCTGGTCCACGGCGGGGGCGGCCGCGCCGACGTGCTGGTGCTCGTCGACACCGGCCTGGAGGACGAGGGCATGGCCACGGCGGTGCTGGCCGCCAGGCCCCTGCTGCCCGCGCGCACCTCCTTCGTGGTGTGCACCCTGCCCAGGAGCGCCGACCGCGCCCGGGGCCCCTTCGGCGGGCCGTGGGGGACGCGCGAGGTGGGGCTGGCCGCGCACGTGGCCGCGTCCTACGGCGCCACCCACATGCTGGCGGTGACCGGCGGGGACGGCCCCGACGTCGAGCGGGTGATGGCCCGGCGCCCGCCCCTGACCGTGCTGGACCCCGAACCGTGGCGCTACCACTCCTCCGACGGGCTGTGGCTGCCCATGACCCGGATCGACCCGGCGTCCGCTCGTGCCGAGCTGACCGACGAGCAGGTGGAGGCCGAGCTGGCGCACGGGCGCGAGCTGCCCTCCTGGTTCACCCCGGCCCGGGTGGCCGCGGAGCTGGCGCGGCTGCGCCCGGCCCGCACCATGAGGGGCCTGACCGTGCTGTTCACCGGCCTGTCGGGCTCGGGCAAGTCCACGATCGCCCGGGGCGTGTGCGACGGCATCCGCAGGGCGGGGCGCCCGGTGACCCTGCTGGACGGCGACGTGGTGCGGCGCATGCTCTCCAGCGGGCTGACCTTCTCCCGGGAGCACCGGGAGCTCAACATCCGCCGGATCGGCTACGTGGCCTCGGAGATCACCCGGCACGGCGGGGTCACGGTGTGCGCGCCGATCGCCCCCTACGCCAGGGGCCGGGCGGAGGTGCGCGCGATGGTGGAGGAGTTCGGCGACTTCTTCCTGGTGCACGTGGCGACACCGCTGGAGGTGTGCGAGGCCCGCGACCGCAAGGGCCTGTACGCCAAGGCGCGGGCGGGGGAGATCCCCGAGTTCACCGGGATCTCCGACCCCTACGAGGAACCGGACGACGCCGACCTGGTGCTGGACACCGAGGGCGTGGAGCCGGCCGAGTCCGTGGCCCGGGTGATGTCCGCCCTGCGCTCGGGCGGCTGGCTGCCCGAGCACGACGGCTGAGCGGCGGCGCGAACAGTGGAGGACGAGCGATGAACGACCCCCGAGACCCCCGGGACGTGCGGGACGGACAGGGCGGGAGGGACGGCGCCCCGCCGGTCGGGCACCGGGTGCTGCGCCTGGTCGAGGTGATGGACACCCTGCGCCGGGAGTGCCCGTGGGACCGGGACCAGACCCACGGGTCGCTGGCCAAGTACCTCATCCAGGAGGCCTACGAGACCCTGGAGACCATCGAGGAGGGCGACTTCGCGCTGCTGCGCGAGGAGCTGGGCGACGTGCTGCTCCAGGTGGTCTTCCACGCGGCGGTCGCCGCCGAGCGCCCCGAGGGCGACCCGGCGCGGTTCACGGTGGACGACGTCGCCGACGCCATCATCGACAAGATGACGCGCCGCCACCCGCACGTGTTCGGCGGGGCCGAGGTGTCGGGCGCCGACGAGGTGCGGTCCAACTGGGAGGCCATCAAGGCAGCCGAGCGGGCGGAGAAGGGCCGTGCCGCGGGCGGTGACGGGCGCAACTCGGTCCTGGACGGGGTGCCGTTCGCCCAGCCCGCCGTGTTGCTGGCCGACGAGCTGCAGAGGAGGGCGGTGCGCAACGGCTTCCCCGCCGACCTGGTCGGCGACGACGGCGCGGAGGGCGGGGAGCTGTTCGCCGCGGTGGCGGCCGAGCGCGGCCGTGGACGCGACGCCGAGACCGACCTGAGGGCGGCGGCCCGCCGGTTCGACGCCCGTGTGCGCGCCGCCGAGGACGCGGCCCGCGCGGACGGGCGGGAGCCCCGTGAGCTGTCCGAGCAGGAGTGGCGGACCTACTGGGACAAGGCGGCGAGGACCTAGGCGGGGTTTCCCGGGGCCTGCGCTCCGCTCCGTCCCGTGTCCGGGCGCCCGAACCGGCCTCACGCAGGCCGGGGGCCGTCCGAGGACCAGGCCCTGGCGGAGCGCCGCCGCCCCCGGCCGGCCCCCGGGGGCCGGGCCCCGTGTCGGGCTCGGCGGGCGCGGGGGCGTCCAGTTCCAGGGCCTCCGAGGCCCGCGACAGCCGGTTGGCGAAGCTTCCGAGGGAGGACAGCAGCGGGGCCAGCCGGAGCAGGGCGCCACGCGCCAGCAGTGCCGTCCGGGTGCGCGGGAGCAGGAACCCCCGGCCCCGGTCGGCGATGCGCTGGTTGGCCTCCACGAACGGCCTCATCCGCGCCTCGTAGGCGTCCAGCGCCGCGCCGTGGCCGTCGTTGCGGGCGAGTTCCTGGGCCAGGACGTAGGCGCCGACCATCGCGAGGGCCGTGCCCTGTCCCGACATGGGGGAGGGGCAGTACCCGGCGTCCCCGAGCAGGGTCACGCGCCCGGCGGACCAGCGGTCCATGCGGATCTGGGCGAGGGAGTCGAAGTAGAGGTCGGGGGCCTCCTCCATCGCGTCCAGGATCCGGTCGGCCTCCCACCCGTGCCCGGCGAAGGTCCGGCGCAGGAACCCCCTCTGCTCCCCGGGCGGCCTGCGGTCGACGCCGTTCTCCTCGCGGGCGGACAGCGCCAGCATGGCCTTGGCCCCCTCCGCGCGGGGCGTGTGGTACATGGCCACGAGCCGCCCCGGGGTGTTGAACAGCACGGCCTCGCGGTCCAGCCCCAGGTGGTTGGGCACGGTGAAGATGCTGATGTAGCTGCCCAGGAAGCGGCGGTGGGGGGCCTCCGGGCCGAACGCGAGCTCCCGGGTCGTGGAGTGCAGGCCGTCCGCCCCCACGACGAGGTCGAACACGCGCGGTCGGGCTCTCCCGAAGGCCACGCGGACCCCGTCCTCCCCCTGCTCGATCGCGGTGACGGAGTCCCCGTACAGGTATTCGGTGTACTCGGTGGTCGGTGCGTGGACCAGGCGGACCAGGTCGCCGCGCAGCAGTTCGACGGAGCGGCCGTCGGCGGTGAGCGCGCTCGCCTCGAAGCCGCCCCCGCGCCTGCCGCGGGCGTTCACGGTCGTGGCCCTGGCCATCTCGGTGGCGAAGGACCGGACGCCGTCGACCACCGGGAACGCGCCATCGACATCGCGTCGGCCGCGCTGGAGGCGGGCATGTCCGATATGGACTAGACCAATTCCGACGGGTGCGCGCTCCCTCCCCGGTGCGGGGTCGCTAGTCTCGTGTCGGGTCCTGAACCAGTGGTCCGAGAAACCCCAAGAGACGGAGAGAGACTGTGGCGTCCATCGAGGCAGTACAGGCGCGGGAGATCCTTGACTCCCGGGGCAACCCGACAGTCGAGGTCGAGGTTCTGCTCGACGACGGAACCATCGCGCGCGCGGGCGTCCCCAGCGGCGCCTCCACCGGCCAGTTCGAGGCCGTCGAGCTGCGTGACGGCGGCGACCGCTACGGCGGCAAGGGCGTGTCCAAGGCCGTCACGGCCGTCAACGACGAGATCGCCGACGAGCTGCTCGGCCACGCCCCCGACGAGCAGCGCATCATCGACCGCGCGCTCATCGACCTGGACGGCACCCCGGACAAGTCCCGGATCGGCGCCAACGCCATCCTGGGCGCCTCCCTGGCCGTGGCCAGGGCCGCCGCGGCCGAGGCCGGGCTGCCCCTGTTCCGCTACATCGGCGGCCCCAACGCGCACGTGCTGCCGGTGCCGATGATGAACATCCTCAACGGCGGCGCGCACGCCGACAGCAACGTCGACATCCAGGAGTTCATGGTCGCGCCGATCGGCGCCCCGACCTTCTCCGAGGCCGTCCGCTGGGGCGCCGAGGTGTACCACTCCCTCAAGTCGGTCCTCAAGGCCCACGGCCTGGGCACCGGCGTGGGCGACGAGGGCGGCTTCGCCCCCAACCTGGACAGCAACCGCGCCGCCCTCGACCTGATCGTGGAGGCCATCGAGAAGGCGGGCTACACGCCGGGCACCGACATCGCGCTCGCCCTGGACGTGGCCGCCACCGAGTTCTTCGGCGACGGCGTGTACACCTTCGAGGGCAAGTCCCGCTCCTCGGAGGACATGGCCGCCTACTACGCCGAGCTGGTGGAGGCCTACCCGCTCGTCTCGATCGAGGACCCCCTCGACGAGGAGGACTGGGAGGGCTGGAAGAAGCTCACCGCCCAGCTGGGCGACAAGGTGCAGCTCGTCGGTGACGACCTGTTCGTCACCAACCCCGAGCGGCTCCAGCGCGGCATCCTGGCCGACACCGCCAACTCGCTGCTGGTGAAGGTCAACCAGATCGGCACCCTCACCGAGACGCTGGACGCGGTCTCCCTCGCCCAGCGCAGCGGCTACACGGCCATGATCAGCCACCGCTCCGGCGAGACCGAGGACACCACCATCGCCGACATTGCGGTGGCCACCAACGCCGGGCAGATCAAGACCGGCGCCCCGGCGCGCAGCGAGCGGGTCGCCAAGTACAACCAGCTGCTGCGCATCGAGGAGGAACTCGACGACGCCGCCGTGTACGCGGGCGTGTCGGCCTTCCCGCGCTTCGCCGCGCGCGGCTAGTCTGCCCCAGTGTCCCGCGAATCCGAGCAGCAGCGCCCAAAGGCCAAGAAGGCGGCCAAAGCCGACAGGCCCGGGCGCCCTCCTGCCCGGAAGACGGGACCCTCCGGCACGGGCACGGGCCGCACCCGGGGGGTGCGGCCCATGCTCACCAGCCGAGCGGCCATCCTCGCGCTCGTGATGTGCGTGATCGCGCTCAGCCTGGCCTACCCGCTGCGCGAGTACATCGCCCAGCGCGCCCAGCTCGCCGAGCTCCGGGAGGAGCGCGCGCGCATGGAGCAGAGCGTGCAGGACCTGCGCCGGCGCGAGGAGGAGATGTCCCAGGAATCCTACGTGGAGCGCGAGGCCCGCGTCCGCCTGCACTACCAGTACCCCGGCGAGACCGCCTACATCGTCATCCCGCCCGACTCCGAGGACGAGGACGAGACCGACACCGGCCCCGGCGAGCCCTGGTTCGCCGCCCTGTGGCGCTCGGTGGAGGAGGCCGACAGCCCGCCGCCCGACGACGGGCTCTGAGCCCCGCGCGCCCTCAGAGCAGGGCGCCGGCGGCCCACGCCCCCGCAGCCAGCGCGACCAGCGCGCAGCCCCCGGTCAGGGCGGCGTAGCCCCCCGCCGCCAGCCCGCGCCCCTCCCGGACGAGGGAGAGGACCTCCTGGGAGAACGTCGAGTACGTGGTCAGCGCGCCGCAGAGCCCGACGGAGAGCAGGGCCCACAGCTGCGGGGAGACGGACGCCGCAGACGCGGCGCCGACCAGCAGGCCCAGCAGCAGGGTGCCCGCGGTGTTGACGGTGAACGTGCCCCAGGGCAGTCCCGCGCCGACCGCACGGGAGACGGCCCGGTCCACCAGGTAGCGCAGGGCCGCGCCGGCGCCGCCGCCCAGGCCGACGAGCCACACCTCCCAGTTCACGACCGCCTCCTCCGCGTCGCCGCGTGGACCGCGCGCCCCGCGGCCCACGCGCCCAGGGCCGCTCCGGCCACCGCCCCGACCAGGGTGAACGCCATGTAGGCCGCGGCCTCGGCGACCCGTCCGGACGCCGCCAGCGCCCCCGTGTCCAGGACGTGGGCCGAGTAGGTGGTGAACCCGCCCAGGAAGCCGGTGCCGAGCAGCTGCCTGACCCAGGGCGGCGCGGACCGGGGCCCGGCGACGGCCGTGGCCAGGACGCCGATGAGCACCGACCCCGCGAGGTTGACGGCCAGGGTGGCCAGCGGCAGCCCGCCGTCCGGGGTCGGCCAGGCCTCCGCCACCAGGTGGCGGGCCACCGCTCCCGCGGCCCCGCCGCAGGCGGCGATCCCGGCCATGGCGGCCACGCCCCCCGCGCGGCGCGGGCGGGTCCCGGGCACGGTACTCACGTCGACGCTTCCTTCCCAGAGGTCCCGGCGCGGAGGAACCGGAGCGGTGGTGCGCGGGAACCGCCGCCGGAGGCCGCGCCGAGGAGGGTCCCGCCGCCGCCGTGCGCCGCCCGCCGGGGCGGCGCCACGGACGTCCGGGGACCGTGCGCCACCAGCCTACCCACGGCGGGCGGGCGGCCCCGGGGGGCCGCGACCGGCTCCGGTCCGGAAGGGGCCGGGGGCGGGCCGCGTCCGCGGGCGCGCGGCCCCGGGCCCGCGCCCGGGCGCCCTGCCCCGGGGGCGGGCCGCGTCCGCGGGTGCGCGTGCGGCCCTATGCTGGGTGCGCCATGACTTCCGCAGATCAGCCCGCGCCCGGGCCCACCGCCGGTCCCGCCGGCGCCGCAGGGCGCACCGCTCCGGTCGCCGAGCGCGACACCGCCGCCATCGAACTCCAACTGGGCCGCCCGCCGCGCGGCGTGCGCGCGATCGCGCACCGCTGCCCCTGCGGCCTGCCCGACGTGGTGCGTACCGCGCCCCGGCTGGAAAGCGGCGAGCCCTTTCCGACGTTGTACTACCTGACGTGCCCGCGTGCGGCCTCGGCCATCGGCCGGATGGAGAACGAGGGCCGCATGCGCCAGATGCAGGACCGCCTGGGCGAGGACCCCGAACTCCGGGCCGCCTACACCCGGGCGCACGAGTCCTACCTGGCCGAGCGCGCCGAGCAGGCGCGGCTGGACGGCGTCGAGCCGCTGCCCGAGGGCATGCAGAGCACCGGCGGCATGCCCACCCGGGTCAAGTGCCTGCACGCGCTGGTGGCCCACGAGCTGGCCGAGCCGGGGACCAACCCCTTCGGCGCCGAGGCGCTGGAGGAACTGCCGCACTGGTGGGACAGGGGCCCGTGCGTGTGTGTCGACGAGGACGCCCCCGAGGGCGACGAAGGGAACGGATCATGAGCGGTGTCGCGGCCATCGACTGCGGAACCAACTCCGTCCGCCTGCTGATCGCCGACGTCGTCCACGTGGGCGACGACGAGGTGCAGGTGGTCGACGTCGACCGGCGCATGGAGATCGTGCGCCTGGGCGAGGGCGTGGACGAGACCGGGGCGTTCGCGCCCCAGGCGCTGGAGCGCACCTTCGAGGCGCTGCGCGGGTACGCCGAGGCCATCGAGGCGCACGGCATCGCCCTGGGGCCGGACGCGGTGCGCATGGTCGCCACCAGCGCCACCCGGGACGCGAGCAACCGCCAGGTCTTCGTCGACGGCGTGCGCGACATCCTCGGGGTCGAACCGGAGGTGGTCACCGGTCTGGACGAGGCCGAGCTGTCCTTCGTGGGCGCCACCGCCGAGCTGGAGGCCGAGGGCCCGGGCGGGGACCTGGCCCCGCCGTTCCTGGTCGTGGACATCGGCGGCGGCTCCACCGAGTTCGTCCTGGGCGGCGTGCCGTCCGGGGACGAGGACGGCGAGCTGGTCCGCGCGTCCCTGTCGGTGAACATCGGCTGCGTGCGCATGACCGAGCGCCACCTGCGCAGCGACCCTCCCACGGAGGAGGAGGTCGCGGCGGCGACCGCGGACATCGAGGCCGCGCTGGACGAGGTCGAGCGGGTGGTCCCGCTGCGCGAGGCCGCCTCGGTCGTGTGCGTCGCGGGTACCGCGACCACGGTCGCCGGTATCGCCCTGGACCTGCCCGAGTACGACTCCGAGCGCATCCACCACACCCGCGTGGGCGTCGCGGACCTGGACCGCATCACCGGGGAGCTGCTCAAGGCCACCTCGCGGGAGCGGTCGCTGATCGGCGTCATGCACCCGGGCCGGGTGGACGTCATCGGCGCGGGCGCCCTGGTGCTGTCCCGGGTGCTCGCCCGCACGGGGGCCGACTCCTTCACGGCCAGCGAGCACGACATCCTCGACGGCGTGGCCTGGAGCCTGGTCGTCTGACACGGCCCGCGGGAGGCGTCCCACGGGCGCCTCCCGCAGCGCGCGCAAGAGCGCCCCGGGTGAGACGTGTCACCCCCCACGGGGCTTGTGAATGCTTTCACAACCGCTCTGACCTGCGGAAACGTCGGCAGGGCGGAAGGGGGAGTGGTGGGAAGGTGAGCCGGTGTGAACCTTCTCTGTCGGCGGGGGCTTGTGAAAGAATGCACAAGCGAAGGGACGAAGCACTCCGCTCCGACCCGGGCGGCACCCCACCACGACTGCGGCGCGGGCGACCGGAAGACCGTGACAACCTCGCGGCCCCTGGGAAGGGGCGCCACACAGAAGAACCGTTAGGGCGGATATGCGATGACCGAGAGCAGGAACTACCGGCTGGTACACGGCGGAGGGGAAGAGGCGGAGATCCCGCACATCCTCATCGTCGGCGGCGGTTACCTCGGGATGTACACCGCGAGGCGGCTGGAGAAGAAGCTCGGGGCGGGTGAGGCGCGGATCACCGTCATCGACCCGAACTCCTACATGACCTACCAGCCCTTCCTGCCCGAGACCGCGTCCGGCAGCATCTCGCCCCGCCACGTGGTCGTCCCGCTGCGCAAGGTCTTCAAGCGGGTCCGCGTCCTGGGCGGCAGGGTCGTGCGCATCGACCACGCCGACCGCACGGTCCGCTACGAGCCCAACGTCGGCGAGGCCGAGACCATCGCCTACGACTACCTCGTCATGGCCGCCGGCGCCGTCTCGCGCACCCTGCCCATCCCCGGCCTGGCCGAGTGGGGCATCGGGATCAAGACGGTCGAGGAGGCCGCCTTCCTGCGCAACCACGTCCTGAACCAGCTCGCCATCGCCGACTCCACCGACGACGAGGCCATCCGGCGCAAGGCGCTGAACTTCGTCTTCGTCGGCGGCGGTTTCGCCGGGGCCGAGGCCATCGCCGAGCTGGAGGACATGGTCCGCGACGCCGTGCGCCACCACCCCTCGATCGGCCTGGAGGACGTACAGTTCTACCTCATCGAGGCGGCTGACAAGATCCTTCCCGAGGTCGGCCCCGAGGTCGGCAGCAAGGCGCTCAACCAGCTGCGCCGCCGCGGTATCGACGTCCGGCTCAAGACCTTCCTGGAGTCGGCGGTCGACCAGCGCATCAAGCTGAGCGACGGCACCGAGTTCGACTCGGGCACGCTGGTGTGGACCGCGGGCGTCAAGCCCAGCCCGGTCGTGGCCGCCAGCGACCTGCCGCTCGGCCCCAAGGGCCACCTGGACACCAGCGAGTACCTGGCCGTCAACGGCGTGGAGAACGCCTTCGCGGGCGGCGACAACGCGCAGGTGCCCGACGGCAACGGCGGCTACTACCCGCCCAACGCCCAGAACGCGGTCCGCCAGGCCCCGGTCCTGGCCGACAACGTGATCGCCGCGCTGCGCGGCACCGAGCCCAAGGCCTACCGCCACAAGAACCTGGGCGCGGTCGCCGGGCTCGGCCTCCACAAGGGCGCCGCCCAGCTGTTCGGCAAGATCAAGCTCAACGGCCGCCTGGCCTGGTACGCGCACCGGTCCTACCACCTGTTCGCGGTCCCGACCTTCAACCGCAAGATGCGCGTGCTCTCGGACTGGACGCTCGCCCTCTTCCTGCGCCGCGACTACGCCGCGCTCCCGGAGATGGTCGAGCCCCGCCAGGCCTTCGAGGAGGCCAGCCAGCCGCAGATCGAGGACGGCCGCCTGCGCAGGGTCAGCTGACCGGACGGACGCGCCCGCCGAGGCGGCCTCCGCGACGGACGCGGGAGACGACCGGCTTCCCCCGGGAAGCCGGTCGTTTCCTGTCCCAATGCGGCCAACCCAAGTCAAAGTGGGCAATCAGCCCGCCCGGTATGATGGGCCACGCCCTCGTAGCCCAATGGAAGAGGCAGGCCCCCTAAAAGGGTCACAAGTGTCGGTTCGAGTCCGACCGGGGGTACCTACAGCACCAGCACAAACGGCGCCTGCTCACCGAGCAGGCGTTCTGTGCGTCAGGGGGCGGTACGTCGCTCCGTGTGCCGGATGCCGCTATCCCGTGCGGCCACCGGTACCCGGCCGGGCCGCTGTGCGGCGACGCCGCGCACGCCGTGCCGCCGACGGCCGGTGCGGTCGCCGACGGGGCTCCCGCGGGCCTCCGCCGGGCCCGTCCGCCCCATCGGCGCCGGGCGCCCGGCGCCGATGGGGCGGACGGGCTCAGGACCCCGGGTCCCGCTGCTCCATCAGAAGCTGCAACTGCGTGAACAGGCGCTCCCCGGGGTCGCCCAGGTCGATCCCGCTCACCGACGCCGCCCGGCGCACCCGGTACCGCAGCGTGTTCGGGTGGATGTGCAGCCGCTCCGCCGCCGCCCTCGCGTCCCCGAACGCCTCCAGGTAGGCCAACAGCGAGTGCACCAGGTCGGCGCCGCCCGCGCGGTCGTGCTCGATCAGCCGGCTCACCCTCGGGTCCCGCAGCGACGGGTCCTCGCGCAGCCGCGCCAGCGTCTCGCTGATCAGCACCCGCGAGCGCACGTCGGAGATGGTCGCCACCTCCCAGCCCGGGCTCCGGTCCGAGGAGCGGCGCATCGCGTCCAGCACCCGGTCCGCCTCCGCGCGCGAGTCCGGCACGTCCCCCAGCCGCTCCACCAGCGACCCCACCGCCGCGTGCACCTCCAGCCCCAGCGCCGCGCGTGCCGCCGCCACCGTCTTGCGGGTCAGCGCCAGCACCGACTGCTCCACCCCGCGCCGCCCCTCCCTGACGCGTGCCAGGTCCGGCAGCAGCACGTACACCCGCCCGCCCAGGGCGGTCACCAGGGCGCTGCGCCGGTAGGCCGCCGTGTGCACCGACACCAGGTCGATCAACTGGCGTCGGCGCAGCTCGCGCTCGGGCCGGTCGGGGCGCTCCTCCGCCGCGCCCTCGGGGCCCTCGACCAGCGCGAAAGCCACCACCAGCGCGCCCCGGTCGGCGTGCACCTCCACGGTGTCGGCCAGTGCGCTGGCGTCGATCCGCCCCTCCAGCAGGCTCGACAGCAGGTCCTCGCGCAGCCGCAGCCCCGCGCTGGCCTGCGTGCGCTGGCGGATCATCTGCAGCGCGGTGGTGCGCGCCGCGCCCAGCAGGGCCTCCTCCGCGTGCTCGGTCAGCGGACGGTCCCCCTCCTGCACCCAGATCGCGCCCAGCGGCTGGCGCCCCGCGTGGATGCCCACGGCCAACCGGCGCCGGATGCCCAGTTCGGGGTGCTCGTCCACCCGCACCACCTCCTCGCCCGCGCGCAGCTTGGCGAACACCCCCCACTCGCGCAGCAGCGCCAGGTACGGCTCCGGGCCGCGCCGCCCCAGCACCGACAGCCGCCGCAGCTCGTCCACCTCGGCGCCGCTGGAGTAGGCCAGCACCCGGCTCGCCGCGTCCTCGATGCTCACCAGTCCGCCGGTGAGCCGGGCGATGGTCTGCGCCATGGAGAACAGGTCGCCGCTGGACTCGCCCAGGTCCTCCGAGGCGGTCAGGCGGGCGTCGTCCAGGATGGACCGGCACACCGACTGCAACTGGTCCCAGCGCACCTCCGGGCGCACCGCGAGCAGGGCGATCCCCGCCTCCTGCGCCTCGGTGCGCAGCGCCCGGGCCTCGTCGGCGGCCCCGGTCCGGGGGCGGCCGGGCCGCGTCCCCGCGGGCGGCGGCAGCACCTCCTCCGGGGCCGCGTGCGCGCTGGTCTTGACCGCGACGGCCGTGGCCCCCCGCTCGGCCAGCGTCCTGACCAGACGCCGCGCGGAGGCGCCCCGCGCCCCGATCAGCAGCACCAGGTCCCCCGGGCGCACCTCCGTACGGTCCTCCGGGTCGAGGATGACGACGTTGTCCACCTGAACATCGAGTCCGCCCGGAGCGGCCGCCACGTCCACGAGGGGGTCGCCGAGCGCCAGCAGCAGTCTGCGCAGGGGCAGGCCCGTGGTCCTGTCATCGGACGAACCATCCTGAACAGGCGGAACATCCGACGGCGGAGCCGGGCGGGGCGCTCCGCCGCCGGAGGAGGGGAGCGGGTCGGGTGCTGGTTGTTCATTGCTCATGTGTGTCCCATTTTGTCCTGGAGAACAAATAAGGCGGGCAAAGAGTGGCCTGGTCCACAAGGTTCGCACGCCCTGGTTCTGGGAGCGTTGAGTCAGCCAACCCTGCTTGTTTCAGGGACATTCTTCACCGGGGAGGTGCCCATGGACGCCGTGACCAACGTCCCTCTGCCGCAGAACGAGCCCGTTCTGTCCTACGCGCCCGGCAGCGCCGAGCGCGAGGAGCTCGTGGCCAAGCTGGAGGAGCTCGGCAGCCGGAGCATCGACCTGCCGATGCGCATCGGCGGCGAGAGCCGCATGGGCGGCGGCGAGCCCATCGACGTCGTGCAGCCGCACCGCCACGCCGCGGTCCTGGGCACGATGCGCAACGCCACCCACGACGACGCCCGCGACGCCGTCGCCGCCGCCAAGGCCGCCGCCCCGGCCTGGCGCGCGATGTCCTTCGACGACCGCGCCGCCATCCTCCTGCGCGCCGCCGAGCTGCTCTCCGGCCCCTGGCGCGCCACCATCAACGCCGCCACCATGCTCGGCCAGTCCAAGACCGTGCAGCAGGCGGAGATCGACTCGGCCTGCGAGCTGATCGACTTCTGGCGCTTCAACGTCGCCTACGCCCGCGACCTGATCGCCCAGCAGCCGCTGAGCGTCAAGGGCGTGTGGAACCGCATGGAGCAGCGTCCGCTGGAGGGGTTCGTCTACGCGATCACCCCCTTCAACTTCACCGCCATCGCGGGCAACCTGCCCACCGCCCCGGCCCTGATGGGCAACGTGGTCGTGTGGAAGCCGTCCCCGACCCAGCAGTTCGCCGCCGAGCTGACCATGCGCCTGCTGGAGGAGGCGGGCATGCCCCCCGGCGTCATCAACATGGTCACCGGTGACGGCCTCGCCGTCTCCGACGTCGCCCTCAACGACCCCGAGCTGGCCGGTGTGCACTTCACCGGTTCGACCAGGACCTTCCAGCACCTGTGGAAGAGCGTGGGCGAGAACATCGCCAACTACCGCTCCTACCCGCGCATCGTCGGCGAGACCGGCGGCAAGGACTTCATCGTCGCCCACTCCTCGGCCGACCCCGAGGTCCTGCGCACCGCCATCGTGCGCGGCGCCTTCGAGTACCAGGGCCAGAAGTGCTCGGCCGCCTCGCGCGCCTTCGTCGCCCGCTCGGTGTGGGAGCAGGTCCGCGACGACCTCGTCGCCGAGACCGAGGCCCTGACCATGGGCGACGTCACCGACCTGTCCAACTTCGTCGGCGCCGTCATCGACCGCCGCGCCTTCGACAAGCTGGCCAAGGTCCTGGAGGACGCCAAGTCCGACCCGACCCTGACCATCCTGGCCGGCGGCACCGCGGACGACTCCGTCGGCTACTTCGTGCGCCCCACCATCATCGAGGGCACCGACCCCTCCCACGACGTGTTCCGCACCGAGTACTTCGGTCCGGTCGTCGCCGTCCACGTCTACGAGGACGAGAAGTTCGACGAGGTCCTCAAGGTCGTCGACGAGGGCTCGGCCTACGCCCTGACCGGCGCCGTCCTGGCCAGGGACCGCGCCGCCGTGGCCAAGGCCACCGAGGCCCTGCGCTTCGCCGCGGGCAACTTCTACGTCAACGACCGCCCGACCGGCTCCATCGTGGGCCAGCAGCCCTTCGGCGGCGGGCGCGCCTCCGGCACCAACGACAAGGCCGGGTCGGCCCAGAACCTGTCCCGCTGGTCCAGCCCGCGCGCCATCAAGGAGACCTTCGTCGCACCGACGGTCTCCTCCTACCCCCACCAGGGCTGAGAGAGGGTTCCGGGCCCCCTCCCGTCCTGAGGGGGCCCGGAACCCGCCCGAATCCACCGGTGCGGCCGGGACATCCCGCCGCGCCCCAGCCGCGCCAGCCCACCGGCTCGCGCACGTCTTTCCGAGGTCACCATGCTTCGCAAACCCCTGCTGCTCGCCGCCAGGTCCCAGGCCTGCCGCACGATCGTCGAGCGCACTCCCGTCACCCGGGCCATGGTCAAGCGGTTCGTCGCGGGCTCCACCCAGGAGGAGGCGCTCCCCGTGGTCGGGGAGCTGACCCGGGACCGCCACGTCACCCTGGACTTCCTGGGCGAGGACACCACCGACATGTCCCAGGCCGAGGCGACGGTGACCGCCTACCGCGACCTCCTGGCCGCGCTGGGCGAGGCGGGTCTGGCCGGGCGGGCGGAGGTCTCGGTCAAGCTCTCGGCCGTGGGCCAGTTCCTCAACCGCGACGGCGAGAAGATCGCCCTGGAGAACGCCCGCCAGATCGCCGAGGCCGCCAAGGCGGTCGGCACCACGGTGACCCTGGACATGGAGGACCACACCACCGTCGACTCCACTCTGGGCATCCTGCGCGAACTGCGCCAGGACTTCCCCTTCGTGGGCGCGGTGCTCCAGGCCTACCTGCGCCGCACCGAGGCCGACTGCCGCGACCTGAGCGGGGCCGGTTCGCGCGTGCGCCTGTGCAAGGGCGCCTACGACGAGCCCGAGTCGGTGGCCTTCCGCGACAAGGCCGAGGTGGACAAGGCCTACGTGCGCGCGCTGCGCGTGCTGATGGAGGGCGAGGGCTACCCGATGGTGGCCTCGCACGACCCGCGCATGATCGCCATCGCCGGTGCGCTGGCCTCCGCCAACGGCCGCGGCGCGGACGACTTCGAGTACCAGATGCTCTACGGCATCCGCGACGCCGAGCAGGTCCGGCTGGCCGCCGAGGGCAACCGGATGCGGGTCTACGTGCCCTACGGCGACGAGTGGTACGGCTACTACATGCGCCGTCTGGCGGAGCGTCCGGCGAACATGCTGTTCTTCGCCCGGTCCCTGGTCACGCGCGGTTAGTACGGCACCCGCCGCGTGCGGGGAAGGAGAGGGCCGGCGTCCCCGGGGCGCCGGCCCCTCGCCGTGCCCGCGGAAGCCGGCGCCCCGCGCGTTCGCGCCGGGCGCGGGGGGACGGGGAGGGCCCCGGGCCGGTTCCGGCCGGAGCACGGGGGCCGTGTCTGAACAGTGACCTTGCCCGTGGAACTCCAGATGAGGAGCGTACGTTACCTTGTGGGCAGCAATCCACGCGTGAAAGGGCCTTGACTAGACATGCGGATGCGGAGTTCCAACCCCGTCCTCAAAAGGGCGATCCAGCAGGCCGGTCCTGCCGGGCACGCCCAGCAGGGGGTCCACGGCCAGCCGGGTTACGGCTACGGTCAGCAGCAGGGCCTCTACGGCCAGCCGGGGTACGGACAACCGTACCCGCAGCAGGGTTACGGCCAGCCCTACCCCCAGCAGGGTTACCCCGGCGGCCCGGTGCAGAGCGCCGGCAGCCAGCCGATGACCATCGACGACGTGGTCGTGCGCACCGGTATGACGCTCGGTGTGGTCGCGGCCTTCGCCGTCGTCAACTACTTCCTCTTCAGCTCGGCCCCGGGCGTCGCCGTGCTGCTCACCTTCGTGGGCATGCTCGGCGGTCTGATCCTGGGCCTGGTCATCTCCTTCAAGCAGATCACCAACCCCGCCGCCATCCTGAGCTACGCCGCTCTGGAGGGCCTGCTCGTCGGCGGTATCTCCGCGATCCTGGCCGCCAGCCTGACGGCCTCCACCGGTGACGCCGGTGCGGGCGGCGCGCTCGTGACCCAGGCGGTGCTGGGCACCGTCGTGGTGTTCGCCGTGATGCTCGCCCTGTACAAGTTCCGCGTCATCAAGGTGACCGACGGCTTCGTCAAGGTCATCACCTACGCGGTCCTCGGCGCCGCCGCCCTGATGCTGGTCAACTTCGTGGCGAGCTTCTTCATCGCGGGCGGCATCGGCCTGCGCGAGCCCAGCCCGCTGGGCCTGCTGGTCGGCCTGGTGTTCGTCGTCCTGGCCGCCCTGACCCTGGCCGTGGAGTTCCGCGGCATCGAGGAGGGCCTCAACGCCGGCATCCCCAACAAGTTCGCCTGGCAGTTCGCCTTCGGCCTGACCGTCTCCCTGGTCTGGCTCTACATCGAGATCCTGCGCCTGCTCTGGATCATCAAGTCGATCTTCGCGGAGTAGTCCGCGCCCGGCGCGCGGAGGTCTCCCGCGGTCGCCCGCGGCGTCCGCACACCCACGCGAGGGGCCGCCGACCGGACATCCGTCCGGTCGGCGGCCCCTTCGCCGTGGTCGGCGGGCCCGCGGCGCGCTCAGGCCTTCCCGCGTCGGGGAGCGGGGATGGAGCGGTTCCTGCGGCGGCGGTCGTACTCCGTCACGAGGGCCTGCGCGTACCAGTGGGGCAGCTCGTACTCGTCGGCGAGCCAGTTCGACCGGTCCTGGCAGCGCACCAGGCCCGGTCCCCTGTCGAGGGCGTTGAACCACTCGTGGAGTCCTCGGCCGGTGACGACCGGGATGCGTTCGATGAGCTTGGCGTGGATCTCCGGCGAGTGGGTTACCGACATGGGCACCTCCGGCAGCACGTTGGCGTGTGGCACTTACCTGCGACCCTGCATCAGGATCACGTTGTGGACAAGCCCCGGTCACCAGCTTTTACCTTGCCCGTGTGAGAACGTTCGTCTTGAGGGGCTTCCCAGACGAACTCTGATGTGGCAACCGGGCTTCCACGCGTGTTCCGGCGACGGAAGGGATGCCTGGTACCCGCGCGACGAAGCGCCCGAAACGTGGACGCCCGGGTCGCGAGGGCCCGACCGCGGCGGAGGGGGCCGGACACGGCGAAGGGCCCGGAACGGGACGCGTTCCGGGCCCCGGGTACCTCGCGGGCGCGTCAGCTCAGGCGCTCGAAGACGGCGGCCATGCCCTGGCCGCCGCCGACGCACATGGTCTCCAGACCGAACGTCTTGTCGTGGAACTGCAGGCCGTTGATCAGCGTGCCGGTGATGCGGGCGCCGGTGCTGCCGAACGGGTGGCCGACCGCGATGGCGCCGCCGTTGACGTTGAGCTGGGAGTCGATGTCGATGCCCAGCTGGTCGGCGGAGGGCAGCACCTGCGCGGCGAAGGCCTCGTTGATCTCGACCAGGTCGATGTCGCCCATGGCCATGTTGGCGCGGGCCAGCGCCTGCCGGGAGGCCTCCACCGGGCCCAGGCCCATGATCTCCGGGCTCAGGCCGGTCACGCCGGTGGACACGATGCGGGCCAGCGGGGTGAGGCCCAGCTGGGCGGCCTTGGTGTCGCTCATGATGACCAGGGCCGAGGCGCCGTCGTTGAGCGGGCAGGCGTTGCCCGCGGTGACGGTGCCGTCGGGGCGGAACACCGGCTTGAGCCCGGAGACCTTCTCGTAGGTGGTGCCGCGGCGGATGCCGTCGTCGGTGCTGACCACGGTGCCGTCGGGCAGGGTCACCGGGGTGATCTCGCGCTCCCAGAAGCCGTTGTCCAGCGACTTCTCGGCGAGGTTCTGCGAGCGCACCGCGAACTCGTCCTGGCGCTGGCGCGAGACGCCGGTGATCTGGGCGACGTTCTCGGCGGTCTGGCCCATGGCGATGTAGGCGTCGGGGAGGCCGCCGTCCTCGCGCGGGTCGGTCCAGGAGTCGGCGCCGCCCTCGGCGCGCTTGGCGGTGCGGGCCTTGGCGTCGTCGAAGAGGGGGTTCTCGTTGTTGGCGTCGTCGCTGTTGCCGTTGACGAACCGGCTCACGGTCTCCACGCCCGCGGAGACGAAGACGTCGCCCTCGCCCGCCTTGATGGCGTGGTAGGCCATCCGGGTGGTCTGGAGCGAGGAGGAGCAGTAGCGGGTGACCGTGGTGCCCGGGACGGTGTCCAGGCCCAGCTGGACGGCCACGATGCGGGCCATGTTGAAGCCCTGCTCGCCGCCGGGCAGACCGCAGCCGAGCATCAGGTCGTCGATGCTGCCGGGGTCCAGCTCGGGGACCTTGGCCAGCGCCGCGCGGACGATCTGGGTGGTCAGGTCGTCCGGCCGGATGTCCTTGAGCGAGCCCTTGAAGGCGCGGCCGATGGGGGAGCGGGCGGTTGCGACGATGACTGCTTCGGGCATGGCTGCGTCCCTAACGGTTGAGGTGCTGCGTGTGGAGCTTGTGGATCCGGAGGGCCGGGCGTCCGGCTCCGGCCTCGTTTGTTACCGACCAGTAAACCCGTCTGGGGTCCCCGCACGCCACCCGGGGTCGGCGTTCAGCCGCCCGCCCCGGAACGGTCGGCGTTCCCGGCCGCGCCCACCTCGGGCGCCCCCTCGTGGTGCCCGCGGTCGCCCCGGAGGCGGAACGGGCCCCGGACGAGGGCGGCCCAGCGTCCGCGTGTACCGGGCGTGTTCCCGCTGACCTGGGTGTCCATGCGGGAGACCTCCGTTCCTGGGGTCTGGGCGGCGACCACCGCCGCGCGGTCCACCGGCAGGACGCCGCGGCTGCGCTCGGCGTCGTCCAGCTCCGGGAGCAGCCCCAGCGCGGCGCAGGCCGAGGGCAGGACGGCGAAGGCGGCCTGCGAGTACCCGAGAGCTGACGGATGAAAACGGTCAGGCCCAAACATGGAACCTGGATCTGTCCGAAAGTCGTCGGCCAACACGTCGCTCATGGAGACCGTGCGGCCGCCGACCTCGGTGACCGCGATGGTCTGGGCGGCGGCCAGCTGGCGGGAGGCACGGCGGGCCACCGAGCGCAGCGGCCAGCCGATGGGCCGGACGGTGCCCAGGTCGGGACAGGTGCCCACGACCACCTGCGTGCCGTGGCCGACCAGTTGGCGGACGCTCTCGCGGAGCTGGGCGACGGCGTCGTTGGGTCGTACGCGGCGGATGACGTCGTTGGCGCCGACGAAGATGACCGCCAGGTCGTAGCGGGCGGCCTCCTCCAGGGCGCGGGAGCGCTCGATCTGGGCGGCCAGGTTGGCGGAGGTGGTGCCGGGGGTGGCGGTGCAGCGCAGGCGGACGGGGCGCTCGGCGGCCGCCGCGAGCCCCGAGGCCAGGAGGACGCCGGGGGTCTGGTCGGCCCGTTCGACCGCGAACCCCGCGGCGGTGGAGTCGCCCATCATCAGCATGCGGATCGGCGGCCCGGAGCCCTCGCCGTAGACGCCGTCGACCACGGGCCTGTCCCACCGGGGGGAGCCGACCGCGCGCCGGGCCAGCCTGGCCTGGAGGTAGAGGAGTGCGACGGTGCCGCCGCCGACCAGTGTGAGCCCGCCGCCACCGAACGCGGTGGCAGCGGCGATCCGCCTTGCGCGTGCGGCTCGCAGCATCGGACACCCCCGAGGCATCGGACGCCCGCCTGCACCGGGCGGGACGGATACGAGTGAGGTTACCGGTGGGGATCCCCGGAATCACGTACCTGCGCGGTACACAATCCGCGCCTCGGGGTGAGGGGAATGGCGTGGGCGGGGCGGGCCGCCGGTCACCCGGGGAACCCTGACGCGGCCCCCTCCTCCCAGCTCCCCGGGCCCGGTCCGCCCGCTGGAACGCCACGTGGAACCGGGGGCACGGGAGTCCGTGGAACCGGTCGCCCCGCAGCCGCAGAACCCGCTGGTGGAGACCATTAGAGTCGGACTGAGACGGGCCGGACCGGCCCAGGGCCCCGGACTCGCCACCGGGGCGAGGACACGGCGGGCCGAAACCCGGTCGCCATGACGCAGAGGGAGCGCAAGTGCGGGTATACGACTCACTGATCGATCTGGTCGGGGACACTCCGCTCGTCCGTTTGAACAAGGTCACCCAGGTCCTCGGCCCGAACGCCCCGACGGTCCTCGCCAAGGTCGAGTACTTCAACCCGGGCGGCTCGGTCAAGGACCGCATCGCACTGCGCATGGTCGAGGCGGCCGAGAAGAGCGGCGAGCTCAAACCGGGCGGCACCATCGTCGAGCCGACCTCGGGCAACACCGGCATCGGCCTGGCCATCGTGGCCCAGGAGAAGGGCTACCGCTGCGTCTTCGTCTGCCCGGACAAGGTCGGCCCGGACAAGCTCTCGGTCCTGCGCGCCTACGGCGCCGAGGTCGTGGTCTGCCCGACCACCGTCGCCCCCGACCACCCCGAGTCCTACTACTCCGTCTCCGACCGGCTGGCCACCGAGATCCCCGGCGCCTGGAAGCCCAACCAGTACGAGAACACCAACAACCCGGAGTCGCACTACCACAGCACCGGCCCCGAGATCTGGGAGCAGACCGAGGGCCGCATCACCCACTTCGTGGCGGGCATCGGCACCGGAGGCACCATCAGCGGCACCGGCCGCTACCTCAAGGAGGTCTCCGGCGGCGCGGTGCGCATCGTCGGCGCCGACCCCGAGGGCTCGGTCTACTCCGGCGGCTCGGGCCGCCCGTACCTGGTCGAGGGCGTGGGCGAGGACATCTGGCCCGGCACCTACGACACCTCGGTGTGCGACGACATCGTGGCGGTCAGCGACAAGGACTCCTTCCTCATGACCCGCCGCCTGGCCCGCGAGGAGGCCCTGCTGGTCGGCGGCTCCTGCGGCCTGGCCGTCGAGGCGGCCCTGCGCGTGGCCCGGGACGCCGGCCCCGACGACGTCATCGTCGTGCTGCTGCCCGACGGCGGCCGCGGCTACCTCGGCAAGATCTTCAACGACGAGTGGATGGCCGACTACGGCTTCCTGGCCGCCGAGACCGAGGAGGCCACGGCGGGCGAGGTGCTGGCCGCCAAGGGCGGGGAACTGCCCGACTTCGTGCACGCCCACCCGGACGAGACCGTCGGCACGGCCGTGGCCATCATGCGCGAGTACGGCGTCTCCCAGCTGCCGGTGATGAAGGAGGAGCCCCCGGTCATGGCCGCCGAGGTGGTCGGCTCCATCGCCGAGCGCGACCTGCTCGACGCCCTCTTCGACGGCCGCGCGGAGCTGGACGACCTGGTGGAGACCCACATGGGCAAGCCGCTGGCCACCGTCGGCACCGGTACGCCGGTGAGCGACTGCGTCCGCCTGCTGCGCGGGTCCGGCGCCCTGGTGGTGCTGCGCGACGGCAAGCCGGTGGGGATTCTCACCCGCCAGGACCTGCTGGCCCACCTGTCCGGCTGATCCCGTCCGCGGGAGCCCCCGCGGGACCGCCACGGGGCCCGGACCGCGCTCGAACCGAGCGCGGTTCGGGCCCCGCCGTGTACCGACCAGACATGTCATCGCATACTCGGACACTGCTAATGTTCGCGACAGTTACTGGTAGGTAATAAATGGGGGCACGCGTGTCGCGGCTGTTGTCCTGGATTCTCCGCTCCGTCTGGTCCTACGCCCGTACCAAGGCCGAAATCCGCGCCGACTCCAGGGCGGCCCGCAGGTTCGCGCGCTTCGGCACGGGCTCGGCGATCGCCTTCCCGACGGCCACCCTCTACGGCGAGCCCTGGATCGAGATCGGCGTGCACACCGTCCTGGGCGGGGACATGACCCTCGCCGCCGGGATGGGACCCGACTACGACCTGGGTCCCGGCACGGTCGTGCGGATCGGCTCGGGCTGCGCCATCGGGCGCGGATCGCACATCGTCGCCCACAAGTCCGTCGACATCGGCGACCACGTGTACACCGGCCCCTACGTCTACATCACCGACCAGAACCACGCCTACGGCAACACCGAGATCCCCGTCGGCCTCCAGTGGCCGGTGGACGACCCCGTCAGCATCGGCGACGGCACCTGGATCGGCGCGAACGCGGTGATCCTGCCCGGTGTGCACCTGGGCCGCAACTCGGTCGTGGCCGCGGGCACTGTGGTCCGGCCAGGTACCTACCCCGACCACGCCGTCATCGCGGGCGTACCCGGGAAGGTCGTGCGCACCCACGACCCCGAACTGGGCTGGGACCCGCCGCTGCGCGAGACCGGCACCCCCACCCGGGTGCCCACCCCCGTCACCGGACTGCCGCCGGAGGTGCCCGCCGAACCGCCCCGGCCCGGGTCGTCCACCCGCTTCCCACCCGCCTAGTACTCCAGTGCGGTTTCGTGATCTACCCAGCGGATTTGTCGGCGGATCGTCGTCGGTAGTGGCTGTGGCGGGCTGTTGCCTGGTGGCGTGTGCGCCAGTGGGACCAGTGCAGCAGTCTGCCCGCGGTCACGGCCGGTGCCGTGAGGACGGCGGCGAGCAGGTGGCGGATCTCGGGGACGGTCAACGTGATCGGGTCGCTGCCGCGGGTGGGGTGGAGTGGATCGACGGGCCGTTGTGGTGCCGGGTCGGCGGCGAGGGCGGTCAGGAACGCCAGCGCGAGCATGGCGAGCGTGATGTGCCGGTGCCAGGAGGTCCAGTGCCTCACCTGGTAGTGGTCGAGTCCGACCTGGCCCTTGGCGGCCTGGAAGCACTCCTCGACGCTCCAGCGGATCCCGGCGACGCGGACCAGTTCGGCCAGAGGCACTTCGGCGGGTGACCAGCACAGGTAGAAGGCGAGTTCGCCGGTGGTCCGGTTACGTCGGATGAGCAGGTGGCGGTGTTCGTCGGTGCCGATGTGGATCCAGGCCCAGTCGTAGTGGCGCGGGCCCTTCGCACCGTTGCCTGCGCTGTGGTGCTGCCAGGCGGTGGCGGGCAGGCGTGCGGCGAGGGTGTCCGCGCGGACGGCAGTGCGGCCGTGGTTGATTCTCACCCGCATCGAGCAGGCGACGGCCAGCACGTAGCCGGTGCCGCGCGCCTCGAGGGCGGCGCGGAGCTGGGGGTCCTGGCCGTAGGCTTCATCGCCGGTCGCCCAGGACGCGGTGATCCCGGTGTCCAGCGCGGCGGCGATCATCTCCGGGGCTTGGTCGCGAACCGGACTTCGTCGGGTATCCCGGCCACCCGGCGGCGTTCGGGATCGGTGCACCAGGACTGCTCGGGCAGGTAGAGGCGGCGGTCGATCAGGGCCCGTCCCCGGCTGGTGGCCAGGGCGAGGAAGACGCCGACCTGGGAGTTCTCAACGCGCCCGGCGGTGCCGGTGTACTGGCGCTGGACGCCCGCCGAGGCGCGGCCCTTCTTCACGAAGCCGGTCTCGTCCACGATCAGCACCGCGCCCTCGGTGCCGAGGTGTTCGACGGCGTAGGCCCGGATATCGTCACGGACGGCGTCGGCGTCCCAGCGGGCGTAGCGCAGCAGGCGCTGCATCGGACCCGGCTGGGCCAAGCCGGCCTGTTCGGCCAGCTGCCAGCAGTTCTT
>NYMS01000058.1 GCA_002529455.1 Glycomyces fuscus
AGCGAAGCGGAGGTCCACAGCAAACACGGGCGCCCGCGGGGTTCTGGAGGTGGCGTGGGCGGGTCGGCGAGGAACGAGCCCACCCGCCGGAGCCACCGCTGTGCCTGCTTCAACCCGATTCCCGCGTCCAGGGCGCCCGAACACGGACCGAAGCGAAGCGGAGGTCCACAGCAAACACGGGCGCCCGCGGGGTTCTGGAGGTGGCGTGGGCGGGTCGGCGAGGAACGAGCCCACCCGCCGAAGCCACCGCTGTGCCTGCTTCAACCCGATTCCCGCGTCCAGAACGCCCGAACACGGAAAGTGCCGCGCGCAGCGTCCGTTGAGGGCGGTAGCCCGCCCTGGCGCGGAGCGCTCCCGGCGGGCGGCGACGGGCGACGGGCGGGCCGAAGCGAAGCGGAGGCCACAAGAGACACTGCCTCGTGGTCGGGGGCGGGGGCGGAGTCCCCCGCCCCTTCGTTGTGCCCGCCGGAGGGCGGACGGGGGTTTCGGACCCCCTTCCGGGTTGCGGACGCGTTCGGGACCCCGGAACCGCTGTACACAAGGAGCTTCCGGGTAAAGTGCGCCCCGTGGAGCGCCGTGGGCGCGCCACACCCGCAGACCATGGCCCCGTCTGGACGGGCCCGCACGAAGGTGACTGGAGTTACCCATGAAGCGGTTCGAGTGGCGCGACCGGATCCATGCCCTGGACGCCGAGGAGGACTGCGAGCAGATCGTGCGCATCCTCGGCAGCCACGAGTTCCCGTGGGACATCGAGCAGGCCCTGGGCCTGGCCCTGTACCGCACCTACGCCGTGCCCAGCATCGGCGAGCTGCTGGCGCGCACACGCGAGTTCACCGAGCGCACGCAGCACCGCTACGACGACACCGCGCTGATCCTCAACGACATCATGGAGCACGGGTTCGGCCCGGGACGGGGCCGCGACGCGCTGCGCCGGATGAACCAGATGCACCGCTCCTACGACATCAGCAACGACGACTACCGCTACGTCCTGAGCACCTTCGTGGTCATGCCCGTGCGCTGGATCAACGACTACGGCTACGGCTGGCGTAGGCTCAGCGACCACGAGATCGCCGCCAACACCAACTACTACCGCAAGCTCGGCAGGCACATGGGGATCAAGGACATCCCCGAGACCTACGCCGAGTTCCTCGAACTCCTCGACTCCTACGAGCGCGAGCACTTCGCCTACACCGAAGGCGGCCGGGCGGTCTCCGACGCCACCCTCGACCTGATGGTGGACCTCTACCCGGCCTGGCAGCGGCCGCTGGTGCGCCCCTTCACCAAGGCCCTGCTCGACGAGCGGCTCATCCGCGCCTTCGGCTACCCCGAGCCCTCGGCGGCCTGGCGCAGGCTGAGCGCGGGCGCGCTGAGGCTGCGCGCCAAGGTGGTGCGCCGGATGAAACCGCGCGAGGAACCGCGCTGGGCCAGGATGAGCCCCAACATCCGCAGCTACCCGCAGGGCTACGACCCGTCCCGGATCGGCACCTTCCCCCAGGGCTGCCCGGTCCCGCACGGCATGGAGACCCGCGAGGTCGCCGCCACGGGGGCCCGCGTGCCCGCACCGGGCCAGGCGGTCGCGCCCGCGCCCGGCGAGGCGCCCGCACCCGCACCCGACGACGCGTCCGCACCGGTGTCCGGTGAGGACACCGGGAAGTAGCGGCCGCCCGGATCCCGCCCGTCCCCGCACCCCCTGCCGCCCACCCCGGCCCGACCGCCCCCCCTCTCCCCGAAGGAACCGCCGATGAAGCGTTTCGACCTCCGAGACGAGATCCACCGCCTGGACCCCGAGGCCGACTGCGTACGGATCATGCAGATCCTCAACTCCCAGGAGTTCCCCTGGGACATGGGCCGGGCACTGGGCATCGCCCTGTACCGCACCTACGCCGTGCCCAGCATCGGCGAACTGCTGGGCAGGACCAACGAGTTCACCGGCAGCACCCAGAAGCGCTACGACGACACCGCGCTGATCCTCAGCGACATGATGCGGTACGGGTTCGAGCCGGGGCGGGGCCGCGACGCGCTGCGCCGGATGAACCAGATGCACCGCTCCTACGACATCAGCAACGACGACTACCGCTACGTGCTCAGCACCTTCGTGGTCATGCCCGTGCGCTGGATCAACGACTACGGCTACGGCTGGCGCGGGCTCAGCGACCACGAGGTCTCGGCGATCACGCACTACTACCGCAGGCTCGGCCGGTACATGGGGATCAAGGACATCCCCGAGACCTACGAGCAGTTCCGGGACCTGATGGACTCCTACGAGCGCGAGCACTTCGCCTACACCGAGGGCGGCCGGGCGGTCTCCGACGCCACCCTCGACCTGATGGTGACCTTCTACCCGCGGCGCGTGTCCGGGCTGGCCCGGAAGTTCTCCATGGCGATCCTGGACGAGTCGCTCATCGAGGCCTTCCGCTACGACCCGCCCGGCAGGGCCTGGCGGCGGGGGGCCGACATCGCGCTGAGGCTGCGGGCCCGGGTGGTGCGCCGGATGAGGCCGCGCGAGGAACCGCTGTGGGCGGAGGGCAACCCGAACATCCGCAGCTACCCGCAGGGGTACGACGTCAACCGGATCGGCACCTTCCCGGCGGGCTGCCCGGTGGCGCACGACGTGGACCCGGTCGGCCACGAGGAACTGTACGGGGACGGCGGCGGGAGGGGTGTCGCGGCCGAGGACCGCCGGGCCCTGGAGGCGGCGCGGGTCCCCGCGGCTCCACAGACCGCGGAGGCCTCCGCGGCTCCGGAGGGCGGGGAGTCCGCGGCCGGGACGGGCGCGGGCGGACGCGCTTGACCGCCCCGGCGGGCGCGGCGTCCGCCGGGGGCGGCGCGGCGGGCGGACCCGGTACGCCGCTGCCCCGCTCCGTGCACGCCTGGTACGGCAGCGGCGCGGTGGCCACGGGGATCTTCAACACGGTGCCCGGCCTGCTGCTCCTGATCTACCTGACCGACACGCTCGCGGTGAGTCCCGCCCTGGCCGGAGCGGTGGTGCTCCTGCCCAAGGTGGTCGATCTTCTGGTCAGTCCGTATATCGGGATCTGGTCGGACAGGACGCGTTCTCCGTGGGGACCGCGACGCCCGTGGATGCTGGCCGGGGCGCTGACCCTGCCGGTGCTGTTCGCCGCGATGTTCGCCGGGCCCCCGCTGGAGGGCGGCTCCGCCGCGGTGTACGTGGCGGCCGTGTTCGTGGCCGCCGCGCTGGCGTCGTCGGTGTTCCAGGTACCGCACACCGCCATGCCCGGGGAGATCACCTCCGACTACCACGAGCGGTCCACGTTCAACACCTGGCGGACCGCGTTCGTGGGGCTCGCCCTGATGCTGGGCGGCGCCCTGGCCCCGGTCATCCAGGCCGCCCCCGCGGACCCCGTGGCCGGATACCGGCTGATGGGCCTGGTCATGGGCTTCGTGGTACTGGTGTCGATGCTGGGATCGGTGGTGGGCACGCGCCGGGCACCGCGCCCGGTGTTCGCCCACCGCACGGAGGGTCTGGCGGCCCAGCTGCGGGTGGCCCTCGCCCACCGGCACTTCCGGGTGCTCTTCCCCGCCAACCTGCTGATGGCCACGGCGGGCGGAACCATGGTCGCGGGCGTGCCGTACGTGACGGCCAACGTCATGGGGAACCCGGGTTACACGAGCATCCTCATGGTGTGCGTGCTGGTGCCGCTGATCGCGTCGGCCCCGCTGTGGAGGCGGCTGTCCCTGCGGGTGGACAAGCGTCGCGCCGCCGGATACGCGGCGGCGGTGTTCGCCCTGGGCGGCCTGGGCCTGCTGCTGATCCCGTTCTGGGGCTTCCCCGGCGCGGTGGCGTCCTCCGTCCTGGTGGGCGCGGGCCTGTCCGGGACGACGCTGCTGCCGTGGTCGATGCTGGCCGACTGCCTGGCCGCCGCCGACGCCTCCGGCCGGAGGCAGGGCGGCGTGCTCTCGGGTGTGTGGACCGCCGGGGAGGCCATGGCGCAGTCGGTGGGGGCCGGACTGCTGTCGCTGGCCCTGGCGGTGAGCGGCTACGTGGAGTCCGGGGCCGGGGAGGCCGTCCGGCAGAGCGACGAGGCGTTGCGCGGCATGCTGGTCGGCAGCACGCTGGTGCCCGCCGCGGTGATGCTGTGCTGTCTGGTGCCGCTGGCGTTCTACCGGCTGACCGCCGAGGAGGCGGGCTGAACCGCCGGCCGGAGGGTCGCGGTGGCGGGGCGCGCGGGCGCCCCGCCACCAACCGGACGTTCTTCAACGCCCTGCCGCTGCCGGACGCCGAGAGGCGGGAGGTCGTGCGTTCGGGCGTCCGGGCCTTCCTGCGGATCTACGGCCCCCGCTGACCCCGGCGCCCGGGGGCGGGCGGCCTGCGACCGCGCCCGCCGCCGGGCCGTCCCGGAGCGGCGGCCGACGCGGGGCGCCCGGCCTCAGCGGCCCAGGCGTCGCCACAGCGGCCGCGGGAGCAGCCGCATCCCCGTGAAGAGCGGCTGGAGCACGCGCGGCGCCCACACGGTGGTGGCCCGCGAGCGCAGCCCGGCCGACACCGCGTCCGCGACCTGGCCCGGGGTGGCGGGGAAGGGAGCGGGTGCCACGTGCGCCGACATCCGCGTCGGCACGTAGCCCGGCCGCACCACCAGCACCCGCGCGCCGGACCCGTGCAGGGAGTCGGCCAGCCCCTGCGCGAAGCCGTCCAGGCCCGCCTTGGCCGATCCGTACACGAAGTTGAACCTGCGCACCCGCACCCCCGCCACGGAGGAGAGCACCACGAGCGTCCCGTGCCCCTGCCCGCGCAGGCGGGCGGCCACGGCCAGGTCCGCGGACACGTGCCCGGTGTAGTTGACGGCGGCGGCGCGGGCGGCGGCGGCCGGGTCGGCCTCGTACTCGGACTGCTCGCCCAGCACCCCGAACGCGTCCACCACCACGTCCAGGTCGCCCACCAGCTCCACCGCGTCCGCCACGGTGCCGGTGTGCGTGTCGGGCAGAGCGGCGTCGAAGTCCACCGAGTGCACCCGCGCCCCGAGCGCGGTGAGCGCGCCCGGCGGGGAGGGTACCCCGCCCCGGGCGGCCAGCACCACCTCGCGGGCGCCCTCGCGGACCAGCCGTTCGACGATGGCCAGGCCGATCTCACTGCGTCCGCCGAGCAGCAGCACGCTCCGCACCGATCCCACCGAGTCGCGCACGGCCGTCCCCGCCTTTCTGGAAGTTCGTGATTTCTTTCGGGCCTCCGCCTCGCTTCGGCCCGTGTTCGGGCGCCCTTCGACGCGGGAACCTTCGGCGTCTCCGGCGGGACGACTCGTGCCCACACCGTCGCCCGCCACCACCCTCGACGGACGCCTGCGGCGCGGTCCTACCCGCAGTCCCACCTCCGCCGCCTCCGGAACCCCGTGGGCACCCGAACGCCCCCCGCGCTGAGGCTCGTTCGGAGAAGGGGTCCCGGAACGGCCGCCATCGTGCCACCGAAGGGCCGCGCTGTCACAGCAGCCGCAGGCGGCGGGCCAGGTCCGAGACCAGGACCCCCTCCGGGTCGGCCCGCTCGCGCACCCGGCGCCACGCGGGCAGGCCGGGGTACATGGCGTGCACGGCCTCGGGGCGGGCCCTGCTGTCCTTGGCCAGGTACAGGCGGCCCCCCGCGGCGAGCACGCGCTCGTCGAAGCGGTGCAGCAGGGGACCGAGCCCGGGCAGGTCGGCGGGCAGGTCCACGGCCAGCGACCACCCGGGCCGGGGGAAGGACAGCGGCCCCGGCGTCGGCCTCCCCATCCTCTTGAGGACCGCCAGGAACGACGGCGCGCGCGTGCGCGACAGCTCCCCGGCGACCGCCGCCAGGGCATCCTCCGCGCCGAAGGGCACCACGAACTGGTACTGCACGGCCCCGGCCCGCCCGTACAGCCGGTTCCATCCGTCGAGGGCGTCCAGCGGGTGGAGGTAACCGCCCACCGGCTGGACCCGGCCGCGCCGCCTCCGGGGTGCCCGGCCGTGTTTGAGGGCGTTGAACGCGCCGACGGACCACCGGTTCAGGGTGCCCGCCGGCAGGGTGAGGGGCGGCACGGGCAGGCTCGTGCTCCGGTACCGCAGCGGATCGCGGCGCAGCGGCGGCGGGAGGTCGCCCGGTTCGGCGTGGTGGGCCCGGGTGACCACGCCCCGGCCCAGGCCGCTCCCCCGGGCGAACAGGTCCAGCCAGGCCACCGAGTACCGGTGGCCGGGGCGCGCCATCAGCTCCAGGGTGGCCTCCAGGCTCTCCGTCCGGTCGGTGTCCACCCGCATGTACGCGGTCCGGACCGGGAGCACGCCCAGGGTCGCCTCGGTGACCACCCCGGTCAGGCCCATGCCTCCGACGGTCGCCCAGAACAGGTCGGGGTCGCCGCCGGGTCCCGGCCCCAGGCGGCGCGTGCGCCCGTCCGGTGTGACCAGGGTGAGGGCGCGCAGGTGCGCTCCCAGGGAGGAGTCGGCGTGGTGGTTCTTGCCGTGGACGTCGGCGGCGACCGCCCCGCCCAGGGTGACGCGGCGGGTCCCGGGGGCGACGGGGACGAAGAGTCCGCGGGGCAGCAGGTGGGAGATGAGGGCGTCCACGCTGGTGCCCGCGGGGGCGGTGACCTCGCCGCGTTCGGCGTCCACGCGCACGGGTCCGGTCAACCCGGTGCAGTCCAGCACCAGCCCCCCGGCGTCCTGGGCGGCGTCGCCGTAGGAGCGCCCGAGCCCGCGCGGCAGCGCCCCGCGCTCCCCGGCCCGGGCGAGCGCCTCGGCGACCTGGGCGGGCGTGCGGGGGCGCACGACGTGGGCGGCCGTGGGCGCGGTGAGCCCCCACCCCCGCAGGAGGGTCCGCCGGCCCGGCAGCGGCCCGCTCACAGGTAGATCCCCGTTCCGACCAGGAGCACGAGTCCGCACAGGACGAGCTGGAGGGGCCGGTCGCGCAGGGCGATCTCCTCGGGCTCCTCCCCCACGCCCCGGTCCACCAGCAGGTTGTAGCGCAGGACGAACATGATGAACGGCACGATACTCAGCGCGTGGAAGAGGGTCCTGGGCCCGTCGCCCTGCTCCAGCGCCCACAGGCAGTAGGTGACGATCATGGCGCCCGAGGCCATGGTGCGGGTCTGGGACAGGTAGGCGGTGCTGTAGCCGCGCAGGGCTGGCCGGACCGCGTCCGTCGCGGCCACCGGGCCCCCGGGAGCGCCGGGGACACCGGGGGCACCGGGGACACCGGGGGCACCGTCGGACGCGCTCCCGGCCGCGCGCAGTTCGGCCTCGCGCTTGCCGACCACCACCAGCAGCGCGGCCAGCGACACCACGATCACGAACCACGAGGTCAGCGGCACGCCGACGGCCACCCCTCCCGCCACGGCGCGCAGCACGTGGCAGGCGGCGACCGCGACCAGGTCGCACACCACGAGGTCGCGGAGGTGGCGGGTGTAGACGAGCGTGAGCAGCACGTAGCCGGTGACCAGCCCGGACAGGACGGGGTCGCCCAGCGCCAGGGAGGCCAGCGGCGCGGCGGCGCTGAGCGCGACCCCGGCCGCGACGGCCACGGGGACGGGGAGCGCGCCGGAGGCCACCGGGCGGTGGCGCTTGCGCGGGTGCGCGCGGTCGCGGTGCGCGTCGTGGACGTCGTTGAGCAGGTAGGTGCCGCTGGCCGCCGCGCAGAACAGCGCGAACACCGCGGCGCTGGTCAGCAGCGCCCCGGTCTGCGTCAGGGCCCCGGCCGCGGCGGGCGCGGCCAGGACGAGGAGGTTCTTGAGCCACTGCCGGGGGCGGCACGCGCGGACGAGCGCGGCGGCCCTCCCCCCGCCGCCGCGCGGTGCCCCGGCCGCCGCGGGTCCCGTGGCCCGCGCCCTCTCCGTCACCACGTCCGGAGGGCGTGGGAGCGCACGCCGGCGCGCCCGGCGGCCGGGCGCGCCGGCGAGGGGCGGGGGCGGGGGTCAGTTGTGGTGGTCACGACGGCGGCCCGTGAGGAACAGGACGACCGCGATGCCGACGAGGCCGACACCGACGACGAGGCAGGCGACGGGCAGGGTGGTCTGCAGCAGGGGGAGCACGGTGCGCCCCTGCTCGGAGTTGTCGACCGCGTTCTGGATGGACTCGTCGTTGGAGACGAGCTCGGCGTCGAACAGCGTCAGGACCTCCTCGCCGTCCACGACGACGACGCGGTTCTGGTCCTCGCTGATCTTGAGGGGGGAGCCGGTGACGGGTTCGATCCAGTAGGTGCGGGTGATGGAGAAGACCTCGTCGCCGGTGACGTCGCCCTCGCCGCCCAGGCCGGCCACCGAGCGGGGCAGGGTGCGTTCGCCGACGACCTCGTCCTCGACCTCCTGGACGAACCGGTAGGCCTCGACGCCCTGGATCTCCTCGGTCCCCTGGAACTCCATGGGGACGACCTCCTGCACGGTGGTCTCGAAGAAGTCGTAGTCGCGCTGCTCGGTGAAGAAGGGGAACTTCCACGCCTGGCCGCTCTGGGCGACGGACTCGTCGTTGACCATGGCGTCGCAGCAGTCGACCGCCTCCCCGGTGACGCGGTCGTGCCCGGCGCGCCGGCTGCTGGAGGTGATGCCGAAGTCGGTCTCGGCGTCCCTGACCCAGGTGAACTGGTCCCACACCACCGTCTCGTCGGTGCTGGAGGCCACGTCGGCCCGGAGGGTCGAGCGGGCCTCCAGGTCGGCGTTCTCGACGAGCTCGACGTCCTCGATGTTGAAGTAGGTGGCTCCCTCGGCCTCCAGGACCGTCTCGCTGTAGTAGTCCAGGGGGGTCTTCATCAGGGAGCTCGACAGCCACGTGCGCATCATGGGGGCAAAGGCGAGGAAGAAGACCCCAAACGCGACGAGAACGACCGCAACGGTACGGCGCATGTGCCCTCCTGGGCGTATGAGAGTCCAGATCTGGAACTGGGTCTAGTGGAACTAGGTCCAGTTCCGGGTAGAGTACTGCCCAGTAGCGAACGACGTCACCAGGGCGTGTCGAAATTTTTATAACGCGTTCTAGTGAAACCCGTTCCGCCCTCTCCCCGTCCTGGAAGGCCCATGGCGCCCACCTCCTCCGCGCCCGGGGACCCCGCCGGTACCCCCTCCGCCGACGCGCGCACCCCCGACCCCTCGCCGCTGCTGCCGCAGGTCGACGGCCGCCACGAGGCCCTCGACGGCGTCCGCGCCCTGGCCGCCCTGATGGTCCTGGTCTTCCACGTGGCCACCGAGACCGGTGACTCCCTCGCGCCGGGGGTGCTGGGCGGCCTGCTGTCCGCCTTCGACGTGGCCGTGCCGCTGTTCTTCGCGCTCTCGGGCGTGCTGCTGTACCGGCCCTGGGCCCGCGCGGCCCTGGACGGGGTGCGCGGACCGCGCGCCCGCCCCTACCTGTGGCGCCGCGCCGTGCGCGTCCTCCCCGCCTACTGGCTGGTGGCCGTGGTGGCGCTGCTGGTCTACTCCCGCGACGAGCTCGGCTCCCCGCGCTACTGGTGGGAGGTCCTCACCCTCACCTTCCCCTTCAACACCGACCCGCCGTGGGTGGGCACCGGGCCCTACGGCCTCGGCCAGATGTGGAGCCTGTCGGTGGAGGTCAGCTTCTACCTGCTGCTCCCGCTGTTCGGGCTGGTCCTGGCCCTGTGGGCGCGCGGCGGACGGAGCGTGGACGCCCGGGGGCGGCGGCTGCTCGTGGGGCTGGGGGTCATGGCGCTGCTGGGCCTGGCCGCGCTGGTCCCGCAGTTCCATCCCGAGCACCGCGAGTACATGCACGCCTGGCTGCCCCGGACCACGGGCCTGTTCGCCGCCGGGATGGCGCTGGCCGTGCTCTCGGAGTGGGCCTGGCGCGAACCCGGCGCAGACGGCCCGGTGCGCCGCCTGTGCCGGACCCTCGGCTGCTCGCCCGGGGTGTGCTGGCTTGTCGCGGGCGGGTTCTTCGCCCTGAAGGCCACCGAGGCCTCCGGCGGCCGGTTCATCGGCTCCGGCGACATCTGGACCTCGGCCGTGGACTCGCTGGCCGGGATCGGGTTCGCGTTCTTCCTGATCGCGCCCTGCGCGCTGGCGCCGCGCCCGGTCGCGGCGCCGGTCCCGCTGCGGGACGCGCGGGCCTGGCGCGACGGCCGGTGGCTGGACTCGCTGCTGCGGCACCGGGTGTGCCAGTTCCTCGGGCGGATCTCCTACGGCGTGTTCCTGTGGCAGTTCATGGTGCTCTACCTGTGGCGCGACTTCACCGGCCAGGAGATCTTCACCGGGTCGTTCTGGCTGGACGCGGTGCCGGTGACGATCGGGACCGTGCTGCTGGCCGCGGCGAGCCACCGGTGGGTGGAGGAGCCCAGCCGCCGGTGGTCCCACCGGCTCGCCCGCGGGCGGAGCGGGCCCCGGCGACGGCAGTCGGCCTAGCCCCTGCTCCCACGGACCGAAGCGGAGCGAAGGTCCGAAGGAACAGCTCCTAATCCTCCGCGCGGTCGTCCTCCTCGGGGGCCCACGGGTTGCCCTCCACCGTCGGCGCCATGCCGCCCACCGACACCCAGTTCAGGCACAGTCCGCCCCGGTCCCCCGGGTCCTCGGGCACGAACACCGACAGCTGCTCGCCGGGGGCGCCCGACGGCACGTACCAGGTGCCGTTCTCCTCCGCGGCGGGCAGCTCGACCTCGATCCAGTCGTCGCCCAGCGCCACCACCACGTCGACGTCCTCCTCGGCCGTGTAGCCGAGCGTGACGACCTGGGCGATGCCGCCGTGGGCCTCCACCGGCCAGGACACCAGCCCCTCCCAGGGCTCCAGGCACTCGTCCGCCGGCCCGGGGGCGAACATGTCGCTGTCGTCGGCGGGCCGCGCCGGGACCAGGAACCCGGCGTCGTTGAACACGTAGGCGGTGGCGGCCTCCTCGGGCAGGGACATCCGCGCGGCCACCTCCTCCGACGCCAGCGGCGGCAGCACCCACGAGCTCAGGCGGCGCTGGCCGTTCCACTCCAGGACCACGTCCTCGGGGACCGGGCGCGCGTACAGGCCGCCCTCCTCCGGGACGTCCTCCAGCGCCGTGCGCACCGTGTCCAGGTACCACTGGAGGCGGTCGCCGCTCAGGGTCTGGGCGTAGGTGTACGTGGAGAAGCACGCCGCAGCCGCGTACACCGCCGTCGCCAGCGCGGCCGCGACCCGGGCGGCGCGCCGGGGCCGCACGCGGTGGGGCCGCGGCGCCACCGGGTCCGGAGCGGCCCCGCCGACCAGGGCGCGCGCCCGCTCCTCCCGGGTGGGCAGGTAGGCCAGGGCCAGGCACAGGGCGAACACCAGCGCCGCGTCCGCCACGTAGCGGGGGTCGGCGGCGGCCACGTCCTGGAACCGGCCGCGCGCGATGATCGTCGGGACGATGTCCACGACCACCAGGTAGGCCAGCAGCAGCGCCCAGGCCCGCCACGCCCCACGCCGCATCCGCAGACTGACCAGCACGATCACGGCGAAGACCGCCCAGGCCGCCAGCACGGTCACGCCGGGCGGGTCGACCAGGCCGCCGGTCGGGGTGACCGGCCCCCACTCCAGGGGTCCGCCCAGGGCGCCGACCGGGAACACCTCGGTGAGCAGCCCGCGCAGCATCGTCAGGGCGGGCTCGCTCTGGGGCACGCCCGCGCCCTCGCCGCCCCCCGCCGCGCGCATCCGCGTCAGGTAGAACACCGCGTAGGCGGCGAGGAGCGCACCCATCGCCGTCCAGAACGGCCGGTGCAGGGCCCACGCGCGGCGGGCCCCGGCGACCGGACCGCCCGGGTAGAGGTGGGCGACGGCCACGGCGAACAGCACCAGCGGCAGGAACATCGCCTTGACCGTGAACAGCATGCCGAACACGACGGCGCCGCCCGCCCACCAGGCCGGGCGATGGTCGCCCGTGCGCAGGTGGCGCACGGTCCACAGCACGGCGAGCACCATGGCCAGCTGGAGGGGGACCGCGTTGAGCGCCGCCGACCACCAGCCCAGCACGGGCACGGTCAGGGGAGCCAGCGCGTACACGGTCAGCGGGGCCAGCAGCGCCCAGCGGCGGCCGAACAGCTCCCACAGCAGGCGCAGGAAGCCCACCAGGGCGGCGGCCTGGAGCACGAGCATGGTGCCCGCGCTGACCCACCACTCGTAGGGCCACAGCGCGGTCTGGAGGTAGACCAGGAACAGGGCCCCCGGCATCAGGTGGCCCTTGTGCAGGGTGAGCAGGTAGTCCGGTCCCAGGTCGCTGGCGTGCGCGCCGGCGAAGAAGAGGTAGTCGTCCTCCACGAAGTAGGACTCGCCCAGGACGTAGGCCCGCAGCCCCACGGCTCCCAGCACCACAAGCAGCCCCACCAGGACCAGCCGGTCGCGGGCCAGGCGGCGGGCGGCGGCCCACGCGGCGCGGACCGGTCCGGCGGGGCCGGGACCCGCCCCGCCGGGCTCCCCGGCGGGGCGGCGTACCCTGGGTGCCCCGACCGGGCCGGGTTCCGCGCTCCCGTCGCCCGGAGCGTCGTGCCCACTCGCCGTGGGGGGAACAGGCGGCATCGGTGTCTCTCCCGCCGTAGTTGGCCGATCCGGAGAAGGGGTGCCAGAATACAACAGGTTCCACTTTTTCCCTCGACCCTTGTCGCAGGCCATCCCGGCCTGGCTACCCGGAACAGGAACACGATGCAGGTTCCGTGTTCCGGCGGGGTCGCGAACACCGTGGAGGTGATGCGGGTGGGGCTCGAACAGGTCCGCCGCGACTGGACGCGGCTGGGTTCCGCCGAACCCCTGTGGGCGGTGTGCGTGGACCCCGGCAAGCGGGGCGGCGGCTGGGACGACGACGAGTTCCTCGCCTCCGGACGGGCCGACGTCGACCCGTCCGTCGCCCGCCTGGAGGAGCTGGGCATCCGCCCCGAGGGGGGCAGGGTGCTGGACTTCGGGTGCGGCGCGGGACGGCTGTCCAACGCCCTGGCCGCGCACTTCCCCGAGGTCGTGGGGGTGGACATCTCCGCGCCGATGCTGGAGGAGGCCCGCCGCCTGGACCGCTCCGGGGGCCGGATCGAGTTCGTGCTCAACGAGCGCCCGGACCTGTCGGTGTTCGGGGACGCCTCCTTCGACCTGGTCTACACCGACCTGGTCCTCCAGCACCTGCCGCCCGCCCTGGCCGAGGGCTACGTGCGCGAGTTCGCGCGGGTGCTGCGCCCCGGCGGCGCCATGGTGCTGGGCGTGCCCGAGTCCGAGCGGCGCACCTTCAAGGGGCTGGTGTTCCGGTACGCGCCGTGGCCGCTGGTGGCCCTCGCCCAGCGGGTGCTGCTGCGCTACCCGGCGCCGATGCGGATGCACACCCTGCGCGCCGGGCGGATCGCCGAGCTGGTCCCGAACGGGCGGATCGCGGCGTCCGACGAGTACTGGGGCGGCGACCACTGGCGCCACCTGCGCCACTTCGTGGTGCTGGAGGGCTCCGCGTGAGGGCCGAGGGCACCGTCCCCTTCCGCGCCACCCTGGGCCGGTCGGTGGGCCTGTTCGCCGCCTTCCGCAGGGAGCAGACCGACCCGGCGTTCTTCTACGGCGCGCTCGCCCGCGACACCGTCGCGCAGCTGCGCTCGTACACGCCCCTGGAGGGCAGGCTCGTGGTGGACGTGGGCGGCGGCCCCGGCTACTTCGCCGACGAGCTGAGGTCCGCCGGGGCCCGCTGCCTGTGCGTGGACGCCGACGCCCACGAGATGACGCTGCACGGGCGCGAGGCCGACGCCTACGGCGTCCAGGGCAGCGCCCTGGACCTGCCGCTGCGCAGCGGGTCGGTGGACGTGTGCTTCTCCTCCAACGTGCTGGAGCACGTGCCGGACCGCACCCGGATGGCCGACGAGATGGTGCGGGTGACCCGGCCGGGCGGGCTGGTGTACCTGTCGTACACGCTGTGGCTGTCGCCGTGGGGCGGGCACGAGACCTCGCCGTGGCACTACCTGGGCGGCGCGTACGCGGCGGAGCGGTTCGCGCGGCGCCACGGGCGGCGGCCCAAGAACGACTTCGGCCGCACCATGTACGCCGCGCACGCCAAGGAGATGCTGCGCTGGACGCGCGGGCGCACCGACGTGGACGTGGTGGACGTCCGCCCCCGCTACCTGCCCGGGTGGGCCAAGCCGGTCGTGCGGGTGCCCCTGCTGCGCGAGGTCGTCACCTGGAACCTGCTGCTGGTCCTGCGCAGGCGCTGACCGGCCGGCCGGAGGCGTCACCGGCGAGGCGCCCGGAGCCCCGGACGGCGCCGACGCCCATGCGCCGGGCGTCACGGCGAGGGGCGGGTGCCCCGCGCTCACTCCAGGCCGAACGGCAGCCTGCGGCGCGTGTGCTGGAGGCTGACCCAGTGGTCGGCGGTGAACTCCCCGACCGCCCACTCGCCGCCGAACCGGCCGAGCCCGGAGTGGTTCTCCCCGCCGAACGCGGTGTTGGCCTCGTCGTTGAGCGTGGAGTCGTTGACGTGCGTCATGCCCGCCCGCAGGCGGCGGGCGAAGCGCACCCCGCGCTCGGCGTCGCGGGTGTGCACCGCGCTGGACAGCCCGTACTCGGTGTCGTTGGCGATGCGCAGCGCGTCCTCCTCGCCCTCGGCGCGGATGACCGTGGCCACGGGGCCGAACACCTCCTCGGCGGCGCTCGGCATGTCGTTGGTGGCCAGCAGCAGGTGGGGCGGCAGGACCCTGCCCGCCGGACCGGAGGGGTCCCCCGCCAGCAGGAGCCGCGCGCCCTGCTCCACGGAGCGCGCCACCACGTCCCGCACGCCCTCGCACTGCTCGTCGTCGATCATGGGCCCGATCTGGGTGGCGGGGTCGGCGGGGTCGCCCGCCCGCAGCGCCCGGGCCCGCACGAGCATCCGCTCGACCAGCTCGTCGTGGACGGGGGCGGTGGCCACGACCCGGTTCGTGGCCATGCAGATCTGGCCCTGGTGGTAGTAGGAGCCGAACACCGCGGCGTCCGCGGCCAGGTCGAGGTCGGCGTCCTCCAGCACCACCAGCGGCCCGTTCCCGCCGAGTTCGAGCGCGTGCCTCTTGAGCGGGGCCTGCCGGGCGATGTGGCGGCCGACCTCGGTGGAGCCGGTGAACGAGATCATCCGGGAGAGCTCGTGGGTGGCCAGGGCGTCGCCGATCTCGCCGCCCTTGCCGACGACCACGTTGAGCACCCCGGGCGGGAGCCCGGCCTCCTCGTAGATCCGGGCGAGCAGCAGTCCGCCCGTGACCGGGGTGTTCTCGGCCGGTTTGAGGACCACGGTGTTGCCGAGGGCTATCGCGGGCGCGAGGGAGCGGTGGGAGAGCTGGAGCGGGAAGTTCCAGGGGCTGATCACCGTGACCACGCCGAGGGGCTCGCGGTAGACGCGGTTCTCCTTGCCCGGGGTGACGCCGGGCAGGATCCGGCCCAGGACCCGCGTGGGGTAGGAGGAGGCCTCGACCACGCCGCTGCGCACCAGCCGCCACTCGAACTCGGCGCGCTCGCGGACCGCCCCGGCCTCGTGGACCAGCCAGTCGACGACCTCCTCCCGGCGGGCGTCCAGGACGCGCAGGACCCGCAGGAAGACCTCGGCGCGCTCGGCGGCGGGGGTGGCGGCCCAGCCGGGCCACGCCCTCTGCGCCTCGCGGTAGGCCAGATCCACGTCGCTCTCGTCGGCCAGCCGGATCTCGGTCAGGACCGTGCCGTCGTAGGGGTCCACGTCCTGGAAGACGTTCCCGGACGACCCGTGCCGCCACTGGCCTCCGATGGGCATCCGGTCCAGCCCCGTGTAGGCGTCCGGCCTCCGGTCCGCGTGCATCGGCCCTCCCCCGCTTCGGTGTCACTGCTGCCACGGTTACCCCTGCGCGGAGCACGGGCAACGGGACTTGCCGCCTCTTGGTCAACTGTTCAGTGACTCCGCGACCGCCCTTGTCGCCCGGCTTCCTCAGCGGGCGGGGGTGAACAGCAGCTCGCTGACGACGCGTCCGTCCGCCTCGGTGACCGTGGCCGTCCAGCCGCCCAGGTCCACGCTCTCCCCGGGCCCGTCGGGGATGTGGCCGAGCAGGACCAGGACCATCCCGGCGACGGTCACGTAGCTGCCTCCGGGCCGGTCGGTGAGGACGACGCCGAGGTCCTCCAGCTCGTGGACGGGGTAGGTGCCGGGCAGGCGCAGCGCTCCTCCCTCCAGGCGGTCGGGGGCGCGCTCGTCGGTGTCGGTCTCGTCGTAGATCTCGCCGACGACCTCCTCCAGCAGGTCCTCCAGGCTGACGATGCCGCTGACCTCGCCGTTCTCTCCGATCACGACGGCCATCTGCTGGCGTTCGACGGTCAGCCGGCGCAGTGCCGCGGACACCGTCAGCGAGCCGGGGAGCAGCAGCGGCTCGCGGGCCAGCTCCCCGGCGCCGCCCTCCCCCCGGAGCAGGTCGGACCAGTGCACCACGCCGACGATGTCGTCCACGTCCCCCCGGGCGACCACCGGGGCGCGCGAGTGGCCGCGCTCGGCCAGCAGCAGGGCCGCCTCGTGCGCGGGCAGGTCGGCCGGGACGGTGTCCACCTCGGGGCGCGGGACCAGGACCTGGCGCAGCGTCCGCCCGGTGATGTCGAAGGCCCCGGAGAGGATGGTGCGCTGCTCGGGGGTCATCTGGCCCTGGGCCGCGATCATGTCGCGCAGCTCCTCCTCGGTGGCCTCCTCCCTGGTGCTGCCGGGGTCGGCCCCGCCGAGCCGGACGACCAGGTCGGTGGAGGCGCTGAGCAGCCAGACCGCGGGGCGGGAGAGCACCGCCAGCGCGTTGAGCGGGCGGGCCACGAGCAGTGCCCAGGGCTCGGCGCGCTGCATGGCGATGCGCTTGGGGGCGAGCTCGCCCAGAACCAGGGTGACGAAGGTGAGCACGACGGTGACCAGCACGACCGACGCCGGGGCCGCGTAGGAGCCGAGGAATCCCAGCGGCCCGACCAGCGGACGGGCCAGGGAGACGGCGGCGGTGGCGGAGGCGAGGAAGCCCGCGAGGGTGATGCCGATCTGGATGGTGGCCAGGAACCGGTTGGGGTCGCGGGCCAGCCGGGCCACCGCGCGTCCGCCCGGGCCGCGCTCCTCCAGACGCCTGACCTGCCCCTCCCGCAGGGTGATCAGGGCGATCTCACTGCCCGCGAACACCGCGTTCACCACGACCAGGACCAGCACGAGGCCGATCTGGGCCCCGTAGCCCTCCATGGAACTCCCCCGCGGTCGACTGTCGGTCTCTGGAGCAGGGATTCCTTCCCCGAAACCCGCGGGCCACACGCCGCCCGGGACCGTCGTCCGCGCGGCACGGCCTGACCGCATCCGGACAGAGGTGAACACGAACCTTTTCTCGTTCACGTCGGCGCTGTCGCCGCCGGTCAGGCCGTGTGTGAGCCACCGCGCGGAACGGCCGTCGCCAACGGGGGTCACGTACACACCTGTTGTAACCTTCCTCTCTGATACCCCTCTTGCACACCCTGGAGTTCCCGTGTCCGGTACGACCGGCGTCAACCCCGTCGACGCCATGTCCCAGGCCCAGGAGGCCGAAGCCCTGGCCGAGGCGATGGTGTTCCTCGGCACCGACTTCGAGGCCGCCGTCGAAGGGCTCACGGGGGCGGTGTCCGAGCACGTGTCGGGCGGCCTGGACGACTACGGCCTCGACACCATGGAGCACATCCGGAGGGTCGCCCAGAACGGCGTCAACCTGGCGCAGAACGTGCAGGGTGCCGACCTGGCCATCACCGACACCGACCACGAGAACGCCGAGGAGTACCAGGAGGGTCTGGAGTCCCTCGACATCCAGATCAACTTCTGAGTCCTGTCCCCCGTCCCCACCCACCGCGGAGCCCCCTGCCGTGAGCGACCTCTCCTCCATGCCCCTCGGTCTGCCCGAGGACATCGACGCCGACGTCGGCGCCATCGAGTCGGGCGCCGACCAGCTCGACGCCGTCTGCCGGAACATGCTCGGCCGGTCCGAGGGCACCCACAGCCAGTTCCAGTCCTCCGCAGGGGAGTTCACCGACCTCGTCGCCTGGAACATCGTCTCCAGCTCCTCCCAGGAGCTGGCCTCCTGGCAGGAGGCCGCGACCTCCCTGACCTACGGGGCGGCGGTGCTGCGCCAGTGGGGGCTCGACATCGAGACCTACCGCGCCGAGCGCGCCAAGCTGGAAACCCGGTGGGAGGAGGCCAGATCCGAGGCCCAGGCGGCCGTCGACGCCTCCGAGGGCAGCGGCTCCATCCTCGGGGAGGGAACCCGGGAAGGGCTGGAGACCACCCGGCTGGAAACGCTGCGCGGGGAGCTGCTCGCCGAGCACTCCAGGCACTGGGAAACCCTGATGGAGCACGCCGAACAGGCCGAGAAGGACCTGCGTGACGGCCCCGGTCAGGACAGCCTGGAGCGCCTGATCGAGTCGTCCCTGCTGTCCGGCAGCCAGCTGGCCTACTTCGGCGACGCGGTTCCCGGCATGGTCCCGGGTGAACTGAGCGGTGACGAGCACCCCTCGGTCGTCAACCTGTGGTGGACCTCGATGACCGAGGAGGAGCAGGAACGGGCCGTACGGGACCACCCCGAGCTCCTGCGTGAGCTCGACGGCATCCCGGCGGTCGTCCGCGACCGGCTCAACCGCGACCACCTCGACGGCGAGATCGAGCGGTTCGAGGAGATGATCTCCGAACGGGACGAGGAGATCAGGGACATGGCGGCCCGGGGCAGCAACGGCTCCGTCGCGATCGCGCTGAGCATGTCGGCGGACGACACGCTCGACAACCAGCTCACGGAGCTGAAGGAGCTGCGTGACAGCCTGGAGGACGAGAACAACGACAGGTACCTCCTCGCCCTCGACACCGAGGGGGACGGACGCGCGGTCGTGGCCAACGGCAACCCCGACACGGCCGACAACGTGGCGACGCTGGTTCCCGGTACCACGACCACGTGGGAGAGCATCAACGACCAGGTCGGCCGTGGTGACAGTTTGATGCTGGCAGCCGAAGACGCCGACCCGAACGCGAATCACTCCGTGATCAGCTGGATCGGTTACGACGCCCCCAATGTCCCGGAAGCGGCCTTCGAGGGACGGGCCAAGGACGCGGTCAGTGAGCTGAGCGGGTTCCAGGACGGACTACGCGCCACCCACCAGGGACAACCATCCAACAACACGGTCATCGGGCACAGTTACGGTTCCACAGTGGTAGGGCATACCGCGCAGAGCCAGCAGGGTCTTGACGCAGACGAGCTGGTAGTCGTGGGCAGCCCCGGCATGAACGCCGACCACGTGTCCGATCTGAATATCCCCGCGGGGGACATGCACGCGTCCACGGCACAGAACGACAGGATCAACAAGGGATGGTTCGGTGCCGGATCCGAGGCCGCACACGGCACCGACCCCACCCAGGAGAGCTTCGGGGCCACTGCCTTTCGTTCGGACGAAGGAACCGCAGGTGGTAACTGGCCACTCGGAAAAGCCCACTCCGAGTACTTCAACGATGAGACCACCTCATTGGCCTACATGGGCGAGGTTATCGCGGGACAGCGTTAAGGACGGCCTGAACATGATGCGACCAAGACAGTGGGCCTACGCCCTCGCCGTCACCCTGATGGCGGCCGGTTGTGGCTCCAGCGCACCTGGGGGGACGGGAATGGAGACGACCATCACTGAGGACGAGGCTGCGGAGAAGGTCAGGGAGTACATCGACAACGCCATGACCGCCCTTCCTGAGGGCGCTGAACTGGAGGAACGGCGCGGAACCATCGTCGCCGCCTGCGACGACCCCACAGACGGAGGCCCCAGGGACCGCGTCACTGTCAGCGAGAGGTTCTGGGTCAGGGGTCTGCCCGTCGAGGACAACGAGGCCAACATCGAACTGCTCCACGAGTACTGGACCGCCAACGGTTACCGGGTGTTGCACGACCAGCGGCCAGACGAGCTCTTCCTCGCTGTGGAGAATGAGGAGGACGCCTTCCGCATGTCCATCAGGACCGCCGGAGACGACAGCCTCACCATCGGCGCCTCCTCCCCCTGCATCTGGCCCGAGGGCACCCCCGGCTCCTGAACCGCGCCCCGCGCCTCAGCCCAGCCTCTCCAGGGCCCTGCGCGGGGAGCGGGCGTGCCTTCCCATGCCCGCGAACGGGCACTCGTCCCGCTCCAGGTCGATCGTGAACTCCCGGGCCGTCTCCACCCCGTCGAGCTCCTCCCAGGTCAGGGGCGCCGCGATAGGCGCGCCCGGCCTGGCCCGCACCGAGTAGGGGACCACCGCGAGCTGCTCACGGCCGTTGCGCAGGTAGTCCACGAACAACCGGCCGCCGCGCGCGGCCTTACGCACCTCGGTGGTCAGCTCGTCCGGGCGACGGGCCGCCACCCGGTCCGCGACCGCCTCCGCCAGCACGCGGACCTCCCGGTCGTCCGCCTCCGGGCGCAGCGGCGAGCGCACGTGCAGTCCCCGGGACCCGCTGGTCATCACGTACGCGGCCAGGCCCAGGCCGTCGAGCACCTCCCGTACGTCCCGCGCCGCGGCACGGCACGCGGCGAAGGCCTCCGGACCGTCCCCGGCGGGGTCGAGGTCGATCACCATCCGGTCGGGCAGGCCCAGCCTCGGCTCCCGGGACTGCCAGGCGTGCACGGTGACCGCTGCCTGGTCGGCGCACCAGACCAGCGCCGCCGCGTCCTGGCACAGCATCATCCGCCCGCCGCCGGTCTCCACGGTCCTCACCCAGTCCGGGACCGGGGGGTGCTTGACGAAGAACCCCTGCGCGCCGATGCCGTCGGGGAAGCGTTCCAGGGCCACCGGCCGGTCGCGCACGTGCGGCAGCATCAGGGGGGCGATCCTGGCGTGGTACCGCGCCAGGTCCTCCTTGGTCGCACCGCCCCCGCCGAACAGCGGCTTTCCGGGTCTGCGCACCCGCACCACGCGCCGTCCCGCGCGCACCCCCGCGGCCTCCGTCGCCATGGCCTCCCCCGTTCGCCGACGTGCGGCCCGCCTACCCGGGCGGCGGCGCCGGAAACGGCCCCCGAACGGCGCGAACGCCCGGCCGGGGAGGTCCCTGGCCGGGCGTTCGGGTGTCTGCGCGGTGCTACTTGCGCTTGTTGATCTCCTCGGTCAGCTGCGGGGCGACCGCGTGCAGGTCGCCCACGACGCCGAAGTCGGCCAGCTCGAAGATCGGGGCCTCGGGGTCCTTGTTGACCGCCACGATGTTCTTGGCGGTCTGCATGCCCGCGCGGTGCTGGATCGCACCCGAGATGCCCAGGGCCACGTACAGGTTCGGGCTGACCGTCTTACCGGTCTGTCCGACCTGGAACTGGTTCGGGTACCAGCCGGAGTCGACGGCGGCGCGGGAGGCGCCCACGGCCGCGCCCAGCGAGTCGGCCAGGTTCTCCACGACCGAGAAGTCGTCGGAGCCCACGCCGCGCCCGCCGGAGACCACGATCGCGGCCTCGGTGAGCTCGGGGCGCTCGCCCTGCTCCTCGTTGACGCGCTCGACGACCCTGGCCGTCTTCGCGGCGTCGGAGACCTCCACCGACACGGACTCCTCGGCCGCGGCGCCGGAGGCGGCCTCGGCCGGGACGGAGTTCGGACGGACCGCGACGACCGGCACGCCGGTGCGCACGCGGGCGTGGGTGATGGTGGTGCCGCCGAAGACGCTGTGCTCGGCGACGACCTCGGCGTTGACGTCCACGACGTCGGTGAGCACGCCGGAGCCCAGCTTGACCGCGGTGCGGCCCGCGATCTCCTTGTTCTCGGCGGTGGCCGAGACCAGGATCGCGGCGGCGCCCTTGTCCTGGGCGAGCTTGGCGAGCAGCTCGGCCTTGGGAGCCACGACGTGGTCGTTCAGCTCGGCCGAAGCCACGTAGACCTTCTCCGCGCCGTACTCGGCCAGGGTGCCCTTGCCCGACTCGGCGCCGTCACCGATCCACACGGCCGCGGGCTCGCCGATGCGGCGGGCGGCGGTGAGCAGCTCGGTGGTGACCTTCTTGACCTGTCCGTCGACGTGGTCGACGAGGACGAGGACCTCAGCCATATCCCTTGAACCTTCCCTGAGTCTCTCGCCTGACCTAGACGAACTTCTTCTCGACGAGGAACTCGGCGATCTTCGCGGCGCCGTCGCCCTCGTCCTTGACCACCGTGCCCGCGGCGCGCGGCGGCGCGGCGTCGAAGTCGACGGTCTCGGTGGTGGCGTTGGCCAGACCCACCCTGGCCGTGTCGATGCCCGCGTCGGCGGCGGACTTCTTGTCGACCGGCTTCTTCTTCGCCTGCATGATGAGCTTGAAGGACGGGTAGCGCGGCTCGTTGATCTTCTCGACCACGGAGACGACCGCCGGGAGCTGGGCCTCGACGAGGTCGTAGCCGTAGTCGGTCTGGCGCTGGATCCGGATGGTGCTGCCGTCGATGTCGACTTTGCGGGCGAAGGTGAGCTGCGGCAGGCCGAGGTACTCGGCGAGCGCGGCTCCGACGACGCCGGTGCGCGCGTCGGTGGACTCCGAGCCCAGGACGACCACGTCGTACTCGATGGTGCCCAGGGCCTGCGCGAGGGCGTAGGCGGTCTGGAGCGCGTCCGAGCCGTGGAGCGCGTCGTCGTTGACGAAGACGGCCTTGTCCGCGCCCATCGACAGGGCCTTGCGGATGGAGTCCGTGGCCTGGTCCGGTCCCATCGTCAGGATGGTGACCTCGCCGCCGTGCTTCTCCTTGAGCTGGAGCGCCTCTTCGATCGCGTACTCGTCGAGCTCGTTGATGACACCGTCGGACGCGGCGCGGTCCAGCGTCTTGTCATCGGCGTTGAGCTTCCGTTCGGTCGCCGTGTCCGGGACCTGCTTGACCAAAACGACAATATTCATGGCCGGTGGCCGACCTCCCTGCACTCCATGATCCGCCGTGCGGCGGCCGGACGCTGGCGCGCCCCCTACTGCCAACAATGCCGAATGCCGTTCGGTCATCCGACGGCGGGGCCGCCTTCACGTCCAGACAGGTCCCGCGATGTGCTCATAGCCCAGATGTTACTGGCTAGTAGCTTGGAGGCCAACCTCTGGCCCCCGGTGTGACTGAGGCAACCCTAACCATCACCGTGCCCGCGGTCCGCCGCTGAGGGTCCGCCTCCGACGGCCCCACCGGCGCCGGACACCGGCTCGGGCGCCCGCCTCCCGTCTCCCCACCCTAGTCGCCACGGATCCCGCCGGAACCGGTCACACCACCGGTAACGGGTCAGGATCTCCCCCGCCCCGGGAACGCCGAAGGCCCCGGGCCGGAGCCCGGGGCCTTCGCGCAGCCCCGCGGGGCCGGGCGGGGACCTACTCCCCTGCCCTGAACCAGTCCGAGGGGCCGCCCAGCGGCACCCAGTCCGGGAGCGCGGACAGACCGAACGACAGGATGAGCATGGTCAGCAGCACGAGGCCGATGACCACGCCGATGTAGACGTACAGGTTGTGGTAGTGGACCCGCCGCACCAGCCACACCGCCTGGTGCCGGGCCTCGCGCCCGCTCGGCATGACGTAGCTGAGCAGGATCATCACGAAGATCGCGAACGCGCCGGTGTAGTTGGCACCGTCACCGGGCGTCGCCGCCATCCGCGCGTAGATCATGCCGACCAGGATGCCCGCCAACAGGTAGATCAGGCCGAAGCCGAGCGTGCGCAGCGCCATGCGCCCGAAGGCCCACGGGAAGCTGAGCGCCACCACCATGTTGTCGGAGTTGCGCGGACCGCGCGTCTGGAGGCGGCGGGCGTGCTCGGCCTTGACCACGTCCAGGGCGCCCAGACCGGCGATGACCACCACGCCCAGGAGCAGCCCGAACCAGGGGAAGAGCAGGGACACACCGGCCACGGAGAGCAGCATGGGCAGGATCGTCAGCGGGTGCATCCGCCACGACCGCTCCTCGTACTCCTCGTCCTCCTCGTCGGAGTCGCCCGGGAAGTAGTCGCTCACCCGGTCGTTGCTGCCGCGCCGGAACCGGCTCAGCAGGCCGCCGCGCTCCTCGTACTCGTCCTCGTCGAACTCCTGCGTCCGGTTGCTGTTGCGGCCGTCGTCCACCGGCGTGAGGATGTCGGCGAAGTCGCCCTTGTGCAGCGGGGTGTTGAAGAACTGCGTGTGCGGCGCCTGGTAGCCGTCGTCCCCGGGCTCGTCGACGGGGCGGCGGCCGTACCCGTCCCGGTCCACGGGGTCCATCATCATGGTGCCCTGCGGGTCCTCGCGGGAGAGGTCCTCGGGCTGGATGTGCCGCGTGCCCAGCATGTCGTCGGGCTCGTCGCGGACCGGGCTGATCCGCATCGTCCCCTGCGGGTCGTCCGGGTCGTCGGCGCCGCGCGGGGCGATGCGCTGGGTGCCGGGGAGGCCGTCGTCGTCCGCCTCGTCCTCCCAGCCGCGCCGGGCGCCCGAGAGGTCGTCGGTGGACTCCGGGTCGTCGGCCAGGCCGCCGGAGTGCGCGGCAGAGGCCGGACGCGCGGGGTCCGCGGACGGGGACCAGGCGCTGGAGACGTGGCCGCCGCTGGTGTGCGAGGGGCCCCAGCCCTCGTCGCCGCGGGCCGCGCGACCGGCCAGGTAGCCCGCCGCGCCGCCGATCGCGGCACCGGCCGCGCCCGCCGCCGCGGCGCCGCCCGAGCCGCCGCCGGGCTCGTCCTCCGTGCCCCCCGCCGTGGTCGGGTGGTACACGGTGTGGCTGCCGGTGAGGCCGGTGGGGCGGCCTCCCGCGTCCTCGGTCCAGGGCAGGTCGAGGTTGAGGCGGCTGGCCTCCTCCAGCAGCTCCGCCGCCGTGGGCCGGCTCCGCATGTCACGGGAGACGGCGCGGTTGACCAGCGGCCGCAGCGCCTCGTGCATCCCGTCCATGTCGATCTCGCCGTTGAGGATGCGGAAGAAGATGACCTCGAAGGTGCCCGCGCCGTAGGGCGGGCGGCCGGTGGAGGCGAAGGCGACGGTGCCGCCCCAGGCGTGGATGTCGGTGGCCGGGCCCAGGTCGGTGCCCTCGATGACCTCGGGGGACAGGTAGCTGGGCGTACCGACGAACGTGCCGGTCTGGGTCAGCTTGGCGCCGTCCACCGCGTGCGCGATGCCGAAGTCGATGACGATCGGCTCGCCGTTGGAGATGATCACGTTGCCGGGCTTGAGGTCGCGGTGGATCACGTCCACCGCGTGGATGTCCCGGATCGCACGGGCCATGCCGGTGACGAAGCGTGTGAGCGCACGGCCGCGCAGCGGGCCGTGGTTGGTGACCGTCGCGTCCAGGGTCGGGCCGGGGATGTGCTCGGTGACCACCCACGGCAGCTCGGCCTGGGTGTCGGCCTCGATGACCTCGGCCACGTTGGGGCTCTGCACCCGGCGCATGGTCTCGACCTCGCGGGCGAGGCGGGCCCGGGCGATGTGGTCGCCCGCGACCTCCGGTTTGAGGACCTTCACCGCGACGAACTGCTCGGTCCGGGGGTCCTCGGCCTGGTACACCACGCCCATGCCGCCCTGCCCGATGCGGCGGCGGATGACGTAGTGGCCGATGCGCTCCGGCAGCTCCTCACCCATGGGGAAACCTGCCGACATTGCCATCGAGAACTCATCCCCTCAAAAGACCACATACCACCGCGTCCAGCTTATCGGCCGGGGGATGGGTCACCATTGGCTTGTTCGTCCCGTCTCGGGCCCGCGCGGTCGCTTCCGCGCCGCCGGACGTCCGGGGTTCAGGCGGCGCGTCCGTCCTGGGGCGACCATCACGAGTATGACGGAAAACTGGCGTGGGCGGTTCCCCCCTCCGCGTCCGGACTGACCGGATGCGGACGTTCGGACGAACCCCCGTGGCACCGTTGGATCCGACGAGTGGGGAGAAAAGTTCCCGGATCCGCCGAAACGACTGCGGGGCGGACGGCACCGCAGGGTGTGCCGCCGCCCCGACCCGCTGCTTCGGCGCCCGCTCAGTGCCCCTTGAAAACGGCCTTGCCGGGTCCCTGCTCGACGAAGCTGCGCATGCCGTCCTTCTGGTCCTCGGTCGCGAACAGCCCCGCGAAGTGCAGCCGCTCGATCTCCAGGCCGGTGTCCAGGTCCGTCTCCAGGCCCCGGTCCACCGCCTCCTTGGCAGCGGCCAGTGCGACGGCCGGGCCGTCGGCGTACCGGGCGACCAGCGCCACGGCGGCCCGGTAGACCTCCTCGTCCGGAACGACCTGGTCCACCAGGCCGATCTCCCGGGCCTCGTCCGCCTTGACGTGGCGACCGCTGAAGATCATCTCCTTGGCCCGGGAGGGGCCGACCAGACGGGGCAGGCGCTGGGTCCCGCCCGCGCCGGGGATGACGCCGAGCTGGATCTCGGGCACGCCCAGCTTCGCCCCGGCCCCCGCGACGCGGAAGTCCGCCGCCAGGGCCAGCTCCAGGCCGCCGCCGAGCGCGTACCCGGTGACCGCCGCCACGACCGGCTTGGGGATGCGCGCCACCAGGGTCAGGGCGTTCTGGAGGTTGCGCGCGTAGCCCAGCATCTGGGCGGCGGTGCGGTCGGCCATCTCCTTGATGTCGGCGCCCGCGACGAACACGCGCTCGCCGCCGTAGACGACCACGGCCCGCACGTCGGGGTCGGCGGACACCCGGGTCGCGGCCTCGGCGATCTCCGCGGTCAGCGCGGCGTTGAGCGCGTTCACCTTCGGCCTGTCCAGTCGGATCACGGCCACGGCCGGGTGGTCCGGATCGGTCTCCACGCGCACGAACTCGCCCACGGTCTGCACCTCACTCACTTCGACGTCACTGTCCCGAACTGCCTATCACCCGGTTCAGGAGAACAGCAGCACCAGGGTGCCCAGCCGCGCGGACAGGGTGTAGGCCGCCGCCAGGAGCAGGACCGCCCCCGCCAGCAGCAGCGTGTCCGCGGTCCGCCAGCGGCTCTCCCGGGCGCGGGTGCGCGGTCCGGTCCCGAAGGCGCGCGCGTCCATCGCCGCCGCCAGCAGCGTCCCGGTGCGGATGGAGCGGACCAGCAGGGCGAACAGGCGGCCGAAGAACAGCGCGACAGCCCGGACGGGGTTGCGCCCGGCCTCCATTCCGCGCGCCCTCCGCGCCAGCGTGATCGTGCGCCACTGGTCGGCCAGCAGCGGAACGAGCCGCAGTGCCGCCAGCACGCCCATGGCGGGCCGCTCGGGCACCCGCAGCCGCTGCACCAGGCCGTCTGCGGTCTCCGTCGGGTCGCTGCTCACGGCCGCGAGCAGCCCGGGCAGGGCGATGGCCAGCAGGCGCACCGCGGCGCCCAGCGCGCCCTCCGCGCCGTGCTCCCCGTACAGGTAGTTGACCAATCCGCTGGAGAGCCCCATGAGCAGGAAGGGCCCGCCCAGGACGAGCAGGGTGCGCCGGTCGATCCCGCTGAACGGCACGAGCAGCAGGGCCCCCGCAAGCACCACGCCGCCGGTGACGGCGTCCACGGCCGGGACCAGGCCCACGCCCAGCAGCAGGGCGGCGAGCAGCTTGGCCGCCGGGTTGAGCCCGACCAGCCAGAAGCGCGCCCCTCCGTCCTCGGGTACCTCCAGGGTGAGCGCGTCCCCGCCCGGGGCGGGGCCTGGCCCCGCCCCGTCGGGTGTCCTCGGCTCCTCCGCCGCGGGCGCGGGCGTCCGGTCAGCCACGGCTCCCCCTTCCCGCCGCCGCGTGCCCCGCGGGTCCGGGCGGACCCGCCCCGGCTCCCGCGTCCGGCACAGCGGCCTCGTACACGGCGCGGCCCCCGGCCACGCGCACCCGCGCGTCGGCCAGGTGCCGCAGCAGCAGGTCGTCGTGGGTGGCCATGACCACCGCGCGGCCCGCGGACCGCAGGGCGGCGAGCAGTTCCACGAGCTCGGTCCAGGTGCGGGTGTCCTGGCCGAAGGTGGGCTCGTCGAGGACGAGCGCGTCGGGCGCGTGCGCGGGGCCCGAGCTGAGCGCCGTGGCCACCGACAGCCGCCGCTTCTCCCCGCCCGAGAGCGTGTAGGGGTGCACGTCGGCCAGCGCGGTCAGGCGCAGCCGCTCCATCAGCTCGCCCACCCAGGCCTCGGTCTCGGCCTCGCCCGTCCCGGCGCGCAGCGGGGCGAAGCGCAGCTCGTCGCGGACGGTGGCGGTGACGAACTGGTCCTCGGCGTGCTGGAAGACCGTGCCCACGTGCCGGGCCAGCCTGCGGGCGGGCCAGCGCACGAGCGGGCGCGGGTCGGCCCCGGCCAGCGGTCCGCGCGGCAGCACCGCCCCCCGGTGGGGCTTGGACAGGCCGGCGAGCATGGTCAGCAGCGTGGACTTGCCCGCGCCGTTGGGACCGGTCAGGGCGGTCGCGGTCCCCGCGCGGACGGCGACGTCCACCTCTTCGAGCACCGTGCGCCGGGGCCCGGCGCGTACACCGAGCTGGAGCGGGGTGCGCGCCGCGACGCCCACGGCCTCCAGCAGGGCCTCCCCGCCCGGCGCGGGCGCCAGGGCGGGCGCGGGCTCGTGCCCGGGCACCCACACGCCCTGCCCGGCCAGCGAGCGCCCGTGCTCGGCGAACACGGCCTCCGGGGACCCGTCGGCGACGACGCCGCCGCCGGGCTCCACGACCACGACCCGGTCCACCAGGTCCACGACGTCGGCCACCCGGTGCTCGACCAGCACCAGGGTCGCCCCGGTCTCGGCCAGCAGGCGCGCCAGCACGCCGCGCACCAGCGCGGCCCCGGCCGGGTCGAGGTTGGCGGTGGGCTCGTCCAGCAGCAGCAGGCGGGGGCGCATCGCCAGGGCCCCGGCGATGACCAGGCGCTGCTTCTCGCCGCCCGACAGCGCGCCGGTGGGGTGGCGCAGCCCGTACGGGAAGCCGACGGCCTCCAGCGCCTCGCGGACCCGGGGCCAGATGAGCTCGGGGGCCACACCCAGGTTCTCCGGGCCGAAGGCGACGTCGTCGCCCGCGCGCGCCATCACCAGCTGCGTCTCGGGGTCCTGGCTGACCAGGCCGACCGCGCCCCGGCTCCGGTCGGCGGGCTCGCCGTCCAGGAGCAGGGTGCCCTCGCGGTCGCCGCTGATGGCGCCGTCCTCACCGGTCAGACCGGCCAGTGAGTGCAGCAGGGTGGACTTGCCCGCGCCGGAGGCGCCCAGCAGCAGCACGCGCTCGCCCGGCTCGATCACCAGGTCCACGCCGCGCAGCGCGTGGGACCCCCGGCCCGAGTGCCGCCAGCCCCAGCCGGAGAGTTCCACGCGCGCGCCGGGGCCCCCGGCCGCCGTCCGGCGCCCGTTCGCGGAGGCCACGGTCAGCCCCTCGCGGACGGGAAGGAGGCCAGCGCCCCGGCGCGGGCCAGGGAGGTGGTGAGCAGGCGGGCGCCCACGCCCGCGATGAGGGCGGCGCTGACCACGACGATGACGCCGTAGGTGATCTGGTAGGACAGCGGCCAGGTCACGTTGTAGGCGAGGTTGTCGCGGATGGCCGGGGAGACGCCCGCGGCCGCCGCCGCGAGGACGGCCACGCCCATGCCCCAGCGCCGGTAGCCGAAGGCGAGGAAGACCAGCTCGGGCAGGATGCCCTGGAGGGTCCCGTCGAGGATGACCATGATCCCCCACTGAGTGCCCAGGAGCGCCGACACCGAGGCGGCGGCGATGGCGGTGAGCACGGCCGCGCCGGGCTTGCGGATGATCAGGCCGCCCAGGACGCCGGAGATCAGCCACATGCCGTAGATGACGGCCTGGGCGGGCGGGAAGCCCACGAACAGCGGGGTCGTGAACGACCACAGGATGTTCCACACCCAGAAGACCACGCCGACCGCGACGCCGATGACGGCGGCCACGACGATGTCGACGGTGCGCCAGCTCCGCAGCCGGCCGAGGACGTCGCGCCGGAAGCCGCTGCCCTGGGGGGTGGAGGTGTTCTTCTTCATGCGGTGTCCCTTCGCCGGGGGATGCGAGGGGCCGGGCGGCCGAGAGCGGCGCCGGGGCGTGTTCCGCGCGCGCCGGGACCTCCCGGTGCGCGGGAGCACGCCATCGGTGACGGTTCCTACGACTTCCTTCGCTGGCATGACCCAGATCAGGTGTGTAAGGGTCTGCGGCCTGGTGCCGCACTCTCAGCGCTCGCGCGCTCCCCTGTCGGTTCCCTCCATTATGAACACGGGGGAACGCCGGGGTGTTCCCGGGTCGCCCCAGTGCGCCTCGGGGCCTCAGCCTCCGGGCCCGGCGCCGCCCTCGGGTATCTGCGGTTGCGGGGGCGCGCCGTCCCAGGGCGCGCCGCCGTCCCCGCCCGGGGACCCGCCGCCGGGACCGCCACCACCGCCACCGGTGCCCCCGCCACCGCCGCCTCCTCCACCGCCGCCTCCTCCACCGCCACCGGTACCGCCGCCGCCGGGGTCGCCCCCACCGGTGCCACCGCCGCCGCCGGGGTCGCCCCCACCGGTGCCACCGCCGCCGGTGCCGCCTCCACCACCGCCACCGGTACCGCCGCCGGTAGAGCCCCCACCGCCGCCGGTGCCGCCACCGCCGCCACCGGTAGAGCCCTCACCGCCTCCACCGCCGGCAGAGCCCTCACCGCCGGCAGAGCCCTCACCGCCGCCACCGCCTTCACCTCCGTCGCCGGTACCACCGCCGTCACCACCGGTGCCGCCGCCACCGCCGGCAGAGCCCTCACCGCCGGTCCCACCACCGCCGTCGTCACCGCCGCCCGACGGCTTGTCCGAGGTGCTGCCGTAGGCCTTGGGCGAGGGGGCGAACTTCTCCTCCGGGAGATCCGCCACGGCCTCGCGCATGGTGGCCTGCCAGATCGGGCCGGGCAGCGTGGCTCCGTAGACGATGCCGTAGTAGCGGTCGCCGATGGTCACGCCCTGGAGCGTGTGCTGTTCCCCGCCCCGGATGTCGCCGACCACCACGGTCCCGGCCAGGTTCGGGGTGTACCCCGCGAACCACGCGTAGGCCGCGCTGTCGGTGGTACCGGTCTTGCCCGCCACAGGGCGTCCGATCCCCAGGCCGTTGGCGGTGCCGCCCTTGAAGGTCTGCTGGAGCAGGTGGTTGACGCCGTCGGCGACCTCGGTGTCCAGCACGCCCTCCTCGCAGTCGGTGCCCACCTCGATCTCCTCGCCCTCCTCGCCCTCGACGAGGACCGAGGTCACGGGGACCGGCTCGCAGTGGGTGCCGCGGGAGGCGAAGACGGCGTAGGCGCTGGCCATGGTGAGCGGGGAGACCTCCTGGTCGCCCAGGGTGAAGGAGCTCCACACCTCCAGGTCCTCGCCGTCCGCGCGGTGGACGCCCAGGCTCCGGGCCATCTCCGCCGTCTCGCACAGGCCGACGCGTTCCTGGAGCTGGGCGAAGTAGGTGTTCACCGAACCCTTCGTCCCGCTGACCATGTTGTGCCTGCCGCCGTCGCTCTCCCCGGCGTTGCGCACGTCCCAGGGCGCCATCCTCCCGCCCTCGCAGTTCTCCAGGCCGCTCACCGTCGTGGACTTGGGCGAGGAGAAGCTGGTGCCGTACTTGAGCCCGGAGTCCAGGGCGGCGGCCAGGGTGAAGGGCTTGAACGTCGACCCCGCCTGGTAGCCCAGGGACCCTCCGTCCTCGTGGTCCACGGACAGGTTGATCGAGGTGGCCCCCGGCTCGTCGTCGAAGCCGTAGCGCAGGTTCTGGGCCATCGCCCGCACACGGCCGGTGCCGGGCTCCACCAGGACCTCGGCGGCGAACTTGGTGGAGTCCTCCGGGGGGACGTACCGCTCGACCGCCTCCTGGGCGGCCTCCTGCATGTCCAGGTCCAGCGTGGTGCGCACGGTGAGGCCGCCCCGCTCCAGCATCCGGTCGCGCTCCTCCTGGGTGTCGGCGAGCGCGTCGGAGCCGCGCAGCCACCGCATGGCGTAGTCGCAGAAGAACGGCTGCTCGCTGTTGAAGCAGCTGCCCCCGCGCGGGGTCTCGTCCACCTCCAGGCCCCGGCCCTTGTACTCCTCCGCCTCCGCGCTCTCCAGGTATCCGGTGGCGGCCATCCGGTCCAGCACCAGGTTGCGGCGCTCGACGGCGGCCTCGGGGTTGGTGAGCGGGTCATAGTACGAGGGCGCGCGCACCAGCGCCACGATCGTGGCGGCCTGCGCGGGGTTGAGCTCGGAGGCCGGGACGGAGAAGTAGCGCTCGGCGGCGACCTCGATGCCGTACGCGTTCTGGCCGAAGTAGGCGAGGTTGAGGTAGCCCTCCATGATCTCGTCCTTGGTGAGCCTCTCCTCCAACTCGATGGCGTAGCGCAGCTCCAGCACCTTGCGGGTCAGGGTGCGCGCGCTGGCGCTCGCCAGCTCCTCCTCGGTGCCGGCCTGTTCCATGAGGAGGTTCTTCACGTACTGCTGGGTGATGGTGGACCCGCCCTGGGTGTTGCCCATCGCGGTGCGGACCGCGGCGCGCAGCGTGCCGCGCAGGTCCAGTCCCGAGTGCTCGTAGAAGCGTTCGTCCTCGATCGCCATGAGGGCGGCCGGCACCCAGGGGCTGATCTCGTCCAGCGGCACCACGTCGCGCTCGCGCTCGGCGACCTCGGCGATCGGCTCGCCGTCGACGTCGGTCAGCAGCACGCGCTCGGACGGGCGCGGCACCGCCAGGTCGCTCGGCAGGGCCATGAAGGCCGCCGCGGAGTCCCTGGCCACGAGCCCGAGTCCGCCCACCCAGGGCATGACCAGTGCCGCCGTCAGCAGTCCGGCGACAGCACTCGTCCCCGCCAGGCGCTGGACCGTCTCCCGGCGGTCCCCGCCCGGGACCGGATCCGACACCCGCTGGCGCAGGGCCTCGGCCCACCGCCGCAGACCCGGACCCGCGGTCGCCGGGACCGCGGCCCGCACGCGGGACAGGGCGCCGCGCCAGCTACGGCGCGGGGCCTCGTGCCACCGCCCGCGCGGCGGGCGCTGGTTGGACTCCGTCACGTCGCCCCCTACGGCCGTGTGCCGCCCCGCCCGCGGGACACGCGGGCAGGCAACTCCATCGACCACGGTCTCAGGGAGGACGCAAAGGGCAGACCGGGTGAGCGGGTGCGTCGGCGAAAAACTTTCCCAATGCCAAGCAAAGCCCCGCAGAGCGAACATAATTCGTCAACCACCATGAAACAGGCACGTCACATGCCCGGCGCCACCAGTGGGCGGGATCACGGAGAAGGCTTCACCAACCACAGATGACCGAATCTGGGACAAACGATCCTTAGGCGACTATTCGGTCACACGCGGATGTCCGGAATACGGATCCACAACTCGTGAGTGCATTCGATCATCCCTACCCACCACGGCACACAGCCCAACATGACCGATCAGTTTTTCGACATTTCCGCAGAATACATCGGAAAACAACTACAGAGGCGCCTGCATCTGGTGTGTCCTTATGACCGTTTTGAGAGGTTTACTCGGCAGAAACCCGGCAAATAGCAGCTCTTAGTACACACAGCCAGTGTGATGAGGATCACATAAATTATTCGGCCCTGGCACTCCGCCAAACACCACAAGAGGGCTGACGATAGACAGCGGAGGGCACCGAAGCCGTAATCCGGACAGTTTCTGTTCCGGTTACTTCGTGTACTCCGCATTGCCCTGGATTAACTCCCGGTTATTTCCGCCTGCCGAAAAACAGCTCGGTTCCGCAACGCCGAACCACGACAATTACGGTGTAGCCAGTGATCGGACGCCTGCCCATCCTCGATATCTCTCCAGAGAACGACCTCGGACCGGTCAAAGCCGTTCCCGGTGAACGCTTCACCGTCGGGGCGACGGTGATCCGCGAGGGCCACGACTCCCTCGCCGCGGGCGTCGTCGTCTACTCCCCCCGCGGACGCCGCGAAGACCTCGTCCCCATGCGCGAGCACGCGCCCGGCACCGACCGGTACGAGGCCCAGATCAGCCTCCCCTCGGAGGGGAGGTGGTCGTTCGCCGTCGAGTCGTGGACCGACCCCTTCGCCACCTGGCGCCACGTCGCGGCCGTCAAGCTCCCGCTGGGCCAGGACACCGAACTCGTCCTGGAGGAGGGGGCCCGCCTGCTCTCCCGCGCCGGGCGCCGCGTCCCGCGCCGCCGCGTCCTGAACGCGGCCGCCAGGGCGCTGCGCGACACCTCCATGACCCCGGTGGAGCGCTTCGAGGCGGCACTCACCCCGGAGGTCCTGGCCGAGATGGAGCGCGCGCCCCTGCGCGAGCTGATCACCAGGTCCCGGCGCATCAGCGTCGCCGTCCACCGCGAGCGCGCGCTGTTCGGCTCCTGGTACGAGTTCTTCCCGCGTTCGGAGGGCGCCCAGGTCGACACGGTGCCCGGCCAGGAGCTCTCCGGCACCCTCGCCACCGCGGCCAAGCGCCTGCCCGCCATCGCCGACATGGGCTTCGACGTGGTCTACCTCCCGCCGATCCACCCCATCGGCACCACCCACCGCAAGGGCGCCAACAACGCCCTGACCGCGGGCCCCGGCGACCCCGGGTCGGTGTGGGCCATCGGGTCGGCCGACGGCGGACACGACGCGGTCCACCCCGACCTGGGCACCCTCGCCGACTTCGACGCCTTCGTCGCCGAGGCCCGCGAGCACGGCATGGAGATCGCCCTGGACCTGGCCCTCCAGTGCTCCCCCGACCACCCCTGGGTCAGCGAGCACCCCGAGTGGTTCACCGCCCGGGCCGACGGCTCCATCGCCCACGCCGAGAACCCGCCCAAGAAGTACCAGGACATCTACCCGCTCAACTTCGACCGCGACTTCAAGGGCCTGTACGCGGAGATCCTGAGGGTGGTCGAGCACTGGATCGGTCACGGCGTGCGGATCTTCCGCGTGGACAACCCGCACACCAAGCCGGTCGCCTTCTGGGAGAAGCTGCTCGCCGACGTCGACCGCAGGCACCCCGACGTGCTGTTCCTCGCCGAGGCCTTCACCCGCCCCGCCATGATGCGCACCCTGGCCAAGGTCGGCTTCCACCAGTCCTACACCTACTTCACCTGGCGCAACGGCAAGGACGAACTGACCGACTACCTCACCGAGCTGAGCCGGGAGACCGCCCACTACCTGCGTCCCAACTTCTTCGCCAACACCCCGGACATCCTGCACGCCTACCTCCAGCACGGCGGTCGGCCCGCGTTCGCGGTCCGCGCGGTGCTGGCGGCCCTGCTCTCCCCCACCTGGGGCGTCTACTCCGGCTTCGAGCTGTGCGAGAACACCCCCGCCGAGCCGGGCAGCGAGGAGTACCTCGACTCGGAGAAGTACCAGTACCGCCCCCGCGACTGGGCCGCGGCCGAGGCCTCCGGCGAGACCCTCACCGGTCTGCTCACGCTGCTCAACCGGCTGCGCCGCGAGCACCCGGCCCTGCGGGAGCTGCGCAACCTGCGCTTCCACCACGCGGACCGGCCCGAGATCCTCTGCTTCTCCAAGCACCGGCCCGGCACCGGGCCCAAGGACCCCGACGACACCGTGATCGCCGTCGTCAACCTCGACCCGCACCACGCACGCGAGGCGACGGTGCACCTGGATCTGCCGTCCATCGGCCTCACAAGGGAGGAGGAGCTCAGGGTGACCGACGAGCTGACCGGCCGTTCCTACACCTGGGGCGCGGACAACTACGTCCGGCTCGACCCCGCGGCCGGTCCCGCGCACGTGTTCACCGTCAACGGCAGATAGCGGCCCCGGAACAAGCGCACGGGGCCCGGCGGAACCGCTCCGCCGGCGCCCCGCCGTGTCCGAAACGCCTGTTGAACCGACGTCGAACATTCTTGGTGGGGAGCAGTAGATGAGCAAAGACGAGCCCGGCCCCGGCGGACACGGTCACGCCGAACACGGTCCGCTCGCCCCGGCCACCGGGGCCGCCACCGGCCCGCTGATGTCCTCCGGCGGCACCAGTGATCCCCACTGGTACAAGCACGCCGTCTTCTACGAGGTGCTCGCCCGGGGCTTCTTCGACTCCAACGGCGACGGCACCGGCGACCTCGCCGGGCTGGTGCAGAAGCTGGACTACCTCCAGTGGCTCGGCATCGACTGCATGTGGCTGCTGCCGATGTACGAGTCGCCTCTGCGCGACGGCGGCTACGACATCTCGGACTACTTCAAGATCCTCCCGGAGTTCGGCTGCACCGCCGACTTCGTGGAGCTCCTGGACGAGGCGCACCGGCGCGGCATCCGGGTCATCACCGACCTGGTCATGAACCACACCAGCGACCAGCACCCGTGGTTCAAGGCCTCCCGCGAGGACCCGGACGGCCCCTACGGGGACTTCTACGTGTGGTCGGACACCGACGACCGCTACGACGAGGCCCGCATCATCTTCGTCGACACCGAGACGTCCAACTGGACCTACGACGAGGTCCGCGGACAGTACTACTGGCACCGGTTCTTCTCCCACCAGCCCGACCTCAACTTCGAGAACCCGGCCGTCCAGGAGGCGATCCTGGAGGTCCTGCGGTACTGGCTGGACCTGGGCATCGACGGGTTCCGCCTGGACGCCGTGCCCTACCTGTACGAGCGCGAGGGCACCAACTGCGAGAACCTCAAGGAGACGCACGAGTTCCTCAAGCGCGTGCGCGCCGAGGTGGACCGGCTCTACCCCGACCGCGTGCTGCTGAGCGAGGCCAACCAGTGGCCGTCCGACGTCGTCGACTACTTCGGCGACTTCGAGTCCGGCGGCGACGAGTGCCACATGAACTTCCACTTCCCGCTGATGCCGCGCATGTTCATGGCGGTCCGGCAGGAGCAGCGCTTCCCGATCTCGGAGATCCTCGCCCAGACGCCGCCGATCCCCCGCAACTGCCAGTGGGCGATCTTCCTGCGCAACCACGACGAGCTGACCCTGGAGATGGTCACCGACGAGGAGCGCGACTACATGTACTCCGAGTACGCCAGGGAACCCCGCATGCGCGCCAACGTGGGGATCCGCAGGCGGCTGGCGCCCCTGCTGGACAACGACCGCAACCAGATCGAGCTGTTCACGGCCCTGCTGCTGTCCCTGCCGGGCTCGCCCGTCCTGTACTACGGCGACGAGATCGGCATGGGCGACAACATCTGGCTGGGCGACCGCGACGCCGTGCGCACGCCCATGCAGTGGAGCTCGGACCGCAACGCCGGGTTCTCCAAGGGCGACCCGGCCCGCCTGTACCTGCCGCTGATCATGGACCCGGTCTACGGCTACCAGGCGCTCAACGTGGAGTCCCAGCGCGACAACCCCGGATCGCTGCTGCACTGGACGCGGCGCATGATCCAGATCCGCAAGCGCCACCCCGTGTTCGGCACCGGCGCCTTCACCGAGCTCAACGCCACCAACCCGAGCGTGCTGGCCTTCATCCGCGAGCACGGCGACGACCGCATGCTCTGCGTCAACAACCTGTCGCGGTACCCGCAGCCCGTGGAGCTGGACCTGGCGCGCTACGCCGGGGTCAGCCCGGTGGAGTGCGTGGGCGGTGTGCGCTTCCCCGAGATCGGGGAGTTGCCCTACCTGCTCACCCTGCCCGGCCACGGCTTCTACTGGTTCCAGCTGCCCGCGACCGCCGAGCCGGACTCCGCGCACGGGAGCCGGGACGGCATGCCGTCCTACGGGCTGCCCGAGGCAGGGGTCCGCGTGCACGCCGCCTTCGAAACCCCCCCGGTGTCCGCGGCCGTGCCCCGGCCGTACGCGCCGGACCACCCAGTGAGCACGACGTCCAGCATCCCGGCCGGGGTCTCCCCCGCGTTCGGCGACGGCGCCTCCGTCCCCTCCCCCGGGAGCGCGGTGCGCGCAGCGGGCCCTCCCGGCCCGGCCGCGGAGCGTACTGACCGGGGTGGGGGCGAGAAGGGAAACGGGCCGCTCTGACATGTCCCAACTCGAAGAACTCCTGGCCGTCTGGCTACCGAGACAGCGCTGGTTCTCCGGCAAGGGGATCCCCATCCGACAGATCCGGGTCGAGAGCAGGCACACGCTGGTGACGTCCGGTCCCGACGGTCCGGACCTGAACGTCCTCGTCCTCCAGGCCGGCCAGCGGGGCCGCAGCTCCCGCTACCAGGTCCTGCTGGGATCGCGGCCGCCGCGCTCCCTGCCGCCGGACCTGGCGCGCGTGGCCATCGGCGTGTGCCAGGTGGCGGGCGGCAAGCCCAGGGTGGTCTACGACGCCGCCCACGACGAGGAGCTGACCCGGCTGCTGCTGGAGCGGTTCGCCGCCCCCACCGGGGCCGAGCCCTCCGGCAGGGTGCGCTTCCGGACCCTGCCCGGCGGGAGCATCCGCACCGGGTCGACCGGGCGGATGCTCACCGGCGAGCAGTCCAACACGTCGCTGGTCTTCGGCGAGGACTACATCCTCAAGACCTTCCGCAGACTCTGGCCCGGGCCCAACCCGGACCTGGAGCTGAACATGGCCCTGTCGGGGACCCCGTACGTGGCCCGGCCCTGCGGGTGGATCGAGGCCGACCTGGCCGGGCACTCCACGCCCACGACACTGGCCATGCTCCAGACCTACATCCCGCAGGCCACGGACGGGTGGGTGCTCGCCACCGCCAACGTGCGCGCCCTGCTGGAGGGGACGGGGGGCGGGCGCGAGTCCGCGTTCACCGGGGAGGCGGCCAGGCTGGGCCGCACCACCGCCGAGGTGCACCGGTCGCTGGCCCGGACCCTGCCCACGGACGTGCTCACACCCACGGGCGCGGCCGAGATGGCCGACGCCATGGTGGAGCGCCTGGCGATGGCCAGCGCCGAGGTACCGGAGCTGGCCGAGCACGCGCCCCGGGTGATGGAGGCCTACGCCGACTTCTCCGAGGTGGACGAGCCGCTGCCCATACAGCGCATCCACGGCGACTACCACCTGGGGCAGGCGATCCGGACCGGGTCCGGGTGGGTGCTGCTGGACTTCGAGGGCGAGCCCACCGTGCCGGTGCGCGACCGCCAGCGCCTGTCCAGCCCGCTGCGGGACGTGGCGGGGATGCTCCGCTCCTTCGACTACGCGGCCGGGTACCTGCTGATCGGGCACCCGGGCGACCCCGGGCTGGAGTGGGCGGCCCGCTGCTGGGCGCGGCACAACCGGGAGGCGTTCTGCCGGGGCTACGCCGACGGCGGCGGGGCCGACCCGGAGAAGCACCTGGCGGTCCTGCGGGCGTTCGAGTTCGACAAGGCCGTGTACGAGGTGCTGTACGAGGCCAGGAACCGGCCGAACTGGCTGCGGGTCCCGCTGGAGTCCATCGCCACCGCGGCCGTGCCGCCCGTCCCCGGATAGGCGGTGCCCGATGCACGCACGTCCGCCCCCCGGGGAGGCCGCGCACGAGTAGGGGGCGAAGCCAGGCGCGGCCCCCCAAAGGCGCGGTCGCCTCCCGAGCGGGGCGGCCAGCCCCTCCGACCACCACAGACCCCCCGATCCGTCCGCACGAGTACCACGGAGTCCGCATTGACCTCGCCGCGCAGCGAACATCGTCCGCGTGCCAGCGCAGCCAAGGCTGCGACGAACGGGAAGAACCCGAAGAAGAAGGCCGTGGAGAGCATCCCGGTCGTGGAGGAGGTGTCGGTCGCCGAGACGGCGGCCGCGGTGGAACCCGCCGCTGGGAAGCCCGCGGCGGCGAAGGCGGGCAGGAAGGCCGCGAAGCGGGCCCCGGCCTCCGCGAACGGCAGGGCCTCCACGAAGGAGGGGGCCGCGGCGAAGGGGAAGGCCGCGGCGGCGAAGGCCCCGGGCGGCGGGCGCTCGAAGGGGGAGTCCGAAACCGGGAGGCGGCCCGCCGCCGCCCGGCGCAAGGGACCCGACCCCGAGCTGGTCGCCGCCCTGGACCGGCTGGTGGACGGCCACCACCACGACCCGCACTCGCTGCTGGGCGTGCACACCGAGGGCCGGGGCACCGTGCTGCGGGCCCTGCGGCCGGGCGCGCTGGAGGTGCACGCCGTCCTGGCCGACGGCTCGCGGCTGCGCCTGGACCACCTGCACCGGGGCGTGTTCTCGGCGAAGGTGTCCCGGAGCAGGCTGGGCGCCGTGCCCGACTACCGGATCGCCGCCCGCTACGAGGACGGCGCCGAGCACGTGGCCGCCGACCCGTACCGGTTCGCGCCGACCCTCGGTGAGCTGGACCTGTACCTGATCGGCGAGGGCCGCCACGAGGAGCTGTGGAACGCCCTCGGGGCGCACGTCCGGGTCGAGGACACCGCGATGGGCGAGGTGGCCGGGACCCGGTTCGCGGTGTGGGCGCCGGACGCGCGCGGTGTGCGGATGATCGGCGACTTCAACTACTGGAACGGCGTCGGGCACCCGATGCGGAGCCTGGGCTCCAGCGGCGTCTGGGAGCTGTTCCTGCCCGGGGTCGGCGAGGGCGGCCTGTACAAGTTCCAGATCCTGGGCGCCGACGGGCACTGGCGCGACAAGGCCGACCCGATGGCGCGGTGCACGCAGATGCCGCCCGCGACCGCCTCCGTGATCACCTCCTCCACGCACGTGTGGTCCGACCAGGAGTGGATGGCCGAGCGCAAGGGCGTGGAGCAGCACCGGGCGCCGATGAGCGTGTACGAGGTGCACCTGGGCTCCTGGCGGCCCGGGCTGGGCTACGCCGAGCTGGCCGAGGAGCTCGTCGCGTACGTGACCGACATGGGCTTCACGCACGTGGAGTTCCTGCCCGTGGCGGGGCACCCCTACGACGGCTCCTGGGGCTACCAGGTGACGTCGTACTACGCGCCCACGCCCCGGTTCGGGACGCCGGACGAGTTCCGCCACCTGGTGGACTCCCTGCACCGTGCGGGGGTCGGCGTGCTGCTGGACTGGGTGCCCGCGCACTTCCCGCGGGACGAGTGGGCGCTGGCCCGCTTCGACGGGAGCGCGCTGTACGAGCACCCCGACCCGCGCCGGGGGGAGCACCCGGACTGGGGGACGCTGATCTTCAACTACGGGCGGACCGAGGTGCGCAACTTCCTCGTGGCCAACGCCCTGTACTGGCTGGAGGAGTTCCACGTCGACGGCCTGCGGGTGGACGCGGTGGCCTCGATGATCTACCTGGACTACTCACGCGACTCCGGGGCCTGGGAGCCGAACGTGTTCGGCGGCAGGGAGAACCTGGAGGCGATCGACTTCCTCAAGGAGCTCAACACCACCGTCTACCGGCGCAACCCGCACGTGGCGATGATCGCGGAGGAGTCCACCGCCTACACGGGCGTGACCACGCCGGTCGACCACGGCGGGCTCGGCTTCGGGTTCAAGTGGAACATGGGGTGGATGCACGACACCCTGGAGTACGTCAAGAAGGAGCCGGTCCACCGCCAGTACCACCACGACGACGTCACGTTCTCGATGGTGTACGCCTACAGCGAGAACTACGTGCTGCCGCTGTCGCACGACGAGGTGGTGCACGGCAAGCAGTCGCTGTTCAACAAGCCGCCCGGCGACGAGTGGCAGCGGTCGGCGACCCTGCGCGCGCTCCTGGCGTTCATGTGGTCCCACCCGGGCAAGCAGCTGCTGTTCATGGGCGGGGAGATCGCCCAGGGCGACGAGTGGTCGCACCGGGAGGGCGTGCCGTGGTGGCTGCTCCAGTTCGAGCACCACGCGGGGGTGCAGCGCCTGGTGCGGGCGCTCAACGAGGCCTACCGGCCGCGGGCCGCGCTGTGGTCGCAGGACACCGACCCGGCGGGCTTCACCTGGCTGGACGGCGGTGACCACCAGGGGAACACGCTGTCGTACCTGCGCCACGGCGACGACGGCTCGGTGCTCGCCTGCGCGGTGAACTTCTCGCCGGTGCCCCGCCCGGAGCGGCGGATGGGCCTGCCCTCCGGGGGCCGGTGGACCGCGCTGCTCAACACCGACGAGGCGCGTTTCGGCGGTTCGGACCACCCGGTGCCCGCCCGCGTGGACGCCGAACCCGTGCCCTGGGACGGACAGCCGTTCTCGGCGGAGGTCACCCTGCCCCCGCTCGGCGCGGTCTGGTTCGAGCCCGAGTCCTAGGCGGAGCCGCCGGTGCGGCGGTCGGGCCGTGGGGCCCGGGCGCCGCACCGGCGCGGCGGTCGGCGGCGGGACCGGGACACCGGACACCACTCCACGGTGGAGTGGCCCGGACGTGGACATGTCCACAACGGACTCTTCCGGTCGCCGCCTCCGTGTGCTTGTGTGTCCTGCACCACAGGCACGACTGTTGGGAGCCCCCCGTGTCCGACAACAGCCAGAGTTTCGTCCGGGTGCTGGGAAGGGGTGACGTCCTCGCCCTCGGCTTCGGCGCGATGATCGGCTTCGGCTGGATCGTGCTCGCGGGCGACTTCGTCAGCGCCGCGGGCAGCGTGGGCGCCGCCCTGGCCTTCGTGGCCGGCGGCGTCATCATGGCCTTCGTCGGCCTCGCCTACGCCGAGCTCGTCGCCGCGATGCCGCACGCGGGCGGCGAGCACCACTACGCCATGCGCGCCATCGGCCCCAAGGGGGCCTTCACCGCCTCCTGGGCCATGGTCCTCGGCTACGTCTCCGTCGTCGCCTTCGAGGCCGTCGCCGTCCCCCAGACGCTCGTCTACCTCTTCCCCGAGATGGCGGTCGGCCGCCTGTGGACCATCGCCGGGTACGACGTCCACGCCAGCCTGGTCGCCGTCGGCGTGGCCGCGGCGGTGCTGGTGACCGCGGTCAACTACGTCGGCATCAGGCCCGCGAGCGTCTTCCAGACCATCGCGGTGCTGTTCCTGCTGGTCGCCGGGGCCGTCATGGTCACCGGCGCGTTCGTCGGCGGGTCCGCGGAGAACATGCGGCCGCTGTTCACCGGCGGCGTCTCGGGCATGTTCGTGGTCCTGGTGGCGGTCCCGTTCCTCTTCGTCGGCTTCGACGTCATCCCGCAGTCGGCCTCCGAGATCAGGCTCCCGTACCGCATGGTCGGCACCCTGCTGGTCCTGTCGGTGTTCTGCGCGACCGCCTGGTACGTGATGGTCATGCTGACGGCGGGATCGGGCCTGGGACCGGCCGAGCTGGCGGCCTCCGAACTGGCCTCCGCCGACTCCGTCGCCGCCATGTGGGACAGCGCGGCCATGGGCAACCTGCTCGTCCTCGGCGGTGTCGCGGGCCTGCTCACCAGCTGGAACGCCTTCCTCATCGGCGGCAGCCGCCTCATCTACGCCATGGCCGCCTCACGGATGCTCCCGGCCTGGTTCGGCCGCGTGCACCCGCGCTTTCGCACCCCGTCCAACGCCGTCCTGTTCGTGGGCGCGCTCTCGCTGGTGTCCCCGTTCTTCGGCGAGCCGATGCTGGGCTGGCTGGTCAACGCGGGCGGCCTGAACATCGTGGTCAGCTTCGTCACGGTGGTGGTCAGCTTCCTCGTGCTGCGCCGCCGCGAACCCGGCATGGAGCGCCCCTTCACCGTTCCTGCGGGCGTGCCCGTCGGCGTGGTGGCCCTCGTGCTGACCCTGGGCCTGCTCCTGCTCTACCTGCCCGGCATGCCCGCGGCGCTGAGCTGGCCCAACGAGTGGCTGATGGTGCTCGTGTGGTGGGTGGCCGGGGCCGCACTGATGTGGCGCCTGCCCGGGATCACCGCCGGGCCCGACGCCGAGCGGCGCCTGACCGAGGCGATGGACGCGCGCTCCCGCCGGATCCCGAAGACCTGACGGACACCGCCGTGCGCCCCCCGGCGGGGGCGCGCGGCGGCGCGGAGCCCTACCGTTCGCGCCGGTGCCAGCCGGTGAGGCGGGCGACCGCCTCGTCCAGCACCTCGTCCCTCTTGCAGAACGCGAACCGGAGCAGGTGCGCGCCCTCCTCCTGGCGGTCGTAGAACACCTGGGCGGGCACCGCCGCCACCCCGGCCTCCCGGGGCAGCGCGCGGGCCACCTCCACCCCGTCGGCGTACCCGAGCGGGCGGATGTCGGCCATGACGAAGTAGGTGCCCTCGCACGCGTCCACGTCGAAACCGGCACCGGTCAGGCCCTCCACCAACCGGTCGCGCTTGCCCTGGAGGGCGGCGCGCTGGGCGGCGACCCACTCCTCCTCGTGGTCGATGGCCTCGGCCAGGGCCAGCTGGAGCGCGCCGTTCGCGGAGAAGGTGAGGAACTGGTTCACCGTGCGCACCGCGCCGACCAGCGGCTCGGGACCCATCACCCAGCCGGTCTTCCACCCGGTGACGGCGAACATCTTGCCGGCAGAGGACACCGACAGCGTCCGCTCGCGCATGCCCGGCAGGGCGGCCAGCGGCACGTGGGGACGCCCGTCGAAGGTGAGGAACTCGTACACCTCGTCGGTGAACGCGATCAGGTCGTGCTCGCGGCACACCTGCGCGACGAGCTCCAGCTCCTCGGCGGTGAACACGGTCCCCGTGGGGTTGTGCGGCGTGTTCACCAGCAGCATCCGGGTGCGGGGGCCCACGGCCGCGCGCAGTTCCCCGGGGTCGAAGGTGAACCGGCCGGTCACGGGGTCGGGCCGCAGCGTCACCGGCCTGCGCACCCCGCCCGCCAGCGTGATCATGGCGGCGTAGGAGTCGTACATCGGCTCGAAGACGACCACCTCGTCGCCGCGCTCCACCAGGGCGAGCATCGCGGCGGCGATCCCGGCGGTGGCGCCGACGGTGACGTAGACCTCGGTGTCCGGGTCCAGCTCGATGCCGTAGTGGCGGGCCCGGTACCGGCTCACCGCCCGCCGCAGCTCGGGGCGCCCCGGCCCGGGCGGGTACTGGTTCACCCCCTCCAGGATGTGCCCGGAGGCGGCCTCCAGCAGGGAGCGGGGGCCGTCGGTGTCGGGAAAGCCCTGCCCCAGGTTGACCGACCCGGTCTCCACGGCCAGCCGCGTCATCTCGGCGAAGACCGTCTCGCCGTACACGCGCATTCGTTCGATCAGCGGTTCTTCCACCCGTCGAGCGTATCCACCCGCCCGGTCGGCGGGCCAAGCCCGGGGACGCCGACGGGGCGGGTCCCGCAGGAACCCGCCCCGTCCGCCGACCGCCTACAGCAGCAGGCTCAGCACCATCCACGTCACCGGACCGGCGATCAGCAGCGAGTCCAGGCGGTCCATCAGACCGCCGTGCCCCGGCATGAACCCGCCCATGTCCTTGACCCCGAGGTCGCGCTTGAACAGCGACTCGATGAGGTCCCCGACGGTGGCGGCCAGCACGACCGCCAGGCCGAGGACCACGCCGACCCACCACGGGCCGTCCAGCATGAGCGTCACGCACAGCGCGCCCGCGACCGCGCAGCCCACGACCGATCCGCCGAAGCCCTCCCAGGTCTTGTTGGGGCTGATCACCGGCGCCATCTTGTGCCGCCCCAGCAGGATCCCGGCGAAGTACCCGCCGATGTCGCTGGAGATCGTCACCACGATGAACGTGACCAGGCGGTACTGCCCGTCCTCGGGGTGCGAGATGAGCAGCAGCCACGTGCCCAGCAGGAACGGCAGGTACACCAGGGTGAACAGGTTCGCCGCGACGTCGGCCACGAACCCTTCCGTGCCTCCGCGCAGCCGCCACACCAGGGCGACGATCGCGGTCAGCGCGGTCGTCCCCACCAGCCACTCGGTCCCCCCGAAGTAGGCGGCGACCTGCATGGCCACGCCGCCGACCGCCAGCGGGGCCAGTGCCAGGCCCATGCCCTTGCCCGCGAAGGCCCGGTTGACCTCGCGCAGGCCGATCAGCACCCCCAGGGAGGTGATGATCGTGAACAGCTGGGGGAGGGGGAAGATGGAGAAGAACACGAGTGCGCCCAGGACGCACCCGCTGGCGATGGCCACCGGGAGGTTGCGGCCCGTCCGGACCGGCTCGCCCCCCGGCTTGTGCAGCACGAAGCGCTGCCCGTCCGGATCGGGACCGTCCTGCGGCCCGCCGCCGGGTCTGTGCTCGGGCGAGCGGTCATCGCCTCCCGAGTCGCTGGAGGAAGGAAGGGTCACCGGCTAAACCTCGAGCAGTTCCGATTCCTTGTGCTTCAGCAGCTCGTCGACGGACGCGACGTACTTCGAAGACAGCTCGTCCAGCTCCGCCTGGGCGCGGTGCGCCTCGTCCTCGCCGATGTCGCCCGACTTGACGGCCTTCTCGAAGGTGTCCTTGGCGCGGCGGCGGACGTTGCGGATGGAGACCTTGCTGTCCTCGGCCTTGGTCCGCGCGACCTTGACGTACTCCTTGCGGCGCTCCTCGGACAGGTCGGGGAACACCACGCGGATGACCTGGCCGTCGTCGGAGGGGTTCACGCCCAGGTCGCTGTTGCGGATGGCGTTGATGATCTCGGTGCGCGAGTTGACGTCGAACGGCGAGATGACCACCATGCGCGGCTCGGGCACCGAGAAGGAGGCCAGCTGGTTGATCGGCGTCCGGGCACCGTAGTAGTCGACGGTGATCTTGTTGAAGGTCGCCGGGGTGGGGCGGCCGGTGCGGATCGTGGCGAAGTCCTCCTTCGCGACGACCACGGCCTTCTCCATCTTCTCCTCGGCCTCGAGGAGGGTCTCTTCGATCATGTGGGCGCTCCCTGGTGTCGTGGCTTGCTGTGGACGCGGAGGCTGTCTCAGACGGGGGTCGGCCCGACGATGGTGCCGATCTTCTCACCGCGTACCGCGCGCAGGATGTTGCCCTGGCTCATCAGGTCGAACACGACGATGGGCAGACCGTTGTCCATGCACAGGCTGACCGCGGTGGCGTCCATGACCTTGAGGCCGCGGGTGAGGACCTCGTTGTAGTTGAGCTTGTCGAACTTGACCGCGTCGGGGTTGCGCTGGGGGTCGGCGTCGTAGACCCCGTCGACCTGGGTGCCCTTGAGGACCGCCTGCGCGCCGATCTCCAGCGCGCGCTGGGCGGCGGTGGTGTCGGTCGAGAAGAACGGTGCGCCCAGACCGGCGCCGAAGATGACCACGCGGCCCTTCTCCAGGTGGCGGACGGCGCGGCGCGGGATGTAGGCCTCGGCGACCTGGCTCATGTGGATCGCGGTCTGCACGCGGGTCTCCACGCCGAGCCGCTCCAGGAAGTCCTGGAGGGCGAGGCAGTTGATGACGGTGCCGAGCATGCCCATGTAGTCGGCGCGGCCGCGCTCGATGCCGCCCTCGGTGAGCTGGGCGCCGCGGAACATGTTGCCGCCGCCGACGACCACCGCGACCTGGATGCCCTCGGAGACCGCCTCGGCGATGGACTCGGCCACGTACTGGACGACCTCGGGGTCGATGCCCAGGCCGCCACCGCCCGCGAACGCCTCTCCGGAGAGTTTGAGCATCACGCGCTTCCATCCGGAACCGTGCATCGCCGGTTCGGTGCTCGTCGCTTCGTTCACGGCCTGTGGCCTCCCTTGTCGTCCCCGAGCGGCACAGGGTCCCCCGAGTGATCCTCGCCGCGGTCGGCCGGGCTCACGCGCCCCGCCACCCGCCCATATCCACCGAAGGTGCCGGGGAGCAGTCTCCCCGGCACCTCCATCATCTCAAAAACCCTCAGGCCTGGCCGACCTTGAAGCGGACGAAGCGCTTGACGGTCACGCCCGCCTCGTCGACGACCTTCTGGACCGTCTTCTTGTTCTCCTTGACGAACGGCTGGCCGAGCAGCGTCACGTCCTTGAAGTAACCGTTGAGGCGGCCCTCCACGATCTTGGGGATGGCCTGCTCGGGCTTGCCCTCCTCGCGGGTGGTCTGCTCGGCGATGCGGCGCTCGTGCTCCACGACCTCGGCGGGGACGTCGTCCCGGCCGATGTACTGCGGGGCCAGCGCGGCGATCTGCTGGGCGAGGTCCTTGCCGACCTCCTCGTCAGCCTTGTCCAGCTCGACCAGGACGCCCATGGTGGGGGGCAGGTCCGGGTCGGACTTGTGGAGGTAGCTGGCGACGTAGGCGCCCTCGAACTTGGCGAAGCGGCGGAACTCCAGCTTCTCGCCGATGACCGCGCTCTTGGCCTCGATGAAGCCCTGGAGGCTCTTGCCCGGCTCGATCTCGGCGGCGGAGACGGCGGCGAGGTCCTCGCTGTCCTGGGCGGCGACGAAGTCGGCGACCTGGTTGGCGAGCGCGATGAACTGGTCGTTCTTGGCGACGAAGTCGGTCTCGCAGTTGAGCTCGACGAGGGTGGCCTTGCCGTCGGACTCCTGCTTGAGGACGACCATGCCCTGGGCGGCGGTGCGCTCGGCGCGCTTGCCGACGTCCTTGGCACCCTTGACGCGCAGGGCCTCGACGGCCTTGTCGAAGTCGCCGTCGGCCTCGGTCAGGGCCTTCTTGCAGGCCATCATGCCGGCGCCGGTCATGTCGCGCAGCTTCTTGACGTCCGCGGCGGTGAAGTTCGCCATGACTGTTCTCGGATTCCCTTGGAGTGGAGAGTCTGTACGGAAAGTGGAGCTGATCCGGTCCCGGGCACCGAGCGGCCGCCCCGCCGGGAGCGGCGGGGCGGCGACGGTGCGCTGGGGCACGGGACTACTCGGCGTCGGGGGCCTTCGCGGGCGCGTCGACCGGGGAGTCCTCGGAGGTGACCTCGGCCGGGGCCTCGGCGGCGACCTCGTCGGCCGGGGCGACGGCGGCGGTCTCGGCGGGGGCCTGCTCGGCGGCGGCCTCGCCGGCCTCGGCCGGAGCCTCGCCCGAGTCGGCCTTGCCCTCCAGGAGCTCGCGCTCCCACTCGGCCAGGGGCTCCTCGGCGGCCTTCTTCTCACCGGTGCCCTCGGAGGCGCCGGAGCGGGCCATGAGGCCGTCGGCGACGGCGTCGGCGACCACGCGGGTGAGCAGGCTGACGCTGCGGATGGCGTCGTCGTTACCCGGGATCGGGTAGTCGACCTCGTCCGGGTCGCAGTTCGTGTCCAGGATGGCCACGACCGGGATGTTCAGCTTGCGAGCCTCGCTGATCGCGATGTGCTCCTTCTTGGTGTCCACGATCCAGACCGCGCTGGGCACGCGGGACATGTCGCGGATACCGCCGAGGGTGCGCTCCAGCTTCTCCTTCTCGCGGCGGAGGTTGAGGAGCTCCTTCTTGGTGAGCGAGGAGCCGGCGACGTCGTCGAAGTCGATCTCCTCGAGCTCCTTGAGGCGCTGGAGCCGCTTGTGCACGGTGGAGAAGTTGGTGAGCATGCCGCCCAGCCAGCGCTGGTTGACGTAGGGCATGCCGACGCGGCGGGCCTGCTCGTCGATGGCCTCCTGCGCCTGCTTCTTGGTACCGACGAACAGGACGGTGCCGCCGTGGGCGACCGTCTGCTTGACGAACTCGTAGGCGCGGTCGATGTAGGCCAGCGACTTCTGGAGGTCGATGATGTAGATGCCGTTGCGCTCGGTGAAGATGAAGCGCTTCATCTTGGGGTTCCAGCGACGGGTCTGGTGCCCGAAGTGGACGCCGCTCTCCAGGAGCTGGCGGATCGTCACGACTGTGGCCATGACCTGGTCCTCCTTGAGGTGACGGGGAGGGTCCCCGCTCACGGTTGTTCCTGACGCCCCGGACGTACCGCCGCACCGCCGTGGAGGCGGCGCGGACCGCGGGTACGGCCCCTCGCTGAGGAGGCTCGTGGACGTGCGTATTGTGGTCGGCCCGACGGGCCACAGACGATTCTATCCTCCATCGGGAATACGTCGGGACCTGCGCCGCGTTTCCGGTTCCCCCGTGGCGGGTCGTCCACAGGCTCGGACGCCCCCTGGCGGTCCGCCCCCCGGGACCGGACCCTGGGGATATGGCCCCCTCGCTGCTCCTGACCCTGTTCCTGGCACTCTCGCTCCTGTCCCCGCACCACCCCGCCGAGACCGGCTGGCGCTGGCCGGTGGGCCCCCCGGTCGAGGTGCTGCGCCCCTTCGACCCGCCCGAACTGCGCTGGCTGCCCGGGCACCTGGGCGTGGACCTGGCCGCGGAGCCCGGCCAGGAGGTCCGCGCGGCCGGCCCCGGGCGGGTGCACTTCGCGGGCCCGGTGGCGGGCACGCCGCTGGTGAGCGTGGTCCACGGCGACCTGCGCACCACCTACCTGCCGGTGGAGTCCGACCTGGTCCGGGGCGATCCGGTCGCCGCGGGAGACCTGCTGGGCACGCTCGCCGCCGCGCCGCCGCACTGCCGCGACCGCCCCTGCCTGCACTGGGGCCTGCTCCGCGGCGACGACCACCTCGACCCGCTCTCCCTGCTCGGCCTGGGCGAGTTCCGCCTGCTGCCGCTCACGCCCGCCCGTGACAGCCGCCTCGCACCCGCGCGCCCGCGTTCCGGCAGCGGTCAGGCGCGGGGGTGGGCACGGCGGTAGGTGTCGCGCAGGCGCTCCACGGACACGTGGGTGTAGATCTGCGTGCTGCGCGGGCTGGCGTGGCCCAGGAACTCCTGCACGCTGCGCAGGTCGGCCCCGCCGTTGAGCAGGTGCGTGGCCGCGCTGTGCCGGAGGCTGTGCGGCGCGCCGTCCGCACCGGCGGCGCGCAGGTACGCGTGCACGTCCTCGCGGGCCTGGCGGACGCCCAGGCGCCCGCCCCGGGCTCCCAGGAACAGCGCGGTACCGCTGGCGGGGGCCGCCATCTCCGGGCGGCCGCCGGACAGCCAGGCGTCGAGGGCGTCCAGGGCCGGACCACCCACGGGAACCGTGCGCTCCTTGGCCCCCTTGCCCAGGACGCGCACGGTGTCGCGTTCGCGGTCCACGTCGGCCAGGTCCAGGGCGCACAGCTCGGCGACGCGCACACCGGTGGCGTAGAGCGTCTCCACCACCGCGCGGCGGCGCAGGCCGGTCGGGGTGTCCTCGGCGCACCCCGTGAGCGCCGCGGCGGCCTGGCGCTCGTCGAGCACCGTCGGCAGGGAGCGCTGCTGCGCCGGACTGGCCAGGCGCGGGCCGGGATCGGTGGCCAGCACTCCCTCGCGGTGCAGGAACCGGGTGAGGGCGCGCACGGCGGCCACCCGGCGGGCCACCGTGGCGCGGCTCGCACCCGTCTCGCGGGCCCGCGACAGCCATCCGCGCACCAGGTCCACGTCCAGGTCCTCGACGCCCCGCCCCCGCTCCTCCAGGTGGGCCAGGAGGGAGCGCAGGTCGGCCAGGTAGCCGCGCACGGTGTGGGGCGAGCGTCCCAGCTCTCCCGACAGGTGCGCGGCGAAGCGCTCCAGCACGCCTACCTCCCGGAGGGCAGGCAGGCGACCCCCTCGACCTCCACGAAGTGGGCGGGGTCGGCCAGGCCGCTCACCTCCACGATGGACGCGGCGGGCAGGCGCCCCTCGGGCAGGCACTCGACCAGGGCGGAGCGGAACTCCTCCAGGTCGGAGATGTGGCGCAGGTAGCAGGTGAGCTTGACCAGGTGGCCGAGGTCCGCGCCGTGGCGGGCCAGGACGGCCTCCAGGTTGCGGAAGATCTGGCGCGTCTGCCCCTCGATGTCCCCGGCGACCTCGCCCCCGGGTCCCCCGGGGGTCTGTCCGGAGAGGAACAACAGCGGCCCGTCCGCCACCAGGGCGTCACTGCAGGGTTTAGCCATGGCGTCACCGTACCCATCCGGAGGGCGCGCTACCGCCGCCGCGGCGCCCTCCCCGGACCGGGTGCGTCGGGGACCGCGGGGCCCGGTCCCGCCGGTCGCGGAGGGCCCTGACCGCCCCGCTCCCGGCGCACGCCGGGAGCGGGCCGCCGGTCCCGGCCGCCCCCGCGAGCTCACTGCGGCAGCCGCCAGCCCGCCGGGCAGCGCTCCACCAGTCCGGCCGCGGCCAGCATCCCCAGGGAGCGCAGGGTCCTCTCCAGGCGGGTCCCGCTGGCCGTGGCGATCACCGCCGGACCGGCACCGGACCGGGGCACCGCCGCCAGGACCCGGGCGCTGTCCTGGTCGAGCTCGGCCGACACCCGCAGCGGCCCGGTCCGCGGCGGCAGCTCCTCCAGCGCGCCCACCTGGGCGAGGACGTCGTCCGCACAGGTGACACAGCCCGCGTTCCAGTCGCGGAGCAGCAGGTGGCAGCCCACCGACATCGCCGAGGTGACCGGCCCGGGGACCGCCATCAGCACCCGGTTGAGCTCGGCGGCGTGCGACGCGGTGTTGAGCGCCCCGCTGCGCCGCCCGGCCTCCACCACCACCGTGCCCGGGGTGAGCGCGGCGATCAGCCGGTTGCGGACGAGGAAGTCCGGCGCGCGCGGGGTGGCGCCCACCGGCCGCTCGCTCACCAGCACCCCGGTACGGGCGACGTCGGCGAACAGGCCCGCGTGTCCGCGCGGGTAGTCCACGTCCAGCCCGCAGGCCAGCACCACGACCGTGCCGCCGTGGGCCTGGGCCGCCCGGTGGGCGGCCCCGTCGATCCCGTACGCGCCACCGGAGACCACCACGACCGCGCGCTCGGACAGCTCGTAGGCCATCTCCGCCGCCACGTGCTCCCCGTAGGGCGTGGCCGAGCGCGCCCCCACCACGGCCACCGAGCGCAGGCACAGGTTGCGCAGGTCCCCCGCGCCGCGCACCCACAGCCCGTGCGAGCGCCGCCCTCCGGGCAGGTCGAGTTCGTCGAGGCGCCCCGGCCACTCGGGGTCCCGCGGGGCGACGAAGCGGATCCCGGCCGCCGCCGAGTCGCCGAGCAGCCCGTCGGGATCCACCCCCCGGGCGGCGGCGCTCCACCGCGCCCACCTGCGCTCCAGCAGTGTCCGGGCCTCCGGCCCCGGGTTCTCCTCCTCGGCACAGGGCACCGGTGGCGGGGGCGCCCCCGCCACCAGCAGCGCCCACACCCGGTCCGCCCCGTGCTCGGCGAGCATCGCCCCCAGCCACAGGTCCCCCGGCGGGGCCACCGCCGTCAGGCAGGCGCGCGCCCGCGCGTCCGCCTCCCCCTCCGCGTCCCGCACCGTTGCGCCGCTCCCCTCCGTCGTGTCCGTGCTCACCACGCGCGCCCCGCCCAGAGCGCGAAGGCGTAGGCCGCCTCCTCCTCGCCGGGCCGGTCCCGGTCGGCGAGGTCGGCCAGGGTCCAGGCGACCCGCAGTGCGCGGTCCACGCCCCGGGCGCTGATCTGTCCGAGGTCCATCGCCCTGCCCAGCACACGCAGCGCGGCGGACTCCACCGGGAACTCCCGGCGCAGCCGCGCCCCCGGGACGGCCGCGTTGGTGGTCCAGGGCGTGTGCGCCAGCCGCTCGGCGGCGCGGGCGCGTGCCTTCTCCACCCGGGCCGCCACCACCTCGGAGGACTCGGCGAAGGCGCGGTCGGCGAGCAGCTCGGCCCTCGACACCGGTTGCAGCTCCACCTTGAGGTCGATCCGGTCCAGCAGGGGGCCGGACAGGCGGGAGAAGTAGCGGCGCCGCTCACCGGCGGGGCAGGTGCACAGACTGCCGGGTTTGGCGCAGGGACAGGGGTTGGCCGCCATCACCAGCTGGAAGCGCGCCGGGAAGGTCACCGTCGAGGAGGCGCGGGCCAGCACCACCTCGCCGCGCTCCAGCGGTTCGCGCAGGGAGTCCAGCACCCCGCGCCCGAACTGCGGGGCCTCGTCGACGAAGAGCACGCCGCGGTGGGCCTTGGACACCCAGCCGGGCGTGGGGTAGCCGCTGCCGCCGCCGATGATCGAGGCCCGGGTGGAGGTGTGGTGCGGCGCCGCGAAGGGGGGCTCGGTGACCAGGGGCGCCCCCGGCGGCAGGATGCCCGCCACCGAGTGGATGGCGGTGGCCTCCAGCGCCTCGGCCGGGCCGAGCCGGGGCAGCACGGTGGGCAGGCGTTCGGCGAGCAGGCTCTTGCCGGTGCCGGGAGGCCCCAGCATCATGAGGTTGTGGCCGCCGGCCGCGGCGATCTCCACCGCCCGGCGGGCCACCGGCTGCCCCAGGACGTCGGACAGGTCGGGCCCCTGGCCGCGCGGCTCGCGGGGCCGGGGCGGGACCTCCTCCGGCTCCGCCTCGGGGAGGTACTCCCCGCGCAGCCACTGGCACAGGTCCATCAGGCTGTCCACCGCCGTCACCTCGGTGTCGGGGACCAGCCGGGCCTCGGCGGCGTTGCCCCTGGCGACGACGAACCTGCGGTAGCCCTGCTCGGCGGCCGACACGACCGCGGGGAGGACCCCCAGCACCGGCCGCGCCCGGCCGTCCAGGCCCAGTTCGGCGATGAGGACGCTGTCCTCCAGCCGCTCCACCGGCACCGAGCCCGCCGCGGCGAGGACGGCGGCGGCGATGGCCAGGTCGAACAGGCTTCCCGCCTTGGGCAGGCTGGCCGGGGACAGGCTGATGACGATCTGGCCGCTGGGCCACTCCTCGCCGCTGTTGACGACGGCCGCGCGGATGCGGTCCCTGGCCTCGCGGAGCGCGGCGTCGGGCAGCCCCACCAGGGTCACCCCGAAGTCGCCGCCGCCCAGGTGCACCTCCACCTCGACGATGTGCCCCCGGACCCCCAGCAGGGCGATACAGCGGGTGCGGGCGAGCGTCATCATGCCATCCCCCGCTCGTGGGAGACGAACACGCGCCCGCCGCTGATCAGGACGCAGACGCCGTCCACGCGCAGGGGGTGGGCGGGCACCCGGTGCCGGAGCGCCCAGGCGCGTCCGAGGCGGCGCAGACGGCGCCGCTTGTCCGGGGTGATGGCCTCCACCGGGTGTCCGTACCGGACGGAGGTACGGGTCTTGACCTCGGCGACGACCAGGACGGGACCGTCCCGGGCCACGATGTCGATCTCCCCGTCGGGGATGCGCCAGTTGCGGGCGACCACCCGCATCCCGGCGCGTCGGAGGAAGGCCACGGCGAGGTCCTCGCCACGGCCGCCCAGCGTCCTTCGGTACTCGGCCCACCGCTCCAAGGTCGACCACCTCCCGTAACCACGGTCGGTGATCGCCGGTCACGGCGCCAGGGCCGGTTTTCCCCTGTGGAAAACCCCGGCCGTCCCCGGACGGGGAGACCGGGCGGCCGGAAGCCGGGCACCCGGAGACCGGGACCCGGGCGCCGCACCGGCCGCCCGGTGCCGTATCAGCCCCGTCCGCCCTCCTCGGCGGGCGGCATCTCCAGGTCGGCCTTGGTGATCTCCTCGACGTTGACGTCCTTGAACGTCACCACGCGGACGTTGCGGACGAACCTGGCCGGGCGGTACATGTCCCAGACCCAGGCGTCCTCCATCACGACCTCGAAGTACATCTCCCCGTTCTCGGTCGAACGCGGCTGGAGGTCGACGTGGTTGGTGAGGTAGAACCGCCGCTCGGTCTCCACCACGTAGCTGAACAGACCGACGACGTCCCGGTACTCGCGATAGAGCTGGAGCTCCATCTCGGCCTCGTACTTCTCCAGGTCCTCAGAACTCATCCACGTGCTCGCTTTCGTCGCACTCTCCGGTCGTGGTGTGCCGCTCCCCTCCACCCGGACACCGCCGACGGCCGGGTTGTTCCCGGTCGACGGCGGCCCCGCGCGTCGGGTACGCCGATACGGTCCAGCCTCCATCATGCGTCACGGAGGGGCCCCGTGTACTCCGCCGTGCGGATTTTCCCGGCGGACCGCCCCGCGCGGCACGCGGGCCCCCGCGCGGGCGGCACCGCGGCGCCGCCCCCCCGAGGGCGGGGCGTACCGCCCCGGACCGCGCCCCGCCTCCGGCCGCCGCCGGAGTGTCACTCGTCCGCGGCGTTGAGCTCCTCGAAGGTCTCCGGGATGCCCAGCGGGCCGATCTGCCCGACCGGCCAGATGATCACGAAGGCCCGGCCCACGACGTGGTCGATCGGGACCGCGCCGCCGCCGGGGTTGTTCTGGTTGAGCCGCGAGTCGGAGGAGATCGCCCGGTGGTCCCCCATCAGCCACAGGTGCCCCTCGGGCACCTCGATCGGGCCGAACTCGGTGTGCGTGGCCACGCTGCCCGGGTACAGGTATGCCTCCTCCTCGAGGGGGACCCCGTTGACCAGGACGCGGTTCTGCTCGTCGCAGCACTCCACGGTGTCACCGGGCAGACCGATGACCCGCTTGATGTACTCCTTGCCCGTGGGCGCCGCGCCCAGCTGCTGCTGCACCCAGGTGAACCCGGCCGAGATCGGGTTGGTGGGCTCGGGGACCGACACGGTGTTCGGGTCGTCCCACGACCCGTTGCCGTCGAAGACGACCACCTCGCCGCGCTCGATGTCGCGGAGCTCGTAGACGACCTTGTTGACGAGCACCCGGTCACCGACGAGGAGCGTGTTCTCCATCGAGGTGGAGGGGATGTAGAAGGCCTGCACCAGCCAGGTCCTGATCACGAACGCCAGGACCACGGCGATCACGACCAGGATGGGGAGTTCCTTCCAGAACGACCCCTTCTTCTCCGCGCTCTGGGACTTGCCCATCTCGTCCGCCCCCTCCTCCGACTCCTCGCCCTCGGCACCGGAGACAGCACTGGCTCCCGAGCTCTGATGAGCTCGGGAGCCAGTGGTGGAGCCGTGCTCCTCCGGACCGGGCTGGGCGGATTCCTCGTCCTGGACCCCGTCCGAGCCGAGGTCCTTCTCGTCTTTGCTCATCGAGCCGAAGCCTATCCTGCCTCCCTGGCGGGAGCGGAGGGATTCGACACGGAAAAACGCCGCGAGAAGACCTGGGGCTACTTGTTGACGGGCTCGCGGCGCTCGCGGATGCGGGCGGCCTTGCCGCGCAGGTCGCGCAGGTAGTACAGCTTGGCGCGACGCACACGGCCGCGGGCGGCGACCTCGTACTTCTCGATGGCCGGGGTGTGGATCGGGAAGGTGCGCTCCACGCCCACGCCGTAGCTCACCTTGCGGATGGTGAAGGTCTCGCGGTTGCCCGAACCCTGGCGGCGGATGACGACGCCCTTGAAGACCTGGACACGGGTACGGGTGCCCTCGGTCACGCGGACGTGGACGTTGAGGGTGTCACCGGGACGGAACTCCGGGACGTCGGAACGAAGCTGGGCCTTCTCCAGCTCCTGAATGGCGGTGTGCATCTCGCGAATCCTCATCGATAGCGCTCCGCGACCTGTTCCCGGAGGGGAAGGGGTGCGCGGGCGAGGGCCCTGACTGGGTCTGTACTGTCGAACCGCCCGGGTGACCGTCACAGAGGCCGACGTCGTACCGCCGGCATGCGGATGCCGCCGGTCACCAAGGGGGAACCCACCTAGTTTGCCACACCTCGGGTGGCGTCTCGAACGGCCTCCTCCGCCAGGACCTCCCGGTCGCGCCGGTCCAGCGCCTCCTCCGGCAGGGCCTCCACCAGGTCGGGGCGGTTGCGCGCGGTCTTGCGCAGCGCCTGGTCGCGGCGCCAGCGGTCCACGGCGCCGTGGTTGCCCGACAGCAGCACCGGCGGCACCTCCCGGCCCCGCCAGGAGGCGGGCTTGGTGTAGACCGCACCCTCCACGAGGTTCTCCATTCCGCCGGAGGCGAAGGAGTCCTGCACCGCCGACTCGGTGTTGCCGAGGACTCCCGGCAGCAGCCGGGTGATCGCCTCGACCATCACCAGCGTCGCGGACTCGCCGCCGTTGAGCACGTAGTCGCCGATGCTCACCTCCTCGACGGGCATCCGCTCCGCGGCGTCCGCCGCGACCCGCGAGTCGATGCCCTCGTAGCGGCCGCAGCCGAAGACCAGCCGCTCCTCCTTGGCCAGGCGCTCGGCGTCGGCCTGCCGGAAGGGCCGGCCGCTGGGGGTGGGCAGGATCAGCCGCGCGGGCCCCTCCCCCACGACCTCGTCCAGCGCCTCGCCCCACGGCTCGGGCTTCATCACCATGCCGGGTCCGCCGCCGTAGGGGGTGTCGTCCACGGTGTTGTGGCGGTCGTGGGTCCAGAAGCGCAGGTCGTGCACGCGCACGTCGAGCAGCCCGGACGCGCGCGCCCTGCCGATCAGGGACAGGTCCAGGGGGCCGAAGTAGTCGGGGAAGATGCTGATGATGTCGATGCGCACGGCGCGCCCTTCAGTCGGCGAGGTCGAGCAGGCCGGGCGGGGGGTCCAGGACGATCCGGCCCCCGGCCACGTCGACCTCGGGGACCAGGGCGGCCACGAAGGGCACGTACACCTCTCCGCCGTCCGGGGTGGTCACGACCAGGAGGTCCTGCGCGTGGTGGAGCACGTCCGCCACCGTGCCGACCGGCTCCGCGCCGGTGGTCACCGCGGACAGGCCGATGAGCTCGTGGTCGTGGAACTCGTCCGGGTCGTCCAGCGGCGGGATGTCCTCGGAGTCCACGAGCAGGGCGGTGCCGCGCAGCGCCTCCGCGGCGTCGCGGTCGGACACGCCCTTGAAGCGCACGAGCAGGCGGCCGCTGTGGCGGCGCGTGGAGACGACGGTGAGCGGACCGGCTTCGGCCGGGTCGGTGGCCAGCACGGAGCCGTCGGCGAACCGGGCCGCGGGGTCGTCCGTGCGCACGTCGACGGCGACGTCGCCGCGGACGCCGTGCGCGCGGCCGATCCGGCCGACAACGAGTCGCATGGGAGTTCTCCGTCCTTCCGCCCCGCCGCGACGGCGGCGGGAGTGAGAAAACCGTGCCCGGGTCCGGGGCGTGCGCGGTGGGCGCGGGCCCCGGGGTCCCGGACACGGCTGCGGGGCGCCGACCGTTCGCGGTCGGCGCCCCGAGAGGCGCGTCAGCGCACTTCGTGCAGGTCCAGCAGGTCCACGCGGACGTACCGGCCCCCGGCCAGGGCGCCGATGACGGTCCGCAGGGACTTGGCGGTGCGACCGTTGCGGCCGATCACCTTGCCGAGGTCGTCGGGGTGGACCCGGACCTCCAGGACTTTGCCCTTGCGGAGCCGCTTGGCTCTCACCTGGACGTCGTCGGAGTTCGCAACGATCCCCTTCACGAGGTGCTCAAGCGCCTCTTCCAGCACGTCAGGCCTCGCCCTCGGACTTCTCAGCCTCGGCGGTCTCGGCGGGCTTGTCCGCCTTGTCCGCCTTCTTCTCGGACTTCTCGGACTTCTTGGCCTTGCCCTTGCCCTCGGAGCCGGGGAGCACGAGCTCCTTCAGCGCGGCCTGGAAGGCCGCTTCCTTGGCCTCGGGGTCCTTGGCCTCGGCGACCTGGAGCGGAGCCGGGGCGGGCAGGCCCTTGAACTTCTGCCAGTCACCGGTCTTGCGCAGGAGGACCTTGACCGCGTCGGAGGGCTGGGCGCCCACGGACAGCCAGTACTGGGCCCGCTCGGAGTCGACCTCGATGAGGCTCGGGTGCTCCTTGGGGTGGTACTTGCCGATCTCCTCGATCGCCTTGCCGTCGCGCTTGGTGCGGGCGTCGGCGACGATGATGCGGTACTGGGGCGTACGGATCTTGCCCATACGCTTGAGCTTCAGTTTGACAGCCACTGGAGTGGTCTTCTCCCGATTAACGGTGTGAGGCGCCCGACGGCGAAACCACGTGGGGTTGCGGTACCCGACGGGACAGACGTGGGTGGCGGGCTAGTTAGAGGGCTGGCCCGGCACCGTTAGTCGACTACTCATTGTGCCAGACGCGGACGTGTTCCCCGGACACGACACCGGAACGCGTCCGCACGGATGGGGGGCGGACGGGGAGGCGGCCCGTCCCCGGAACGTGGACGGGCCGCCGTGCCCGGTCTCCCGGGCGGTGCCAGCGGCCCGCCCCGAATGGAGGCGGGCGCCGCGGGCGGGCCGTCGGCCCGCCCGCGTCCGCGGTGCGGGGCGGCTGGCTGCGCCATAGGCATGGTAGCGCTCCGCCCGTCGGCCGACGGGCGTGAGGGCCGGTACCGGCCGCGCCTACTTCTTGGGCAGCTTGAAGTTCGACAGGTCGGGCATGTTGGGACCGCCGAAGCCGGGCGGGAGCGTGGGCTGGCCGCCTCCGCCCAGGCCCGGGGGCAGCTGCGGCACCTGCTGCTCGCCGCCCTCCTCCTGGCGGCGCTGGCGCTCGGCCGCGCGCTCGGCCTCCTGCTGGCGGGCCTTCATCGGGTTGCCGCTGCGCTGCTTGCCCTTCTTGGCCTTCTTGGCCTGGGCCTTGGCCTTCTTGCGGTTGGCACCGCCACCCATGCCGGGCATGCCGGGCATCCCCGGCATGCCGCCGTTCTTCATCTTGCGCATCATCTTCTGCGCCTCGAAGAAGCGGGTGACCAGGCCGTTGACATCGCTGACCTGCGTACCCGAACCGTTGGCGATCCGCAGGCGGCGCGACCCGTTGATCATCTTCGGGTTGGCGCGCTCGGCCGGGGTCATCGACTGGATGACGGCCTGGATGCGGTCCAGGTCCTTGTCGTCGATGCTGTCGATCTGCTCGCGCATCTGGCCCATGCCGGGCATCATGCCGAGCAGGTTGCCGATCGGGCCGAGCTTGCGGACCATCTGCATCTGCTGCAGGAAGTCGTCGAGCGTGAAGTCCTCGTCCGACGCCATGGTCGAGGCCATCTTCTCGACCTCGGCCTCGTCGAACGTGCGCTGCGCCTGTTCGATGAGCGTGAGCACGTCACCCATGTCCAGGATGCGCGAGGCCATCCGGTCCGGGTGGAAGAGGTCGAAGTCCTCCAGCTTCTCGCCGGTGGACGCGAACATGATGGGACGGCCGGTGATGTGGCGGATGGACAGGGCCGCGCCGCCGCGCGCGTCGCCGTCGAGCTTGGTGAGCGCGACCGCGTCGTAGCCGACCCCGTCGAGGAAGGCCTGCGCGGTGTTGACCGCGTCCTGGCCGATCATCGCGTCGACGACGAAGAGGATCTCGTCCGGGCTGACCGCGTCGCGGATGTCCGCGGCCTGCTGCATCATCTCGCTGTCCACGCCGAGGCGGCCCGCGGTGTCGATGACCACCACGTTGTGGTTGTTGCGGCGGGCGTACTCGACGGACTCGCGGGCGACCTGGACGGGGTCGCCGACGCCGTTGCCGGGCTCGGGCGCGAACACGGGGGTCCCGGCGCGCTCACCGACCACCTGGAGCTGCGTGACGGCGTTGGGGCGCTGGAGGTCGGCGGCGACCAGCAGCGGCGTGTTGCGGTCGGCCGCCAGCCACCGGGCGAGCTTGCCCGCCAGGGTGGTCTTACCGGCGCCCTGGAGGCCCGCGAGCATGATCACGGTCGGCGGGTTCTTGGCGAAGCGGATCTGCCGGGTCTCGCCGCCGAGGATCCCGACCAGTTCCTCGTTGACGATCTTGATGACCTGCTGTGCCGGGTTGAGGGCCTTGGAGACCTCCTCGCCGCGGGCGCGCTCCTTGATCCGCGCGATGAACTCGCGGACCACCGGCAGTGCGACGTCCGCCTCCAGCAGCGCGAGGCGGATCTCCCGCGCGGTCGCGTTGATGTCCTCCTCGGACAGCCGCCCTTTACCGCGCAGCGAGGAGAAGACCGATGTCAGCCGGTCGGAAAGCGTCTCGAACACGAGTGTGGCCAGTCCTTCGTCTCGGAGTTGATTTCCCAGCCTACCCGCCCGGGATCACCCTGCAGTATCGCTCGGCGGACGGAGCCCGGACACGGCGGAGGGCGGGGACGCCGTCCCCGCCCTGGCCGGAGCACCGGCCCCTCTAGTCGCCGCCCTCGTCCTCGCCCGTCTCGGACGCCTCCTCGGAGGGGGTGGCGCCGCCCGACAGGGTGGCCTCGCGCTGCTCCGCGAGGGCCGCCAGCATGTCCTCCTGCTGGCCGCCGGTCAGGCCGCGCGTGGACAGCTGGGCCTCGCCGTCGATGGGGTAGGTCTGCTGGACGGCGCTGACGATGTTGTAGTCGGCGCTGCACGACAGCTCCAGCGTGCCGCCCGCCTCCAGGGTCCCGCTGTCGTCGCACTTCTGCTCGCCGATGTCGGCGTTGCTGAACGTGACGTCCATGCGCACGGCCACCTCGCCGCTGCCGTCGCCGCCCGCGTCGCGCACGGTCCCGGTCCAGGTGCAGTTGGGGCCGTCCTCGCACGCCATGGAGGGGCTTCCGTCCCAGCCGACCTCGATGCGGGCGTCCCGGGCGGAGCCCAGCTCCTCCTCGGCGGCGGCGGTGACGCCGTCGTAGAGCTCCTCGACGGCGGCGGTCTCGGCCTCGGCCAGGTCCAGGCGGACCTGCGGGCCGGTCTCGGCCTCCTCGGGGACGAGCTCCTCGATGGCGATGCGCTGGATCTGGCCGGTCTCGGCGTTGATCCACACCTGGTTGCGCTCGCCCGCCAGGTCGATCCGGTGGGTGAGCGTGCCGTCCAGGTTCTCCTCGACGGCCTCCTCCGACTCCAGCTCGATGCCGCCCAGGATGGCGGAGAGCTCCGGCGGGGCCAGGGTGGCGCTCGGGTTGAACCCGGCCTGGGCCGAGGAGGCGCGCACCCAGTTCCCGTCGAAGTCGTCGAAGTCGGGGCTGAAGACGCCCTGGTCGAGCCAGAAGTCCTCCGCGGCGCGCAGGAACAGCTTGCCGTCCGCGCTGATCAGCTCGGCCTCGATGCCGTTGGCGCGGACGGTGCCGCTGGCCGTACCGCTGTCGGCGACGGTCAGCGAGGCGTCGCGCACGTCGGCGGAGCCGACGCTCTCGGCCACCTGGCCGGTGGCGGTGAGCGCCGGGTAGGCGGCCAGGTCGGCCAGCGCCTCCTCCATCAGCGGTGCCGCCGCGACCGGCTCGGCGGCCTCCGGGCTGGGCTCCTCCTCGCCGCCGCCCCCGGGGCGCAGGTGGCTGAGGTCGATGGAGCAGCCGGACAAGCCGAGTGCGAGGACCGCGCCCGCGGCGGCGAGCGCGGCGCGCCCGCCTCTGCGACCCGTGATGTGACTAACCGGCGCCATCTTGCCTCCTGACCCCGACATGTGGGGCACTGTACGAATCAGCGTGGTTTCCGGGTGGACGGCGGGGTGGACGCGCCGGTCCCCGACCCGTTCCTGGCGTGAGATGCGCGTGCGCGGCTCCCGGTTGTGCCGCGTGCCCCTTTTCGGAGGGAGTCGGAAACGGGGCCGTCCGCGTGGCGGAGCCGCCGGTCGGGCGCCGCGCGCCCGAGGTCTACCGCCGTACCGCTCAGAGGGTACCGAACGGATACACAGGCCATAGCCAATACGGTGCCATGAATACCCGCATATGCCATGAAAAGTGGCTGAGCACACGGACGGGGCCGACGGAGATCTCTCTCCGCCAGCCCCTGGACACCTCGCCGCGTCAGTGGCACAAGGCCCGCGGCCTCGACGCTGAGGTCTAGGCCTTGACCGTCGGCGAGGCCGTCTCCCCACCCGGAGGCGTCGGCGGGGAGACCGCTTCGGTGCCGTCCTCCAGCTCGTCGAGTTCGTCGAAGGCGTAGGCGGACTCGGCGTGCAGCTCGTGGTCCAGCCCGTTGGTCTCGACCTCCTCGGGGATGCGGAACCCGATGACGAGGTGGATGACCTTGGCGATGACCCAGGTGACGGCGAAGGAGTAGAGCATGACGCCGATGACGGCGATGGCCTGGACGGCCAGCAGGCCGATGCCGCCGCCGTAGAGCAGGCCGTCGGAGCCGCCCGTGACGCCCGCGGCGACGAGGCCGAGGATCAGGGAGCCGACGATGCCGCCGACCATGTGGATGCCCACCACGTCGAGCGCGTCGTCGTACTTGAACTTGAACTTCCAGCTGATGGCGTAGGCGCAGACCGCGCCGGAGAGCAGGCCGACGGCGATCGCGCCGAGCGGCGTGACGTTGGCGGCGGCGGGGGTGATGGCGACCAGGCCGGCGACGGCGCCGGAGGCGAAGCCCAGGGCGCTGACCTTGCCGTAGCGGAAGCGCTCGACGAGCATCCAGGCGCCGGTGGCGGCGGCGGTGGCGACCTGGGTGTTGACCAGGGCCAGGGCGGCGGTGCCGTCGGCGGCGTAGGCCGAGCCCGCGTTGAAGCCGAACCAGCCGAACCACAGCAGCGCGGTGCCCAGCAGGACGAACGGCAGGTTGTGGGGGCGCATCGACTCGGAGCCGAAGCCCTTGCGGCGGCCCAGGACGAAGGTCAGGGCCAGCGCGGCGGCGCCGGCGTTGATGTGGACCGCGGTGCCGCCCGCGAAGTCGATGACCGCGTAGCCGCCGATCTCCAGCTGCTCGATCCAGCCCTCGCCCCAGACCCAGTGGGCGACGGGGAAGTAGACCAGGAGCGCCCAGACCGGGACGAACAGCAGCCATGCGCCGAACTTGGCGCGGTCGGCGATGGCACCGCTGATGAGGGCCACGGTGATGACCGCGAACATCATCTGGAACCCGGCGTCGACCAGCAGCGGGTAGCCGCCGGTACCGTCCTCCGCGGCGGGCTCGACCTCACCGATCAGGTTGGTCAGGCCGACGTAGTCGAGGCCGCCGATGAAGGTGTCGAGCGCACCGGGCCCGTCGGAGTAGGTGAGCGAGTGGCCGATGACGACCCAGAGCACGCTCACGACGGCGATGCTCGCGAAGCTCATCAGCATCATGTTGAGGACGCTCTTGGCCCGCGACATGCCTCCGTAGAAGAAGGCCAGGCCCGGGGTCATGAGCATCACGAGGGCTGCGCTGATCAGCAGCCACGCCGTGTTGCCGGAGTCAGTCATTGCGTCGCCTCCATAGGACGGACGGGGGATTGTGTCTGTGAGGGCGGCGGTCAGCGAGCGCGTCGTCGGGCCCGGTGCAGAACACCACGCAGGCAACTGTCCGGCCGGGGTGTTTCTCGTCAGGGCCCGGTGTGTTGCGCGCGGGTAAAAGGACAGACGGCAGTGTTAAGGCGCCATGAACCGAGGCCCCGGTCCGCGCGAATGCACGTGCACCGACACGAAGCGACCCCCGTCACATCGACGGACCACCCCTTTTCGGTGACCCTGGGTGACGGTTCACGGCGTCGGAGCGGGCGCGGTCAGGTGGCCGGCCCCCGCGTTGCGCCGGGGTTTCCGCCGGGTGTCGCGGGTCACACGCGCTCCCCCGCCCCGGACATGGGAAGGCCGGACGCCCGTGCGGGCGTCCGGCCGTGTGCCGTCGGGGTCCGGCCCCGGTCACTCCGTGGACAGGATCGCGTCCACGAAGACCTCGGGGTCGAACGGGGCCAGGTCGTCGGGTCCCTCGCCGAGTCCGACGAGCTTGACCGGCACGCCCAGCTCGCGCTGGACCTGCACGATGATGCCGCCCTTGGCGGTGCCGTCGAGCTTGGTCAGGGCGATGCCGGTGACGTTCACGACCTCGCCGAACACCCGGGCCTGGCGCAGGCCGTTCTGCCCGGTGGTCGCGTCCAGGACGAGCAGGACCTCGTCCACCTGGCACTTCTTCTCCACGACCCGCTTGACCTTGCCCAGCTCGTCCATGAGGCCGGTCTTGGTGTGCAGGCGTCCGGCGGTGTCGATGATGACGGTGTCGGCACCCTCCTCGACGCCCCGCGCCACGGCGTCGAAGGCCACGCTGGCGGGGTCGGCGCCCTCCTCCTTGCGCACGACCGGGGCGCCCACGCGGCTCCCCCAGGTCTCCAGCTGCTCGCTGGCGGCGGCGCGGAAGGTGTCGGCGGCGCCGAGCACGACGCTGCGGCCGTCGCCGACCAGGACGCGGGCCAGCTTGCCGGTGGTGGTGGTCTTGCCGGTGCCGTTGACCCCGACGACCATGACCACGCCCGGGCGGCCGCCGTGCGGCCCGGTGCGCACGGCGCGGTCGGCCTCGGTGGTGATCTGGGCGAGGAGCTCCTCGCGCAGCAGGACCCGCACCTCCTCCGTGCCGCGGGTGCCGAGGACCTTGACGCGGGTGCGCAGGTTCTCCACGATCTGCGCGGCCGAGGTCACGCCGATGTCGGCGGTGATGAGGGTGTCCTCGATCTCCTCCCAGGTGTCCTCGTCCAGGGAGTCGGAGGACAGGAGGTTGAGCAGGCCCTTGCCGAAGGCGCTCTGCGAGCGGGCCAGCCGCGCGCGCAGGCGCACCATGCGCCCGGCCGAGGGCGGCGGGGTCTCCAGCTCCGGCGGGGCCGGCTCGACGGTCTCCTCCGCGGGCGGGGGCGCCTGGGCGGGGGGCGTGCTGACGGTCCCCGAGTCCCGCTCCCGGTCCTCCACGGCGGTGGCTCCGGAGGCCCCGCCGGTGGGTTCGATTTCGGTCTCGTCCTTGCCCGGTTCGACCGAGCGCCGGGTCGTGACCAGGAAGAACCCACCGGCGGCCAGGAGCACGACGGCGATGATGATGGCAACGAGCAAGGTGATGTCCATAGCACCGTCCAGTGTTCCAGAGTGTGCGACGCGTTCGCGTCACGGCCGGGTGGCGCGCCGGGAACGAAGGGGACACCGGCGGGTGGCCCGCCCCTCCCGGGTGCTCCGGAACCGCCGGTGGCAGCGGGCTTTCAGGTGCCTCGGTGGCGCGTGGTGCGCAGGATGAGCACGAAGAAGGGCGCGCCGAGGAAGGCGGTGACCACGCCGATGGGCAGCTCCGCGGGGGCGATGAGGGTCCGGGCGACGATGTCCACCAGAACGAGGAAGGCCCCGCCGAGGAGCACGGTGACCGGCAGGATCGCCCGGTAGTCGGAGCCCACCAGGCGGCGCACGACGTGCGGGACGACGATCCCCACGAAGCCGATCAGGCCGCTCACCGACACGGCGGCGGCGGTGGCCAGGGACGCGGCGCTGATCACCACGATGCGCACGGCGGCCGGGTTCAGCCCCAGGCTGACCGCCTTGTCGTCGCCCAGGGCGAGCATGTCCAGCAGGTACCCGCAGGCCAGCAGGACGACCAGCCCGACCGCCGCGTAGGGGGCGACCAGCCGCACGTCGTCCCAGCCGCCCCTTCCGAGTCCTCCGAGCAGCCAGGCGAAGATGCGCTGGAGTTCGTCCACGCCCATCTGCTGGACGAGGGTCTGGGCGGCGGACAGGAACGAGGAGACGGCCACGCCCGCCAGGACGAGCGCGGCGGTGCCGCCCCCGCCCGCGGTGGACCCGAGCAGGTAGGCGGCGGCCACGCCGAGCAGGGCGCCCGCGAACGCGGCGACCGGGACCAGGGCGCGCGGGGAGTCGCTGAACTGCTGGCCGAAGACGATGACCGTCGTCGCGCCGAGCCCGGCTCCGGCGGCGGCTCCGAGGAGGTAGGGGTCGGCCAGCGGGTTGCGGAACACGCCCTGGTAGGCGCCGCCCGCGGTGGCCAGGAGCGCGCCGACGACCGCGCCCATCACCACGCGCGGCAGGCGCAGCTCCACCAGGACGGCCGCCTCGCGTTCGGTGAGGGGGGACTGCGCACCGAACGGGAGGCGGCTGAGCAGGTGCCGGGCGATGTCGGCCGCGGAGAGGGAGGCCGCTCCGGCGGAGACGCCGAGCAGGGCCGCCGCGAGCAGTGCGACCAGCCCGCCCGCGATCCACCCCAGCGGGAGGCCGACACCGTTCCTCACGTCACTCGGCCGCGTTCTCGGTGACGGCCCGGCCGACCAGTTCGGCGAACTCGACCACGCGCGGCCCCCAGCGGGAGGCGATGTCGGCGTCGAGCAGGTAGACGGCGTCGTTCCTCACGGCCGTGACGGTGTCGAAGGCGGGGCGCCCCGCCACGTCGGCGATCGTGGACTCGTCCCCGTAGGACAGGAAGATCAGGTCCGGGTCCTCCTCGACGACGTACTCCTGGGACAGCTGCGGGTAGCCGCCCGCGGCCCCGTCCGCGTCGGCCGCGTCGGCGATGTTGACCAGGCCGAAGGAGGCGTAGACCTGGCCGACGAAGGTGTCGGAGGTGGCGGAGTAGGAGGTCTCGTCGAGCTCCTGGTAGAAGGACAGCCCGGCGTCGCCGGTCTCCTCGCACACGCCCTCGACGATCGCGTTGAACTCGTCCTCCACCCGGGTGGCCTCGGCGTCGGCCTCCTCGGTGTGGCCGGTGACGTCGCCGAGCATGCGGATCTGGGCGTAGGTGTCCTCCAGGTCCTGGGCGGCGTCCAGGACCAGCGCCGGGATGCCGACGGCCTCCAGCTGGTCGGCGGTGGCCTCGGCGCTGCGGGCGAGCAGGACCAGGTCGGGGTCGTACTCGGTGATGGCCTCCACGCTGGGCTCGAAGCCGCTCAGCGAGGTGGTGGGGGCCTCCTCCGGGTGGTCGGAGTACTCGTCGGCGGCCTCGACCTGGTCGCCCGCGCCGATGGCGAAGAGCATCTCGGTGTGGCTGGCCGACAGGGAGACGATCCGCTCGGGCGCCTCCTCGACGGTGGCCTCACCGGTGGCGTCGGTGACGGTGACGGGGAAGGTGCCGTCGCCCACGGCGGGGCGCTCGGGGTCGGGTTCCGGGGGGCCGCAGGGGACGGAGGCCGCCCCGGTGGTCGGCTCGGCCTCGGATTCGCCGCCGTCCTGTGCACCGCAGGCGGTCAGGACGAGCACGGCTCCGAGAAGGACGGGGGAAAGGTGGCGTGCGGTCCGCACGGTGCTCCTTGTCGGGCGGGGGGAAGGAGCGCGGTCCCGACGGAGGCGGCCTGTCCTTCCCACGAGGACGGGGACGTCGGTGTCGGGGAGGCGACCTGGCTCGTCCCCGGGAAGGGGCCTCACAGTTGCGGGACAGCGCCGGGTTGGACGGCCGGTTGTGGCCGCGGTACCGGACTTCGCTCCGTCGACACCGGTCGGGCCGCCCGCGGGCGGCCCGGAACCTCCAGCGTACTCGGCTCGACGGGCGCCCTGGCAGGCACCCCGGCAGCTGCCCTGACCTGCGCTTTCCCCGGCGGGATCGCGGCCCTTCCCGGAGGGGCGGACGGGGGGAGGGCCGCACGGGGGCACCCCCCTTCCCCCACGTCGTTTTATAGCTTTCGCGAAAAAAGAGAAGAATGCCCGTTTTGTTTAGGTCTGTAAACCAGAAGTGTGGTTCTCGACCCCGTGTGTCCAGATTGAGCCTTGGTGAGCATTGACACTTTCATGGCACACGGCAATGATCTCGTTGCTATGCGCGCCGATTAACCGATGAAGGACATTAAGCGGCGTATCCCCCTGAGCACCACAGTCGTACCCAGCGGGGTGCCCCGCTCCCCCGGTGTCCTGAGGCGCGCACCGAGAAGGGATGTGTTGACAAGGTGGTACCCCACCGAACGCGCCTGGCGTCGCTCGCCGGGTTGACCCTCGCCGCGGGCCTGGTAGCGGTCCCGCCGGCCGGCGCCGACGAATCCTCCGAGCTCGCCCCCCTGCACCCCGCCCCCTCCGCCGAGAACGGCGAACTGACCCACCAGGCGAACGGCCTGTGGTTCATCGAACTGGAGAGCCCCCCGACCACCGCCGGCACCTCCTCGGCACAGGTCGAGAACGAGCACGAGGAGTTCCGCGCCGAGGCCGAGGACAAGGGCCTGGAGTACACCGAGCGGCACTCGTTCGGCGACCTCTGGAACGGCTTCTCCGTGGAGATGGACGACGCCCAGGTGGGTACGGCCCGGGAGATCCCCGGCGTCAACGCCATCTACCCCGTCGTCACCTACGAGATCCCCGAGGGCGACGCCAACGTCCCCGACCTGGACACCGCGCTGCCGATGACCGGGTCCGACGTCGCGCAGAACGAGCTGGGCCTGACCGGCGAGGGCCTGCGCGTGGCCGTCATGGACACCGGCGTCGACTACACCCACCCCGACCTGGGCGGCGGCGGCTTCCCCAACGACCGCGTGGTCGCCGGGCACGACTTCGTCGGCGACGACTTCAACGCGGGCGACCCCACCGCCGTGCCCGTCCCCGACGAGGACCCCCAGGACTGCCACGGCCACGGCACCCACGTGGCCGGGATCGTCGGCGCCGAGGGCGAGGTCACCGGTGTGGCGCCCGGCGTGGACTTCGGCGCCTACAAGGTGTTCGGCTGCGAGGGCTCCACCACCTCCGACATCATGATCGCCGCCATGGAGCGGGCCCTGGCCGACGACATGGACGTGCTCAACATGAGCATCGGCTCGGCGCACTCCTGGCCGCAGTACCCCACCGCGGTCGCCTCCGACAACCTGGTCGACGAGGGCATGGTCGTGGTCGCCTCCATCGGCAACGAGGGCGACACCGGCCTGTACTCCGCGGGCGCCCCCGGCCTGGGCGAGGACGTGATCGGCGTCGCCTCCTACGACAACACCCACATCCGGTCCGCCTCCGTGACCGCCAACCCCAGCGGCGAGTCCCTGGCCTACATGGAGATGGGCGAGGCCGCCCCGCCGCCCGCCTCGGGCGAGACCGACGAGCTCGTCCACGTCGGACGGGGCTGCCTGTCGCTGGGTGACGAGCTGGAGGCCGACCCCGAGGGCAGAACCGCCCTGATGGTGCGCGGCGCGTGCACCTTCGCCGAGAAGTACGACGCGGCCGTGGCCGCGGGCGCCACCGGTGTGGTGATGTACAACAACGTCCCGGGCATGTTCGCGGGCGGCGGCATCGTCGACCAGGGGGCGTTCTCCATCGGGATCTCCGACACCTCCGGAGCCCACCTGCTGGAGCTCCTGGAGGGCGACGAGCCCGTCACCCTGTCCTGGACCGGTGAGACCACCACCATCCCCAACCCGACCGGCGGGCTGATCAGCTCCTTCAGCTCCTTCGGCCTGTCCCCCGACCTGGCCCTGAAGCCGGACATCGGCGCCCCCGGCGGCCTGATCAACTCCACCTACCCCCTGGCCAAGGGCGGCTACGCCACCATCAGCGGCACCTCGATGTCCTCACCGCACGTGGCGGGCGGCGTCGCGCTGCTGCTGGAGGCCCGCCCCGGGCTCGGCGCGCACGAGGTGCGCGACGTCCTCCAGAACAGCGCCGACCCCAAGGCCTGGTGGGGCGACCCCGACGCGGGATACACCGACAACGTCCACCGCCAGGGCGCGGGCATGATGGACGTGCCCGGCGCCGTGCTGGCCACCACCACCGTGACCCCGGGCAAGCTGTCCCTGGGTGCCACCGAGGGCGAGGTGACCGAGACGATCACCATCGCCAACGACGGCGACGAGGAGGCCACCTACGCCCTGGAGCACGAGAGCGCCCTGGGCACCCACGGCAACACCTTCACCCCCGGTTACAACGACGCCTCCGCCGAGGTGGCCTTCGACCGGGACGAGGTGACCGTCGCGCCGGGCGGCACCGCCGAGGTGCAGGTGACCTTCACCCCGCCCGCCCGGGACTACGAGCAGATGATCTACGGCGGCTACGTCTCCGTGTCCGAGGCCGGCGGCGAGACCTACCGGGTCCCCTACGCCGCCTACAACGGCGACTACCAGGAGATCGAGGCGATGACCCCGATCACCGACGGCGGCGGCAACGTGCTCGAACTGCCGTGGCTGACCCGCATCACCGAATGCGGCGCCTTCTCCGGCCTGGAGTGCGTGAGCGAGGGCGGCGGCACGTTCGAGAACCAGCCCGACGGCGCCACCTACACCCTGGAGTGGATCGACGGCCTGCCGGACGTCCCGTACGTCATCGCGCACTTCGACCACCACGTCACGCTGCTGGAGATGACCGTCATCGACGAGCGCACCGGGCGCCCGGTGCACCCGGACCGCAACGTCGCGGTGTCGGTGGACCACGTGAACCGCAGCGCGACCGGGACGTCGTTCTTCAGCTACGCGTGGGACGGCACGGTCCTGGACCGCCACGACCGGATCACCCCGGTCCGGGACGGGCGGTACCGTCTGGAGGCCCGCGCGCTGAAGGCTCTGGGCGACGCGGACAACCCCGACCACTGGGAGACCTGGACCTCCCCGGTCATCACCATCGACCGCGGCTAGCAGCGCTCCTTTGGGGCTCCGCTTCGGTCCGTGTTCGGGCGCCCTCCGCCGGGGCCGGACCCGGGCCGCGAGCCGGGGTGTGCGTACGGGGCCGCTCTCCCTTCCGGGAGGGCGGCCCCGGCCGCGTGTCAGGCGGGGCGCTCCAGCTTCTGGCTGATCACCTGGGAGATGCCGTCCCCCTGCATCGTCACGCCGTACAGCGCGTCGGCCGCCTCCATGGTGCGCTTCTGGTGGGTGATCACGATCAGCTGCGAGGAGGCCCGCAACTCCTCGAAGATCACCAGCAGGCGCTGCAGGTTGGTGTCGTCCAGCGCCGCCTCGACCTCGTCCATCACGTAGAACGGGGACGGCCGGGCCTTGAAGATCGCGGCGAGGAAGGCCACCGCGGTCAGGGAGCGCTCACCGCCGGAGAGCAGCGACAGCCGCTTGACCTTCTTGCCGGGCGGGCGTGCCTCCACCTCCACACCGGTGGTCAGCATGTCCTCGGGGGAGGTGAGCAGCAGCCGCCCCTCCCCCCCGGGGAAGAGCCGGCCGAAGATCGCCGCGAACTCCCGCTCCACGTCCAGGTAGGCGGAGGAGAACACCTCCTGCACCCGGGCGTCGACCTCCTGGACGATGTCCATCAGGTCCCGGCGGGTCTTCTTCAGGTCCTCCAGCTGGGCGTTGAGGAAGGCGTGCCGCTCCTCCAGCGCCGCGAACTCCTCCAGCGCGAGCGGGTTGATCTTGCCCAGCTGGTTGAGCTGGCGCTCGGCGGCCTTGGCCCGCTTGGCCTGCACCTCGCGCACGTACGGCAGCGGGACCGCGTCCTCCTCGGCGTCGCCCGGAGGGGGCACGGGCACGTTCGGCCCGTACTCGGCGACGAGGGTGGGCACGTCGACGCCCATCTCCTCCCCCGCCTTGACCTCCAGCTGCTCCAGGCGCAGGCGGCGCTCGGCCCGGGCCACCTCGCCGCTGTGCGCCGAACTGGTCAGCTTCTCCAGGTCCACGGACAGCTCGCGGACGCGGGCGCGCACGGTCCTGAGCTCGGCGTCGCGCGCCTCCTTCTCCGCCTCGGCGGCGGCGCGCTCGCTCTCGGCCGCGGCCAGGGACACCGCGATCCGCTCCAGGGCCAGCCGGGCGCCCTCGGCGACGGCCTCGGCGATGGTGGCCTGCGCGGCGCGGGTGCGGCGGCGCTCGGCGGCGCGCTCCATGGCACGGCGCTCCTCGAAGGCCTGGGCGCGCAGCTGCTCGGCACGGCCCGCGATCGAGCGGGCGCGCTCCTCGGCGGTGCGCACCGACAGACGGCGCTCCACCTCGGTGGCGCGGGCGCGCGAGGCCTGGGCGGCGAGCTCGTCCCGGGTCTCGGGGTCGGGCGCGTCCTCCTCGATGGAGGCGGCCACCTCCTCGGCCTCGGCCAGCTCCTCCTCCAGCCGGGCCAGCTTCGCGGCCTCCTCGCCGCGCGCGGCGGTGGCCTTGGCGGCGGCGGCCGCGTACCGCTCGGCCTCGGCCTCCGCGGAACGGGCCTGCCCGCCCAGCTTGCCGAGCCGCTGGGCGGACTCGTTGCGCCTGCGGTCGCCCTGGCGGCGGCGCGCGGTCAGCTCCTCGACCTCGGCGGCCAGGTCGGCGCGCTCGCGCCTGCGCTCCTCCAGCTCGGCGGCGATCCGCCCGGCGGCCTCGGTGGCCGTCTCCAGCCTCCCGGCCGCCTCGTCCACGGCCGCCTGGACCTCCAGCAGGCTCGGCGCGGCGGCCGAACCGCCGTGCACCAGGGCCGCGCAGAACACGTCCCCCTCGGCGGTGACGGCGCGCACCCCCGGGACCTTGCGGACCAGGTCGCGTGCGGCGGGGGCGTCGGCCACCAGGGCGGTGCGGTCCAGCAGCGCGGTGACCGCGCCGACCAGGTGCTCGGGTGCGACGACGGCGTCGAGGGCGTAGCGCGACCCCGCGGGCAGTGCGGGCCACTCCCCGCGGGGCACCGCGGGGACGGCCTGGGCGATGACGATCCCGGCGCGGCCCGCGTCCTCGGACCGGAGCAGGTCGAGCGCGGCCACGGCGGTGTCGGGGTCGCTGACCGCGACCGCTCCTGCGGCCGTGCCGAAGGCGGCGGCCACGGCGGTCTCCTGGCCGGACTCGACCTGGACGAGGGCGGCCAGGCTGCCGAGCATCCCCGGTAGGTCGGCGCCCAGGAGGGTGCCGGCGCCGTCCTTGTGCGCCAGCCCCAGCTCCAGGGCCTCCTTGCGGGCGGCGAGCGCGGCCCGCTCGCCCTCGGCGGTGCGCTCGGCGTCGCGGAGCCGGTTGATCCCGGCGTCGGCCTCGGAGAGGCGGCGGGCGGCCTCCTCCTGGGCGGTGTCGAGCTCGGCGTCCCCCTCGTCGAGGCCGGCCGCCTCCTCGGCGGCCATCTCGTACTCGGCCTGGGCCCGCTCCGCGCGTTCGGCGGCCTGACGGGCGGACTCCTCCAACCGGGTGATCTCGTCCCCGTTCGAGGCCAGCCGTCCGCGCAGGCTCTCCACCCGGGCGGACAGCCGCACGAGGCCCTCGCGGCGCTCGGCGGAGGCGCGGGCGGCGGCCTCCAGCCGCTTCTCCTCGCGGTGCAGGGCGTCCTCGGCGGCGGAGCGCTCGGCGACGGTGGCCTCCAGTGCCTCCCGGGCCTCCTCCAGCCGGGTGAGGAGCTCCTCCTCCTGGGCGGCGGCCTCCTCGGCCTCCATCTCCAGTTCCTCGGGGTCGCGGCGGTGGACGGGCTCCTCGGAGACGGAGGCCAGGTTGCGGTGGCGCTCGTTGGCCAGGCCGCGCACGGCGTCGAGTCGCTCGGTGAGGCGCGACAGCGCGTGGTAGGTCTCCAGGGCCCGGGCCAGGGCGGGCGCGGCCTCGGCGGCCTGCGCCTCCAGCTCGCTCTCGCGCTCCTGGGTCTGGGCGAGGGCGGCCTCGGCCGCCCCGCGGCGGGCGAGGACCTCCTTCTCGTCCGCCTCCTCCTTGGCCAGCTGGTCGGTGAGGGTGACGATGTCGTCGGCGAGCAGGCGCAGGCGGGCGTCGCGCAGGTCGGCCTGGATGACGGCGGCCCTGCGGGCGAGCTCGGCCTGGCGGCCCAGGGGCTTGAGCTGGCGGCGCAGCTCCGCGGTGAGGTCGGTGACCCGGTCCAGGTTGCCCTGCATCGCGTTGAGCTTGCGGATCGCCTTCTCTTTGCGCTTGCGGTGCTTGAGGATGCCCGCGGCCTCCTCGATGAGGGCGCGGCGCTCCTCGGGGCCGGCGTGCAGGACGGTGTCCAGCTGCCCCTGGCCGACGATGACGTGCATCTCACGGCCGATGCCGGAGTCGCTGAGCAGGTCCTGGATGTCCAGGAGGCGGCAGGTGTCGCCGTTGATGGCGTACTCCGAGCCGCCGTTGCGGAACATGGTCCGCCGGATGGTGACCTCGGTGTAGTCGATGGGCAGCGCACCGTCGGTGTTGTCGATGGTGAGGCTGACCTCGGCGCGGCCCAGCGCCTGGCGGGTGGAGGTGCCCGCGAAGATGACGTCCTCCATCTTGCCGCCGCGCAGGGACTTGGCCCCCTGCTCCCCCATCACCCAGGACAGGGCGTCCACCACGTTGGACTTGCCCGAGCCGTTGGGACCGACCACACAGGTGATCCCGGGCTCGAAGCGCAGGGTGGTGGCCGACGCGAACGACTTGAAGCCGCGCAGCGTCAGATTCTTCAGGTACACCCACACCTCCCACGACGGTCACCGTTGATACACAGCGCGACCACCTAAGGGTGCCACGAAGCGGTGACCAGAGGGTGGGGTTCGGGCTGGTGTCCCGAGCGGACGGCCCTGGGGCCCGCACCCGGGCGGAGAAGAGGGGGGATGTCCGGCGGACACGGAGGGTTGTGAAAGGGACCGCCGGGTACAACGGTAAAAAGGCCGCAAGGGAAAGGAAAATCTGCGGCGAAGCGGACTGAGGACGGGGACCCGGTCCGTCGACGGTCTTGGCCAGGGACGCCTGGCTCACGCGTTCGGCGTCCCCGTCAGTGGATCGACCACATCGGAAAGAGCAGCTCTGGCTGCGCCCGACACGTCGACGGCGTCAGGTCAGGCGAGCGCCGGCTCGCGATCGGTCGCGCCGGAGGAGGCTTCGGTGACGGCCATGCTGAGCTGGTCGTTCCGTGCCTGGAGACGGCTGATCTCGTCCTCGAGGTCGCGTACCCGGTTCTGGAGCCGCCGCACCTCCGAGACCATCCGGGGGTCGGAGACGCCGACGTGGCCAAACAGAGCCTTCGCCATGATATGGGTCCTCCACACTGAGTGACCAGTGATGATCCGCGCACGTGATGCCCCGTGGAAAGCCGACCGATGATGGTCCGGCACGGGTGGAAGATCTGCGCGATGTGTCTTCCAGAGTCTCACTGTGCGCGCCGCTGGTCAAGATTGGATTACGACAGTCCGTAACGGCCACAACCCGGACAGGTATCCCGGGCAGGTGGCAGCGCACGATCCGAACACGGCTACCCCCGGTCCAGCCGGAGTGTGCGGACTGCACAGACGCCGCACGGTGGTGGCCTCACACCCCGCGAGACCTCGCCGCGGATCCCTGGGGACCGCCTCGGTCGCGCGGTGTGCTCGAATCGCGTTACCCCACAAGCATACTCACCGTTCGACGAATCCGGTGAACCTCCCCCCGGACGGGGACCAACGTTCGACCACGGAGTCCACACGACCGGGTGTTGCACCCCCCCGGAGATGGCCAAGAAGCCGCTCGCACGCGTCCCGGGGCCCCTCCGCGACCACCTCGACACGGCCGTCCCCGAGGTTCGTGGCCGCCCCGGTCAGGCCCAGTTCCAGCGCCTTGGAACGCGCCCACCAGCGGAAACCCACGCCCTGCACGTGCCCGCGCACCCAGGCGGTCATGCGGACGGCCTCGACCTCGTCCCCCACGGACGGACTCCTTACTTACCTGACAGACATACTTTGCTTGCCGACACGCCGAACGACCCTCAACCCCGGCCGCGGGGCGCCCTCTGACAGCTCGGACAGCTGTAGGAGGAGCGGTTCATGAACGCCTCGCGGAGGATCAGGGCACCGCACCGGCCGCACGGGCGGTCGCGGCGGCCGTAGGCGTTGAGCCCGCGCTCGAAGTAGCCGCTCTCGCCGTTGACGTTGACGTACAGGCCGTCGAAGGTGGTGCCGCCCACCTCCAGGGCCTCGGTCATCACCTCGCGCACGTGGCCCAGCAGCTCCACGGCCTCGGCGTCGGACAGCCCCCGCGTGGAGCGGGCCCAGTGCAGCCGGGACCGCCACAGCGCCTCGTCGGCGTAGATGTTGCCGACCCCGCTGATCAGCGACTGGTCCAGCAGCGCCCGCTTGACCTCGGTGCGCCGGGCCCGCAGCGCGCGCACGAAGTCCTCCGGGACGAACTCGGGGTCCAGCGGGTCCAGGGCGATGTGGTCCACCGACGAGGGCACGTCCTCGCGCGTGCCGGGCACGTCCACCATCAGGTGGCCGAAGGTGCGCTGGTCGACGAAGCGCAGCTCGGTGCCGTCCGACAGGGGCAGGCGCACCCGCAGGTGCTTCTCGTCGGGCTTGCCCTCGGGCTGGACCAGCATCTGCCCGCTCATGCCCAGGTGCGTGAGAAGCATCTCGCCGCTGTCCAGGACGAGCCACAGGTACTTGCCGCGGCGCCGCGCGGCGGTGGGCACGCGACCCGACAGGCGGGCGGCGAAGTCGGCGGCGCCGGGCAGGTACCGCCGCACCGCACGGGGGTGCAGGACCTCGACGGCGCCGACGGTACGGCCCAGGGCGTGTTCGGCCAGGCCTCGCCGGACGACCTCGACCTCGGGGAGTTCGGGCACGGCCGCCTCACCTGCGCCCGTCGCCGGAGGCGGCACCGGCCCCGCCGGCGGCGCCCGCAGTGTCGGCGGCGGCCTCGGAGCGGGCCTTGATGGCCTTCCACGCCGACTCGGCGGCCTGCTGCTCGGCCTCCTTCTTGCTGCGGCCCTCACCCAGGCCGTAGCTCTCCCCCGCGACGCGGACCGTCGCCCGGAAGGTCTTCTGGTGGTCGGGGCCGCTCTCGTCCACGTGGTACTCGGGGACGCCGAGCATCTCGGCGGCGGTCAGCTCCTGGAGGGAGGTCTTCCAGTCCAGGCCCGCGCCCAGCCCGGAGGCGGTGGCGATGAGCGGGTCGAAGAGCCGGTGCACGAACTCCGAGGCCACGTCCAGGCCGCGGTCCAGGTAGACGGCGCCGATGACGGCCTCCAGGGTGTCGGCGAGGATCGAGGACTTGTCGCGGCCCCCGGTCCCCTCCTCGCCGCGGCCGAGCCGGATGTAGGCGCCGATGCCCAGCCCGCGGGCGACGTCGGCGAGGGCGCGCATGTTGACCACGGCGGCGCGCAGCTTGGCGAGCTGTCCCTCGGGCAGGTCGGGGTGCTTGCGGAAGAGGGTGTCGGTGACCACCAGCCCGAGCACGGAGTCCCCGAGGAACTCCAGGCGCTCGTTGGTGGGCAGACCGCCCTTCTCGTAGGCGTAGGAGCGGTGGGTCAGCGCCCTGAGCAGGATCTTCGGGTCGACTTCGACCCCGATGGCCTGGTGGAACGCCTTGGCTTCGGAGACGGAGAGTTGGCTGGCCACTCGTTCACTTCCCTGTTCGTACGCGCCGGACGGCGGCGCGCGGACGGCTGGAGTCGGGTACGGATCCCGCGGCCCCGCCAGGGTGCTCGAAAACGAGGTGACCGTCGCGGGAGGCTCCGCTCCCCCGGCAGCCACCACGAACTCGGGAGCCCGGGAGGACCCGGATCACTGTGCGGCGCGCGGATGCTCCCGCCCGCCGCTGCTCGTCGTGTACCACGCGTTGTTCTGTTCCTCAGGTCACTCTACAAACCCGCGTACCGCGACGCTCGGGGAGTACGAGGACAAGGGATGGAATCCGTGCGGACACCGGCCGCACACGCGCGGGCGGCACGGGGCGGAACACGCGCGCGGGCACGGCCGCCCCGGCCGTCCCGGCCCCGGACGGACCGGTGACAGCACTTCGGGGCGGACCCTGGTGAGGGGTCCGCCCCGAGATGGCTGGGGACTCGGGTGCGAGGACCCGAAGCCCGTCATCCGCCAGGCGCGTTCGGCTGCGGTGCGCAGGACCAGCGGTGTGATCCACGGCGCAGGCCTAGGCCGGGTTGGTGACCTGGCGGTTGTTGTAGGTGCCGCAGGTCGGGCACGCGATGTGGGGCTGCTTGGGGTCGCGGCAGCGCGGGCAGTTGACCAGCACCGGGCGCGACGCCTTCCACTGGGAACGGCGGGTCCGGGTGTTGCTCCGCGACATCTTCCGCTTCGGGACGGCCACTTCAATCCTCCTGGGTCACCCCCGCGCGGTCGCGGGAGGTCGCTTCTCTCGGTCACCCCGCGCACTGTGGCGGGGAAGGTGTGCCCCGGTCGGCGGGGGCGCGCCCGGGGGGCGGCCGTCCGCGATCGGTTCACGAGCTCATCGTTCGCCGGGGTCGTCCGCGATCTCGCGGAGCGCCTCCCAACGCGGGTCGATGTTGTCGCCGTGGCCGTGGTCCGGCCCGGCCTCGGCGAGTTTGGCACCGCACTCGGAGCACAGGCCGGGGCAGTCCGGGCCGCACAACGGTGTGAGCGGGAGCGCGAGCACGACGGCGTCTCGGACCACCGGCCCGAGGTCGAGGAGATCGCCCTCTAGATAGTAGTCCTCATCCTCGTCACCCGCGTCCTCGTCCGCCCCCGCCGCCGCGTCCTCGTCGGCGGAGTACCGGTACAGCTCCTGGAATCCGGCCTCGACGCCGTCCGAGATCGGGTCCAGGCAGCGCGAGCACTCCGCGGTGAGCTGGCCGCGGACGGTGCCGGTGACGAGGACTCCCTCCATCACCGCCTCCAGGCGCAGGTCCAGTTCGACCTCGCTGCCCTCGGGCACGGCCGCCATCGCCGTGGCGAACGCCTCGGGGACGGTCACGATGCGGTTGACGGTCCGCATCGACCCCGGCTGGCGGCCCAGCTGGCGGGTGTCGACCACGAACGGGTCACGAGGATCTAGGCGAGACAGGGTCATCGGGCTTTCACGAGGATTTCGGGTGTACCGGACGCGCGGGAGGCGTCGCGTGCGACGGGCGCGACCGGTGTCGGGGCACGCCGAGAACCGACGGTACCCATGGTCAAACCGAGATTGTACCCAGCATGTACCCGGCCGCCCAAATCAGCCCCTGCTCCGGCGGCAGGGCAGGCGGTGGAGCCGGGCGGTCAGAGGCCCTCGGAGGTCCTCTGCGCGTACTTCTCGCGCAGGCGCTCCTGGACGTAGGGGGTGACCAGGGTGGAGACGTCCCCGCGGTGCTGGGCGATCTCGCGGACCAGGCTGGAGGACAGGAAGGAGTACTGCGGGTTCGCCGTCATGAACACGGTCTCCACCCCGGAGAGGCGGTAGTTCATCTGGGCGATCTGGAGCTCGTAGTCGAAGTCGCTGACCGAGCGCAGGCTCCGGACGATGGTCTCGATGCCGTTCTCCCGGCAGAAGTCGACGAGGAGGCCGTCGAACTCGCTGACCCGGACGTTGTCGAACTCGGCGGCGCCCTCCCGGAGCATGTCGAGCTTCTCCGGGACCGTGAACAGGCCGCGCTTGTTGACGTTGTTGAGCACGGCGGCGACGACCTCGTCGTACTGCTTGGCCGCCCGGCCGATGATGTCGATATGACCGTAGGTCACCGGGTCGAAGGAACCCGGACAGACGACACGGCGCACGGTGGATCGCCCCTTTCAAGAACTACGTTCGGGTACCGCGATCGTAGGGCTTGGCCTCCACGCCGATTCGGGCAACACCCGTTTAGCGGTCGCCTCCGTCCACGGCCGGGGCGCGTGCGCTCTCGGCGCGCCACCTGCCGTGACGGCCGAGGCGGGCCCCGGGCCGGGACCGCCCCTGGCCGTTTTCTACCCCGCTTCCCGCCGTCGTCGGGGAGGCGCGCCGGGACCGGGGACGAGGCGTGCGGGGCGGGAAGCCACGCGCGCGGGGCTGGGACGAGTGTGGTGCGGTTGTCAGCTTCACTTTGGCAAGGGACCCGGGACGGCGGCCGGGGAGGAATCGCTGTGCGGACCACACTGATCACCTGGTGGCAGAGGCCACATCGGACTGCTTTGGCTGCTTTCTGTCACTAGTCGAGTACATGATGGTGGGCGTGTCGAAGATCGCCGTGCAGGTCAAGCTCACGCCGTCGCCCGAGCAGGCGGCGGTGTTGACCTCGACCCTGCGCGCGCTCAACACCCACGCCACCTGGGTGGCGAAGGTGGCCCACGACCAGGGTGTGATGCGCAACTACGAGCTGCGCAAGCACGCCTACCGACAGTTGCGCGAGGCCGGGGTGGGCTCGCAGGCGGCCCAACATGTGATCAAGAAGGTGTGCGACGCCTACCGCACCCGCCGCTCCAACCTGGACAACGGCAACTACGGGCCCAAGGGGTCGGCCCGCCGGAAGCGGATCGAGTCCACACCCCTCGTCTTTCGCCCGGAGTCGGCGCACCCCTACGACGCGCGCAACCTGTCGTTTGCGATGGACGCCCGCACGATCTCGTTGTGGACCTTCCAGGGCCGGTTGAAGGACGTGCCCTTCGTCGGCTCCCCGACCAGATCAAGACGCTGGCCGAGCACAGGCGCGGCGAGGCTGACCTGATCTGCCAGGATGGGGTCTGGTTCCTCGTGGTGTCCGTCGAGGTGCCCGATGCCCCCGAGACCGTCCCCGACTCCTTCCTCGGGGTGGACCTGGGCATCGTCGACATCGCCACCACAAGCGATGGCCAGGTGATGGCCGGACGCGAACCCAACCGGTACCGCAGGCGCCAACAGCGGTTGCGGGCCAAACTCCAGTCCAAAAGCACCCGGTCCACCAAGCGCCTGCTCAGGAAGCGGCGTCGCCGTGAGGCCGGGCACGCCCGGGATGTCAACCACCGGATTTCGAAACGCATCGTGGCCGAGGCCGAACGCACCGGGCGCGGCATCTCCCTCGAAGACCTCAGGGGGATTCGCGCGGGTACGGCAACGCAGGCCCCAACGGGTCACGCTGCACTCCTGGTCCTTCCACCAACTGGGCGCCTTCATCGCCTACAAGGCCCGACGCGCGGGAGTGCCAGTGGTGTTCGTGGACCCGGCGCACTCCTCACGCGAGTGCGCCGCATGCTCCTACACCCACAGAGCCAACCGGATCTCGCAGGCCTTGTTCGTCTGCCGGTCATGCGGCGCCGTTGCGCACGCGGACCGCAATGCTTCCCGTGTCCTGGCCCGCGGGGGCCAGGAGGCGTGGAACGCGGGGCGGAAGTCACACGTCCCACCCGACCACCCCTGGCGGAGTGGTCGGGTCAGATGCGGTGGGCTCCCTCGCACCCAGCGGGGTGGCTCAACCGCACGCTCAGTCCCTCAGGGCTGAGAAGCTGACTTGAGGGTGGTGGTGGGAGACGGGCGGGCGTACCAGAGAACCGCCTCCCCGTACCCCCGGCTGCGGTCGCGCTCCAGGCCCTCGGGCCAGGAGGGCTCGGCCCCGCGCTTGGAGCGTTCGACGACGACCACGGCGTCCTCGGCCAGCCAGCCGCGGCCGACCAGGTCCGCCAGCACCCCGGCGACCTCGGCTTCGGTGACGGCGTAGGGCGGGTCGGCGACCACGAGGTCGTAGGGATCGCCGGGGTTGTCCGCGCCGACCACCCGCTCGACGCGGTCGGCGACCAGCCGCGCGCCGGGAAGCCCGAGGGTCTGGATGTTGCCCCTGAGCACCTGGGCCGCCCTGCGGTCGGCCTCCACGAGCAGCGCGTGCGCGGCGCCCCGGGACAGGGCCTCCAGGCCGATCGCGCCCGAGCCCGCGTACAGGTCCATCATCCGGGCGCCGTCGAGGGAGCCGAGGTCGGACTGCACGGAGGAGAACAGCGCCTCGCGGGCCCGGTCGCTGGTGGGGCGGGTGTTACGGCCTTCGGGGACGGAGATGCGCCGTCCACCGGCCGTACCGGCGATGATGCGGGTCATGCCCCCACGGTAGCGGCCGGGGTGGGCGGGCGTCCCGGTACACGGTCGGCACGAGGCGGGCGGCCCGGGGAGCCCCCGCTTCCCACGTCAGGCCTCGGCGCGCAGGCCGCACCGGACCCCGCCAGGGCCTGTGGACGGCCGGGCCCCGCCGCCGGACGCTCAGGCCTTGTCCAGGTACTCCGCCCGCTCCTCGGGAAGCAGCGTCTCCAGCGCCTCGGCCAGCGGCGGGTACCCGGTCAGCCCGGGGTCGGCCGCCACGTACGCCGCGGCCTCCTCGCGCGCCTCCCCGATGAGCTCCTCGTCCTTGAGCAGGGTGAGCATCCGCAGGCTGGACCGGGCGCCGGACTGCGAGTCGCCCAGCACGTCGCCCTCGCGGCGCATCTCCAGGTCCACCCGGGAGAGCTCGAAGCCGTCGGTGGTCGCGGCCACCGCGGCCAGCCGCTCACGGGCCGGGGAGCCCTCCTCTGCGTCGGTGACCAGCAGGCACAGCCCGGGCAGCCGGCCGCGGCCGACCCGGCCGCGCAGCTGGTGCAGCTGCGAGACGCCGAAGCGGTCCGCGTCCATGATGACCATCACTGTGGCGTTGGGCACGTCCACGCCCACCTCGATGACGGTGGTGGAGACGACGGCGTCGGTGTCCCCGGCCGAGAACCGGCGCATCACCGCGTCCTTGTCGTCGGGAGCCATCCGGCCGTGCAGGACCTCCACGCGCAGGTCGCGGAGGGGTCCCTCCGTCAGCCGCGCCGCCACGTCGAGCACCGCCAGCGGCGGCCGGGCGCCCGCGGCCTCCTCGCCGTCCTCGGCGCCGACCTCCTCCTCGGCCTCCTCCTTGGCGTCGTCGCCGATCCGCGGGCAGACCACGAACGCCTGGTGCCCGCCGCCCGCCTCCTCCCGGATGCGTTCCCAGGCCCTGGTCAGGAAGTGCGGCTTCTCACGCGCGGGGACCACGTGCGTGGACACGGGGGCGCGGCCGGTGGGCAGCTGGGTGAGGGCGACCACGTCGAGGTCGCCGTAGACGGTCATCGCGACGGTGCGCGGGATGGGCGTGGCCGTCATGACCAGCACGTGCGGGCGCCCGTCCACCGCCTTCTCCCGCAGGGCGTCGCGCTGCTCCACGCCGAACCGGTGCTGTTCGTCGACCACCACCAGGCCCAGGTCGGCGAAGGAGACGTGCTCCTGGAGCAGGGCGTGGGTGCCCACGACGATCCCCGCCGCGCCGGACGCCGCGTCGAGCAGGGCCTCCCTGCGGGCGGCGGCGTTCATGGAACCGGTGAGCAGCGCCACCCGGGTGGCCTTCTCCGCCCCGTCGATCTGCCCGGCGCGGCCCAGCGCGCCGAGCATGGCGCTGATGGAGCGGTGGTGCTGCTGGGCGAGGACCTCGGTGGGCGCGAGCATGACGGCCTGGCCGCCGGAGTCCACGACCCGGAGCATGGCCCGCAGCGCCACCAGGGTCTTGCCCGCGCCGACGTCGCCCTGGAGAAGGCAGTGCATGGGGTGCGCGGCGTCGAGCCGCTCGGCGAGGCGCTCGCCCACCTCCCGCTGGCCCTCGGTGAGCGTGAACGGCAGCTGGGCGTCGAAGGCGTCCAGGAGGCCGTCGACCGCGCCGGGCCGGGGCTTGGCGGGCAGGTCCTGCGCGCGGTGGCGCCGCTGGGCGAGCGCGAGCTGGAGGACGAAGGCCTCGTCCCACTTCAGGCGGCGGCGGGCGGCGCCGACGTCGGCCCACTCCGCGGGCCGGTGGATCCGGCGCAGGGCGTCGGCGACGCCGAGGAGCCCGCGCCGCTCGCGCAGTTCGGGGGGCAGCGGGTCGGGCAGGCTGTCGACGTCGGCGAGGACGATGTCGACGGTGCGGGCGATGGTGGTGGAGTCCAGTCCCTTGACCGCCGGGTAGACGGGGATGAGCTCCTCGGCGTAGGCCCGGGCCCGCTCGCCCTCGTGGCCGTCCTCGTCCAGGAGCTCGTACTGGGGGTGGTCGAGCTGGCGGCGGCCCTTGAAGGTGGAGACCCGGCCGGAGAACATCGCCAGGCGCCCGGGCACGAGGGCGCCCTGGTGGTACGAGCCCCTGTTGAAGAAGGTCAGGTGCAGGCGCCCGGTGCCGTCGGTGACGGTGGCCTCCATCATGTCCATGCGGCGGCGGCCCTGCCGCGCCGGCACGGTGCGCCGCTTGGCGTCCAGGACACGGGCCTGCACGGTGACCTCCTCGCCCTCGCGCAGTGCCGCGAGGTCGGTCAGGTCGCCGCGCCGGTCGTACCGGCGCGGGTAGTAGCGCAGCAGGTCGCCGAGGGTGTGCAGGCCGAGTTTCTCGGAGAGGGCCTTGGCCGTCTTGCCCCTGAGGGGCCCCCTGCTCAGCGGTTCGTCCCAGGTGCTCACGTGTGCTTCCCGTCTCGGATCGCCGGTCACCGCCACGGTAGTCCTCCGGTGCGACGCTCGCGCGCCCTCCGCCGGGCGGTTCGGCCGGGGAGCGCGGGCAGGGGGACCCGGATCCGGGGTCCGGAGGGCTCCCCCGTCCGCGGTTCCCGCCCCTCCCAACCGGGGTATACTCGGGGAAGTTCATCGCGTTTTCGCCATGCCCGCGTGGCTGATTCGATGCTCCCGGTGGTCACCGCAGGTCGTTCTCGACCACGGCGCGACCCACCATCGCACGTACGGACACCGGCTCGTCGGCCTGCACTGCGCGTCCGGCCATGTCCTTCGTGTAACCTTCCACGGTTGGCGTCACCGTCAACCAGTCCGCCCGACCTCTCCCGGTCGGATGAACCTTCGCGTGCGGCGACGTGCGCGATCCCGAGCGCTTGAATGGAGTTACCGTGGCTTCCGTCTGCGACGTCTGCGGCAAGGGACCAGGGTTCGGTAACAGTGTTTCCCACTCGCACCGTCGCACCCGCCGCCGCTGGAACCCCAACATCCAGACCGTCCGCACCCGTGTGGGCGGCACGCCCAAGCGCGTGAACGCCTGCACCTCGTGCATCAAGGCCGGCAAGGTGACCCGCTAGGGTTCCCAACCCTCAGGACCTTCCATGGAGGCCTCCGACCGTCCCGGTCGGGGGCCTTCACCCTTGTCCGGGGCCGAAGGGGCCCGGGACGTGGACGGGGCCCGGAACGCCCGGGGACGGCCGCGGGGATCCGCGCCCCGGCTCACAGTTCGCAGACGTGGCCGTTCAGGGAGCAGCGGATCGGGCTCTGCGGCACGCCGACCGCCTCGAAGGTGAGCGCCACCGAGTCACCGGGCTCCAGGATGTCCTGGTCGGCGGGCCCGCGGGCCAGGATGCCGTCCTCGATCTCCTCCCAGTCCGCGCCGTTGACGTGCGTGACCTCGGCGGAGTCGAAGGCCAGGGCCAGCTCCCAGCCGTCCAGGCCGACCCGCGAGGTGTTGGTGACGGTGACGTGGCCGCTGAACCCGACCGAGGTGGACTCCGTGACGCGGTAGACGACCGTGGTCGGCTCCGAGCCCGCCTGGGTCTGCGGCCCCCGCCCCCCGCCGCCCCCGGCCGCGGGCTCCTCGGCGTCGGTTCCGGGTGAGGCGTCGTGCGTGGGCTGGGCCCCGTCCTGGGTCCCGGGGTCCTGCGTCGCGCCCGGGGTGCCGCCGAACTGGAGGTAGATCTGGGTGGTGCTGTACCCGAACAGGAGCAGACCCAGGATCACGCCGGAGACGACGAGCACGTTGAGCAGCCGCGGGGGTTCGACGCGTTTGGGGACCGTGCTCTCGATGAGGCCGCCGAGCCGCCGCAGCGCGCCGACGTCCTCCTGCTCGCTGCGGTGCACACCCCGGCGGTTGCTGTTCCGCCAGCCATGCCGCCCCATAAACCGCCCCTCGACGTCTCCATCGCCCTCCACCGAGAGCTCCGGCTCCGGTCCCTCCCTCGGCGTCCTGCGCCGTGTGCGCCCTCGTCTGCCGCGAAGGGCACCGGCGAGGTCGTGGCTTCTTCTCCCGGCCCTCGGTCGGTCGGCCGCTCTCGGGACTTCCTGGGGCCGCTGTGTCCCACGAGGCGGATGCTGCGCCCGGAAAGGCCGCGTGCGCAAAGCCTAGCGTGAGAGTTAAACAGGACAAATCCAATCGGGCGCTTCAGCGCCGGAAATGATCCCATCCTCCGCGGCGCGGAACCCGCCCGTCGACCGTGACCGGAATTGTGTTTTCTCCTGCGGTTTCACCTGTTGTTCCGACAACGGTTCCCACCCTGTGCCAGTGGTCGGGCAGAACGGCGTCCGGCGGGAAGACGGCGGCGAGGGCGTGGTCCTCTCCCCCGGAGACCATGAGGTCGCGCGCGGTCCGCTCGGCCGTGTCGGCTCCGGCGCCCAGGACGCGGACGGCGTCGACGAGGGCGGGTTCGGGGCGCAGCGCCTCCCCCTCCAGCTCGACGCGGACCCCGCTGGCCCGGCAGATGTGCCCGAGGTCCTGGGCGAGGCCGTCGCTGACGTCGAGCATGGCCGTGGCCCCGAGCAGGGACGCCTCCACCCCGCGGGCGTAGGGCGGGCTGGGCCTGCGGTGCTCGGACAGGCACTCGGCCGGGCCGTCGATCCCCTTCTCCAACAGGGCGAGACCGGCGGCGGACAACCCCAGGTGGCCGGTGTAGGCGACCACGTCGCCGGGTCGGGCGCCGTCGCGGCGGACCGGCGCCCGGCCCTGGAGGTCGCCGAGCGCGGTGACCGCGATGGTGAGGGTGTCCGAGCCGACCATGTCTCCGCCCACGACGGCGCCGCCCGCGACCGCGCACTCGTCGCGGACCCCGGCGGTGAACTCCTCCGCCCAGGTCACGGGGAGGTCGGCGGGCGCGGCGAAGCCGATGAGCAGGCCGGTGGGGCGGGCGCCCATGGCCGCGACGTCGGCGAAGTTCTGCGCGACGGCCCGGTGCCCCACGTCACGGGCGGTGGACCACTCGCGCCGGAAGTGGCGCCCCTCGACCAGCAGGTCGGTGGTCGCGACCGTCCGGCCGTCGGGGGAGGCGACGACAGCCGCGTCGTCCCCGGGTCCGAGGATTACATCGTCCGTGGTGGGGAATTGGCTCGTCACACGTGTGATCAGAGCGAACTCGCCAAGACCCCCAATGGTGTTCCGCACAGGGATCAGGGTACGGTGACGCTCCGGCGCGGTGGTCCGGACCCACGCTTGTCATCCGTCCGTCATCGGCCGCGCCCCTGCCCGGCCGTGAACCGCCCGGCGTACACGAAGGAGTACTCATGGTGCAGGCATACATCCTGATCCAGACCGAGGTCGGTCAGGCCGCCGAGGTGGCGGGGCGCATCCGTGGCATCGAGGGGGTCGAGAAGGCCCACGACGTGACCGGGCCCTACGATGTCATCGTCCAGGCCGGTGCCGAGGACATCGACTCCCTGGGCACCCTCGTGGTGGCCCGGATCCAGCGGTTGGACGGCATCGCCCGGACTCTCACCTGTCCCATCGTCAACATCTGACGCACCACGTCGTCCGGAGCGGGGTCTGCTGTGCTGAGTCGGTACGCGTACGCCGGTGTGGTCGCGGCCCTGGCCCTGGTGGCGGCGGGCTGCGGCGCGCAGACGGTGCGGATGCAGCCCCCGGAGGCGGACGCGGCGACCACGCGGATCTGCGCCGACCTCGTCGCGGCGCTCCCCGACACCCTGCTGGGAGCGGAGCGGGCACGGGTGCGGCCCGACTCGGAGCTCACGGCGGCCTGGGGCGACCCGCCCATCGGGCTGCGCTGCGGTGTGGAGCGCCCGGTGACCCTGACCAGCACCTCCTACCTGCAGGAGGTCAACGGCGTGCCGTGGCTGCCCCAGCCGGAGGACGCCCCCACCATGTACACCGCGGTCGGCCGCGAGGCCTACGTGGAGCTGTCGGTCCCGGCCGCCCACGGCGCCCCCGCCGCCGCGCTGTCGACGGTCAGCGACCTGATCGTCGAACACGTCCCGGCGCTTCCCGAAGGGGAGCTGTGATCCCGCGCTCCCGCTGAGGACGCGGCGGCCGCGCCCCGTGCCGGACAGGGCCGCGCCCGTGCCCGGGAGACGTCCGCGATCCACGGACAACACGCGCGTGGGGCCGCCGGCGGACGCCGGCGACCCCACGTTCGGTCATCACGGGATCACGGTGACGGTGGAAAGCCCCGTCAGCCCTCCGCTCCGGCCGACTCCTCCGCGGACGGCTCGTCCTCGGCCTCCCCGGAGGGGGCGTCGGACGCCTCGTCCCCGGCGTCCTCCTCGGCGCCCTCCTCGGCTCCGGCGTCCCCGCCCTCGGGGGCCTCCATGGTCTCGGCGTCCACGCCGCCGCCGCTGCCGAGCATGGCCTCGACCTCCTCGGCGTTCTCCGCCACGCCCCCGGAGCAGGCGGCGCCCGGCTCGGGAACGTCGGTGCCGCGCTCGTAGAGGCGCACGAAGCGCTGGAGGTTCTCGTCGTCGGCGCTCTCGGCGCTGATCTGGCGTCCCCAGCTGGAGGCGACGATCGGCGCGTCCAGCTCACCCGCGTAGGGGCTGACCACCAGGTAGTCGCCGGAGCTGTACATGTCGGTCAGCGTCTGCACCTGGTCCTCGGGCAGGTCGGGCCGGTAGTTGATCCACACGGCGCCGTGCTCCAGGGAGTGCACCGCGAACTCGTGGGTCACCGGCTCGGTGTAGACACCGCAGTTCTGCCAGGCGTTCCAGTGGTCGCCGCCCACGGGCGGGCTCTGCTCGTAGTTGACGCGCTGCCCGGTGTCGACGTGGACGTAGGAGCCGACCTCGTACTCCTCCACCCCCGAGATCGTGCGGCTGCGGAACTCCATGAAGACGAGGAAACCGATCAGCCCCACGACCAGGACCACAGCGGCCGTGATACCGGTGGTGGTAAGGATTTTGCGGCGGCGTTCCTCTTTGAGGCGTTGCGCCTTCAGCTCGGCGGCGCGGCGGCGACGCTCCTCCGCCGTCTTCTTCTTGGCCACTGGGTCTCCTGGGATGGGTGGTGACATTAGGGACTTATCTATCCTCTACTTTGGCACCAGAGTTGGGCGATTGGACCAGGATGGTTCCTATGGAACAGAGAAACGGTCCCGTGGCCGGGACCGCCGACCACGCGGGTGGCGACCCGGACGAGGACGCACCCCCGTGGGAGGACGGGGCACCGGACGGGGGCACCCCGGCGCGTACGTCCTGGCGTTCGGTACCGATGTGGACCGCTGTGATCCTCGTCGTACTGGCCCTGGGCGGGGGCTACCTCCTGGGACGCCCGTCCTACCCGCTGGACACCGGCGCCGACGCCGGATTCCTCCGTGACATGAGCGCGCACCACGCCCAGGCCGTGGACATGTCGATGATCATCCTGGAGAAGACCGAGGACCCCGAGCTGCACACGGTGGCCACCGACATCGCCCGCACCCAGCAGGCCCAGATCGGCATCATGCAGGGGTGGCTGATGGCCTGGGACCTGAACGCGCGCGGCGTGCGGGCCCCCATGGCCTGGATGGAGGGCCACGACCACGGCGGGGAGGGTGGCGAGGTCCCCGACACGATGCCGGGTCTGGCCTCCTCCGAGGAGATGGTGTCCCTGGAGGAGGCCGAGGGCGTGGAGGCCGAGGTCCTCTTCCTGGAGCTGATGATCGCCCACCACCGGGGCGGCATCGAGATGGCCGAGGCGGAGGTGGAGCTGGGCCAGGAGGAACTGGTCACCGACTTCGCCCGGGGGATGGCCGACGCCCAGCTCAAGGAGATCGACCTGATGGAGGGCATGATCGACCAGCGCCGGGACGGCGCCTCCGGCGACTGACCCCCCGTTCGGACACGACGGCGGCGGCCCACCCGCGGGTGGGCCGCCGCCGTCGTGTCCGGGACCGGTCACATCCGGGCCCTCCGCGTCCCGAACCGCGTGTGTCCGAACGCACACGGCGGCTCGCCGCGCGGCCGAGCCCGCCCCGCTCCTACGGCTTTCCCGCAGTTCACAGCATCGGAGACCCGTCGATGGCCTCCGCCGGAGCATCCCGGAGGGCCCGCGCCCCCGCCGGGGAGACGTACGGAACACCGTTTTCCGCGGGACCCGCTGGAACTACGACACGTCGTAGAACTACAGTTTGTAGTACTACCGGCAGTCGGTACCTGAGAGGCGGGTATGGAAGCCCTTGAACTCGCGAGGTGGCAGTTCGGTGTCACCACGATCTACCACTTCCTGTTCGTACCCCTGACCATCGGCCTGTCGTTCATCGTGGCCGTGCTCCAGACCCTCTGGTACCGCACCGGCAGACACGAGTACCTCCAGGCCACCCAGTTCTTCGGCAAGCTGTTCCTCATCAACTTCGCCATGGGCGTGGTCACGGGGATCGTGCAGGAGTTCCAGTTCGGCATGAACTGGAGCGAGTACTCCCGCTTCGTCGGCGACGTCTTCGGCGCTCCGCTGGCCATGGAGGCCCTGCTCGCCTTCTTCCTGGAGTCCACCTTCATCGGGCTGTGGATCTTCGGCTGGCACCGGCTGCCCCGGGGCGTCCACCTGGCCTGCATCTGGGCGGTCGCCGTCGGCACCAACCTCTCGGCGTACTTCATCCTCGCCGCCAACGCCTGGATGCGGCACCCGGTCGGCTACACGGTCAACCCGGAGAACGGGCGCGCCGAGCTCACCGACATCTGGGCCGTGCTCAGCAACGACCAGGCCTGGTCCACCTACCTGCACACCGTCTCGGCCGCGTTCGTCACCGCCGGGCTGTTCGTCGTGGCGGTCAGCGCCTACAAGCTCTGGCGCAACAGCCACCACAACGACACCGGCACCCCCGGGGTGGTCCCACCCAGGAAGGACTTCGCCCTGTTCCGCGGCACCCTCAAGGTCGGCCTGGTCTTCACCCTGGCCGCCGGGGCCCTGGTGGTCTTCTCCGGCGACCACCAGGCCAAGCTCGCCGCCGAGTACGAGCCGATGAAGCTCGCCGCCGCCGAGGCCCTGTGGGAGACCGAGGAGGGAGCGGCCTTCTCCGCCCTGGCCGTCGGTGACACCGAGGAACGCTACAACCCCATCGACATCACCATCCCCAACGTGCTCAGCTTCCTCGCCACCGGTCAGTTCGACGGCGAGGTGCACGGGATGAACAACCTGGAGGAGGCCTACGACGAGTACTACGGCCCCGGGGACTACACCCCCAACGTGTTCGTCGTGTACTGGTCCTTCCGCCTGATGATGGGCCTCGGCATGTTCGGGGTGGCGGTGGCCGCGCTCGGCCTCCTCCTGACCCGGGGCAGGGAGCGCACACCGACCAGCAAGTGGTTCTACTACGCGGCCATGCTCGCGCTGCCCGCGGCGCTGGCCGCCAACGTCTTCGGCTGGGTGCTCACCGAGATGGGCCGCCAGCCCTGGACCGTGCACGGCGAGCTGCTCACCGCGGCCAGCGTCTCCCCCGGGGTGAGCCTGGGGGCCGTCGCGGCGAGCCTGGCCGGCTTCACCGCGGTGTACGGGGTCCTCTTCGTCGTCGAGGTGGGCCTGCTCCTCAAGTACGTCAAGGCCGGACCCTCCCACCTCGTCCCCGACCTGGAGGACGGCGAGGACGAGTCCAAGATCCCGCACTTCAGCTACTAGGAGCCAAGGACCATGGAACTGGCCGTCATCTGGTTCACCGCCATCTCGGTCCTGTGGATCGGGTACTTCGTCCTGGAGGGGTTCGACTTCGGGGTGGGCACGCTCATGCCCTTCATGGGCAGGCGCGACTCCGTCGACCGCCGGGTCGCCATCAACGCGATCGGGCCGGTCTGGGACGCCAACGAGGTGTGGCTGATCACCGCGGTCGGCGCGACGTTCGCCGCCTTCCCCGCCTGGTACGCCTCCCTGCTCAGCGGGTTCTACGCGCCGCTGTTCCTCATCCTCGTCGCGCTGATCCTGCGCGGGGTGGCGTTCGAGTACCGGGGCAAGCGCGACAGCTCCGTGTGGCGCGCCTGGTGGGACCGGGCGATCTTCGCCGGGAGCACCGCGCCCGCCTTCCTGTGGGGCGTGGTCTTCGCCAACGTCGTCCGGGGCGTGGCCATGGGCTCCGACCAGGTGGTCACCGCCTCGGTGGCGGACCTGCTCAACCCCTACGCCCTGCTCGGCGGACTGACGACGCTGTCACTGTTCACCCTGCACGGCGCGATCTTCCTGACCCTCAAGACCGACGGTCCGGTGCGGACCCGCGCGCGCCGGGCCGCCCTGTGGAGCGCGTGCGCCGCGGTCCCGCTGGGCACGCTCTTCCTGGTGTGGACCCAGCTCGCCCACGGCGGCGGGACGCGGACCCTGCCGCTCGTCGCCCTCTCCGCCGCGGCCCTGGCCGGCGGGGTCGTGGCGGCCTGGCGGCGCCGCGAGGGGTGGTCGTTCGCCTTCACCGCGGTGACCATCCTCGCCGCGTTCGCCGCCCTGTTCACCGCGCTGTTCCCGAACGTGCTGCCCTCCACCACCGACCCCGCCTTCAGCCTGACCGTCGCCAACGCCTCCTCCGCCGAGTACACGCTGACCGTGATGTCGTGGGTGGCGGTGGTGTTCCTGCCCCTCGTGCTCCTCTACCAGGGGTGGAGCTACTGGGTGTTCCGCAGGAGGGTGACCGGCGAGACCGTGACCGGGGCGACCGTCACCCGGACCGGGCACGGGGGCAAGGACCCCGCACCCGCGGCCTGACGGTTCGGCACGGCCTCCCGGCGGACGCGCCCGCCCCGCCCGGGAGGCCCCCGACCTCCCCGCACGGGGGGAAGGGGCGCGCGGGCCGCGGGGGCGGCCGGCCCGCAGGGCGCCCCGGGTGGATACTGGGGCCGTCGCGCCCGCTCCGGCCGACCGGGGCGGCACCGTGCCACCGTGAAGGCCCCAGCCGCTCCGGGTCGCCCGTACACCCGGCCAGAACGACGTCGTGAGGTCCCGCGCGTATGAAGCCCCTTGACCCGCGCCTGGTGCGTACCGCCAGCGCGGTACGCACACACCTGGCCGTCTCCGTGGCCAGCGGAGTGCTCATCACCGGCCTGATCCTGCTCCAGGCCTGGCTGCTGGCCCGCGCCGTCACCGGCGCCTGGCGGGGCGAGGGGCTGGACACCCTGGGCTGGGTGGTCGGCGCGGTCGCGGCCGTCGCCGTGGTCCGGGCCCTGCTGTCCTACCTGGCCGAGACCTCCGCGCTGCACAGCGCGGCGCGCACCAAGTCGCAGCTGCGCCGCCGACTGGTGGCGCACGTGACCGGGTCGGGCAGGGTGTGGGCGGCCGAACCCGGCGGCGAACAGGGCTCGCCCAAGGCGGGCGAGCTGGTCACCCTGGCCACCCGGGGCCTGGACGCGCTCGACGACTACTTCGCCCGCTACCTGCCCCAGCTGGTCCTGGCCGCGATCGTGCCGGTCGCCGTGCTGGCGGTGGTGTTCTGGGCGGACTGGATCTCGGGGGTCGTCATCCTGGTGACGCTGCCGCTGATCCCCGTGTTCATGGCGCTGATCGGGATGCACACCCAGCAGCGCACCGAGCGGCAGTGGAAGCTGCTGAGCCGCCTGGGCGGGCACTTCCTGGACGTGGTGGAGGGGCTGCCGACCCTGGCCGTGTTCCGCAGGGCCAAGGCGCAGGCCGAGATCCTGCGCCGGGTGGGCGAGGACCACCGGCGGGCGACGATGGGGACGCTGCGCATCGCCTTCCTGTCGGCGTTCGCGCTGGAGCTCCTGTCCACCCTGGCGGTGGCGCTGGTCGCGGTCGAGGTGGGCCTGCGCCTGCTGGGCGGCCACATGGACTACCAGACGGCGCTGCTGGTGCTGATCCTGGCGCCGGAGGCCTACCTGCCGCTGCGTGAGGTGGGCGCCCGGTTCCACGCGAGCATGGAGGGCGTGGCCGCCGCCGAGCAGGTGTTCGCCGAGCTGGAGCGCGGTCACGGGACGGCGCGGACCGGACCCTCCGACCCGGACACGGAGGACGGTACGACCGGCGCGCCCCCGGGGGCCGGAGAGGCCGGGGGGACCTCCGGGGCCGCCGAGCCCGCGGGGACCGCCCGCGCCGCGGGTCCCGCCGGGACCACGGAGACGGCGCAGGGGGCCGGTGGCTCCCCCGCCCCTCCCCCGGCGACCGGCCGACCCGCACCCGCCGCCGGAGGCGACATCCGCTTCGAGGGGGTGGAGCTGCTCTACCCGGGACGGGACGTGCCCGCGCTGTCCGGTCTGGACCTGGAGGTGGCGGCCGGGGAGCACCTGCTGCTCACCGGCCCCAGCGGAGCGGGCAAGTCCACCCTGCTGTCGCTGCTGCTGCGGCTGGTCGAACCCACCCGGGGGCGCGTCAGCGTGCGCGCGCCCGGCGGACGGTGGGAGCCCCTGACCGGGATCGCCGCCGACGACTGGCGCCTCGGCACCGCCTGGGTTCCCCAGAACCCCTACCTGTTCGACGTGTCCGTGGCCGACAACATCCGGCTGGGCGCACCCGACGCCTCCCTGGATCGGGTACGCGAGGCGGCCCGGCTGGCCGAGGCCGACGCGTTCGTCCGCGCCCTCCCCGACGGTTACGACACCCGGCTCGGAGAGCGCGGCGCCCGGCTGTCGGCCGGACAGCGGCAGCGGATCGCGCTGGCGCGGGCGCTGTGCCGGGACGCCCCCCTCGTCCTGCTGGACGAGCCCACCGCCCACCTGGATCCGGAGAACGCCTCGGCGGTGCGCACGGCCGTCGCCCGGCTGCTGGAGGGCCGGACCGCCGTCATCGTCGCCCACGACACCGGCTGGACCCGCGGCGCCTTCGCGGGCACCCTGCGGACCGCGGCGCTGCCGCTGCCGACCTCGGAAGGGAGTGTGTCGCGATGAGCGCCGACACCGCCGCCCCCGACACGCCCGGGGCGTCCGAGCGCGGACGCCGCCGCGACCCGCTGCTGCGGATGACGGCCCTGGCCCGGCCGCGCGGAGGCCGCTTCGCGCTCGGCGTGCTGCTGGGCGCCGCCGCGACCGGTGCGGCCGTGGCCCTGCTGGGCGTGGCCGCGTGGATGCTGGCCACCGCCGCCGACCACCCGCCCATCACCGCGCTGGGCGTGGCCGTGGTCGCCACCCGCGCGCTGGGCGTGGGCCGCGGGGTGGCCCGCTACCTGGAGCGGCTGGTCACCCACGACGCCGCGTTCCGCACGCTGGCCGAGGTCCGGGTGCGGGTCTACGAGCGGCTCGCCAGGACCGAGCCGTTCGGCCGCTTCCGGTCCGGCGACCTGGTGTCCCGCCTGGTCAACGACACCGAGGCCACGCTGGACCTGCTGGTGCGCGGGCTGACGCCGCCGCTGGTCTCGGTGCTGACGGGCGGCGTCACGGTGCTGGTCCTGACCGCGCTGTACGCGCCGGGAGGGCTGCTGCTGGCGGGGGGCCTGCTTCTGGCCGGGCTGGCGGTGCCGCTGGCCGCGGCCGCGCTGGGCCGGGAACCGGGCAGGCGCCAGGCCAGGGCGCGGGGGGAACTGTCGACGACCCTGGTGGACACCCTGCACGGGGCACCCGACCTGGTCGCCTACGGCGCCGTGGACCGGCAGGTGGAGCGGGTGTACGCGGCCGACGAGGAACTGACCCGGCTGGCGCGCAGGGACTCCGCGATCCTGGGGCTGGGCGCCGGGGCGGGCGCGCTGATCACGGGGCTGACCGTGTGGGGCGCGCTGTTCCTGGGCGTGGCCGCCGTGGAGGGCGGGACGCTGGACGCGGTGTCGCTGGCGGTGCTGGTGCTGGTGACGCTGGCGGCGTTCGAGATCGTGGCACCGCTGCCCGCCGTGGCGGCCAGGCTGGGAGCGATCCGGGAGAGCGGCGCCAGGCTGTTCGGGGTCCTGGACACCCCGCCCGCGGTCGCGGCGCCCACGCGCACGGGTCTGGACCCGCACGGCGACGCGGCGGTCCGGGTGCGGGGCCTGCGGGTGCGCTACGGGCCGGAGGAGCCGTGGGCGCTGGACGGGGTGGACCTGGAGATCCCCGCCGGGTGGACGGTGGCGGTGATCGGTCCCAGCGGCGCGGGCAAGAGCACGCTGGCGTCGGTGCTGCTGCGGTTGCGCGACCCGGACGGCGGTCTGGTGGAGATCGGCGGGGAGGACATCACCTCGTACCCGGCGGACGAGGTGCGCGGGGTGGTGTCGGGCGTGCCGCAGGACCCGCACGTGTTCGCCTCGACGCTGCGGGAGAACCTGCGGCTGGCCCGGCCCGGCGCGGAGGACGACGAGCTGTGGGAGGCGCTGCGGCGCGCGCGGCTGGCCGACGACGTGGCGGCGATGCCCCGGGGACTGGACACGCGGGTGGGCGCGCACGGCCTCGGCCTGAGCGGCGGGATGGTGCAGCGGCTGGCTCTGGCCCGCGCCCTGCTGGCGGCGCCCCGGGTGCTGGTGCTGGACGAGCCGACCGCCCACCTGGACCCGGACACGCGCGACGCGGTGGTGGAGGACCTGCTGGCCGCGGCCGAGGGGTACTCCACCCTGCTGGTCACGCACGACCTGACGGGCCTGGACCGCGTGGACCGGATCTACGTGGTGCGCGACGGGCGGGTGATCCAGCAGGGCACGCACGAGGAGCTGTCCCGGCGAAAGGGCTGGTACCGCGACGTCAGCACGGGCTGAGGTGCTCGGAGCCGCGCGCTCAAGCGCCGGGCCCAGCGCGGGGGAGGACTCCCAGAGGGCTCCGGGCCCCGGATCTGACAGCGGGGCCGGGGTCCTCTAGGGTTCCCCCGTGGCCAATCCTGTTCGTGAGTTCCTCGGTGGTGTCGGCGCCCTCCTGCGCGGCTTCACCCTGCTGCTGCGCAAACCGCGCCTGTTCCTGCTCGGCGCCCTCCCCGCCCTGATCACGTCACTGCTGTTCCTGGCGCTGTTCGTGCTCCTGGTGGTGAACCTGACCGACCTGGCCGACTGGGCGACGCCCTTCGCCGACGGCTGGGACCCCGTGTGGCGGGGGCTGCTGCGCGGAGCCGTGTCCGTGGGCCTCCTGGCCGGTTCGCTCCTGCTGATGGTGGTGGCGTTCACGACGGTCACACTGACCCTGGGCGGGCCGATCTACGACAAGGTCACCGAGCTGGTGGAGAAGGAGCTGGGCGACGATCCCGGCGAGCTCGACGAGTCGCTGATGACGTCGATGTGGCGGGCCGTCCGCCAGTCGCTGGCGGTCGTGGCGGTGTCCCTGCTGGTGACGGTGTTCGTGTTCGCGATCGGTTTCATCCCGCTGGTGGGCCAGGTGGCCGGTCCGGCGCTGGCCGCCGTGCTGGGCGGGTGGTTGCTGGCGGTCGAGCTGCTGGCGAGCGCGTTCGACCGCCGGAGGCTGACGACCATCCGCGAGCGGCGCCGGTACATGGGCACGCGGCGGGCGCGGGTGCTGGGCTACGCGGTGCCGACGTACTTCCTGTTGGCGATCCCGTTCGTGGCCATCGTGGTCTTCCCCGCCGCCACCGCGGGCGCGGTGATCCTCGCCCGCGACCTGGTCCCCGCCGCGCCGCACCGGACGGACCCCGCGGGCCCCCCGCCGGGGCCGGGCGCCCCCGGCGGCCCCTTCCCTGACGGCCGCCACCAGGCCTGACCGGAGCCGGACGCCGACCGGCGCCGACCCGAACCGTGGACCGCCCCGCGCCCTCGCGCGGGGCGGTTGCGCGTACGGCGCCCCGGAACCGGCTCCGTCCCCTGGCCGGGGGCACCACCCGTGCGGGGGCGTCGGCCCCGGGGCCTCAGCGCAGGCCGGGGGCGCGGCGCAGCGCCGTGGAGATCATCCGCTCCACCAGGGCCGCGTAGTCCACGCCGGTGGCGGCCCACATCTGCGGGAAGGCCGACGCCGGGGTGAAACCGGGCATGGTGTTGAGCTCGTTGACGAGGATGTCGCCGTCCTCGGTGTAGAAGAAGTCCACACGGGCCAGGCCCTCGCACCCCATCGCCTCGAACACGTCGGCGGCCATCGCGCGCAGCCGCGCCGTGGCCTCCTCCGGGATCTCGGCCGGGATGGTCAGGCTGCTCGTGGACAGGTACTTGGCCTCGAAGTCGTAGAAGTCGAAGCCGTCGGCGACGTGCACCTCGGCCGGGAGGGACACGTCGGGCGTGCCGCCGTCCTCGGACTCCAGCACCCCGCACTCCAGCTCGCGGCCCACGACCTGGGCCTCCACCAGCACCTTGGGGTCGTGCTCCCGGGCGGCCTCGACCGCGGCGACCACGGCGTCGGCGTCGGCGGAGTCCTCCACCCTGCTGATGCCCACGCTGCTGCCCGCGCGGGCGGGCTTGACGAACACGGTGGCGCCCAGCTCGGCCACGTCGTCCAGCACCCTCTTGCGCTCGGTGCGCCACTGGCGGTCGGTGATGGCCACGAAGTCGCTGGTGGGGATGTTGTTCCCGCGCAGCATGGCCTTCATGAAGACCTTGTCCATGGAGGCGGAGCTGGAGAACACCCCGGCTCCGGCGTAGCGCACGCCCATCATCTCGAACAGCCCCTGGATGGTGCCGTCCTCGCCGAAGGGTCCGTGCAGCAGCGGCAGCACCACGTCCACCCCGGCCAGGCGCTCGGGGCCCTTGACCGGGTCCACCACCATCAGCTGGCCCGCCGAGTCGAAGGGCAGCGCCAGGTCGGCGCCGTCCTCGGACACCGACGGCAGCGCCCTGGTGCCCGCGTCGATGCGCAGGCTCTCGGGGTCGCCCGAGGTCAGCACCCAGTTGCCGCTACGGGTGATACCGACCGGCACGATCTCGTAGCGGTCGTGGTCGACGACGGACAGCACGCTGCCCGCGGTGACGCAGGAGATCTCGTGTTCGGAACTACGCCCGCCGAAGACGACGGCAACCCGAATCTTGCGCTGCTCGGACGACATGCTGCCTGACCCTATCTCGCCATTGGTTGGAACCGGAACGGGTGAAACCCCGTGGTGTGTCAGCTGTCCCCGCCGAGGGCCGCCAGGGCGTCCTCGACGAGGTCACGGGGGTCCTCCAGGCCGACGGAGAACCGCACCGCTCCCGGTGAGATGCCCGCCGCGGCCAGTTCCTCCGCGCTCATGCTGCGGTGCGACGTGGAGGCGACGTGTCCGGCCAGGGTGTGCGTGCCGCCCAGCGAGGCGGCGATGGTGGCCACCCTCAGCCGGTCGGCGAAGGCCATCCCCGCCTCGCGGCCGCCGCGCGGGTGCACGGTCACGACCGCGCCGTAGCGGCCCTGGTCGAAGAGCTTGCCGGCCAGCGCCGCCTGGGGGTGGGAGGCCAGCGAGGGGTGGTCGACCCGCTCCACCAGGGGGTGCCCCTCCAGGGCCGCGGCGAGGGCCGCCGCGCTCTCGCACTGGCGCTGCACCCGCAGCGGCAGCGTCTCCAGCCCCCGGTGCAGCAGGTAGGCCTCGTCGGGGGCCAGGCAGGGGCCCAGGTCCACGCGCGCGGAGCGGATGCGCCCGATCAGGTCGGGCGAGGCCACGGCCACGCCGCCGGTGGTGTCGCTGTGGCCCCCGATGTACTTGGTGGCCGAGTGCACGACCACGTCGGCGCCGTGCTCCAGCGGGCGGCACACGGCCGGGGAGGCGAAGGTGGAGTCGACCACCAGTACGGCACCGGCCTCGTGGGAGATCCGGGCCAGCTCGGGCAGGTCGGAGACGGTCATGGTGGGGTTGGACAGCGTCTCGGTGAACACCATCCGGGTGTCGGGCCCCACGGCGGCGCGCACCGCGTCCGGGTCGGTGATGTCCACGAAGTCGGTGCGCACGCCGAACCGGCGCAGGAGCCGGTCCAGCAGGGAGTGGGTGTTGCCGTAGATGGACCGCGCGGCCACGACGTGCGACCCGGCCTCGGTCAGCGCCATGAACACCGTGCTGAGCGCGCCCATGCCCGAGGAGAAGGCCTGTCCGCGCACCGGCTCGGGCACCCCGGCGCCCTCCAGGGCCGCGACCGCGTCGGCGAACGCGTCCACGGTGGGGCTGTCGATGCGCGCGTAGGAGTAGCCCGGCCGGGTGCCCGCCAGCACGTCCGCGTACTCCTGGGAGGTGTCGAACGCGTAGGTGGTGGCCCGGTGGACGGGCATGCGCATCGGGCGCTCGGCGGGGACCGGCGCCTGCGGGAGGGAGACCGCCCGCGTGTACTCGCCCTCGGCCCCGGCGCCCGCCGCGGACCCTGGTGTGTGTGACATCGTGCTCGCTCTCAGACCCCGTAGCGCTCGGGCTTGGCGGTGCGCGCCATGAAGGCGGCGAGCGCCTCGGCCGGGCTCAGGTCGTGGTGCATCATCTTGACGACGGCCTCGGTGATCGGCAGGTCGACCCCGTGGGCCCACCCGAGTTCCAGGACGGACTCGGAGGACTTGACCCCCTCCGCCGTCTGCTTGGTCTCCGCGACGACCTGTTCGAGGGTCTTGCCAGCGCCCAGTTTCTCACCGAAGGTCCGGTTTCGCGACAGCGGCGACGAGCATGTCGCGACCAGGTCGCCCATCCCGGCCAGCCCGGACAGGGTGTGCTCGTCGGCTCCCAGGGCCACCGCCAGGCGCGTGGTCTCGGCCAGGCCCCGGGTGATGAGGGACGCCTTGGTGTTGTCGCCGAAGCCCATGCCCTCGGCCACGCCGACGGCCAGGCCGATCACGTTCTTCATCGCGCCGCCGATCTCCACCCCGACCAGGTCGGTGCTGGTGTAGGGGCGGAAGTAGGCCGACTTGAACAGGCCCTGGAGCCGCACGGCCGTCGGCTCGTGCGGGCAGGCGACCACGGCGGTGGCGGGCTGGCGCTCGGCGATCTCGCGGGCCAGGTTGGGGCCCGACACGACCGCGATGCGCTCCTCGGGGTACTCCAGGACCTCGGCGAGGATCTGGCTCACCCGCATGCGGGTGCCCAGTTCCACACCCTTCATGAGGCTGACCACCACCGCGTCCTCGCGCAGGTGGGGGCGCCAGTCCACGAGGTTGGCCCGCAGCGTCTGCGACGGCACCGCCAGCACCACCACGTCGGCCTCCGCCAGCGCCTTGGGCGCGTCGGTGGTGGCGCGCAGGCGCGGGTTGAGGGCGATCCCGGGGAAGTAGTCGGGGTTCTCGGAGGTGGTGTTGATCGCGTCGACCACCGAGGACCGCCGTCCCCACAGGACCACCTCGGCGGCGGGGCCGCCCGGGTCGCGCTCCCTGGCCAGGTCGGCCGCGTCCGCGATGATGTTCGCGAACACGGTGCCCCACGAGCCCGCGCCCAGAACGGCGATCCTCACGTCGTCGGTACCCATCGGATCCGTCATGCCCCCGTGCTGTTCTTCCCGTTCTCGCTCTTCGCCCCGGCCCCGTCGTCGGCCGGCGCCGTGCTGTCCTGCGCGGCGGCCGCGCCGCCGTCCACGGAAGGCCGCTCCCCGCTCCCCGCGGCCCGCGCCTTCCTGGGGTCGTAGGGGACCGCGGGCGGCTCCTCGCCGCGGATCTGCGCCTGGAGGCCGGTGATGTCGGCCATGATCGCCTCGGTGGCCTCGCGCAGGACCGTTCCGGTCAGCGGCCGGTCCCGGAACCGGGACAGGTCCACCGGCGGGCCGGCCCGGAACTCCAGGCGCTTGCGCGGGAACAGGCTGACCTTCTTGGAACCGTAGGGCATGATGTGCTGCTCGCCCCAGTGCGCCACCGGGACCACGGGCACGCCCGTGGTGAGCGCCAGGCGCGCCACGCCGGTCTTGGCGGTCATCGGCCACAGGTCCGGGTCCCGGGTGCAGGTGCCCTCGGGGTAGAAGATCACCGAGGACCCGTCGCGGGTGAGCGCCAGCTCGGCCTCGTGCAGCGCCTTGACGGCGTCGGTGCTGCCGCGCTTGACGGGGATCTGGCCGGTGCTCCTGGCCACCGCGCTCACCACGGGGATGCGCATGACCCCCTCCTTCATGGTGAAGGTCGGCCAGCGCCGGGCGCCGATGTAGAGGAAGTGGGCGACCGTCAGCGGGTCCGCCAGGGACAGGTGGTTGAGGGCGATGATCACTCCGCCCTTGGCGGGGACGTGCTCGGTGCCCTTCCACTCCGGCTTGGTCACGAACCACAGGACGAGTCGGACGATCCGGGAGACGACCGCCTTCACCCACCGGGATTCTCGTTGCTTGGCCACGGGACTCCTCACTCCATCGCTCCGGGCCCGTCGAGGCCGCACAGCACAACCGATTCAGTCTAGGGCGTGGTCCGCGGGCGAACGCCCTGCTGCACGGCGGGGCACCGTCCGCGGAACACGGTCCAGGGACGCGCCGGGCGCGCACCCGACCGCCGCGCGCGGCCGCGGTGGACGGCGGGGCGCCCGGGGAGGGGAATTCACGCGACCCCGCCGGGCGGCGCCGACGGCCCCTCCCCCGAACGCCTACCCTCGTCACTGTCGTGCCGTACCGACGTTCCGGGGGGACCGTGACCGGTTGTGGAGAACGGGGCGGGGCTCCGCGCCCCGGGGCGCGCTGGTCCCTGGTCGTCCCAGTGAAGCACCTCGGCCGCGCCAAGTCGCGACTGGCCCGGGTCGCGGGAGGCCTCCGCGAGGACCTGGCGCTGGCCATCGCCTGCGACACGGTGGCCGCGGCGCGGGCCTGCCCCGGGGCGGCGGCGGTGTTCGCGGTGACCGAGGACGCGCGCGCGGGCACCGAACTGGCCCGTCTGGGCGCGGTGGTGGTGGGCGGGGAGCCCGGTACGGGGCTGAACCCGGCGCTGGAGCACGGGGCGGCCGTCGCGCGGCGGCGCCTGCCCGGACTCGGGGTGTGCGCCCTGTCCGCCGACCTGCCGGCGCTGCGCCCCGAGGAGCTGGGGCGGGTCCTGGCGGCGGCCGCCGGACACGGCCGCTCCTTCCTGCCGGACGCCCCCGGCGTGGGCACGACGCTGTTCGCCGCGGCGCCCGGACACCCGTTCACCCCGGCCTTCGAGGGGGCCTCGCGGGCCCGCCACCTGTCCGGGGGCGCCAGGGAGCTGGTGGTGCCGGACGCGGCTTCGGTGCGACGCGACGTGGACACCTTCGAGGACCTGCGCGCCGCGGTGGCGCTGGGCGTGGGCCCCAGGACGCGCGGGCTGTGGGAGCTCGTGGGCGGCGGCCTGTGCCCGCAGAACACGCCCTGAGCCCCTTCCGCGCCCCTTCCCGGTCCCCCGTGTCCTTCCGTCGCCCCCGCGCCTCTCGCGGGCCTCTCCGGCGCTCCCGCGCCCCGAAGGCCCCTCAAGCCCCGAGGACCCCGGGAAACACGTTCCGCCCGGGCCCCTCGGAAGGGACCCGGGCGGACGAACCCGTCGCCGTGCGGTGGCGGGCTACTTCTTGTCGCCGTTGACCAGCGCCTTGAAGTCAGCGCCAGCGCGGAACTTCGGAACGAAGCTCGCGGGGACGTTGATGGTGGCGCCGGTGGCGGGGTTGCGGGCCGTACGGGCCGCGCGCTCGGACTTCTCGAAAACACCGAAGCCGGTGATGGCGACCTTGTCGCCCGACGCCACGGTGGCCTGAATGGTGTCAAGCACAGCGTTGACCGCTTCGGTCGCGGTCTTCTTGTCTCCGAGCCGGTCGGAGATCGCGTCGATCAGGTCACGCTTGTTCATAAGGTTCCTCCGGTTCCCCCTTGCTCGCACGAAATTAGGGGAAGCAGAGGCCCTTACACAAATACAAACGCCTACGGGCAGGGCGTGTCGGGCCCATCCCCACCTGCGCGGCAGCTTCGGTGGAGCCCCGGTCCAGACCGGAGACGCCTCCGACTTCAGTCCCTTTTGGCCCCTTCTGCGAGCCTCAAATGCCTACGTATAACCGGATTCCGGGCACGAGACACGCGGAACTTAAGGACGGAAGACCCGTAAGCAGACGCTCACAGTGGGTAAAGGTAAAATATTTCTGGACCGGGGGTGTCCTGCGTCACACAGGCCGCGAATCCCCGGTCCAGAAGCCGATCCGTGGCTAGAGGGTCACCGGCAGCCAGGGCTTGCGGGTGCCCTCGAACTCCCCGATCTCGTCCGTGTGGCGCAGGGTCAGCGCGATGTCGTCCAGACCCTCCAGGAGCCGCCAGCGGGTGTAGTCGTCCAGCTCGAAGGACTCCTGCACGCCCGCCGCCGGAACCCGCACCTGGCGCTCGACCAGGTCCACGGTCACCTCGGTGGCGGGGTCGGCCTCGACGGCCGCCCAGATCCGGTCGATGACCTCCTGCGCCAGCAGGACCGTCAGCAGGCCGCCCTTGAGCGAGTTGCCGCGGAAGATGTCGGCGAAGCGCGAGGACAGCACGGTCTTGAAGCCGTAGTCCTGGAGCGCCCACACGGCGTGCTCGCGCGAGGAGCCCGTGCCGAAGTCCGGACCGGCCACCAGCACGGACGCGCCCTGGTACTCGGGGCGGTTGAGGACGAAGTCGGGGTCGGACTTGCGCCACTCGGCGAACAGGCCGTCCTCGAAGCCGGTCCGGCTGACCCGCTTGAGGTAGACGGCCGGGATGATCTGGTCGGTGTCGACGTTGCTCGCGCGCAGCGGCACGGCCCGACCGGTGTGGACGTCGAACTTCTCCATGAGAGGTCTCTCCTAACGGGGCGCGCTAGAGGGCGGCCAGGTCGGCGGGCGAGGACAGGGTGCCGCGTACCGCGGTGGCGGCGGCCACCTGCGGCGACACCAGGTGGGTGCGCCCGCCGCGGCCCTGGCGGCCCTCGAAGTTGCGGTTGGAGGTGGAGGCACTGCGCTCGCCGGGCTTGAGCTGGTCGGGGTTCATGCCCAGGCACATCGAGCAGCCCGCCTCGCGCCACTCGGCGCCGGCCTCCTCGAAGACCCGGCCCAGGCCCTCCTCGTTGGCCTGCTCCTTGACCCGCATGGAGCCGGGGACGACGAGCATGCGCACGCCCTCGGCGACCCTGCGCCCGCGGAGGATCTCGGCGGCGGTGCGCAGGTCCTCGATGCGGCCGTTGGTGCACGAGCCCAGGAAGACGGTGTCCACCCTCACCTCGCGCATCGGCGTCCCGGCCCGGAGGTCCATGTAGGCCAGGGCCTTCTCGGCGGCGGCGCGGGCCGAGGGGTCCTCGAACGAGGCGGGGTCGGGCACGGAGGCGTCCAGCGGCACGCCCTGGCCGGGGTTGGTGCCCCAGGTGACGAACGGGCTGAGCTCGTCGGCGTCCAGCACGACCTCGGCGTCGAAGACCGCGCCCTCGTCGGTGCGCAGGCTCCTCCAGTGCTCCACCGCGGCGTCGAAGTCCTCGCCCTTGGGCGCGTGCGCCCGGCCCCGGATGTAGTCGAACGTGGTCTGGTCCGGGGCGATCATCCCGGCGCGCGCGCCCGCCTCGATGGACATGTTGCACACGGTCATGCGGGCTTCCATGGACAGGGCCTCGATGGCCTCGCCCCGGTACTCGATGACGTAGCCCTGGCCGCCTCCGGTGCCGATCTTGGCGATGACCGCGAGGATGATGTCCTTGGCGGACACACCCGGCCGCAGCGTGCCGTTGACGGTGACGGCCATGGTCTTGAAGGGGGCCATCGGCAGGGTCTGGGTGGCCAGGACGTGCTCGACCTGGCTGGTGCCGATACCGAAGGCCAGGGCGCCGAACGCGCCGTGGGTGCTGGTGTGGCTGTCACCGCAGACGATGGTCATGCCCGGCTGGGTCAGGCCCAGCTGGGGGCCGACCACGTGCACCACGCCCTGCTCGATGTCGCCCATCGGGTGCAGCCGCACGCCGAAGTCGGAGCAGTTCTTGCGCAGCGTCTCGACCTGCTTGCGGGAGACCGGGTCGGCGATGGGGGCCAGCAGGTCCATGGTGGGGACGTTGTGGTCCTCGGTGGCGATGGTCAGGTCCGGGCGGCGCACGGACCGGCCCGCCAGGCGCAGGCCCTCGAAGGCCTGCGGGCTGGTCACCTCGTGGACGAGGTGGAGGTCGATGTAGAGCAGGTCCGGCTCGCCGTCGGCACGCCGGACGACGTGCTCCTCCCAGACCTTCTCGGCCATCGTGCGTGCCATGGGCGATCGCCTCTCTCGTTTCGTCTCGGGCGCGTCTCGTGTGGAGCCCTGCGCGGACTGCGGCTCGACTTGCATTCCACATTTCGAGACGGCAATATCAAGCCATGGACAACTCTAGCTCATCCAGCGGCGTCGGTGTCCTGGACAAGACCATGTCCGTCCTCGACGCCCTGGAGTCGGGACCGGCGTCCCTGGCCCAGTTGGTACAGATCACCGGTCTGGCCCGGCCGACGGCCCACCGACTGGCGGTGGCGCTGGAGCGCCACCGCATGGTCACCCGCGACAGCCAGGGGCGCTTCGTGCTGGGTCCGCGCCTGGGCGAGCTGTCGATAGCGACCGGCGAGGACCGGCTGCTGGCCGTGGCCTCCCCCGTCCTGGTGCAGCTGCGCGACCTGACCGGGGAGAGCGCGCAGCTCTACCGGCGCCAGGGGGACCTGCGGGTGTGCGTGGCCGCCTCCGAGCGCAGCAGCGGGCTGCGCGACACGGTGCCGGTCGGCAGCGAGCTGCCCATGAACGCCGGTTCGGCCGCCCAGGTGCTGCTGGCCTGGGAGGACTCCGACCGGATCCGCCGCTCCCTGCTGGGGGCGCGGTTCACCGCGGCCAGCCTGGCCCAGGTGCGCCGCCGCCGGTGGGCCCAGAGCGTCGCCGAGCGCGAGCAGGGCGTGGCGTCGGTGTCCGCGCCGGTGTCGGGCCCCGGCGGGCGCGTGATCGCCGCCGTGTCGGTGTCGGGCCCCATAGAGCGCCTGACCCGCTCCCCCGGCCGCATCCACTCCCAGGCGGTGCTGTCGGCGGCGGAGAAGATCAGCGAGTCCCTGCACAGCTACGACGGCGCCCACTAGGCGGCGTTCCCGGGCCCCCGCCCCGACTCGTCCCGCCCGCCGGGGGCGCTCGGCGCCGGGACCCGCCACCCCCGACGGACGCCCCGCGCGGCCCTTCCCCCGTCCGGGCGCCCGAGGCGGCGCGCGGACGCGGCGGGGCCGTCCGCGGGAGGTCCCGCCGCGCCGTCCCCACCGGGAACCGGACTCAGGCGCCGACCAGGTCCATCGGCGACCGGGCGGCGATCGGCGCGGTCTTGGTGGAGGCGCCCTCCGACGCCACGGTGAACTCGCTCTCGGGCGACAGGGCGATCATCCCCAGCCAGTCGCGCACGGTCATCCCCGGCATCAGCTCGGTCGCGTCCCCGCGCTCGCCCTCCCCGTCGACCATGACCAGGGCGTGGATGCGGTTGGTCACCGTGGCGAGCACGACCGGGTGCTCGAACGCCTCCAGCCTGCGGAAGACGTCCACGGCCTGGTCCCGGGGCGAGCAGACCAGCACCGTGTAGCGGCCCCTGGCGTCGCGCACCCGCGGGTTCTTCACCAGGTAGTGGATGAACTCGCGCGTGGTGCGGGCGTGCGCGGCCAGCAGCCTGGCCACCCGGCGCGCGTCGGGGCTGTTGACGTGGCGGACCAGGGCGAGCTCGACCTTGCGCGAGGCCTGGAGCAGCCAGTCGATCTCGGTCATCTCCGCCCGGGTGGGCCGCAGCTGTCCGTCGTCCAGGCCGATCCCGCGCAGCCACGCGTTGACCTCCGACCACAGCCACACCAGGGAGCGGCCCACGGCCGCCTCCGGCGCGGGGAAGGGGACGCCGTCGTGCCGCTGCCCGCGGACCCACTGGTCGACGTTCTGCCTGCTGCGGCCGGTGAGTTCGGCGATGTCGGAGACCCCGACGAGTTCCCTGTCGAGGCGGACGATGCGCACCCCGGGCACCGTCGCGCGGACGCTCTCCACGAGCGACCTTGCCGCCGTGACGGCGTCCGGCCCGAGCGCGGCCACGGACAGGCGCGGGGACCCGTGCCAGGAGGAGACGACCGCGTCGAAGTTCTCACTGAGGGCCTGGACGGTGTCGTGGTCGTCCAGGTCGAACCCGTCCACGACGAAGACGAACTCGTACTCGGCCATCGGCCTCGCCTTCCTCCGGAGCGTCCTCCGGTGTGTGCCGGAGGACCGGCCACGGTCAACGGCCGCCGGTACCCGCAGGGCGCCGCCCAGCCGTTGGCAAACGTCAACACAAGGATACCGGGAACGGCCCGTTCCCACCACGGCCGGGTCCACCCGAAGGGCGCCGCCTCCAGCCGGGCGGTGTCACCCGCGGGGCCCGCCCGCGCCGCGCCGGGGGTCGTCCGGGGGCATCGGGCAGCGCCGCGCCTCCTGGAGGATGCGCCGCGCGGCCCGGCCGGAGTCGCGCGGCGTTCCGGGGACCTGGATGCGGGTGCAGCCGCAGTCGCAGTACAGGCGCCCCCAGTGCCCCTCCCGCCTCAGCACCCACCCCTGTTCGCGCAGGTCCTTGAGGACCGCGCGGACCTCCTTGTCCTGGTGGCTGCCGGGACCGAGCTCACGGCCGGTCACGGCGCACCGCCCTCCCCGCGGGGAGGGGCACCGGTCCGGTCCGGGAGGTCGGGGAGGGGTGGTCGCTCTTCATACGCTCCGACAGGGGTTGGGCGGTCGGGAGACTGCGCCGACCCAGTATCCCAGGGAGGCCGCACGGGCGCGGGCCCGCCCGGCGAACGCGCGGCCGCGGGTCCGTCCTCCCCGGTCCGCGGGGCGGCGGCCCCGAGGGGCGGCCCCGGAAAACACGAAAGGCCCCATCCTCGCGGATGGAGCCTCACCTGGTACCCCCGAGCGGATTCGAACCGCCGTTACCGCCTTGAGAGGGCGGCGTCCTAGGCCACTAGACGACGGGGGCCGGACTGGCTTGGACAGGTCTTCTACTACGATACCCGCCCCAACCGGACACCGATGGCACGCATCGGCCAGAAAGAAAGCTCCCACGTGGTGGGAGCCTCTCCCTGTGTGTACCCCCGAGCGGATTCGAACCGCCGTTACCGCCTTGAGAGGGCGGCGTCCTAGGCCACTAGACGACGGGGGCGCGCTTTCGGGTCTGTGACCCGCGTGGTCAGCGCCTCGACGCTGACCTGCGCTGGGGTACCAGGACTCGAACCTAGACTAACTGAACCAGAATCAGTCGTGCTGCCGATTACACCATACCCCAGTGCTTTGGGAGGACCCGGTCGCTTTCGCTTCCCTGTCCCCCTCGGCGACGTGGACAACTCTAGCGGACATTCGGAGTGGTCGCGAACCGGAATCGGGGCGGCCGGCCTGTGGCTCCGACCACCCCTGTCCGCCTCAGGGCCCGACGGGCCCGCGTCCGGCGGAGCTCCCCTACCCGGCGGAGTCCTCCGGGGCGCCCAGCCTCTCCAGGGCAGCGGCCAGCCGCGCCTGGACGCGCTCGCGGCCGAGCAGCTCCAGCGACTCGAACAGCGGCAGCCCGACGGTGCGGCCGGTGACCGCGACGCGCACGGGGGCCTGCGCCTTGCCCAGCTTCAGGCCCAGCGAGGCGCCGACCTCCTCGGTGGCGGCCTTGAGGTCCTCGGCGGCCCACGGCAGCTCCGGGTCGGCGAAGCGCGCCAGGGCGGCCTGGAGCATCTCCCGGCCCACGCCCGGCTTCATGGCCTTGGCCCAGCTCTTGTCGTCCTCCACGGGCTCGTCGAGGAAGAGGAAGTCCACGTTCGGCACGATCTCGCTGAGCACCGCCACACGGCTCTGCGCGAGCGGGGCCACCGCGGCGAAGACCGCCGGGTCGTAGTCGGCCGGGTCCCAGGGGGCCGCGTCGCCGGTCAGCCACGGCTGGCAGCGCTCGACGAACTCCTCGACGGAGAGCGCGCGGATGTACTCGCCGTTGAAGGCGCGCAGCTTCTTCTCGTCGAAGAAGGCGCTGGAGCTGTTGACGTCCTCCACCCGGAACAGCGGCTCCATCTGCGACCACGGCATGATCTCGCGGTCGTCGCCCGGCGCCCAGCCCAGCAGCATGAGGTAGTTGACCATCGCCTCCGGCAGGTAGCCCTCCTCCTGGTAGGACTCCAGGGCGACCTTGTCGCGGCGCTTGGAGAGCTTCTTGCGCTGCTCGTTGACGATCACCGGCAGGTGCGCCCACACCGGCGGGGTCAGCCCCAGCGCCTCCCACAGCAGCTGCTGCTTGGGGGTGTTGGACAGGTGCTCCTCGCCGCGGATGACGTGGGTGATGCGCATCTCGACGTCGTCGACCACGTTGGCCAGCACGAACAGCGGTGAGCCGTCGGCGCGGGCGATCACGAAGTCCTCGATGGCGGAGTGCTCGAACTCCACGCGGCCGCGGATCCGGTCGTCCACCACGGTGGGGCCGCCCTCGGGCACGCGGAAGCGCAGGGCCCGCCCGGGGCCCGGGGCCAGGTTGCGGTCGCGGCAGAAGCCGTCGTAGCCCAGGTTGGGGTTGTCGCGGCGCTCCTGCACCTGCTCGCGGGTGCAGTCGCAGTAGTAGGCGCGGCCGTTCTTGTACAGCTCCTGCGCGGTCTCGCGGTGCTTGTCCGCGTAGTCCGACTGGAAGTAGGGCCCCTCGAAGTGCGGGTCGTCCTCGCCGATGCCGAGCCAGGCCAGGGCGCGGATGATGCCCTCGGTCCACTCGGGGCGGTTGCGTGCGGCGTCGGTGTCCTCGACGCGCAGCACCATGCGGCCCTCGGGCCGCTGTTGTGCCAGCGCCCAGTTGAACAGCGCGGAGCGCGCACCACCGACGTGGAACATGCCCGTGGGGGACGGGGCGAAGCGGGTACGAATCGAAGTCTCAGTCACGCGCCCAGGGTATCCGCGCGGGGCGGGGGCCCGGGGAAATCCGCTGGTCCCCGCCCCGTCCACGGGGGCGTCCCCCGGGGTGGGAGGCGGGACGGGACGCCGGCGCCCCGCCCCGCCCCTCACTCCCCGGCGGCCTCGGTGGGCAGCGGGCGCGGGTAGGCGCGGCCGATCCCGTAGGCCTCCGCCAGGGCGTCGGCGAAGGCCGCGGCGATCTTGACCTCCCCGCGCGCGTTGGGGTGGGTGCCGTCGTAGGTGTCGGAGGCCACGTCCCAGTCCTCGCCGCCCGCCACGTCCAGGCTGACCACCGGCGACCGCTCCGTGGACATGTCGGCGGCGACCTCGCGGACCAGGACGTTGTAGGCGTACACGCGCAGGGCGAAGCCCTCGTCGGACTCGGCCAGGGCGATGGGCAGCGCCTCGGCGAGCACGACGCGCAGGTGCGGGTTCCCCTCGCGCGCCGCCTCCACGTAGCCGCGCAGCCGGTACTCCATCTCCTCCATCGTGACCGGCCACAGCAGGTCGTTCACGCCGAGCATGACGCACAGCACGTCCGGCCGGTGGACGCGGACGTCCTCCCGGATGGAGGAGGAGGCGTCGCGGAGGGTGCGGCCCCACAGGGCGTTGTGGTCCTGGTCGAAGTCGGGGTCCCGGTACTCGGCGGTGTCCGGGTCGCCGTCCGCGCCGGGCCAGACGACGCCGCCGTCCGGCTGCTCCCCCGGCCCCGGTTCGTCGCCGGGAGCGGAGGGGGCCGCCGAGGAGGCGTCGCCGTCCCGCCCCGTGCCGCCCTCCCGGTAGTCCTCGGCGGGGTCGCCGTCCGGGCTCGGCGGCGCCTCCTCCTCGGCGGTGGGGACCGGCAGGATCATGTCCCGGGTCGCGGGGTCGCTGTAGGGACCGACGAAGTCCAGCTCCTCCACGTACGGGGAGAGGTGGTTCCACAGGTGGTAGCGCCAGGTCCGGTCGCCGTTGGCGCCCTGGGTCATCGAGTCACCCGCCAGCATGATGCGGTGCGGTTCGCTCACGGCTCCCCCAGTCGGTGTGTCGGTGCCGTTCGCGCCGTCGTCGGTGCGCGCGGCCGTCCAGTAGGCGGTCCCCGCGACCAGGAGCACGAGGGCGAGTGTTCCTGCGAGGACGAGGGGGCCGGTGCGGCGTCGTCGGGGGGTCGTCAACGGGCTGCCTTCCGCTCGTGCTCGGGCCGGCGGCGCGGACGCCGCCGGCCCCCCGGTCCGCGTGCGGAGGCCACACGCGGACGGGGTTCCTAGTCCCGGGCCACCACGCGGTTGGTGATGGTGCCCAGCCGCTCCACCGTCACCGCGACCTCCTGGCCGACCTCGACCGGGCCCACCCCGGCGGGGGTGCCGGTGAGGACCACGTCACCGGGGAGCAGCGTCATGAAGGAGGTGACGTGGGCGATGATGTCCGGGATGTCGTGGATGAACTGCGACGTGCGCCCGTCCTGCCGTGTCCGGCCGTCCACCGTGGTGGTGACGGCCAGGTCCTGGGCCTCGTCGATGCTCATCCCGGTGGTGATCCAGGGACCGATGGGGCAGAAGGAGTCGAAGCCCTTGGCCCGCGTCCACTGCTTGTCCTTCTTCTGGAGGTCGCGGGCGGTGACGTCGTTGGCGACGGTGTAGCCGAAGATGACGTCCTTGGCGCGCTCGCGCGGCACCTCGCGGCAGGGGCGGGAGATGACGATGGCCAGCTCGCCCTCGTAGTCCACCCGCTCGGAGGCGGCGGGGTGGAAGATCGGGTCGCGGGGCCCGGTCACGGCGGTGGAGGGCTTGAGGAAGACCACGGGCTCGTCGGTGGACTCCCCCGTGACGTCCTTCATCTCCGCGACGTGGTCGGCGTAGTTCTTGCCGATGCAGACCACCTTGGTCGGCAGCACCGGGGACAGCAGCCGGACGTCGGAGAGCTTCGCCCGCTCGCCGGTCAGCTGGATGTCGCCGAGGAGGGGGTGACCGCTCAGCCGGGCGACGAACTCCTCCCCGGTGTCGGAATCGTTCTCTACCAGGCCGAACCCGACCTCGTCACCGGACGCGAACCGCGCGATGCGCACCTGATGCCTCCCAGCAGCCCTGTTGTCTCGCTTGCGGTTGAAGGGTATCGGCGCGGCGGGCGCCCCGGGGCAGCCGGCCGCGGGGCTCCGGCCCGGGGCAGCCCCCGACCGGGCCCGGGAGTGCCCGGAAGCCCGTCGGCCCGGAGGCTGGCGGCGGGCGCGGGGACCCCGGCACACGGTCCCCGCGGGGCGCGCCGGTCCGCGCGTCCGGCCGGGAACGGCGGTGTCCTGGGCCGGGACGGGACCTGTCCGGGGAGAGTCGAAGGACACATCGCAACCGCCCCGTGGGCGCACAGACACCCGCGAAGCTCCTGAAAAGGCACAGGGCACTCCAAGCCCCCACAGGCCTGGTCTTCCCGGACGCTACCTTGGCCTTTCCTTGGGGCGAACTCTGGCATGCTGGGTCCGTCGTCCGCCGTCGAGAGGCTGATTCCCGTGCCCACGCCCGCTTCGCCCAGGGGACGTCCCCGTGCCCGGCACCGCAAGCGCCGCCGGTACCCGATGGGTCTGGCGCTGGGTCTGTGCCTTGTCTCCGGGAGCTCCGCCGTGCTCATGGTGAGTGAGCCCGAGTACGGGCCCGACTTCGGCGACCGCGCGGAGACCTCCGGGTCCGGACCGGTCGGCGACGGGGTCCCCGACGAGGGCGGCCAGGACGGCTCCGCCGGGGGCGGGGGCCCGGCGGACGGGGAGGCCGCCCCCGACCCGGGCGAACGCGCCGAGGAGGAAGAGGTCCCGCTGCTGCTCCGCTCCGTGGAGGAGGAGGTCGAGAGCGCCGACGGCGACTTCTCCGTGCTGGAGGGCGAGAGCGACGTCATGGGCGACGGCCCGCTGACCACCTTCGCCGTGGAGGTCGAGGAGGGGCTGCCCGGCGAGGCCGAGGACTTCGCGGCCGCCGTGGAGGAGATCCTGGGCGACCCGCGCAGCTGGGGCGACGACGGAGAGCGCGCCATGCAGAGGGTGGACGGCGACGACGCCGACATCCGCGTGCTGCTGGCCGCCCCGGACACCGTGGACCGGCTGTGCGCCCCGCTGAACACCGACGGGTACGTGTCCTGCGCGAACGGGAACCGGGCGATCATCAACCAGAACCGCTGGGTGTCGGGCGTCCCCCACTTCGAGGACGACCTGAGGACCTACCGGATCTACCTGATCAACCACGAGGTGGGCCACACTCTGGGCCACGGCCACGTGGACTGCCCCGGCGAGGGCGAACAGGCCCCGGTGATGCAGCAGCAGACCCTGAGCCTCCAGGGGTGCGAGCCCAACGGCTGGGTCCACCCCGAGAACGACCCCGAGGACTGAGGGCTCCGTCCGCCGGTCTCCCCCGTTTTCACCGGCCCGTCGGCACACATCCTTCGGTGACTTTGTGTACCGATCTCGTTACGAACTGCCACTGGGGGCCGCCGTGGAGGCGGCCTCCGCCGAAGGCGTCCGCGCACGCTCGTGACGGGCGACCGCCCCGCGCCGCTCGTGCGAACGGCCCCGGGGCGGACCGGGGCGGGGCGGCCGTCTCCGCGGTCCCGCCCCGGTCCGCTCCCCGGGCCCCGGAGGGTTCCGGGCCCCGAGGAGGACCGCCGGTCACCCCTGCGGGTAGCCCTGGCGGAGGAGCCCGTAGGTGATGGCCTGTTCGAGCGCCACCCACGACGCGTCGACGACGTTGGGCCCCACCCCGACCGTGGTCCACTCCTCCGACCCGTCGCTGAAGGTGATGAGGATGCGGGTGATGGCGTTGGTGCCGGAGCTGCCCTCCAGGATGCGGACCTTGTAGTCGGTCAGCTCCAGTCCGGCCAGCGCGGTGTACACGCTCTCCATGGCGCTGCGCAGCGCCCGGTCCAGGGCGTTGACGGGGCCGTTGCCCTCCGCGGTGGCGATCACGCGCTCGCCCTTGACCCGCAGCTTGACGGTGGCCTCGGTGAGGCTCTCGTAGTCGCTGGACAGGGGACTGGAGCCGACCCGGGGACGGCGTTCGGTGATGACCCGCCAGGACTCGGTGTCGAAGTAGCGGACCTGTTGCCCCAGCTCCTCGCGCAGCAGCAGGTCCAGGGAGGCGTCGGCGGCCTCGAAGCTGTAGCCCGACAGTTCCAGGCCCTTGACCCGCTCCACGACCCGCCCCGACAGGGCGCGGTCGCCGGACAGGTCCAGGCCCAGTTCCTTGGCCTTGAGCTCGATGGAGGCGCGCCCGGCCATGTCGGAGACGAGCATGCGCATGGTGTTGCCGACCAGCTCGGGATCCGTGTGCTGGTACAGGTCGGGGTCGACCTTGATCGCGGAGGCGTGCAGTCCCGCCTTGTGGGCGAAGGCCGACACCCCCACGTAGGGCTGGTGCGTGTCGGGGGCCAGGTTGACGATCTCGGCGATGGCGGTGGCCACGCGGGTCATCTCGGCCAGGCAGCCCTCGGGGAGGACCTCGCGGCCCTGCTTGAGCGTGAGCGCGCCGACCACGGAGAAGAGGTTGGCGTTGCCGACCCGCTCGCCGTAGCCGTTGGCGGTGCACTGCACGTGGGTGGCGCCCGCCTCCACCGCGGCGAGGGTGTTGGCGACGGCGCAGCCGGTGTCGTCCTGGGCGTGGATGCCCAGGCGGGCGCCCGTGGCATCGCGGACCTCGGTGACGATGCGGGTGATGTCGGCGGGGAGCATGCCCCCGTTGGTGTCGCACAGGACGACGACGTCGGCCCCGGCCCCGGCGGCGGTGCGGACCACGTCGAGCGCGTGGTCGGGGTTGTGGCGGTATCCGTCGAAGAAGTGCTCGCAGTCCACGAACACGCGCTGGCCGTGTTCGCGCAGGTGGGACACCGTGTCGGCGATCATGGCGAGGTTCTCGTCGAGGGTCGTGCGCAGCGCGCGCTCGACGTGCCGGTCGTCACTCTTGGCGACAAGGGTGACGACCGGTGCGCCGCTGTCGCGCAGTGCGGCCACCTGTGGGTCGTCGGCGGCCCTCACACCGGCACGGCGGGTCGCGCCGAACGCGGTGAGTTGCGCGTGCTCCAGCGTCAGCTCTCGTGAAGCCCGCTGGAAGAACTCGGTGTCCTTGGGGTTCGCCCCCGGCCACCCTCCCTCGATGAACGCCACCCCGAAGTCGTCCAGCAGCTGCGCGATGGCCAGCTTGTCGGAGACCCGCAGGTTGATCCCCTCGCGCTGGGCCCCGTCGCGCAGCGTGGTGTCGAAGACGTGGAAACTGTCGTCCCTCATGGGCGGAACTCCCGAAGGTGGATGCTGTGGTGTGGCCGACCGGGCCCCGCCAACAAAAAAGACCCCTCGTGGACACGAGAGGTCAGCGCGCTGGCGGCGTCCGATGGTCAGCCAGCGCGCCTCACGATAATGAGCACCTGAGACGGCATGAGGTCAGTGTGCCACACGGTGGCGGAGTTCTCGGTGCTCAACGGCCGATTGTCCCAGCATCCGAGACGGCCGTTCCTCACACCGGACATACCCGGCACTCGGCCAGGAGCCTTCCGCGGGGCCCCGGCGGGCACGCCGGCACCCGTGGAACCCGCCCTGAGCACCGTCGCCCCGCGCCGCCCGCCGGGAGCGGACCGCCCCCGGACCGGCCGGGCCCGGCAGGATCGGGGTGACCGACGTCACCAGGGCTGGCGCACCGGTCGCCCGCCCCGCGCCCGGCCTCACGCGGCCGCCGACCACCAGGCCGGCGGCGGCCAGGGCGCCGCGCGCGGTCCGGGGGCTCGGGACGCGCGCCGGTCCCGACTCCTCCGCGGAGGGCTCACTCGCGGCGGCCCCGTCACCGGCGGGGGCTTCGGACGCGGGCACGGGGACTTGTGGGGATGGGAAAAGAGAGGGGGAGAAGAGAGGACCGGGCGGGCCGCCCGGGGGGACGGCCCGCCCGGGGTCACCCTAGAACCGGGTGACCCAGTCGTGCTTGTCGGCGCGCAGACCCGTCTGGATGCCCACCAGCTCCTCGCGCAGGCGCATGGTGACCGGACCCGGGGTGCCGTCGCCGATGGTGAACTCGCCGCTGTCGCTCTTCACCCGGCCGACGGGGGTGATGACGGCCGCGGTGCCGCAGGCGAACACCTCGGTGAGTTCGCCGGACTCGGCCGCCTCGCGCCACTCGTCGGTGGAGATCGGCGCCTCCTCGGCCGGGATGCCCAGGTCGGGGGCCAGGGTCAGCAGCGACTCGCGGGTGATACCGGGCAGCAGGGTCCCGGTCAGCGGGGGCGTGCGCAGCCGCGCGTTCTCACCCGAGCCGAACACGAACCACAGGTTCATGCCGCCCATCTCCTCGACCCAGCGGTGCTCGCGGGCGTCGAGCCAGACCACCTGGTCGCAGCCCTGCTCCACCGCCTGCGCCTGGGCGAGGAAGCTCGCCGCGTAGTTTCCCGCGAACTTGGCCTCGCCCGTGCCGCCCGGCGCGGCGCGCGTGTAGTCCCTGGACAGCCACACCGTCACCGGCTTGACGCCACCCGAGAAGTAGGAGCCGACCGGCGAGGCGATCAGCAGGTAGACGTAGGAGTGGGAGGGGTTGTTGACGCCGAGGCCGACGTCCGTGGCGACCATGAACGGGCGCAGGTACAGGCTGAAGTCCTCCTTGGTCGGCACCCAGTCGCCGTCGTGCTCCAGGAGGAGTTCGATGGACTTCAGGAAGAGCTCCTCGGGGAGCTCGGGCATCGCCATGCGCGCCGCGCTGCGGTTGAAGCGGGCCGCGTTGGCCTCCGGGCGGAAGGAGGCGAGCGAGCCGTCGGGGTGCCGGTAGGCCTTGAGACCCTCGAAGATCTCCTGGGCGTAGTGGAGGGCGGCGGTGGCCGGGTCCAGGCTCAGCGGACCGTAGGGCTCCAGCTTCGCGTCGTGCCACCCCTTCCCCTCGGTGTAGTGGATGCTCACCATGTGGTCGGTGAACACCTTGCCGAACCCGGGATTCTCCAGCAGCGCCTCTCGCTCCTGCGGGGTCTTCCGCCTGTCGGAGAGCTGGATGTCGAACGTCAACCCGCTTGTGGTGGTGTCGTTGTTCATGTTGTCGGTGGTCCTCTCGGGTGCATCAGATCGGCAGCATCGCCGGCCTGGGATCTAGTCTGTCTGAAGAGCGCACCCGGTGCCAGAGCAGGAGTGATGCACGCGAAGGCTGCACCGCTTCGACCAGCGGAGCCCCACGCGGACACGGCGACGGGCGCGCTCGGGGGACCCGGGCGCGCCTGTCGGCGGTCGTCGAGAAACGGGGGCCGTCAGCCGCGCCTGGGAGAGGGGCAGGGCTTCCGGCGTGTGCGTCAGCCCTGCTCGGCTACTCGCGCGGCGAGGTCGTCGCCGATCTGGGAGGTGGAGCGGACCGCACCGTTCTGGGCGCGGGTCTTGAGGTCCGTGGCGACCGCCGCCTCGATCCGGCGGGCCGCCTCGGGCACCCCGAGGTGGTCCAGCATGGTGGCGGCCGAGAGCACCGTGGCGGTGGGGTCGGCCTTGCCCTGGCCCGCGATGTCGGGCGCGGAGCCGTGGACGGGCTCGAACATGCTGGGGAAGGTGTTGTCCGGGTTGATGTTGCCGCTGGCGGCCAGCCCGATGCCGCCGGTGATGGCGGCGCCGATGTCGGTGATGATGTCGCCGAAGAGGTTGTCGGTGACCACCACGTCGAAGCGGGCGGGCTGGTTGACGAAGAACATCGACGCGGCGTCGACGTGGCAGTAGTCCACGGCGACCTGCGGGTACTCGGCGCCGACCTCCCGGACCACGCGCTGCCAGAGCTCACCGGCGAAGGTCAGGACGTTGTCCTTGTGGACCAGGGTGAGCTTGCGGCGGGGGCGGGAGGCGGCCTTGTCGAAGGCGTAGCGCACGACGCGCTCGACCCCGAAGCGGGTGTTGACGCTGTCCTGGGTGGCGATCTCGTGCGGGGTGCCCCTGCGCAGGACGCCTCCGGCGCCCGCGTAGGGGCCCTCGGTGCCCTCGCGGACCACCAGCATGTCGATGTCCTCGGGTCCCACGCCCGCGAGCGGGCTGTCCACCCCCGGGTAGAGGCGGACGGGACGCAGGTTGACGTAGTGGTCGAAGTCGAAACGCAGGCGCAGCAGCAGGCCCCGCTCCAGGGTGCCGCTGGGGACCGACGGGTCGCCGACGGCGCCCAGGTAGATGGCCTCGTGTCCGGCGAGCTCGGCCTCGACCGAGTCGGGCAGGGTCTCACCGGTGCGGTGCCAGAGCCTGGCGCCCAGCTCGTACTCGGTGGTCTCCACGGCGAGGTCGTGCTGGGAGGCCGCGACCTCCAGCACCTTGAGCCCTTCGGCGATGACCTCGGGACCGATCCCGTCGCCGGGAATGACCGCCAGTTTCACGGTGCGCGCTGCCATACGGACTGCCTCTGCTTCGACACGGCCCCACCGGCCGCTTCTCATATGGTGAGACCAGGATGAACACTGAATGAGACAACCCTACCGCCCCGGCGGAGTGCGGGCGCCTCCGGCCGGGAAGTTCCCGCGGCCGCCGCCGGGGCCGGGCTCAGGCCCGCCGGTTGAGGGCGTCCTGCAGGGCGCGGTTGATCTCGTCCTGGGAGTCGGGCGCGGACGGGTACTCGGTCATGTCGTACATGCGATCCTCCGGATGCGTTGCGTGGCCGCCGCCGGGAACGGCGCGGCCAGGGAATGCTCTGCGGCGGTGTGCACTACGGGCCCGGGGTTCGGGGCGGATCGCGCCGAACGGCGGTGGAGCGCGGAACGTGGGCGACGGTGTCCACGGCGAAAGAAGCCGTCCGGCGGGATCGACTGCCGGGGAACACCCGCGCGGGCCCCGGTGGGGGCGCTCGCGGCGTCGGGCGGCGGCGCCCGGCTGTGGAACCGGTGCCGCTGACTCCTAGGACCTCAGAATATCGGATGTCCAACTATATGGCCAGGGTTTCTCACCATGTGAGACGACCTGACGTCGCCGCTGGTCAGCACCCGTCTGTCTCGGAGCCCGGGTCCACGCCACAGGGGAGGAGAGGCGAGCAGAGGGCGCGGGGGCACACAGCGTGCCGCACCGCTCCCCGACAGCACGAGGGGCCGCACCGCACGCGGCGCCCGTGGGCGCCGGGTGCGGTACGGCCCCGTACCGCGGGAACAGGCCCTAGTCCTCCAGGTCGACCTGGCGGCTGACGTCGGCGTCGATCTCGGCGGAGATCGAGGCGAGGGTGGCGTCGGGCACCGCGGAGTCCACGGTGAGCGCGATCAGCGCCTTGCCGCCCTCCTGGTCCCGGATGACCTGCATGCCCGCGATGTTGACGCCGGCGTCGCCCAGCAGGGCGCCGACCGTGCCGACCACGCCGGGGCGGTCCTCGTAGGACAGGAACACCATGTGCTCGGCCAGGCCGATCTCCATGGTGTAGTTGTTGATCTCCACCAGCTTCTCGACCTGGCGGGGACCGGTCAGGGTGCCCGAGACCGACACCTGGGTGCCGTCGGCGAGCACGCCGCGGACCGTGATGAGGTTGCGCCAGTCGGTGTTGTCGTCGCTGGTGACGAGGTTGACCTCGACGCCGCGCTCCTTGGCGAGCAGCGGGGCGTTGACGAAGGTGACGGTGTCCTCGACCACGTCGGCGAACACGCCCTTGAGGGCGGCCAGCTCCAGCACCTTGACGTCGTGCGAGGCGATCTCGCCGCGCACCTCGACGTCGATGCGGCTGGCGATCGTGCCCGACAGGGAGGTGAACACGCGGCCGAGCTTCTCGGTCAGGGGCAGACCCGGCTTGACGTCCTCGGCCACGCCCGTGCCCTGCACGTTGACGGCGTCGGGGACGAACTCGCCGGAGAGGGCCAGCTTGACCGAGCGGGCGACCTGGGTGCCCGCCTTCTCCTGCGCCTCGGCGGTGCTGGCGCCCAGGTGGGGTGCCACGACCACGTTCTCGAACTCGAAGAGGGGGCTGTCGGTGCACGGCTCCTTGGCGAACACGTCGATGCCCGCGCCCGCCACGCGGCCGTCCTTGAGGGCCCGGTAGAGCGCGTCCTCGTCGAGGATGCCGCCGCGCGCGGCGTTGATGACGCGCACGCTGGGCTTGACCTTGCTCAGGGCCTCGTCACCGATCAGGCCCAGGGTGTCCTTGTTCTTGGGCAGGTGGATGGTGATGAAGTCCGAGCGCTCCAGCAGCTCGTCGAGCGTGGTCATCTCCACGCCGATCTGGGCCGCGCGGGCGGGCTGCACGAAGGGGTCGTAGGCGATGACCTGGGTGCCGAAGGCCGACAGGCGCTGCGCGACCAGGGCGCCGATGCGGCCGAGGCCGACGATGCCGACGGTCTTCTCGTAGAGCTCGACGCCGGTGTACTTGGACCGCTTCCACTCGCCGTTGACCAGCGCGTTGTGCGCCGGGGCGGTGTTGCGGGCACTGGCCAGCAGCAGGTTGATGGCCTGCTCGGCGGCGCTGATGATGTTGGAGGTCGGCGCGTTGACCACCAGGACACCCGCCTTGGTGGCGGCCTCCACGTCCACGTTGTCCAGACCGACACCGGCCCGGGCGACCACCTGGAGGCGGGAGGCGGCGGCGATCGCCTCGGCGTCCACCTGCGTCGCGCTGCGCACGATGAGGGCGTCGACGTCGGCGAGGGCGGGCAGGAGCTGGGACCGGTCGGCTCCGTCGACGTGGCGTACCTCGAAGTCCTCCTCGAGCAGCGCGATTCCGGCGGGCGAGAGCTTTTCCGCTACGAGTACGGCGGGTTTGGGCACAACGGTTCCTTTTCGGGTGGTGCGGCCCGACCGCGCAGGTGGTGGGCTCTGCCCGGATCGGGGGTGACGGCTGGTCTAAAGTCTACCGGCGGGGTAGGGAAGCCTGACGGGGACGGGTGGCCCAGGGCCGCCCGTCCCCGTGGTCCACCGGCCCCCGGTCCCGGAGTTCGTCCTTCGGGTGGAGCCCGGCACGAGGGGGGTGTTCGGGCGCCCACGGGGCTCTGGAGGGACCGCGGGTGAGAGCGCGGGGAACGATCCGTCCCACCTGCGGCGCCACTGTGCCTGCTTCGACCCGGTCCCGCTCCTCCGGACTCCCGGACACGGGAGGTGCCGCGCCCCGCGTCCGCTGGGAGCGGTGGCCCGCCTCGTCGCGGAGCGCCCCGGCGGGCGGTCGCGGGCGACGGGCGGGCCGAAGCGAAGCGAAGGCCCCGGAGAACACTGCCTAGGCCTTGAGCCAGCTCATCAGCGGGCGCAGCTCGGCGCCCACCTTCTCGATCTGCTCGTTCTGCTCGGCCTCACGGCGCTTGGTGAAGGTCGGCTGCCCGGCGTCGAACTCGTCCATGAGCTCCTTGGCGTAGGAGCCGTCCTGGATCTCGCCGAGGATCTTGCGCATCTCCTGGCGGGTCTGCTCGGTGATCAGGCGCGGGCCGCGGGTGTAGCCGCCGTACTCGGCGTTGTCCGAGACCGACCAGTTCATCTTGGAGATGCCGCCCTCGTACATGAGGTCGACGATGAGCTTGAGCTCGTGCAGGCACTCGAAGTAGGCGATCTCCGGCTGGTAGCCCGCCTCGACCAGGGTGGCGAAACCGGCCTTGACCAGCTCCTCGGTGCCGCCGCAGAGCACGGCCTGCTCGCCGAACAGGTCGGTCTCGGTCTCCTCGGTGAACGTGGTCTTGATGACGCCGGCCTTGGTGCCGCCGATGCCCTTGGCCCAGGACAGCGCCAGGTCCCAGGCCTGTCCGCTGGCGTCCTTCTCGACCGCGACCAGGCAGGGCACGCCGCGCCCGGCCTCGTACTGGCGGCGGACCAGGTGGCCCGGGCCCTTGGGGGCGACCATGGCCACGTCCACGCCCTCGGGCGGGGTGATGAGGCCGTAGCGGATGCTGAAGCCGTGGCCGAAGAAGAGGGCGTTGCCCGCCTCCAGGTTCGGCGCGATCTCGGCCGCGTACAGGTCCCGGTGGATGTGGTCGGGGACCAGGATCATGACGACGTCGGCCTCGCGGGTGGCCTCCGCGGGAGTGAGGACGCGCAGGCCCTCCTCCTCCGCCTTGGCGCGGCTCCTGGACCCCTCGGCGAGGCCGATCCGCACGTCCACACCCGAGTCGCGCAGCGACAGCGCGTGCGCGTGGCCCTGGCTGCCGTAACCGATCACGGCGACCTTCTTGCTCTGGATGAGCGAGAGGTCCGCGGCGTCGTCGTAGTACATCTGTGCTGCCACTTGGGGTTGCTCCTTGTTTCTGCGGTTTCGTGGGGGACGCGGTGGGACCCGGCCGTGCCCGGGTCCCGGGTCTCAGGCGCTGCGTTCGACCGAGCGGAGGGATCGGTCGGTGATCGACCGGGGGCCGCGTCCCAGGGCGACCAGCCCTGACTTGACGAGTTCCCGGATGCCGAACGGCTCCAGGTTCCTGACCAGGGCATCGAGCTTCTCGGGGTCGCCGGTGGCCTCGATGACGACGACGTCCGGGCTGACGTCCACGACGTGCGCGCGGAACAGCTCGGCCGTCTGCAGCACGTGGGTGCGGCTGGACGCGTCGGCCTTGACCTTGACGAGCAGGAGCTCGCGCCGGACCGACGCGGTGGTGTCCATCTCCACGATCTTGACGACGTTGACCAGCTTGTTGAGCTGTTTGGTCACCTGCTCCAACGGGTGGAGGTCGCAGTTGACCACGATTGTCATCCGGGACAGTCCTGGGTACTCGGTGTTGCTCACACTGAGCGAGTCGATGTTGAAGCCTCGACGGGAGAAGAGGGAGGAGGCGCGGGCGAGGATACCCGGGGTGTCCTCCACCAGAACGGAAAGCGTGTGACTGCTCATGGTGGTTTCGCCTGCTCCTCTTAGTCCTCGTGTTCCCAGCTCGGCGCCATGTCGCGCGCGTACTGGATGTTGTCGTTGCTGACGCCGGGACCGACCATCGGCCAGACCATGGCGTCGTGGTTGACCGTGAAGTCCACGACGACGGGTGCGTCGTCGACCGCCATGGCCTTCTCGATGGTGGCGTCGATGTCCTCGGCGCGCTCGCAGCGCAGACCGACACAACCGTACGCCTCCGCGAGGCGGACGAAGTCGGGAATGCGGACCTTCTCGTCGCGCGGGGAGGTCTGGAGGTCGGTGTTGGAGTAGCGGCCCTCGTAGAACAGGGTCTGCCACTGGCGGACCATGCCCAGGTTGCCGTTGTTGACCACGGCGACCTTGATCGGGATGCCCTCGATCGCGCAGGTGGCCAGCTCCTGGTTGGTCATCTGGAAGCAGCCGTCGCCGTCGACCGACCACACGGTCCGGTCGGGGTCCCCGGCCTTGGCGCCGAGCGCGGCCGGGACGGAGAAGCCCATGGTGCCCAGGCCGCCGGAGTTGACGAAGGAGCCGGGGCGCTCGTAGTCGATGAACTGGGCGGCCCACATCTGGTGCTGGCCCACGCCCGCGACGTAGGTGGCCTCCGGTCCGACGACCTTGCCCAGGCGCTCGATGACGGCCTGCGGGGACAGGCTGCCGTCCTCGGGGGCCTCGTAGCCCTTGGGGTAGGTGGTGCGCAGGCGGTTGAGGTGCTGCCACCAGGCCGCGTAGTCGCCCTGGCGGCCCTTCTCCTGGTCGGCGCGCACGGCCACGACCAGGTCGGCGAGGACCTCGCGGCAGTCGCCGACGATGGGCACGTCGGCGTGGCGGTTCTTGGAGATCTCGGCCGGGTCGATGTCGGCGTGGACGATCTTGGCGTCGGGGGCGAAGCTGTCCAGGCGGCCGGTGACGCGGTCGTCGAAGCGCGCGCCCAGGGCGACGATGAGGTCGGCCTTCTGGAGGGCGCCGACGGCGGCGACGTCGCCGTGCATGCCGGGCATGCCCACGGACTGCGGGTGGCTGTCGGGGAAGACGCCGCGGGCCATCAGGGTGGAGACGACGGGGGCGCCGGTGAGCTCGGCCAGGACGCGCAGCTCGGCGGAGGCTCCGGCGCGCAGGACGCCGCCGCCGACGTAGAACACGGGGCGCCGGGCCTCGGCGATCATGCGGGCGGCCTCGCGGACCTGCTTGCCGTGCGGCTTGGTGACCGGGCGGTAGCCGGGCAGTTCGAGGCGCTCGGGCCAGACGAACTCGGCGGAGCTCTGCAGGGCGTCCTTGGAGATGTCGACCAGGACGGGGCCGGGACGTCCGCTGGAGGCGATGTGGAAGGCCTCGGCGACGATCCGCGGGATCTCGCGCACGTCCTTGACCAGGAAGTTGTGCTTGGTGATCGGCATGGTGATGCCGCAGATGTCGGCTTCCTGGAAGGCGTCGGTGCCGATCATCGGGGAGGCGACCTGGCCGGTGATGGCGACCATCGGGACCGAGTCCATGTGCGCGTCGGCGAGCGGGGTGACCAGGTTGGTGGCGCCGGGTCCGCTGGTGGCCATGCACACCCCCGGGCGGCCGGTGGCGTAGGCGTAGCCCTCGGCGGCGTGGCCGGCCCCCTGCTCGTGGCGCATGAGGATGTGGCGCACCTTGGCGGAGTCGTAGAGCGGGTCGTAGGCGGGGAGGATGGCGCCGCCGGGAATCCCGAAGACAGTGTCAACGCCGACCTGCTCCAGCGACCTGATCAGCGATTGGGCGCCGGTCATCTGCTCGGTCATCTCACGATCCTTCAGCGAGGGTCAGAGCGGCACGGGGGCTCTGGCCTGGTGGGTCTGACTCTGGGCCTGGTGTGGCAATAAAAAAACCCCCACCGCCTACGGCGGTTGAGGGGTGGCGCGCAGCAGAAGAAACTCAGCGGGCTGCGCGCCGACCAAGTACGAGAATCAGGGAGTTGCTCTGCACGATCACCACATTGGCCGACGGAGAGGCCGCCCGTCAACCAGAACGACATATTGTCTCGATAATTGAGACGCCAGTGTCAGAATGCGACCTCACCTGAGAACGCGACACCCCCTGTGAACTGGGAGGATCCTGACAAGCCACCCCGGTCGCGTGTGACGCACACCGCACAGTGGGCGTAGGGGGTCCGCGGAGTGGGACGGGTGCGCGGGCAGCGCACGCCCTTCCGCCCGCTCAGAGGAAGAGGTCCTCCGCGTTGTCGACCTTCGCCGACCGGTGGACCCACCGGTCCAGTTCGTCCAGGTCCGAGGACGCGGTGACCCGGTCGCGCACCTCGTCGGACACCGCGATCCCCCGGGCGTCCAGCACCCCCGGGATCGCCTCGATCCGGCCTTCGATCCGGCCCTCTCGGTAGGGACGGCCGATCAGCTCGGTCCGGAAATCATAGTCACGCACGGCCATGATCTCCTCCAGAGTTCCTAGAGCGGTCGCGGACAGTGCCGCGAGCACATAGTCAGAGTACAGCGACGACGCGGACGCATCGAGGCTCTTCAGAGCCACGGACAGGGCTTCGAGGGCGTCCTTGTCATCCGTCGGGTTCGAGGCCAGAGCGAGAATGGTCAGCACCGGATGCGCCGCCGCCGCGCTCTGGTCGGTGACGGGCGTGAGCGTGTCCATGGCCAGGACCACGGGGCGGATCTCCCCGCAGCCCAGGTCGACGGGCGGGGCGTAGCGCTTCGCGAGGGCGGTGGTCGGGGTGGGCACCAGGAGCGCGATCGGGCACCTGAGCCGATGGCGGATGTTGGCGACGTAGCAGGGCCAGGTGTAGGGCTTGCGCGGGTCCCACTCGTTCTGGGGCTCGGCGATGATCCCCGGCACCGGCACCGGCTCGTCCTGTTTCTCGTGCGGCAGCGGCGGCCGTTCGCAGACCACGAACGAGTCGGTGATCAGCTGCGAGGGAGCGGCCCGCGTCGCCTCGGAAGCGTCACAGCGCACCCGCGTGTGCTCGGGCAGCGGCTTCCCGGTGACCTCCTGGAGGAGCTCAGCGGCGAACTTGGGGTCGTTGCGTATGAGATCGACAGGGAGTTCGTGTTCTTATGAGGGCATGACGGAAAATTAACGGTCGTGTCGCCATCTCCGCAGGCAGAAGGCGTAACGTCCAATTATGCCGCTCCTGTGCGGATGTGTTCAGAGGCTGACTCCGGCCTCGCCGCCGACCAGCGACTCCACGCCGCTCGCGGGCATGGGCCGGGCCACCAGGAACCCCTGGCCGTGGTCGCAGCCCATCGCGCGCAGCTGCTCCAGCTGTTCGGGGCGCTCGATGCCCTCGGCCACCACCTGCACGCCCAGGTCGCGACCCAGCTGGATGATCGTGTGCGTGAGCAGCGTGACCGTGTCGTCGCGGCCCAGGTCCGCCACGAACGACGGGTCGATCTTGATCGCGTCCACGCTCAGCTTGCGCAGGTGCGCCAGCGACGCGTAGCCCATCCCGTAGTCGTCGATGGCCAGCCGCACACCGAGCTCGCGCAGTTCGCCCAGGCGCTGCACGGCCTCCCCGCCGTCGTCGAGCAGGACCTCCTCGTCGACCTCCAGGGTCAGCACCTCGGCCGGGAGCCCCGACTCGGCGAGGATCCCCGCCACCGACTCCACGAAGCGCGGCGACAGCACCTGCTTGACCGACAGGTTCACCGACAGGCCGATGTCCCAGTCCGAGACCCGCCACACCGCGACCTTCCCGCAGGCCTCGCGCAGGATCCGCTCGCCCAGCGGCACGATCAGGCCCGACTCCTCGGCCGCGCCGATGAAGGCCTCGGGACCGATCGTCTCGCCGTCGCGGTTCCAGCGCACCAGCGCCTCCACCGAGGTCACCTGGGAGCTGCCCAGGTCCACGACGGGCTGGTACTCCAGGAAGAACTCCTCCTTGGCCAGCGCCTCGCGCAGGCGGATCTGGAGCTCCAGGCGTGAGACCACCGTGTCGTGCATGTGGGCGGCGTACACCTCCACGTGGCCCGCCCCGCGCTCCTTGGCGCGGGTCATGGCCACGTCGGCGTTGCGCAGCAGCTCACCGCTGTCGGTGACCGGTTCGGCGAAGGCCACGCCGATGCTGGCGGTCAGCATGATGTCCCGGTCGGCGACCGGGAACGGCTCCGAGGCGATCACCCGCCCCAGGCGCTCGGCCAGGTCCACCACCCGCTGGGCCCGGGGCACGTTCTCGACCAGGACCGCGAACTCGTCGCCGCCCCAGCGCGCCAGGGTCGCGTCGGAGTCCACCTCGCCGCGCAGCCTGCGGGCCGCCTGGCCGAGCAGGTGGTCGCCGCGCACGTGCCCGGCGGAGTCGTTGACCGCCGTGAACCCGTCCAGGTCCAGGAAGATCACCGCGACCTCGCCCCCGGGCTCCTCGTTGATCGACCGGTGCGCCAGCACGTCGCTGGCCCGCTCCTCCAGGTAGGCCCGGTTGGGCAGGCCGGTCACACCGTCGTGGAACGTCAGGTGCTCCACCTCGTCCTGGAGCGCCACCTGCGCGCTGATGTCGCGGGTGGTCACCAGCAGCCGGTCGGGCTCGCCGGGCTGCTCGTACAGGGAGATGGTGGACTCGGTGTGCCGCCAGGTCCCGTCGGCGGCCCGTACGCGCAGCCGCATGTGCACGCCCTGCGCGCCGCGCTCGGTGAACAGGTCGGTGACCGCCCTGGTGCGCCCCAGGTCCTCGGGGTGGACGAGCGCGGTGACCGGGGCGGCGAGCACGTCGTCGAGCCGGTAGCCGAAGGCCTCCGCCGTGCCCGGGCTGACGTAGTTCACGCCGCCGTCGCGGTCCAGCACGAGGATGACGTCACCGCTGTTGCGCGCCAGCTCGTGGAAGTGGACCTCGCGGTTGCGCACCATGCGGGAGAGGGTGGCGTTCTCCTCCAGCATGCCCACCACGCGGATCAGCAGCACCACCACGGCGGTGCCCGCGGCCATCGGCAGCACCGGCGCCACCCCGGGCAGGCGGACCCCCGCCACGGTCAGCACCACGGCGGCGGCGAACACGGCGCCGACCGCGGCGAGCTCGGGCGCGAACCGGTACAGGCCCCGGCCGGTGATCCGGCGCGGGTCGGTGCCGGGCCGGTGCTCCACGAGCCACGGCAGGGCGCCCAGCAGGGCGAAGCCCAGGAACCTGACCGGGTGCTCGACCCCGCCGAGGAAGGGGGGGCCGGTCAGGCGGGTGAGCGCGCCGAGGATGTCCGCCCCGGCGATGACGATGAGGGCGCCGATGGCCACCAGCACCGCGCGCCGCGTGCTGTGCGGCGACATGAAGACCAGCGGTACGAGCAGGCACAGCACGACGATGTCGGCGACCGGGTAGACCAGGGCGAAGCCGAGGAACCCGGCGCCCTCCCCGAGCTCCTGGTAGAGCGGGGAGAACAGCAGCAGCCACACCACGGAGAAGACCGCGGCGGCGCACACGTAGCTGTCGGTGACGTGCCGCAGGGCGGTCCGCAGGCCGCCCGGCCACGGCGCGAACTTGGTGAAGCCGACCACGAAGAGTGGCAGGGCCGCGAGGGCGAAGAGGTCACCCAGAGTGAGCGACAGGACCGAGGCGGAGCTGAACAGACGGATCAGACCGTGAGCGACGCCACCCGCGCACCAGGCGAGCGCGGCGAAGCCGAGGTGGCGCAGGGCGGCGGGTCCGTCCGCGCCGTCGGCGTGGGCGCCCCGGTCGGCGCCGGTGGCCGCCCAGCGGCGCGAGGCGTAGAGCAGGGACAGTCCGGCGGCACCGGCCGCGACGGACGTGGGCCACTCGCCGAGCGCGGCGGTCACGCTGCTCTGCGCCGAGGGGATGAGGGTCCCCACGGCGTAGAGCAGGAACAGCGCGACCAGCGCCACGACCCACAGGCGGCGTGCCCGGGTTCCCATCACCGACCTCCCAGTGGGCGCGTCGCGGTCGCCGCGGCGTCCTGCCGCGGTCACGCTCTCTCCTCGGACATGGAGCACCCACCTCGCGTTGTTCGAGTCCGGGCGCGGCACAGCACCCGGCACCGCGTCTGCCGCCCAGGATCTCGCGGGACTGGGACGGGCCCGGTGGCGGAACGGCCCGGGGGACCGTACACGTCCCCGTGCGTCGCAACCCTACGCAACCAAGGTCACACAGCGATTGAGGACCGGATGAGAGATGACGACGGAACCGTCACCCACGGTGAGGGCCGTGTCCTGTTCGCCCGGTACCCTCCCGGCGCGCCGCGGTCCCCGCGGGACACCGGCCCCCCCGCTCGGGGCGCGGCGCGGCCCCGGACGTCACTCCCGCCCGCCCGGCTCCCGTACAGGGTGCCACCCCACACCGACAGAACGGGACGAACCGGGCAACGAAGGGTACAGCCCTCCCCTGGAGCGGCCGCTGCGGGCGGCCTCCCGCCGAACGCGCACGCCGCAGGGGACGGGCGAGGGGCACCGGTGCGGGACACCGGTGCCGGAGGCCGCCGGAGCGGATCAGCCCACGCCGAGTTTGGCCAGGATGAGCTCGCGGGCGCGTCCCGCGTCGGCCTGGCCCCGGGTCGCCTTCATCACGGCGCCCACCAGGGCACCGGCCGCGGCGACCTTGCCACCGCGCACCTTGTCGGCCGCGTCGGGGTTGGCGGCGATGGCCTCGTCCACGGCCGCGCCGAGCGCGCCGTCGTCGCTGACCACCTTGAGGCCGCGGGCCTCGACCACGGCGTCGGGCTCGCCCTCACCGGCCAGCACGCCCTCCACCACCTGGCGGGCGAGCTTGTTGGTGAGCGTGCCCTCGGCGACCAGGGCGATGACGCGCGCGACCTGCGCCGGGGTGATGGGCAGGGCGGCCAGCTCCACCTCCTGCTCGGTGGCGCGGCGCGACAGCTCGTTGAGCCACAGCTTGCGCGCCTCGGCCGACGGGGCGCCCTCGGCCACGGTCGCCGCGACCAGGTCGATGGCGTCGGCGTTGACCAGGTCGCGCAGCTCGGTGTCGCTGAGGTCCCACTCGGCGCGGACGCGGGCGCGCTTGGCGGCGGGCAGCTCCGGCAGGGTGGCGCGCAGCTCCTCCACCCACTCCTCGGAGGGCGCGACGGGGACCAGGTCGGGGTCCGGGAAGTAGCGGTAGTCCTGCGCCTCCTCCTTGGAGCGGCCGGAGATGCTGCGGCCGGTGTTCTCCTGGAAGTGGCGGGTCTCCTGCACGACCTTCTGCCCGGCGTCGAGCACGCCCGCCTGGCGCTCGATCTCCGAGCGCACGGCCCGCTCGACCGAGCGCAGCGAGTTGACGTTCTTGGTCTCGCTGCGGGTGCCCCACTCCGAGGCGCCGCGCACGTTGATGGAGACGTTGACGTCGCAGCGCATGGAGCCCTCCTCCATGCGCACGTCGGAGATGCCCAGGGAGCGGACCAGGTCGCGCAGCTCGGCGGCGTAGGCGCGGGCGACCAGGGGCGCCAGGTCACCGGTGCCGGTGACGGGCTTGGTCACGATCTCCAGCAGGGGGATGCCCGCGCGGTTGTAGTCGACGATGGAGTGGTCGGCGCCGTGGATGCGGCCGGTGGCCCCGCCCACGTGGGCGGTCTTGCCGGTGTCCTCCTCCATGTGGACGCGCTCGATGTCCACGCGGAACACGCGCGGGCCGTCGGGGGTGTCGACGGTGACGTCGAGGTGGCCGTCGACGCAGATCGGCTCGTCGTACTGGGAGATCTGGTAGTTCTTCGGCATGTCCGGATAGAAGTAGTTCTTCCGGGCGAACCTGCCCCAGGGGGCGATGGAGCAGTTCAGCGCCAGGCCCAGGCGGATGGCGCCCTCGACCGCCTTCTCGTTGACGACCGGCAGGGAGCCGGGCAGAGCCAGGCAGACCGGGCACACCTGCGTGTTGGGGGCGGCTCCGAACGCGGTGGGGCAGGAGCAGAACATCTTGGAGGCGGTGCCCAACTCGATGTGGGTCTCCAGGCCGAGCACGGGCTCGTACTTGGCCAGTGCCTGCTCGTAGGCCACCGGCGCAGGACCGCTGTTCGTGGCAGGGCTAGGAGTTACCGCGTGGGCCATCGCCGCAAACCCGCTTCCGTAGAGGACATACCTTCCAGCTCAGCCTACCGAGCGCGCGGGAGTGGGGTGCCCTACACCGGAGTCACGGGCAGGCCACCGGACATCACGGCCAGTACACGATTGGGACGCTGTCAGGGGAATGTCCGATGACCCGGGGTGTCGGACCGTTAGTCTGGGTGACCCAGGAAGACGATTTCGCCGGCGGCCCCGCACCGTGGCCGCCGCCTTCTCACGGGAGCGCACGAGCATGTCCGGCATCCTGCGTCGGTACGCCGCGCTGCTTTCCTCTTCGGCCCTGGTGGGCACCCTGCTCGGGGCACCCGCGGCCAGTGCCGACGACTTCTCACGTGTGGACCGCGACCCCGTCCAGGGCGCGGCGCTCGTGCTCGCCGACGGCCGGGAGGTCGACACCGCGCTGTTCAGTCTGCGCGTGGCCGAGCACGCCTCGGTCCGGGCCTACACGGTGACCGCGGACGAGGAGGTCCACCCGTACGCCGCCTACGTCGAGTCAGCGTGGTCCGACAGTCCGGAGTGGGCCGAAACCCCCCAGGAAACGGATCCCGCGGACCAGGCGAACTGGATCGTCTCCCATTCCTATCCGGCGGTCGGCCTGACGTCCCTGCTGGAGGACGCGGGCCTGGCCCCGCTGGACGAGGCCCGGGCGATCGCGGGCACCCAGGCCGCCCTGTGGCACGTGCTCGACGGGGTGGAACCGGACCCCGACGCCAACGATCCGGCGGTCGTGGCCCTGTACGACCTCCTGGTGGAGGGCAGCGCGGCCGCGGCGGACAACACCGCCTCCCGGTCCCTGGAGGTGGCCCCGTCCCACGTGGAGGCGGTCGCCCCCGAGGAGCCGCTGGGCCCGCTGACCGTGCACAGCTCCGGGGAGGAGCCGGTGTCGGTGTCGGTGCGCGGCGCCCCGGCGTCGTGGCTGGTCGACGCCGACGGCGAGCAGGTCACGCAGACGAGCCACGGCGAGCAGGTCTTCCTGGACGTGGACCCGGCGGTTCCGGCGGGCGTGGCGACCCTGCACCTGCACGGCCAGGACCTCCCGCTGCCGCAGGGGCGCCTGTTCACCGGCCGGGACGGCGTGCGCACCCGTCCGCTGGTGACCGCTGAGGCCGGTTCGGCGACGAGTTCGGCCACCGCGACGTTCACGTGGCACCCGGAGCAGTCCGAGGAGCCAGCGACCGGGGAGAGCCCCGAGCCCGCGCCGGAGGAGGAGCCCTCCGCCCTTGGCGAGGCCGTTCAGGAGGAGGTTCCCACGGAGGAGGTAACTCCTCCGGCGGAGGACCGAATCCCTGAGGACGATCTGGCCCTCACCGGGACCTGGCTGTCCGGACTGCTGGTCATCGCGGGTGCTCTGGTGGTGTCCGGCCTGATCATCCTGGTTGTGGGACGCAAGCGACGCGACTGACGGGGTCCGGGGACGCGGAACTCCCGCTTTCGTTGCATAGCTTTTGGGCATAATGCGGATCTACCTGCGAGGAATTTTTTCCTGCCCGTATCTGGTCACATTTTCCGCGAACCAGCTTGGAAGTGGCTAAGGGGATCGCTAGTATCAGGCGAGCGCTGGCACCCCACGGCGAGCGCGACCGGCTCCCGTGTCACGGCGAGCCCTATCGGAAGATCGCGCCACCCCACACGGCGCCACGATCCGACCCCCACGTGGTGACCCCCCGGAACGGGTGAACGCAGCAGGCGGCACCGGGTTTCCCGGCGACCGTCGCGCCGTGGCCACCGCTGTCCGTCCCATCGGTTCCCGTCGTCCTTTGGGCAGGCATTTTTCCCATCCGGTTACCCCTAGAACACACCGGGACACAATTTGAGTAACTCCTCCCTCCCCCGCACCGTCGGCCGCACCGGCCTGGCGGCCACCGCCGCCGCGTTCCTGGCCTTCGGCCTGGCCGCCCCCGCGGCCGCGGACCCCGCGGAGACCTACGAGGGCTCCGCCCGCGCGCAGTACGCCAACAAGGCCGAAAACGGCACGGACGTCGCCACCAGCGGCGGCACCATCGGCACCAGCCTCTTCAACCTGGAGCTCGAAGACGGCACGGTCCTGACGACCTACTGCATCGACTTCGAGACCAACATCCAGCGCGACGCCTGGTACCGCGAGGACGACTGGGCCAACTACCCCGGCAAGGGCGAGTTCGCCGCACCCGCCAAGGTCCACTGGATCCTCCAGAACGCCTACCCGGCCAAGACCGCCGAGGAGCTGGGCGCGGCCGCCGGTGTCGAGGGTCTGAGCCAACGGGACGCCCTGGGCGCCACGCAGGCCGCGATCTGGCACTTCAGCAACGGCGTGAACCTCGAGGAGCAGGGCAACTCCGAGGCGATCAAGGCGGTCTACGCCTACCTGGTCGAGAACGCCGAGGAGATGCCGCAGACCGCCGAGCCCGCCCCGGCCCTGAGCATCACCCCGGGCACGGCCTCCGGCACCGCCGGTGAGACCGTCGGTGAGTTCCTCATCGAGACCAACGCCAGCGCCATCCCGGTCGCCTTGGAAGCCCCTGAGGGCGTGCAGCTGGTCGACCTGGAGAACGGTGAGCCCGTCACCGAGGTCGGCAACGGCGACACCGTCGGCTTCTCCGTTCCGGCCGACGCCGAGGCGGGCCAGGCCAGCTTCACCCTGGAGACCAGCGCGACCGTCGCCACCGGCCGCCTGTTCAAGGGTGAGGAGGAGTACCAGCCGACCCAGACCCTGATCACCGCCGAGGGCGGCGAGACCAGCGTGTCCGCGTCCGCCTCGGCCGACTGGACCGTGGGCGGCGGCGAGACCCCGCCCCCCACCGACGAGCCCAGCGAGCCGGAGTCCCCCGAGCCCAGCGAGCCCGAGACCCCGGAGTCCCCGGAGCCGAGCACCCCGGCCGAGCAGCCCAGTGACAAGCCGTCCGAGCCCGCCGACGACCGGAACGAGCCGACCCTGCCGGTGACCGGTGGCGCGCTCGCGGGCCTGGTCGCCGCCGGTGTGGCCGCCCTGGGTGCCGGTGGCGGCGCCATCTACCTGAGCCGCAAGCGCAAGGCCGCCAACGGCCAGGACCTGGAGGGCTAGCCCCCCTCCCGCCGTCCGAGGACGGCGGAGCCTGAGGGCCCGTTCCGTGGGAGACCACGGGACGGGCCCTTCGCGTTCCGCGCCGGTGACCCGACCCGCCGCGGTGTCACAGCACACCGAGGGCGATGGCCGCGACCAGTCCGTTGTTGCAGCAGTGCAGCACGAGCGAGGGGATGACGGACTCGTACCGGCGGTGCGGCCAGCCCGGCCAGAGGCCCAGGACCAGGGTGTGGGGCATCAGCAGGGGGCCACGTGGACCAGGGAGAACATGACGTCCGAAGGGCACTCTTCGCCCCGGTTCCCCTCCCCGGAGGAGATGCGGAGCCGTGGAGGCCGGGCGGGTGGGGGCCGACCCCGAGGGAGTGCGGGTGCCGGGGAGACCGGACGGGCGGGGACCGGACCCGGTGGAGCCGGAGCGAGAGGTGGACGGGCGAGGACGGGCGGAGAAAGTCCGGTGAACCGGGGATGACGGTCCGGGAGCGTCCCCGGCCGCCGCCGACCGCCGCCGTGCGGCTGGTGCGCGAAGGGCGCGCGCGGGTCCGGCGCACCGGCGTGCGGGCAGCACGAGACCGGAGCCCCTGGGGACCCCCCGCTATCCACGTTAGACCTGCGCGAATACGCGGCACCAGATCCGGTTTCCACCTGTGGACAACCCGGAACGGGAACTCGGCGTCCTCTCTGTGCACGCCCCTCGATTCCCCTCGGGCCCGGTACACGGTCCCGGTTTACACGGGGTTGGAGGGGACAGGACCTATCGCTAATATCGGACTGGTACTAACAGCTTTCCGCTGTGGCCCGGACTCGGGTCCGGATCCGTCCCCGCAACCGACCGCCCCGGAGGGGTCTCCCCTCGGCCGGGCGGTCCCCGCCCCTCCGTGGCACTCCGCACACCGCTGTTGACCTGGCCACCCCCAGCAGCCGACCGCCACCGGCCGCCGCACGGCGGCCGTCCATGGTGAACGGCTCGGTTGGCACCGTGACATCCCCACAGGAAAAGACGTGACGTACGTGTCCCTCCCCCATTCCGTCGGGCGCGCGACTCTCGCCGCCTCCGCCGCCGCGTTCCTCGCCTTCGGGCTCGCCGCCCCGGCCTCCGCCGACCCGGTGGAGACCTACGAGGGCTCCGTCCGCGCCCAGTACCCCGCCACCGCGCAGAACGGTCACATCGTGACCATGCAGGGCGCCGACCCCGTCGGTGCCAGCCTGTTCGACCTGCGCCTGGAGAACGGCGACGTTCTCACGGCCTACTGCATCGACTTCAGCACCGACATCGTCGACCAGGCCTGGTACCTGGAGGACGAGTGGGCCAACTATCCCGGCAAGGGCGACTTCGCCGCACCCGGCAAGGTCCACTGGGTCCTCCAGAACAGCTACCCGAGCATCAGCGCGGCTGACCTGGCCGCCGCGGCCCAGGTGAGGGCGTTGACCGACGCCGAGGCCCTGACCGCCACGCAGGCCGCGATCTGGCACTTCAGCAACGGCATGGAGCTGTCCCGGGTCACCGCGAACTCCGACGTCAGCGGGAGGGTCGACTCCGGTGCGGTGACCAAGGTCTACCGCTACCTGGTGGAGGAGGCCGTGGAACTGGAGCAGGAGCCGGAGCCCACGCTCAGCATCACGCCGCACGAGGCCTCCGGCAGTGCGGGCGAGACGATCGGTGAGTTCCTCGTCGAGACCAGTGACGAGGACGGCATCGAGGTCAGGGTCGAGGCCCCCGAGGGCGTCGAGGTCCAGCTGGTCGACCTGGAGAGCGGCCAGCCCGTCAGCACGGTCAACAACGGCGACACCGTCGGACTGGCCGTTCCGGAGGGCGCGGCGGACGGGACCGCCTCCTTCTCCCTGGAGACCACGGCCACCGTGCGGTCCGGCCGCCTGTTCAAGGGCGAGGAGGACTACCAGCCGACCCAGACCCTGATCACCGCCGAGGACAGCGAGGTCACCGTCTCCGCCTCGGCCTCGGTCTCCTGGACCGGCGGCGGCGAGACCACGCCTCCCACCGACGAGCCCAGCGAGCCGGAGTCCCCCGAGCCGAGTGAGCCCGAGAGCCCGGAGCCGTCCCCGAGCGACGAGCCCTCCGAGCCCTCCGACGAGCCGTCCGAGCCCGCCGACGACCGGAACGAGCCGACCCTGCCGGTGACCGGTGGCGCGCTCGCGGGCCTGGTCGCCGCCGGTGTGGCCGCGCTCGGCGCGGGTGGCGGCGCCATCTACCTGAGCCGCAGGCGCAAGGCCGCCAACGGCCAGGACCTGGAGGGCTAGTCCCCCTTCCGGCCGCCGCGGGGCGGCCGTGGCCGAGGGCCCGTCCCGGAACAGTTCCGGGGCGGGCCCTCGGCGTTGGCGCCCATGACCGTCGCCGGAACGACGCGAGGGCAGCACGAAACCGGGAAGCCCCGGGGACCCCCCGATATCCACGTTAGAGCCGCGTGCGGACGCCCCACCAGCCAGGATTCCGCCTGTGGACAACGCCCCGCTGGTTGCCGGAACCCGGCGGCCTCTCCTCCGAAGCGCGCGGAGCCGCTGGCGGAACCCAGGGGCTCCCGGACGCCGACAACGCGGCGCCCGCCGTCCCTCCCCGGGGACGGCGGGCGCTCGGATGCCACTGCCGCGGCCGCTGGCTCCTAGCGGACGACCGCGTAGGGGCTGCGGGCCAGCAGGTCGCCGTCGCGCTCGCCCAGCGCGCGCTCGACCGCCGCCGCGACCCGGTAGGTGCGGTCGTCGGCCAGGGGCGGGGCCATGATCTGGAAGCCGACGGGCAGGCCGTCCTCCGGGGCCAGGCCGCACGGCACCGACAGCGACGCGTTCCCGGCCAGGTTGGACGGGATCGTGCACAGGTCGGCCAGGTACATGGCCATCGGGTCCTCGGCCCGCTCGCCGATCGGGAACGCCGTGGTCGGCGTCGTCGGCGAGACCAGCACGTCCACGTTCTCGAACGCGGCGTCGAAGTCGCGCTTGATCAGTGTGCGCACCTGCTGGGCGCTGCCGTAGTAGGCGTCGTAGTAGCCGCTCGAGAGGGCGTAGGTGCCCAGCATGATGCGGCGCTTGACCTCGGGGCCGAAGCCCTGGGCCCGGGTCAGCGACATGACCTCCTCGGCGCTGCGCGTGCCGTCGTCGCCCACCCGCAGGCCGTAGCGCATGGCGTCGAAGCGGGCGAGGTTGGACGAGCACTCGCTGGGCGCGATGAGGTAGTACGCCGACAGGGCGGCGTCGAAGCTCGGGCAGGACAGCTCCACGATCTTCGCGCCGAGGGACTCCAGCAGCTCCAGCGTCTCGTGGAAGCGCTGGCGCACACCCGGCTGGAAGCCGTCGCTGTCCAGCTCGCTGACCACGCCCACGCGCAGGCCGTCGATGTCGCCCAGGCGGGCGGCGTCCACGACCGGCGGGACCGGGGCGTCGATGGAGGTGGAGTCGCGCGGGTCGTGCCCCGAGAAGGCCTCGTGGAGCAGGGCCGCGTCGAGCACGTTGCGCGCGAACGGGCCCGGGGTGTCCAGGGAGGAGGCGAAGGCGATCATCCCGTAGCGGGAGGCGCCGCCGTAGGTGGGCTTGGCCCCGACCAGGCCGCACACGGCGGCGGGCTGGCGGATGGAGCCGCCGGTGTCGGTGCCGGTGGCCAGGGGCGCCTCGAACGCGGCCACGGCCGCGGAGGAGCCGCCGGAGGAGCCGCCGGGGATGCGGTCGGTGTCCCACGGGTTGCGGGTGACCTGGTAGGCGGAGTTCTCCGTGGAGGAGCCCATGGCGAACTCGTCCATGTTGGTCTTGCCCAGGATGACCAGCCCGGCCTCGCGCAGGCGCGCGGTGACGGTGGCGTCGTAGGGCGGCTGCCAGCCCTCGAGGATCTTCGAGGCGGCGGTGGTGGGCATGTCCTTGGTGGTGAACACGTCCTTGTGGGCGACCGGCACACCGGCGAGCGGACCCAGCTCCTCACCGGCGGCGCGGCGGGCGTCCACCGCGCGGGCCTGCTCCAGCGCGGTCTCGCGGCGCACGTGCAGGAAGGCGTTGATCTCGCCGTCCACGGCCTCGATCCGGTCCAGGTAGGCGGTGGTGGCCTCCTCCGAGGACACCCGCCCCTCCCGGATGGCCTCGCCGAGCTCGGCGGCGGTCAGGCTGATGACGTCGTTCACCGGTTACTCACCCTCCCCGAGGATCCGCGGGACCCGGAAGCGCTGGTCCTCCACCGCCGGGGCGCCGGCCAGTGCCTGGTCGTGGGCGAGGCCGGGCCTGGCCTCGTCGGGGCGGTAGACGTTGGTCAGCGGCAGGGCGTGCGAGCTGGGCGGGATGTCGCCCTGGGCGACCTCCTGCACCTTGGCCACGGCGGTCAGGATGTCACCGAGCTGGGCGGCGAGCGTGTCGAGCTCGCTCTCGTCGAGCGCCAGCCGCGACAACCGGGCGAGGTGTGCGACCTCATCGCGGGTGATGGCGGTCATGGATGCGAACCGTTTCTTCGGCGGAAGGACTATCGCCACCAATCCTATGGCGCCGGATCCGGTCCCGGCGCCGGTCGGCCGACGGGGGCCCGACTGCTCGCGGACGCCCGCCGGTGGCGGCTCCGGGGGTGCGCCGCGGGTCAGACGCGGGTTCCGGCCGCGGTCCCGCCGTTGTGCGCGGCGACCCAGTCGGCGACCTCCCGGGCGGTCAGCGGCGCGGAGAAGTGGTGGCCCTGGGCGGCGTGGCAGCCGGTGTCGCGGGCGGCGCGGGCGAGTTCGCCGTTCTGGACGCCCTCGGCGGTGGCGCGCATGCCCAGCGCCTTGACCAGGGCGATGGCGGCGCGGACGACGGTGTGGCCGCTGTCGGACCGGTCCACCAGGCGTGCGGTGAAGGACTCGTGGATCTTGACCTCGTCCAGGGGCAGCCCGGCGAGCTGGGCGAGGGTGAAGTGACCGGTGCCGAAGTCGTCCAGGGACAGGCCGACGCCGAGGTCGCGTAGGCGCCGGACGGCCGCGGTGGCGGCTTCGGTGTCGCTGATCAGCGCGTGCTCGCCGATCTCCAGGACCAGCCGGTCGGCCGGTACGCCGTGCTCGCGCAGCGCGGAGGCGACGGTGGCGGGCAGCGCGGGGTCGAGCAGTTCGCGCACGCCGAGGTTGACGGCGACGGGCAGGTCGAGGCCCTCGGCGTGCCAGCGGGCCGCGCGGGCCAGGGTGATGTCCAGGACCTGGCCGGTGAAGGCGCGCAGCAGGTTGGACTGCTCCACGACCGGCATGAACTCCTCGGGGGTGAGCAGTCCGCGGCTGGGGTGGCGCCAGCGGGCGAGGGCCTCCAGTCCGATGGGGCGTTCGTCGCCCAGGTCGACCTTGGGCTGGTAGTGCATCTCCAGGGCGCCCTCGGACAGGCCGCGGCGCAGTTCGGTGTACAGGCTGAGCCGGGCGGTGGAGTTGCGGTCCTTGCCGGGGTCGTAGGACTCCACGCCGGTGCGGTCGGCCTTGGCGACGTACATGGCCACGTCGGCGCGCTGCATGAGGAGCGCGAAGTCGGGCGCGTCGTGGGGGTGCAGGGCGATGCCGATGCTGGCCTGGAGGTCGAAGTCCATGCCGTCCAGGCGGACCGGCTCGGCGAGGGCTCCGCGCAGCCGGAAGGCCACCTCGCACGCGGAGGGGTTGTCGCGGACCTGGGGCAGCAGGACGGCGAACTCGTCCCCGCCCAGGCGGGAGACGAGGTCTCCGGGGCGGACGCTGTGGGTGAGCCTGCGCGCGACGGTCTGCAGGAGGCGGTCGCCGGTGGGGTGGCCCAGGGTGTCGTTGACCTCCTTGAACCGGTCGAGGTCGAGCAGGAGCAGGCCGACGCTGCCGCCGCGCTGCTGGGCGTGGGCGATCTCCTCGCGGGCGCGGAGGGTGAGGAGCTTGCGGTTGGCCAGGCCGGTGAGTTCGTCGTGGTTGGCCTGGTGGTCGCGTTTGACCGACAGCATGGCGCTCGTGTAGAGCGCGCCGAGCGGGAGGGCGAACAGCGGGACGTAGAGCACCGAGTGGGTGGCGGCCACGACCACGAGCGGGGCGAGGCTGAGCAGGACGCCGTTGACGTGCACCTGCTGGAGCAGGCCCTTGGACATGACCTGTCGGAGGGTGACGCGTTCGTGCATGGCCACCGCGCACAGGACCAGGACGCGGTTGACCGCGAAGTAGCCCGCGCCGGCGAGGGCGACGGCCAGGAGTTCGCCCGCGGCGGGCAGCCACGTGCCCTGGACGGCTCCGGGCAGCAGGAGGCGCAGGACGGCGTCGGCGACGCCGAGCGAGAGCGTGTACTGGGCCGCGTTGAAGGCGATGCGGTGGGGGGCGTGGCCGCGCGCGAACCCGGAGACGGAGGTGGCGATCACCTGGACCAGGGCGGCCACGGGCAGGCCGTGGAGGATGACCAGCGCGAGGGAGAAGGGCAGCGAGGTGGGCACGCCGTCGCCGGGCGCCTGGCCGGGGAGGGAGAGGGGTCTCAGCTCACCGACGACGATCATGCACAGCAGGACCCAGGTGAGCGGTTCGACGGCGAGCGCGCGCAGCTCGTCCGTGCCCAGCCCGAGGCCGGAGAGGACGAGCAGGACCGCCCCGGCGGCCGTGGCGCCCAGCATGTACAGCCAGAGCGGTGTCCCGACCCGGGGACCGATGTCCCGTGTGCTGTTGGGATCCTTCATGCCTGGTCCTCGCGAGGGGGCCGTGGGGTACGGCGGCGCCGGATGGTGCCGCCGCTCCTGCTCGGGGTTCCCAGCATCCGGCCACCCCTCATGACCGAATCCTGGTTTCGGATACACCCGCGTTCCGGGCGTTACCGTCCACCTTACGTGGCTTCGTCACCAACTGTCGCTTGCCAGGGACTATCAGTTAACCAAGGAGGGGCTACGTGTGGTGAGAGAACCCCAAAAAGGTACGCGGGTCCGTCACGGCCGCGGGCCCGGTGCGTCCGGGGTCCCGCGGCCGTGGTCAGCGGGTGCGGTCCGCCGCCCTCAGGCGTCGGCGGCGGCCTCGGCCGCTCCGGGTTCGGCTTCGGTCCCGGGCGCGGCGGTGTCGGCGTTGGTGTTCTCCGGCACGGGGTTGATGCGCTTCACCGCGGCCGCGTCGGGGCCGGCCTCCAGCAGGACGCGGAAACCCTCCTCGTCCAGGACCGGCACGCCCAGCTTGACGGCCTTGTCGTACTTGGAGCCGGGGCTGTCGCCGACCACCACGAAACCGGTCTTCTTGGACACCGACGCCGTGGCCCGGCCGCCGCGCTCGGCGATCGCCTCCTTGGCCCCGTCGCGGCTGAAGCCCTCCAGGGACCCGGTCACCACGACGGTGACCCCCTCCAGGTGGCGCGGCCTGGAGCCGTCGTCCTCGTCCTCCATGCGCACCCCGGCCTCGGCCCACTTGCGGACGATCTCGGCGTGCCAGTCCACCGCGAACCACTCGCGGATGGAGGCCGCGATGGTCGGGCCGATGCCGTCGACCGCCGCCAGCTCCTCCTCGCCGGCCGCGCGGATGGCGTCCATGGAGCGGAAGTGGCGGGCCAGGTCCTCGGCCGCGCGCGGGCCCACGTGCCGGATGGACAGCGCCACCAGCACCCGCCACAGGGGCTTGGACTTGGCCTCCTCCAGCTGCTCGAAGAGCTTCTCGACCGTCTTCTTGGGCTCGCCCTTCTTGTTGGCGAAGAAGGACACCACCTTGGGTTCGCCGGTCTTGGGGTCGGTCTTGGGCTCGGTGGTGTCGGGGTCGAGCACGTGGGTGCGGATGGGCAGCAGCATGTCGACGGTGAGGTCGAACAGGTCGCCCTCGTCGCGCAGCGGCGGCTGGGCGGGCTCCAGCGGCTGGGTGAGGGCGGTGGCGGCCACGTAGCCCAGCGCCTCGATGTCCAGGGCCTTGCGGCTGGCCACGAAGAACAGGCGCTCGCGTAGCTGGCCTGGGCAGGAGCGGGCGTTGGGGCAGCGCAGGTCGACGTCGCCCTCCTTCTGCTGGCCGAGCCTGGTCCCGCACTCGGGGCAGAACTCGGGCATGGCGAAGGCCCGCTCGGTGCCGTCGCGGCGGTCGACCACCGGGGCGACGATCTCGGGGATGACGTCGCCCGCCTTGCGCAGCACGACGGTGTCGCCGATGAGCACGCCCTTGCGCTCGACCTCGCGCGCGTTGTGCAGGGTGGCGAACTCGACCTCGGACCCGGCCACGACCACCGGCTCCATGACGCCGTAGGGGGTGACGCGCCCGGTGCGGCCCACGCCCACCTTGATGTCGAGCAGGCGGGTGGTGACCTCCTCGGGCGGGTACTTGTAGGCGATCGCCCAGCGCGGGACGCGGCTGGTGGAGCCCAGGCGCCGCTGGAGGGCGAAGTCGTCGACCTTGATGACGATGCCGTCGATCTCGTAGGCGGGCTCGTGGCGGTGGGCCGCGTAGTACGCCACGTACTCGCGGACCTCGTCCATGGTGGCGACGACCTTGTAGCGGTCGCTGAGCGGCAGCCCCCACTCCCCCAGCAGCCGGTAGGCCTGCGACTGGCTGGTGAAGGCCACGTCCTCGCCGCCGTCCGGCACGCCGTTCCCGCCGCTTCCGCTTCCCCCGGCGGGAACATAGGCGCCCACACCGTGCACGATCATCGACAGCGGCCGGGTGGCGGTGACGCGGGGGTCCTTCTGGCGCAGCGACCCGGCGGCGGCGTTGCGGGGGTTGGCGAAGGGGGTGTGCTCACCCGAGGCGGTGATGCGCTCGTTGAGCCTGCCGAAGTCCTCCACCGGGAGGAAGACCTCGCCGCGCACCTCCAGCAGCTCGGGCGCGGGGCGCACGCTCTCGTCCAGGCGCTCGGGGACGACTCCGATGGTGCGCACGTTGAGGGTGATGTCCTCGCCGACGCGGCCGTCGCCGCGGGTGGCGGCGCGCACGAGGCGGCCCCTCTCGTACACCAGGTCCACGGCCAGGCCGTCGATCTTGAGCTCGCACAGGTAACCGCTGACGGGCACCTCGGCGCTGGCCCGGTCGGCCCAGGCGTTGAGCTCGTCGACGTCGAAGGCGTTGCCCAGGCTCTCCATCCGCACCAGGTGCTCGACCGCGGCGAAGTCGACGCTGATGGGCGCGCCGACCTTCTGCGTGGGCGAGTCCTGGGTGGCCAGGGCGGGGTAGGAGTCCTCGATGCCGACCAGCTCGCGCATGAGGGCGTCGTACTCGGCGTCGGAGACCACCGGTGTGCCCAGGTAGTACCGGTAACTGTGGTCGTCCAGTTCCTGGCACAGCTCGGTGTGCCGGGCGCGAACCTCGTCGGGGATGTCGGTGGTCGTGTCGGGCGCGCTCACTCGGTACCTTTCTGCTCTCGTGCTCGTCTGCTGCGGGCGCTACCTGCGGGGCTCGTCCCGTAGGACCCGGGCACCGGCGCGGGAGGCGCTCAGGGCCGCCCTCGCGTGGCCGGGTGAGGCGCCCGCCAGCCCGCACGTGGGCGTGGTGACCACGGCGCGGGAGAGCAGGTCGGGGGAGAATCCCAGCCGGTTCCACAACTCGCGAACAGGATCGACGGTAGCGGCGGGGTCCGACATTCGGGCGGCCTGCGCGGGCGTGCCGTCGTCGGTGGAGGGGACCACGCCGAGCAGGAGTCCGGCGCCCGCCTCCACGGCCGTGCCGACCACCTCGTCGTGGTCGCGGGTGAGGAGGAGGGCGTTGAGGCTCAGCGCCCGGGCGCCGCTGCGGCGCAGCAGGTCGACGGGGACGCCGGGGGCGCAGCAGTGCGCGGCGGGGACGGCCCCGGTGTCGGCGATCGCGGCGAAGAGGATGCGCAGGGCGGCCTCGACGCGCATCCGGTCGACGGCGGGCAGGCGGCCGTAGCCGCTGGCGGTGGGCAGGGAGCCCAACAGGACCGCGGGCAGTGAGGGTTCGTCGACCTGGACGAGGAGCCGGGCGCCGGGGACCCGCCTGCGGACCTCGGCCAGGTGCGCCAGGACGCCCTCCAGGTGGGACTCGGCCAGGTCGCGGCAGGCTCCCGGGTCGGAGACCAGGCGCTGCCCGTTGCGCAGCTCGACCGACGCCGCCAGGGTCCACGGCCCGGCGACCTGGACCTTGAGGGTGCCGGCGAAGCCGTGGGCGTGCTCGGTGAGGGCGTCGAGGTCGTAGGACATGAGGCTGGCCGCGCGGCCCAGGTCGCGCCCCGGGCTGTCGGCGACGCGCCAGCCGCTGGGCTGGACCTCCAGGGGGAACTCCACCAGGAGGCCGCCGGTGCGGCCGACCATGTCGGCGCCGACGCCGCGCGCGGGCAGTTCGGGCAGGTGCGGCAGGTCGGGGAGTTCGCCGAGGACGGTGCGCATCGCCTCGTCGGGGTCCTCTCCCGGCCAGGACCCGACCCCGGTGGAGGACGCCGCGGGCCAGGGGTAGGGGTGCTGTTCGCTCACATCGCCCAAGGTTAGGGCAACGCCGGGCGGGGGGTGCTACCGGTGGGACGCGCCGGAGCGGTGCGTGTCGGCGCCGCCGCCCCCGGGCGCGTCGGCGGGGACCCCGTCGGCGGCGCCTCCGGGGTCGCCGGAGGCCTCCTCGACCGTGTCCGCGGGGACCCCGTCGGCGGGGCGGGAGCGGCGGGAGCGCAGCACCATCGCGGCCACGACCGCCGCGGCGAGCGCGGCCACGCCGAGGGCCGCCCACGGCGAGTCCAGGAACAGGGAGAGCCAGGTGCCCACCAGGCCGCCGATGACCACGCCCCACAGGCCCGCCCAGATCAGCGATCCGACGAACATCGCGGCGAGGTAGCGCGGGAAGCGCATGCGCATGGCGCCCGCGGCGAGGTTGACGGCGGTCTGCACGCCGACGGTGCAAAAGCTCAGGGTGACCACAGGCGCGCCGTAGCGGTCGATGCGCCGCCGGGCGGCGTCCAGCCGGGGGCCGAGTCTGGCGCCCGCGCGGCTGCGGGACACCCCGGCGCCCAGGCCGCGGCCGATCCAGTACGTGGCCTGGGCACGGCACAGGACCACGCCGAGCAGCGTGAAGTAGACGATCCAGAACGGCTGGCCGTCGAGGAAATCGAACTCCGGCATGGGCAGGCCCCCTCACCTCGCCCCGCAACTATGCTATGCCTTACCTAAGTTCGGCAAGGGATCGCGGGCGGCGAACCAGGTGGCACGGCCCACTACGGCCGCACCGGGCCGCCCGTCCCCGGCGGTCCGCTCAGACCCGGGCCCCGGCCCTGGAGGTGGCGGAGATCGTGGCCGACCCCAGCACCGTGTCCCCCTGGTAGACCACCACGGCCTGTCCGGTGGCCACTCCGGTGGCGGGCTCGGCCAGCCGGACGACCAGCTCGGGGCCCCCGTCGCCCTCGCGCTGCCACACGCTCGCCGGGTAGACCTCCCCGTGGGCGCGCAGCTGCACGTGGCAGTCGGTCGGCTCCGTCAGGGGCTCGCTGCCGCTCCACACCGGGCGCACGCCGGTGATGGCGTCCACCCGCAGCGACGCCCGCGGCCCCACCGTGACGGAGTTGTCGACCGGTTCGATGGACAGCACGTACCGCGGGTGGGCGGCCCCGCCCAGGCCCAGGCCCTTGCGCTGGCCCACGGTGAAGGTGTGCGAGCCGTTGTGCGTGCCCACCACGTTGCCGTCCTCGTCCCGGATCGGCCCCGGCCGCTCGCCGATGCGCCGGTTGAGGAAGCCCGCCGTGTCCCCGTCGGCGATGAAGCAGATGTCGTGGCTGTCGGGCTTGTCCGCCACCGAAAGGCCGCGCCGCTCGGCCTCCGCGCGCACCTCGTCCTTGGTGCAGTCCCCCAGCGGGAACACCGCGTGCTCCAACTGCTCGGCGCTGAGCACGCCCAGCACGTAGGACTGGTCCTTGGCCGCGTCCACGCTGCGCACCAGGCGCCCGTCGACCTTGCGGACGTGGTGCCCGGTGGCCACGGCGTCGAAGCCCAGGGCGACGGCCCGGTCCAGCACCGCCTCGAACTTGATCTTCTCGTTGCAGCGCAGGCAGGGGTTGGGGGTGTTGCCCGCCTCGTACTCGGCCACGAAGTCCTGGACGACCTCCCGGTCGAACTCCTCCGACATGTCCCACACGTAGAAGGGGATGCCGATGACGTCGGCGGCCCGCCGGGCGTCGTGGGAGTCCTCCACGGTGCAGCAGCCGCGAGCGCCCGTGCGGTAGGACTGCGGGTTCTTGGAGAGCGCCAGGTGGACACCGGTGACGTCGTGGCCGGCCTCGGCCACACGGGCCGCGGCGACCGCGGAGTCGACCCCGCCCGACATGGCGGCGAGTACACGCAAAGTCATAGTGGGTCCAGCGTATGCGCCCGCGGGGGGTCGCGGCCACGGCACGGCGGCGGGACGCGGGCCACGTCCGGGGAAAGAGCTTTCGGATGGGCAACGCCCTGACCGGAACGGCGAGTGTGGTCGTCCGCTTCTGCGAAAATCGGGGCATGGCTCTGTTCCGTCGTCGCCGCTCCGCCGACTCCACCACCTCAGTCACCGCCTTCTGGGACGCCTGGCCCGCCGAGCGCGAGGCTCTGGCCAGCGCGGTCGAGTCGGACCGGTCCGTGCCCTCCGAGGTGTCCGAGCGCGTCACCGCGCTGGTCCACGCGATCCACCCGGACATGGGGTGGGAGGTGGGCCGCGCCCCGAAGCCGGGCGGCGGCCTGGAGGACCTCGACCTGTCGGCCGACGTGGACCCGGGCAAGCTCCTGGAGCAGCTGGCCGCCCTGGACGACCCGTCCCGGCTGACCGACGGCCCCGCCTACGCCCTGACCCTGCGCCCCGGTGACTCGGAGGAGGCGCGCATCCTGTCCGAGCGCTGGGCGCGCTCGGCCCCCGAGGACCCCCGGTGGCTGTTCCAGCCGGTGCGGCCCGCCGACCACGACCAGCTGTCCTCCACCGTCAGCCTGGACGACCACGAGCTCGACCTGTCGCACGTGTCGGTGTCGATGCGGGTCGACCACGCGACGGGGAAGGTCGAGGTGGGCGTGTACCACCCCGACAACATGTTCCTGCCCGAGAGCACGCGCGCGGCCGTGGCCGAGCACGTCACCCTGCTGGCCCTGGGCGAGGACGACCGGGTGCGGTGGATCGGGAGGACGGCGCCGCTGGACGAGCCGCCGCTGGACCCGCTGCCGCCCACGTCGATGCCCGCCGTGGTGCGGCAGATGGCGGACATGCTCGGCGGTTCGGGCGGCTGGGCGACGCTGCACGGGCGCATCCCGCTTCAGGGCGCGGTGGAGATCCTGCTCCGCCACCCTCTGACCCGCCGCGACTTCCCGGCGTTCTCGCTGTTCGTGCAGGTGGTCGTGCCGTACACGCACACGGACGAGGACAAGCTGCCCACCGGCGCCTCCGCCTCGGCCCTGGACGACCTGGAGGCCCGCATCTCGGGTGTGCTGGGGGACAACGGCGCGCTGTTCATGCGCCAGACCGTGGGCGGCAGGCGCGACTACCGCTACTACCTGGACCCGGACTCGGGTGCGCTGCCCGAGTTCGAGGCCGTGCTGACGGACTGGTCCGAGGGGGAGGTCAAGCTGCGCAGCCAGCTCGACCCGTCCTGGGCGCAGTTCAACGCCGCGCGCAGGCCGTTCCGCCGCCAGCTGGGCGAGTAGGGCGCGGAGGGAAGGCGTCGAGGGCGGCGGTTCACCGCCGCCGGGGGAACCGATCACCGGTTCTTGGTTCACCGCCGACTCCGGGGCCGTCAGGGTCAAGCCGAAATCCCATCCTGCGCATCTGGATCCCAAGACACAACAGGCGTAACGTGTCACTCCCGCCGGGAGGATGATGCGGCCTTGGACGGTGTGCTGCCACGGGCACCATCGGGCCGGCCTCGGGTCGCCGCGGTCGGCGCGATCCTCGCCCTGTGCCTGGTGGGGGCTCCCCTGATGTCCCTGTTCCCCGTGGGGGTCTGGGACACCGCGCGCGCCCTGACGAGGAGCGGCGCGGGCCAGGGGGTGCTGCTGCTCGCACCGGTGGTCGTCGGAGCCGTCCTGCTCATGTTCTGGCTGGGATCCCAGTGGCTGGAGAGATCCGGCGTGAACCACCCCTCCGCGTCGGCCGCGCTGGTGACGGCCACCGCCATGACCACGCCCGTGGTCGTCGCGTTCCTGGCCCCGGAGGTCAGACCGCTGCCCTGGGGGACGACCGCCAACACCGCCTTCCTGACCGGAGCCGTCGCGACGCTGGGCATGGGCGCGTCGATGCTGGCGGACCGGCCGTCCGACCGCTGGCGGCCGGGGGTGCTGCCCGCCGTGGCGGTGGTCGCCGGCCTGCTCGCGGCGCTGCCCGCCGTGAGCGACCTGCTGCTCGCCCGGGCGGCCGACGAGCGTTCGCGCGCGCAGATCATGTCCTTCGAGCAGACCATCGCGGTGCTGGACCACCCGGGCTGGTCGCTGGCCCGGGTGCACGAGGTGGAAGGCGGCCTGCGTCTGACCTACCGCGACGGGGACGGGGACGCGTTGCACGTGCTGACCTGGGACGGCGTGCGTTCGGCGAACTCCGGGCTGCACTCGGGGTGCGGTTTCCCCGAAACGCGGTGCCGCGACCTGGGGGAGGCGGTGGTCGTGCACCACTCCGACGGCCACCCGAGCGAGCTGCGCACCCGCCTCGACGACGGCACGGTGGCGAGCCTGCTCCCGGAGCCGGGCACGGCCACCGACCTGGTCGAGGTGTCCCGGGCGTTGCGCCCCGAGGATCCCGGTGAGCGCGGCGCCCTCGTGGAGTCCGTCACCGCGTGAGGTCCCACACGGGCCCGCCGCCCCGCTTCCGAACCCGTTCGAGCCGCTCCCCCGTGCCGTCGGCGGGGAACTCGACCACGGGCAGGCCCGCGAACCCGGTGAGGTCGGCCCTGGGGACCCTCTCTCCGGGGGTGGGGTGTTCCCCATGCCTGGCAGCCCCAGGTGACAGGAGGGGCGTGCGGAGTCATCCCGCCGAGACGACGCCTCCCGCACGCCACCCGGGCGCGCTGACACCACCGCACCCGATGTCGCCCTCCTCGGCGGAGGCCGTTCCGCCCACGAGTTCGACCTCGTCACCGGCGGTGGCGACGACCTCCCCTGTCCCGTCCACGACGCGCAGGGGGTCGTCGAGCGCCGTGTAGCCCTCGGGCCACACCACGAGGAGGCGTCCGGGACCGTCGGGCGGTTCGACGGTGAAGCACACCGTCCCGTCCGCCGTCTCGCCCCCGAGCACTCCGAACAGCTGTGCCTCTCCGTGGCCCTCGTCAGGACCCGCGCCGGAGGTGGGCACCCGAAGTCCTCCTCCGGAACCCGCGCAGGCACTCACCAGGAGGACCGCTCCGGCCGCTCCGAGAAGAAACGCCGTTCTCACCGGGTCCTCCCTCCCCTTGGTGACACGATGGCCGGACGTTTCGGCCCGGTGCGGACGCGGTCCCGCGGAACGGCACCGGCAAGCGCGCCCGGTCCGGCCGTCGTGGAAGCCGTCCCGCCCGTTCCTACCGCGGATCGGGGCACCGGACCAGGCCGTGGAGCCCTCCGGCCGTGGCCGGGAGCGGCCACACGCGCGGCGCGCGCTCCGCGGCCGTCGCCGCCCCCGCACGAGCGCCTGCGCGCCTCCCGTCAGGGCCCGCCGAGCGTGTCCGGGAGCGCGTACCGGCCGGTGTCCCCGTACAGGCGCCGGGCCAGGCGCCTCATGGCCCTGCGCGTTCTCGGCGGGTCCTGCTCGTCCGCGAGCGTCGACGCCAGGTGCGACGAGAACCAGCCGAAGAGGCGGTCGCCGTCGCGGATCCCCTCGGGCAGCTCGGCGAACCACCGGTACCCGCACGGCTGGTGCGGCACCCCGGCGTCCGTCAGGAAGTCGTCGATGCCGCTGTCGACGGTCGCCCGGTCCGTGCGCGTCCTCTCCTCCCACCGCTGGAAGCTCCTCCCGCCGGTCTCGCAGGTCACGTGCACCGGGGGCGGCTCCCGCGGCTCCGGGCACCGGACGGCGTGCTCGGGGCCGACCGCCCAGGCGACCAGGGCGTGCCAGCCGGATTCGGGGACCTCGGCGAACGCCCTTCCGCGGAGTTCGGGGTGTTCGCCGGTGTCCGCCTCGTGCGGAGGCCGGGGAAGGACGGGGTACTCGGACCACGAGCGCCCGCTCATGTCCTTCCGGCGCCCGGCCACCTGGAAGTGGATCCACTCCGCCTTGGTCTCCTCCCACGCCTCGGAAGTCCGGCGTTCGTCTCTCCGCCCGTCGCTCATGGACAGCACCCTTCCCCGGGGTCTTCAGGAGTCGTCTCGCTCGTTCCTACCGCGCGGCGCGAACGCCGGACCAGGGGCGAAGGGACCGGCCGCGTGGCCGGGAGCGGCCACACGCGCGGCGCCGGGAGGAACCGTCGGACCGGGCACCGGTTCCGTCGGCAGGGGCCGGCCACGTGTGCGGCACCGGATGCCGGGGCCGGGTCCGCGCGTGGAGCCCCGGCACACGGAAAGGCGCCCCCGGTCGGGACCGGGGGCGCCTTTCGGGGCCGGGATCAGGCGGAGTCAACCGCCCCGGCTGGTGGAACCGCTCGCGCGGTGCCTCAGCCGTTCTCCTTCTTGATCCGCTCGACGAGCATCTTCTTGCCCTGCTCGCCGGCCTTCTGGTTGTTCTCCTGGATCCGGCGGAACCACTGGGCGAGTTCGTCGTCGCCCTGTTTCTCGGCGTCCTTGATGTAGCCGTCCAGGCGCCACACGTTCTCCAGCGACTGGTGGACGGCCCAGACCAGGTTGTAGTTCTTGTCCTTGAGCGGGCTCTCGGGCTCAGCCATGACAACCTCCTCGGTGTCGTGTCTTTCCGCTACCGGGATTCCACTGCCCAACCCGGTCGCGGGTACACACAGCGACGGCCGATGACTCACAGCCCTTGCCTCCTCTTGGCCGGACGGGCGGGGCCCGGGTCGGCAGGCCCCGGTCCGGCTACTCGGACACCGCGGTGTAGTAGTAGGGCTCGTACTCGTCGTCGTCCTGCTCGGGCTCCAGCCGGTCGGACAGGTCGACCTCGACCCTGGACCCCGCGAACGCGGCCCGCACGCGCTCCTCCATCTCCTCACTCAGGAAGTGGTGGTGCAGGTCGAGCTTGCGCAGACCGAAGAAGGCCTCGGCCCGGTCGATGAGCTCCTGGGCGCCCTCGTTCGTGAGGATGCCCAAGGACAGGTCGAGCACATCCAGTCGCTTGACGACGGGCGCCTCGGCCAGCACCGGAACCCACTCGGCCCACTTCTCGGCGTTGCACACGCCCAAGTACCTCAGTCGGGGAAACGCCTCTCCGGAGAGCACCGGCGCCAGATCCTCCGGGGATGTGCTGCCTCCGTAGTCCTCCATCCCCAGCCACAACTCGAGGTGCTCCAACGCGGGCAGACCCGAGGACGCCACCTCGCGCACGACCCGGCCGGGCAGACCACCGCTCTCAAGGGTGAGGGAACGCAGACAGCCGTGCGAGGGCACGTGCAGCCCGAGCCGACCCTCTGTACCGTCGGCGCCCTTCACGGTCAGCTCCTCCAACCGGGGGAAGGCGGCCACCAGCGGCGCCAGGTCGCTCTGGCTGATCCAGGACAGCTCGGACTCCTCGAAATCGATGTCGCCGACGAAGACAGACCGCAGATTGGGCAGCTTGTCGGCGTGTTCGATCAGCGCCTCCAGAAAAGCATCCGGGCCTCCATCGGAGGGATAGCCCCAGGCGCCGATGACCAGTGCCCTCACCTGCTCGGTGTCCACCATGGACAGGAAACGGGCGACATGCTCCCCGCACCCTTCCTCATGGATCACCATGGTGCCGTCGCTGGTCCGCAGCCGCCAGGCCACGGAGGCGGGAGCGTGAGGATCCCCGCCCTGCTCCCGGATCTGTTCGAGCCGCTCCTCCTCCGTGCCGCGGGCGGGGAACTCGACCACGGGCAGACCCGCGAACTCGCTGAGATCGGGCATGGCAAATCCCTTCAGGGGGTGAGGTGTCCCCCATGCCTAGCAGTACCGTGCGACAGGCGGAGACGAACGGAGGCCAGCCGATGCGCGGGAAGCCGCGCCCGACCGGAGAGCACCGGTGATCGGTCCAGCCGCCACCGGTTCCCGGCTTCGGTCAGGGAACAAGACCGACAAGACGGCGGGGGGACTCGTACTCCTCCTTGCTCGGATCCTCGGTGATTACTAGGGCGCCAGGGGCGAGGAGCATGGACTCCGGCGGGGGACCCAGCGCCGGAACAACACCTCGTAACCCGTCGTCGTCCGGTCGCCTCTGTACTTCGACTCCCAGATCGATGACGCGCGATTCCCCGCTGTCCCAATCAGTGACCACCAACTGTGCTGGATTCCACGACAGCTCGTCCGTATTCCTCTCGTTGACGTCGAGCCATGCGATCGATTCCTCCAGCGCCAGAGTGAAGCTGCCGTCCGAGCGGTCCAGGGGTTCCGAAGCGGGAACGGTTACGGAGTGTTGGACTTCGCCGGACAGATCGGAATAGGAGTACTCATGCTCATACTCCATCTCCTCGAGACTTCCAGTCCCTCCTCCCTTGGAGGTGCCGCGTACGCTCACGACGGCTTCCTCAAGGATTCCAAACGCCGTGCCGTCTTCGCCAGTGAAGAAATCTGCACCCGCGAGAGATTCCCCACTCACCGGATCCAGAATGAACTCTTCTTCGGAGCCATAGCCCGTGGCCGATACTGCCACCATTCCTGAGCCCTGTTCAACTCCAACATCGAACGGGTTGGCCGATACCGGCCCGTGAACTTCAACTTCATGCCGCCATAGCTCAGATCCAGTTTCAGTGTCGATTCCAAACAGGGCAATCATGTGGTCTTGGGGCTCGTCCGCATCAACTGAGGTTACGACACTCTTGTCCATGAAGGTACTAGATAGAATCAGCACGTCACGCGAGACAACAGCATCCCTGGGGACGAAAACCCTGTCCTCGTTCCCATCACTCTGAGTTGGAGATAGACTCCACAGTTCTTCGTCATTTTCAAGACCAAAGGAGACAACCTCCCATTCGCCATCATCATTGTTTCGGTAGATGACCCGAGAACCACTGGAAAGGACGCCTATCCGCTCACCCACTGACGTATGCGAGGAGACCCTCTCTTCAATGAAGGGCATACCAAATAACTCTGCAACATGAGTTCCCTTGATCTCTCCGGTGGAAGAGTCAAGGAGCACGACCTCATGCAATGGGGGAGGCTCCTCTCCCCCCTCAGCATCTCCGTCGTTTGCACTATACGACACGACCACGGTTTCCCCATCTGGGGTAACGCTCATGCTTGTCGCGTTTTCACCCAGACGCCTGTACCTCCACAACTCCTCCCCGGTCTCTCCGCCCACCCCGATCACCCCGTCGGAGATGTATACGGACAGGCCGTAGGGCATGGGGCTGACGTGCCTGATGCTCGTTCCGTCTGGAGCTCCCCAGTTCCAACCAACAGAGCTCACGTTCGCCGGGATCTCAAGGGATTCGGGGGCTTCAGATAGCGCGACATGGTCAACCCCCGGCTCTCCCCAGCCAGGAAACACGGAACACGAGACCAGCAGTGGCACGATGAGCATCACAGGAAGTAGGCTTGTCCTGTTCTTTTTCATGATTCACATTCCTTCTGTAATGCGCATAGAGCCTTTCATTGCCTCCGCAAAGCTATCGAAATGTGATTCCATGTCGGAATCTTCCGAGGGGATAGGGACATCTTGATCCTTCACCTCTTTCCACGTTTCATCCCTAAGAGGGCGAGCCGCGTCGCCCTCCAAGCCCCACCCCCTCCAATCCCTAATGAAGTCTCCATTTTCGTCAATCATTTCATGCGGAATGTTCGGAACATCTTGGCCTGTACTATCTACACCACCCTCCTTGGTTGAGTCATGGAAAGCCTCAAGGGCAGTGTCCCTGAGGGTTGCATCAAGCGCGTATGAAATATTGTTATACATCTGCTCTTCACTTGGTGGAGTGATATCAGAATCCAAAGTTTCTTCTGTGAACATCGTCTTGAGAAAAATTTTGACTGGCTCGGCAACGCGGGCATCAGGAATCCCCGCCGCTATCATGTCGACAGCATAACCCATAGAAACATTATGTTTCAGAATTGCATCATTATGCCCATCAAAACGAGCATCCACGGCATCAGCCATACCAAAGCCCACCGAGTTCCACAAGAGCCCGGCCGCCCTTGCTGATTCTTGATTGGCCGCTACATCAGGGTTGGTAAAGTATTCGTACAAACTATCATGCGTGTAATTTTCGGCAGCTTCGAACATGCGACCCATGGCCTCCCCGTCACCTGCGATCAAGCTTGTGAATGCAGTGCGGTCAGTGAGGCCTATCGACAGCCCTTGCCCTGCGCTGTAACCAGTCTCCACCTCGCCATTGGCGGCTTGGCCGCCATCCATGACGACAACATCAGCGAATTCGTCAATATATGTTTCGAATATTCCAGCAAAACTATCCGATATCTCCGGGTTCAGGAGTCCCATCGGCGCATTTCTCCAGGTGAACTCCTCTCCGTCCGGACCCTCGCCCACCACGTCGTACTCGGTGCTACTGAGCTTTTCCTGGGCATCCGGATCGGTGATGATGTTGATCAGGCCCTCGAATGCCCGGTCAGCTCGCTCCTTGATCGTGTCGTCGCCTGAACCACCGTCTTCGGCGATCCAGTCCGTCAGTCCCCTGACTGCTTCACCCCCGTGGTCCCAGTCATGGCTGAACAGGGCAGCTACCAACGCCGCTTCGTCAGTCCCGGCCTGGCTTCCAGGACCGACGAACTCCACGGGGTGCCGGTAGCTCTCTCCGTCCGGGTACTCACCGGTCAGGATGGTGTAGTTGGCGTCCGTGTTCTGCGTGGCGAACTCCAGCATGGTTCGCAGGGTCTCCTCCGCGGCTCCCCCGGTGTCCGTGCTCTCAACGGCGCCCGCGACGGTACCGATCGCATGAGCTGACAGTTCCGTGCCGCCCTGGAGCGGATGACCGGTCTCCTCCTTCGCCGTCTGGTTGGCGCTCTCGAACATCTCCGTCAGAGACTCGAAGTCCCGTGCCCAGTCAGGCGAGTAACCGTTGCTCAACTCCGACGTGGGACTGTGCATCCTCGGACCCTCGATCGTGTCCCTGACGACCTCGGGCAGATTCTCATAGGCGCCGCCCATGCGCTCGTCGGAGGCGGCGAGGACGGAACCACCGATCACGGCCAACAACTGGTCCCGCTGTTCCTGTGACAGGTGCTCGCTGCCACGAATGGCCTCGATCGAGTCGAAGAACTCGTGCTCCTGCGCGTCAAGGTTGGAACCCGAGGTTGTCCCCTGGCCGCTTGACTCAGACGCGTCCGCGTCATTCAGGTGAGCGTTCAGATCGTTCAGGATCTCCAACTCACGTTCGGTGAACTGGCCACCGCTCTCCTGTTTGCGCGCGACATATGACATGAAGGCGTTCATCAGTGCGAGGTTCTCGTCAAGCCGCTCCAGAGCAGCCTCGTCGCCTTCTGCGGCGAGCTGGATAGTCTCGCCTATCTCGGAACCGTCCATGCCGGGTGGGACCGCGAAGTAGTCCTCGTCCCCCGTTACGACATACAGAATCCCGCCGGGAACATCGCCCAGATGACCCGCTTCGGTGAGGGTGCGGATGTGCTCAGGGGTCGGCCCGTCCGCCAGCATGTCTGAAACTACTGCGGCCTGCTCCTCCAGAGAGGCCCACGCCTCGTCAGCCTGCGGCTGGTATTTGTCGACCGAGGCCTGCTTCTCGGAGTCGGTCTCCGCTCCGGCTATGTCATGCCTGAAGTTCTCTTCGATCTCATCGGTCCGGTTGTTGTAGTTCTGCACTGCCACGCGATAGGTCGAGACAACTCCCACAGCGTGAATACAGGCTGCCAGGGCGCTGCTCCAGGCCTCTTCGTTCTCCTCCACCGCCGCCATAATGTCCTCAGACACCAACTCGGAGAACTCCGTCGCGGTCGTGTTGGCCACGGCGTTGTAGGTGGCGGATTTCCCGCAGATGTTCGAGTACATTTCGTCGAACCTCTGCTGTTGGCTCTGTAGCAGATGGAAGCTGACGTCACACTCTTTGATGGAGATCTGGTAGCTTTCGTCGGCCATGGACGCGTCTTCCAATTATGGTGGGGGAGGGGAAACCTAGAACTGCTGTGCGTTGACCGCGCGTCCGAGGATGGGGGAACTCGACGTCGAGCGGTATTCCCATGCGGACTCACTGTCGGTCCGCTCGCCCTCCGAAGCCGCCGCCTGGATGTTCGTGGCGAGGGTCCGAGCATGTCCCTGAACATCCTGCATGTGCGTCTCCTGCTGGGTTCCGAAGGAACCCCATCCCGTCACACCCGGCGCATGGGCCATGGTCGTCTCGACGTCTTCCACGGCTTCGGTCCAGTCATCGGCGAGATCGCGGAGTCTGGAGGCGGCGGTGAGGGATGCGTCTCCTCCCGTGTAGGCCTCAGTAGCGTTCATACCGACTGCCATGTTTCCTCCTGAGCTTCTCTCTGCATTGACCTCGCATGCAGCGGGCCAACGGTCTCGGATGTCGTTGGCCCTGCCATGGTCGGCACTGTCTACGTGCACACCCGAGCGGAAACGATGGGTAATTTCCCGAATGCCGGATGTCGACGACACTCTAGCTTTCCGAGGGCAGGCTGAGACGCGCGAACGCCCAGGAGAAGCAGAACGACCGTGGCCGCATCCGGACAGTTCTTGTGAATACGACCGGTAGACCCACGGGTCGCCATGGTCTGCGGCGATTGACTGAGCCGCTGGGCGGGGAGCGCCGCGTTTCCCTCCGCGCGGCGGAGGCAATGCCGAGCACCCGATCACGGCCCGATCCGGACAAGGGTCGGCCGTCCGCACGGGAGACTAGGCTGGCCGGGACCCCCGTGCGGACGCGGCACGCCCCCTCCCGCACGCCGACAGCGGTGCGGAAAGCAGGGCGCGCAGTGGCCGAAACGACCAGTCCCTCCAGGATGCCGTCATCGACGAGTCCGCGTTTCACCGAGTTCTGGGAGGCAACCATGTCATGTTGGAACAACTGCAACATCTGCTGCACATGACACAAATGCCTCACATAGATGTGCAAGTACTTCCGCTGAACCAGGGAACACATGCAGGGTTCACGGCTCCGTTCATCATTCTTGACTTCCCCAGTGCACTGGACATGCCCATCGTCTGTGTGGAGACCCTGGCAGACGCCTTTTACCTCCAAGAACCTGAAGACGTAGGGCTGTACAACGCGACCTTTGAGGACCTGCAGGACTCGGCTTTCAGCTCCGCTGAATCAGCCGAGTACATCGCTGAAAGAATCACATCTCTGGAAGAATCGGCATGAGAGCCCCCGAACTGAACTTCTACAAGAGCAGCTACAGCGGGCATGAGGTCAACTGTGTCGAAGTCGCCCACGTCCTCACAGACTTCCGGAAGAGCACATACAGCGGGCAAAGTTGGACTGCGTGGAGGTCGGTGACTTCCCCTGCGGCGCCGTCATCCGCGACTCCAAGCACCCAGACGCCGGGCACCTCCCCTTCCCCGCCCCCGAGTGGACCACCTTCCTCAACGCCGCTCGCGGCCGGAAGCTGTAGGTACCCCGTCCTCCCCGCCGCCCCTGACCCGCAAGGCGTAACACAGGCACGCAGACACCCGGAAGCCCGCCCCGGGCCTCCGGGTGTTCCGCTACACGGGTGAGGGTGGCGGGGGCTGCGCCGTGTCCCCGTTCACGTGCCTGACGGGCTCGGCCGGTTCCCCGGGTTGAACCGTCGGGACGGCCCGGGCTGTATGGGCCGTCCCGGCCGTCTGAACGCTTCCCGGAAGGCCGTCGACGCCCGGGGCCGCGTCCCGCTCGCGCAGCATGCGGTCCAGCCGCTCGACCTGCCGCCCCAGTTCCACCAGACGGGCCATGACCGCCTCGTGCTGGACCTCCTCCAGTTCCTGGTCCTCGGCCCAGCGGACCTCGCTGATCTCCTGCTCCAGGGACGTGACGATCACCGCGATGACCAGGTTCAGCATGATGAACGCCGTCAGCACGATGTAGAGCACGAAGAAGACCCAGGCCGTCGGGTGCTCCGCCAGCACCGCGTCCGAGACGTCCGGCCAGCCCTCCGTCGTCATCAGCAGGAACATCGTGTACAGGGACGTGCCCAGGTTGCCGAAGAACTCCGGCACGTCGTCACCGAAGAGCTGGTGGGCGATGATCGCCGAGGTGTAGATGACCACCAGGAGCAGGCCGATCACCGTCCCCATCCCCGGCACGGCCTTGAACAGCGCGGTGATGATCTGCCGCATCTGGGGGACGGCGGTGATCACCCGCAGGATCCGCAGCACCCGCAGGATGCGGAGCACGGCGAACGGACCGGTGGCCGGGATCACCGAGATCACCACCACCAGGAAGTCGAACCAGTTCCAGCCGTCCCGGAAGAACCCTCCCCGCCAGGCGTGGATCTTGAGGGCCATCTCGACGACGAACACACCGACGATGACGTACTCGACGGCCACCAAATACGGAAGGGCGGAACCCCCATAAGTCATCCAACCCAAAATCACGGCATTGACCAGAATCACCGCGAGCATGATGTTGGAGAACCAGCGGCTCTCCACAAGCCTGGTGATCTGAGCACGCCGCAATGCCGCCTCCTCCTCTGGAATTCCACTTCCGAGCGATTCGGACATGGAGCACCAAATATATCCAAGCGGACTCAACTCCTGTACAGCACACCTGTTTTCGGCCGGATACGCGCACCTTCGCGCTCGCACCCGCCGAAACCGCCTCGCCCGGCACCCGCACTCCTCCGAAGACGCACCCCGCTGGGACCGACGATCGCCCAGAAGGCACCGGAGGGGGAAATGTCGGGTGCCGTATCCCACACTCCGACTTTCGGTCCGAACAATGACCGGAGACGGCGAGCCCGGAAACGCCGTGCCCGTCGGGAGCGCTCCGTCCGGGCGGGAGGGCCCCTCCCGGCGAGGAGGACGCGGGGGACGTCGGCGGGCGGGCGGTGGTTCGGGAGGCTCCGCGCGGCACTGGTATGTTCGCTGCTGGCCACGGCAGGAAGCCCGACACCGTTACGAGCCCGAGCCGTCGACAGCGCCAGCGCCCGCGACACAGGAAGAGACATGGCGGAGCTGAAGTACTTCACAGGTTCGATGAACTCGGGCAAGAGCACGATGGCGCTCCAGGAGCACCACTCACGCGGTGGCGAAGGGGTGCTCTACACGAAGCAGGACCGCGCCGGAGCGGGCATCATCTCGTCCCGTCTGGGCCTGGAGTCCCCCGCGGTCGAGGTGGGCGACGACCTGGACCTGTACGACGACGTCGCCGACCGCAAGGCCCCCTACGTCATCTGCGACGAGGCCCAGTTCCTGTCCTACAAGCAGGTGGGGCAGCTCGCGGGCGTGGTGGACGGCATGCGGATCGACGTGTACTGCTACGGGATCCTCACCGACTTCCAGGGGCAGCTGTTCCCCGGCTCGAAGCGCCTGGTGGAACTCGCGGACAAGATCGAGGTCCTGCCCGTGTCCGCGCGCTGCTGGTGCGGCGGCCGCGCCACCCACAACGCGCGCGTGGTGGACGGGGTCATGGTCTACGAGGGCGAGCAGGTGCACATCGGCGGCAACGAGTCGTACGCGACCCTGTGCCGCCACCACTTCATGGCCGGGGTCGCCTGACCGGCCCACAACCGTGGAAGCCGACGATCGCCCAGAGGGCGTGGCCGCAGGAAAGCGGATGCGGTGGGCTCCGCTCTACAACCTCACTCCGGGATCATGGTGCCGAGGTCGTTGTCCAAACGGGTCTCCAATTTCATCACTTCGTGTGAGAACTCCGCTACCGAAGCACCATCCTCGGAAATCAGGTTCACCATGAATATTCCACTTCTCTTCCTGGCAACCACGGTGTAGAAGTTTCCCTCTCCACTCTCCGGAACGCCGTAGAAGTAGTGGCCTTCGTCAACCATGGGGTAGGAACCGCTGTCCTCGATGGCGAGCCCAGAGGATTCGATTTCTTCGACCCAAGCCCTCAGATCTGCCTGAGCCAATTCATCTCGACTGCCTTCAGGAGAGTAAATGACGGCGCGGTAGGAGAATTCAAATTCCCAAGGGACCGCATACGTCGAGTCGGGCCGGACGATCCCACCACACGAGCCCGTTCGGACCAGGTCGTCCTCTGCTGGGGGACCACCGTCGATGGACTCGTCCTTCGGTTCCTCGGACCCGGAGGTCAGGCTGAGTTGGATCGCGGAGATTGAATCGACGATCTCGCAGAGATCAAACCTGTCTCCCAGGAACTCCTCTCGTGGGGCAGTCGGCTGAGCAGCAACGGAACCGGCACCAGACGAGGTTTGTTCCTCCGGGCCGAACCCTGATGTCAGAGTAGAGATGAATGTCCCGAGTACAGCGACGACGACTCCGAAGACCCCGAAGGCCGCCAGGGTTCCGCATCCGAAAACCGCTGCGGCGGCCTTCCACCCGTGCAGTCCCTGCTTCCTGGGTGGTGCCTTCTCGTCAACCACGACTGTCCTGTGCCTCCAACTGGGCCCGCACGTCCGGGTGCTCCAGCGGACGGGTGAAACCCACGATGTCCGCACGATTGGGGTCATCGTACTCGCGCACCGCGATCGGTCCACAGTTGGTGCACCAGGCCTCGACCATCAGCCCGTCGCCGATCACCATTCCCACGTGCCCCGGGCCGGCGGGTTCCCCCGACCGGCTCACGTCGAAGAACACCAGGTCTCCGGGCTGCTCCTCCCCCGGTGAGACCTCGGGGCCGAAACCCCACTGGTCCTGGGAAATGCGCGGAATGGTGGCGCCGATGCTCTCGTAGGCCTTCTGCATCAGACCGGAGCAGTCGAATCCGGTGGGGCCAACGCCACCCCAGATGTAGGGCTTTCCGCGCTGGGCCAGGGCCCAGTCGACCACGGCCTGGGTGAGCTCGTCGGGAGCGCTGCCGATCGGGGCGCCCTGTGCGTCCAACTGGCAGGCGACCGCGGTCTCGATGGAACCGGAGGTGTCGTACCCCCCCTCCGCGTACTGCTGCGCCCACTCCATCACGTCGTCCACGTACCACCAGGCGTGGTTGTAGCCGTAGATGGCCTGCCGGACGTCCTCCTTCAGACCGTGGGCGATGAGGTAGTCGGCGGCGGCCGGGATCGCGTCGGCGGGGTCGTAGACGCTGACGATCCCGTCACCGTTCCCGTCGACGCCGTACCCCTGCTCCGGGCGCTCGTCCACGGGCTGCACGGGCTCGCCGCCCCAGCTGTTGCCCGCCGCGGAGCCGTCCAGGGAGCCGAACTGCATGGGTCCGGCCGCGCCCCAGTCGTTGTGCCCCTCGGTGATCCCCGGGCCCTCCCAGCGCCCGTGGTGGGACTCCACCTGGCCCACACCCGCCAGGATGTTCCACGGGATCCCGCGGTCCTCGCCGACCTCCCTGTAGATCTCCAGGTAGTTCTCGGGGATGGAGTCCATGGCGTAGCCGCTCGCGTCCGGCTGCTCGGCGTCCGAGTCGGGGCCGCAGACCAGGCCGTTCGCCATCATGGAGCCGATCTGCTGGGTGGTGTTGGTGAGCACGGGGATCACCAGCATCGCGAACATGGTCATCAGGGCGACCGTGACGGCGACGGCGGCGCCGAACCACAGGCCCGCGGCCCCCCCGTCGGGGGACCTGCGGGAGAAAAGGGAGATCACGGGGTCACTCCTCTCCGAACTGCCCGGCGTCGGCGGGCTGGAAGTCGAAGACCCTCCAGGAGCCGCCGCTGCGCACGACGGTGACGGCGAACTCGCCGAGGTCCTCGTCGAACTCGGCGCTCCCCGTCTCGGTGATGGACTGCGCCGTCACGACGAAGGTGACCGAGTCGGCTCCGAAGGTCCGTACCGAGTCGACCTGGGCCCGCCCCTCGGCGACCGCCTCGGCCTCGGACATCTCGCTCCAGAAGGCGCCGACCCTGCTGGTCTGGGCCAGCACCCCGGCGAACTCGGGGGTGGCCAGCTCCTCCATCGAGGAGTAGTAGGACTCGGGGGACTGGGTGTAGTCGATGGTCCCGTAGGCCTCGGCGAAGGCGCGGGCCGTCGTCCCGGCCGCCCGGAGCTCGTCCTCCGTGAAGGGGAACCAGTCGAGGACGTCCACGTCCTCGGCGGCGGTGGTCGGGATCGGACTCGGCTCGACGGTGGACAGCCCGTCCGGGCCGCCGGGGTCGCTTGGGGCGTCCTCCTGGGCTGTTCCGGGGTCCGGGGAGGCCGCGGAGGGGTCGTCCTCCTCGTCGGCGCCCCCGAAGCCGCCGAAGCTGAGGTAGAGCCCGAACACGACCAGCACGACGATCAGTCCGAGGAAGACAGCCCGCTGGGCGCGTTCGGGGAGAGGGTTGGGCATCGCTTCGGGCCTTTGTTCGTCAGTCGTCGTTCAACCAGAAGGGGACGTCCCGCTTGCGGTCCCTCGTCGCGGAAGAACTGCTCTCCCCCCAGAAGGGGGTGATGGGCGCGTTGTCCTTGCGCTTGCCCGAACCGGTCAGCCAGCCGCCGTCGCCGTCGCCCCGGCGCTGGCTCTCGGCGGAGGGCGCGGGACGGGCGGGGCGCTGGGGGGCGGGGCGTTCGCGCCGCTCCCTCGGAGAGCCCCAGCGCGAGGCGCGGGCGTTGGGGTTGCCGCGGGCCGGGGTGTCCTCACGTCCGCCGAAGATGCCCCGGCCGGTGCTGGGGTCGGGCCGCTCGGAACTCGCGGCGCGGCCGCCCCCGACGACGGGAGCGCCCCCGCCGAACACCGGACCGCCGCCTCCGGCGCCCCCGCCGCCGTCCCGGCGCTCGGAACCGCCACGGCCTCCCGAACCGGTACCGAACACCGAGGCCCAACCGCTGTCACCGGTACCGGTGTAGCCGCCACTGGGGCGGGGCGGGATGGAGCCGGAGGCCGCACCGCTGCCGGAGAGGCTCGGGGCCTGGTCACCGCTGCGCGCGGATCCGGCGGGCCTGGCCCCACCGCCGCCACCGCCGCCGGCCGGGGCGCTCCTGGTGACGTTGAGGGGCGGCGCGGCGTTGTCGCGGACCCTGCCGTACCCGGCGGTGCCGCGTGCCCGCGCTCCGTCCGCGCGCACCGGGCCGCCGTCGGCCGGGACCTCTTCGCCGACCCCGGTGTCCACACCTGCGGTCGGGGCTCCTGCCCCTCCCGCGGGGACCCCGGCTGCCACCCCGGCGATCTGCGGTCCCCGGCGCAGCCCCCACGCCTGCGCCTTGAGGTTGGCGACCGGCGGCAGGACCACCGCGCTCCTGCTGAGCGCCTGGCTCTGCGCGGCGTCACTGACGATGCGCGAGGTGAAGGTGTTCGCGTTGACCGAGGAGAACAGGTACGCGAAGGGCTTGCGGTAGACGAACAGGGCCACGGTGAAGAGCGCCAGCAGGATCATCTGCAGGCCCCAGCCGAGGCTGGTGGACATGACCATGCCATAGCACATGACCAGGAGCGAGATCAGGAGTACGACGAAGATCTGCTTGAGCAGGAAGCCGATCATCAATTCGACCCAGCGCAGCAGGACCATGCGCCCGTAACCCGGGTGGATGCCGATGAGCAGGAATATGGGCGCCAGGAGGAAGAGCAGGAGGAAGGCGATCTTCAGCACGATGAGCGCCACGGATCCCGCGAGGATGAGTCCCCCGGCGAAAACCGAAGCGAAAAGCGCGAGTGTGGCCACCCCAAGGCGACTGCCCTGGTCATCGCCAGAGAAGAGCGGGTAGACGCTGGGATAGAACTCCTGCATGTCAGCAGCGATCGCCTCGTAGGAATCCTGCTTCTCCGTGACGAGTTCGTTGGCGTTGGTCTCCCCGTCGACAATCTGCTGCTGCTCGATACGGCTGATCGCCTGAGCCGCGATGAGGTCGGTTCCATGGACGTGTGCGGCTGATTCGGCGATGTCCCCGTTGCCAAACTGCCCGGCGACCCATGGCTGGCACACCAGACTCGACCAGAGCATGTCCGCGTTGCGCCTGACCTGGAAGTCGGCCTCGGACTCCCAGTCCGCACGCTCCGGTGCCTCAGCCCCTGAGGGACAGGTCCCCGACCCTCCCCCGTAGGGCACCTGTCCGATCGTGCTCGTCACCAGCTGGCTGCCGGAGTTCACCAGGCCGCTGGCCATACCCATGATCTGCGCCGGGTTGATGAGGATCCACAGTCCCAGGGCCGTCGCCGCGACCATCCAGATACTGGACTCGATCGTGAGCGTCATCCTCTTCCGGATGAGCCCGTACCAGCCCAGCCACAGTGCGCCGAGAATGACGACGGTGGGGATCAGCGGGCGCCAGACGCCCTCCCTCAGCGTGACGACCACGTTCTCGACGAGTTCGTTGAAGCTGGCGAGGAGACCGTCGGAGGTCGCGGCCTGGTACACCGTGATCGTCGACTGGTTGATGGTCTTGGACAGGTCCCAGGCCGTGTTGGCCAGGGTCGCCTGCGCGCCGTTGCTGATCCCGTCGACACAGGACTCGGTGATCATGTGCCACTGCTGCCCGGCGGTGCCGTACTGGCCGTACATGCTGGCGTCGGGCGGCAGGCCGTCCGAGGACCCCTCGATGGAGGACTGCGACTGCGGGGGCACGAGCAGGCCGTCGGAACCGCTTCCCGCCGACTCCGGCAGCGGTGCGGGCTCGCCCGGGCACAGCGGGTTCGCCTGGGCCCCGCTGAGGGGCAGCACGACGAGACCGGCCAGCATGAGGAACGTCATCAGGAGGCGTCGCCATCCCCGCCGTCGGACGTGCTGATGCGTCATCTGCTGGCTCCTGCGTCGTGGTTCGGCCGAAGGCGATGTTCGCAGACACCGGGGCCCCGTCGACGCGCCCGTACACGCGTGCGCACCGCACGCGGCCGAGCGCGACCGCAAGGCCCCCGCATGTCTCTACCCCATCCTCTATGGTGCGCCATCACCGGGTTGGGGAACGGGCGCAACGCGACGGGTTTTTCCCTTCTCTCCCCCGCCGTGGCCAGCCCCCGGGGGACAAAGACGACCCCTATCAACGTTTGTGCAGGTAGCGGGCATGAACGGCCTTCCGAAACACCCAAAAACCACGAGGCCACAATTTCCTACCCACCCCCGCACTATGAGGGGCGTCACACTCAGTTTCACCAACAAAAACGGACACCATGCCATCAATCGGACTGGCACCCGATACCAGAACTGGCTTCGGTGGAACCCCGAGCCCGCATTGCCGCAGGACCGAAACCTGACCTAGGTCCACAACGGCATCGCCCTGTTCCCTACCGCCCCAACAGTCCCTTCCCGCCCGGACGGCACCCCGGCCCCACCGACGGCTCCGGCTGTCTCTCGCGCCCTCCCCGGCCGTCGCTGCGGTGCGGGTGCCGACGGGGCGCCTCGTGGATGACCGCCGAGGAGGAGACGGGTCGGGCGCCCCGCACGGGGCGCGCGCCCGGGAGGGGCGGGCGGCGGGGTCGTGCGAGGAGCGCGGTGCCGTCGTCGTCACCGGCGGCTCGGGAAGGAGGCCCGGTGGGTGCAGGCACGCACGGAGTCCTCCGCCGGGGCCTCGCCGCGCTCGCCACGAACCCGCCGAGCGGCGGAGCCGGCGCTCCGGCCGCGGAGTTTCCCGGCATCGGCGCGGCGGAGCCTTCGGAGCGCGTCCGGAAGGCGGAGCCGGGGAGGGCGGAGGAGGTCGTCGCGGCGGTCACGGAATGGCATTCCGCGAACACGCGGACCGCAGGCCCGCGCCGTACCGCGCCGCACCGGTGACCGCTACCGGCCAGCCTCCCAGCGGGATGTGGGGAACTATCCGAAAACGAGAGAGAATGGTTCAGAAAACATGGACGAGTGTCACAAAGTGCTGCTGTAGGGCTTTTCTCGGATAGATTGTCCTGCGCATCGTCACCCCTCTCACGACCCCTTGAAGGGATGCGCGCCTATGTCCACCCCCGGTCACTCCTCCGTCGGCCGCTACGAGCTGCGGGAGAGGCTCGGCGCCGGCGGCATGGGCACCGTGTGGCGCGCCTGGGACCCCTCCCTCCAGCGCGACGTGGCCATCAAGGAGGTCCTCCTCCCCCAGGGCATGGACCCCGAAGCCCGCGCCGAGGCGCACGCCCGAACGCTGCGCGAGGCCCAGGCCACCGCGCGGATCAGCAACACGGCGGTGGTGACGGTCCACGACGTCCTCGAACACGAGGACAGCCCGTGGATCGTGATGGAGCTGCTCAGCGGCCACTCGCTGCAGCACCAGCTGGACCAGCACGGGCCGATGCCGGTGGAGCGGGTCGAGGAGGCCGCCAGGTCGCTGCTCGGCGGTCTGAAGGCCGTGCACGCGGGCGGGGTCACCCACCGCGACGTCAAGCCCGCCAACATCATGCTCACCGACGACGACCGGACGGTGCTGACCGACTTCGGGATCGCGAACGTCGACGGCAGCGCCGCCCTCACCCAGACCGGCGTGTACATCGGGTCGCCCGAGTACATGGCGCCGGAGCGGTTCGAGGGCAAGCGCGCGCTGCCCGCGTCGGACCTGTGGAGCCTGGGCGTCACCCTGTACGCGCTCCTGGAGGGGCGCTCGCCCTTCAAACGGGAGAGCATCACGGGGATCATCAGCGCGGTGCTGACCGCGCCGATGCCGCCACGGCTTTCGTTGGACGACGGCGGGCACAGCTCCGCGAGCGCGCCGCTGCGGGCGCTGATCGCGGCGCTGCTGGCCCGGGACGCGTCGGAGCGGCCCAGCCCCGACGAGGCGCTGGCCCTCCTGGAACGGGAGAAGCAGGCCCGGGACGGCAGCGGCGGCACCGGTCCGCAGGAAGCCCCCGGCGCCGGGGGGCAGCCCGTGCCCCTCACCGGCCCCCGGGACGCGGTCGGCGGCGGCTCGTGGCAGGCCCCCGGCACCGGAGCGCCGAGCGCCCCGGGAGGCGGTGCGGTCCCCACCGGCCCCTCGGGGGGCCACCGCCCGCCGTTCCCCGCGGGGCCGGGAGCCCCCGGCCAGGCGAACCCCGGCCAGGGCCCCCACCCGCCGTGGCACGCGGGTCCGGGCGGACCGAACGCCCCGGCGCCTCCGACCGGTCCCCACGGCCCCGGGACCGCGAGCGGCCCCCAGGGCCCCGGCGGGTTCCAGGGCGGCCCCGACAACCCCGGGTTCGCGAGCGGTCCGCACAGCCCCGCCTTTCCTTCCGGTCCCCGCCCCTCCGGCTTCCCCGGTGGGCAGACCGGCCCGACACCCCGGGTCGGCACGGCGGCGAACGGCCCGGGCGCGCCTCCCGGTGCGTACCCGCAGGCGTCGGGTCCCGCCCCCGGGGCGACCGGGCACTTCTCCCCCGCCTTCCCCGCCGCGGGCACGCCGACGGGGCGGGGTCCGCTGCCCGGCCAGCCGGGCGGCGGCCCGGGGTACCCGGGGGCGTTCCCCGGGCACGGTGGCGGCCCGGTTCCCGGCGGCAGGGGGCCGTGGGACCGCCCCCGGACGCGCATGCCCGGGACGGTGGTCGCGGCGGCCGTGATGCTGGCGCTCAACGGGCTCTACCTGCTGGTCCTCGCGGTGCTGTACACCGTGGAGTCCACCAGCGGTTCCCTGCAGGTGAACGGGGCCTCCATGGCCCAGCTCTACGTCTGGGGGCTGCTGTCCGCGGTCGCGGCGCCCGCCCTGATGACCCGGTCGCGTCTGGTCTACGGAGCCGTCGTGCTCCTGCAGATGGCGGCGGCGGTGGTCCTGCTGCTCAACATGTTCACGGTCGCGGTCTACGCACCCGAACAGCTGCCGGTCTACGTACTGGTGTTGGTGTTGAACCTGGTTATCGCGGGTCTGCTGCTCCTCCCGCCGAGGGCCCGGGCCTACTTCGGGTTCGGGGCGGGCTTCCGCTGACGTAACCCCGGGCGGCTCCCCGGACACCTTCCGGGCGTTCCCCGGACGGCCCCGGGGCGGCGGACCCGTCCCCACTCCGGCCGCGCCGTACGCGGAGGCCGCCGGTGGGCGGGGGCCGGCCGGGGCCCACGGGTCCCCCTCGAACCGCTCACCTCACCAGCGGGTGACCTTCAGCTCTCCCAGTTCCGCCAGGGCGACGCGCCCCTCCTCGGCGAGGACGCGCACCATCTCCTCCGCCTCGGAGAGGGTGACGTAGCGGCCCCGCGACACGGCCTCCGCGGGGGAGGGGCTCTCCATCCACAGCCGGGGTCCGCTCTCCCACACCATCTGGACGACGGCGCCGCCCGGGGCGGTGAACACCGCGAACGTGCCCTTGCTGGGGGTGAGTTGGTAGACGACCAGGCGCGCGGCGGCCGTCTCCAGGGGCTCGGCGTAGTCCATGAAGCCGAGGCCCTCCTCGGCCGCGTCCGCGTAGTGGACCTCCAGCAGTCCGGTGTGGGCGGAGCGGGCCTCCTCGCGGGGCCAGACGGCGCCCACCACCCAGCGGCTGAGCGGTTCCTCCACGCGTTCGCGGGACAGCGCCGGTCCGTGGCGGACGCGCAGGAGGTCGAAGTCGCGTTCGAGGGCGATGGTGTGGCCCCGGTCGCTGCTCAGGGTGGCGACGAAGAAGCGCGGCAGCCAGGGCAGGACCATCCGGGACAGCTCGCGGACGCTCACACGGCCCTGGTAGTGGGAGATCCACTCGGGGACCTCGTAGGGCCCGGGGTCGTTGAAGGACACGTGGACCATGGGCTCGCCGTCCACGGCGGGCCCGGGGAAGGCCGCCCCGCGGCCGAAGCGGCGGCGGTTCCAGTCCATGCCGACGTGGAGCTTGCGGTCGGGGTCGCCGTCCCACTCGACCGTGAGCCCGTGGGCGCGCAGGGCCTCGGCGACCTCCTCGCCGACGGCCGCGCGGCGGACCGGGTGGCTGGCCCCGAAGCCGATGGTCAGCGGGGCGCCCGCGACCGCGCGCGCGGCGTCCTGGCTGTGGTAGAACGCGTATCCGCGCGCCGCCGTGTCGGCGGGCCGGGAGTTGCGGGAGGCGAGTTCGCCGTCCAGGGCGGTCCTGGCGCAGCGCTCGCAGCAGGTGAACTCCTCGCGGGCGATGACGCCGGACTCGTCCAGGGCGCGGAAGGCGCGCGTGAGGCGTTCGCCGTCGGTGCGCGGGGGCCAGCGGCGCTGGCGCTGGACGTGCTCGGCCAGGGCACGGTCCACGTGGTCGTGGAGCCGGGCGGAGGCCTCGCGGACCCCCCGTCCGCCGGGGTCGCCGTCCTCCAGTGTGTCGAGCAGGCTCCGGCGGGCGTCCCGGAGGAGTTCGACGAACCCGTCCCGGCCCGAGGCGACCCGTACCGCCACGGTCTCCCTGGCGGAGGTGAGGGGGTGGACGCTCTCCCTGACTTCACTCATTCGCCCAATGTGTCAGAAGCCGGAGGCGTTTGGGGACGATTACCGAAGACGTCGCTGTCCGCATTCGGACAACTACCGCACCGCTGGTCACAGCGGGTGCCGCGGCCCCGGCGCCCCGCCGGGCCGGGTCATCCGTGGGCCACCAGGGAGTGCCCGGCCAGGCGGCTGACGCGCTCGTCGCGGACCTGCCGGGCGAGGGCCGCGGTGGCGGCGAGGCCGGCCACGTCCGCGGACCGGGTGCCGAGGAAGCCCGCCGCGGCCAGGTGCTCGGCGTACTCGGCGGTCGAGTCCACCGCCTCCTGGCACTGCTCCCACTCCCGGTGGGCCTCCACGGCCTGCTCGACCAGGCGCCCGTACTCGGTGATCTGGGCGACCCGTGCCCGCACGGCCTCCTCCACCGCGTGCAGGTGCTCGCGCTGGGGCCTGAGCGCCTCCCTGACGCGGGGCGAGACCGCCCGCTGCCAGCGGCGCAGGTGGGAGCGGCGCAGTTCGCGCTGCCGGGCCAGGAGCGAGGCGATGCGCCACTCCTGCTCGTGCAGGACGGCCAGCGCCCGGTCGGTGTCCAGGGACTCCCCGCCGAGTTCCGCGCGGGCCCCGCGCACCAGGTCGATGGTGCCCTGCACCTCCACCAGCAGGGCGTGGTCGCCCTCGCTGACGTCCTCGGGCAGCACCACGTGCTCCCGGTACCGCTCCCGGTCGGTGCGCCGCGCCCGCGAGGTGAGGGTGTCGGCGGTGACCACGGCGACGAGCACCCCGAACACCACCCACGGGATGCCCGGGGACGGGTCCTGGGGCACGACGTCCATCAGCCAGGCCGGGGCGGCGGCCAGCGTGCCCGTACCGGCCGCGGCGCCCGCGGCCCGCACGGCGGGGTGGGCGTCCCGCCGGAAGGCCAGGACGGCGACGTAGGCGACGAGGCTGACACTGGCGATCACCATGCCCAGGTACCAGCCGGCGGTGATCAGGGCCAGGGTCGTGGTGAACCCGACGCCGAGCAGGTGGACACCGCCGTCGGACAGCCGTCGCGGGCGGGTCTCGGCGTACCCGCCGCCTCTGGGCGGGGGCCCCGGGGGCTCCGCCACCCGGGAGGCCTCCTCACGCCGGCGGTCGGACAGGGCGGGGTCGATGACGGGTCGCGGCCGGATGACGTCCTCACGCATGGGCGGTCCCTCGTGAGCGGTGGGGGGCGGAATGCGGGGAAGGGCTGGGGAGGTCGGGGCACCCGGGGAGGAACCCGACAGGGTAGGAGATTCCCACCCGGGAGCGCCCCGAATCAGGCGCCGCGCACCCCGTTGCCGCGGGTTCGCGCGCACCCGCGCGGACCCGGCCGTGCCTCCCGCGCGGCCCGCCCCGCCGCGGCTGCCGCCCCGCTTCCGCGCCCGCGCACCGCCGCACGGGCTTCCGAGGCGCGGGCCGGACGCACCGCGCCGGCCTGGCCCGGCCCCCACACGTCCCCGACCGGAACGGGCCGCGGGCGCGGGCGCGAGCGCGAGCGCGGGGCGCTCAGGCCGGTTCGTCGCGTCCGCCGGCGGGCACCAGGCCCGCCTCCTCCCCGGGGCGCTGGCGGGTGGGGTTGGTGTCCAGCCAGCGCAGCAGGTTCTCCGAGACCAGGTCGACGCCGATCCGCCCGACCCTGCCGTCCAGGTCCCGGAACAGGCACTCGCCGTTGCCGAGGTTGCGCAGCACGGCGAGGTGCTCCTCGTTGGTCTCCACGCCCAGCAGGGACATGACGCTCTCCACCTCGAAGCGTTCGCTGGAGCGGAAGGCGAACACCGAGGACAGGCAGTTGGTGACCTGCTCGTTGAGGAGGTCGCCCGCGTTCTGGGACACGAGGATGAGCGCGGTGTTGCGGGAGCGGCCCATGCGCGAGACCTCGGGGACGAGCTTGGCGCCCTCGGGTGTGGAGGTGACCGCCCAGGCCTCGTCCAGGAAGATCGCCTTGGGCAGGTGCCGGTCCAGGCCGTTCATCAGGCGGCGGGCGAACTGGGAGACCAGGTAGAGCAGGGCGACGGACAGGCGCTGCTCGTAGGAGTAGTCGTCGCGGCCCACGCCGGAGTCGGGCAGGGTGAGCCCGCCCAGGGTGAACACGGTGGTCCAGCCCTCGGTGTCGATCTGGGCCTCGCCCTGGGGGTCGAAGCACAGGCTGGCCAACCGCATCTCCGACATGGACTGCAGGACGGCTCCCAGGTTGCGCGAGGCCGCGCCGGGCGAGGAGACCAGGTGGTCCACGACCTTGGCCAGGGAGGGCTGGGGCTGGTTGGCGACGGCGGCCACGGCCTGGATCATGGCGGACTCGCGCTCCTCGCTCATGCGGGGCAGCAGCAGGCGCAGGGTCTCTGTGGCCATGGTCTTCTTGGCGGACAGGTCGTCGCCGAAGGCGAAGGGGTCGAGCAGGCCCGGCTGGGCCGAGCCCAGGGACATCATGCGGGCCTTGCGGCCGCGTCTGCGCAGGAGTTCGACGAGGGACTCGGCGTCTCCCTTGGGGTCGATGGCGGCGACGGTGACCCCGCGCAGGGCGAGCTGGTAGATGAGCAGGAGGGCGAGGGTGGTCTTGCCGCCACCGGGCTCGCCGGTGATGGCGATGGCGGTGGGGCGGTTGCGGGCCGCGGCGACCATGGGGTCGAAGTGCACGATGGAGCGGGCGCGGCCGATGGTCTCGCCGACGTAGGGGCCCACCCAGCCGCCGCCGGAGTGGTCGACCCGGTCGCCGACGTCCACGGTGGCGGTGGGCATGCCGCCCGCGATGGTGCGCAGCGGCTGTCGCTGGGCGTAGGCGTTGAGGCGGATGCGGTCTCCGGGCAGCGACTCGTTGAACAGCGAGAACTGGTCCCCGGTGGAGTTGATGACGTCGATGCCGATGTCGCGGTAGTGCTCGATGACCGCCTCGACGTGCTGGACGAGGAGGCGTTCGGTGGGCGCGGACACCATGAGGCGGTGCCAGCCGTAGACGAAGGGCAGGCGCTCCTTGGTGATGCCGTGCTCCAGCATGCGGGCGGCGTCGATCTGCTCGGCGAGCGCGATGGGCGCCTCCACCCCGGCCTCGCGGATGTGGGCGTCCATGTCGCGGGCGTGGGCGAGCTTGCGTCCGACGTCCTTGGAGGCCTTGGCGGGCGGGATGAGCTTCATCCGCAGGGACATCTCGACCGGGAACGGGAGCGCGTCGGCGTGGTGCATCCAGGGCTCGCCGTCCGGGAAGGGCATCAGGTCCGGGAAGCGGGCGAAGGACAGGAACGCGACGTGGGTGGACCCGGCGGGCTGTTCGAGGCGCAGCATGGAGCGGCCGTTGTGCACGACGCCGTCGACGAGCGCCTCGATCTCTCCGCGGCCCCAGGTGCGCCGTCCGGCGGCCGAGGGGCGGATCTCCTCGGCGGTGCCGCTGACGGCGTGCCGGATGAGCCAGGCGATCTCGTCGGAGGTGGCGTGGCGGGCGTGCAGCGAGCTGGCGGCCAGGGCGCGGCCGAGCCGTTCGGCCTGGTCGGTCCAGCGGGCGATCTCGCGGTCGTCCACGGCGTCGTCGTTGATGCCCAGGACCTGCTCGGTGCGCTGGTAGGCGCCGAAGAGCTGGGAGAACAGGCCGAGTCCGGCGCCGTGGTTGCGCTGGCCGAGGCGGACGCCGAGGTAGACCTCCTTGGTCCAGAAGTCCTTGGCCCACACGTGCCGGTACATCTCGTCGAGGTAGTCGTACCAGCCGGGTCCGGAGTCGGAGGTGGCGTCGAGCCGGGTGGCCCACTCCGCGGCCGGGTAGGTGCGGTGGGCGACGCGCAGGTGGACCTCGGCGTCGTTCATGCGGATGGCGGCGAGGGCGATGGTGACGTTGGTGGCCAGCGCCTGGCGCTCCTCGGGCGTGGTGAACTCGTAGGAGACCGTGGGCAGGCGGAAGTAGGCCCAGGCCTCGCTGTCGCTGAACAGCACGCGGTCGTCGAAGTAGCGGACCGCGAGGCGGGTCGCGCCACGGGTCCCCCTGGTGCCGGTCATCTCTTCGCCCTTCTGGTCGCGTCGCGTGGCGGGGTTCCGTCGTTCCTACCCGGACCCGCCGCCTTCGCCCCCTTCATAGTGGAGCATCGCCCCGGAACGGGAGAAGCGGACGGGGTTACGGCGCGCCAGAATCCTGTGGGACGGCGTCGGGCCCGCCTCCCCGGAGGGAGGCGGGCCCGGCCTGCCGCGGGGTCAGCAGGCGGTGTCGATGGTGTCCTGGATGGAGGACCTCTCCGCGGAGGTGACGGTGAGGTCGTACCGGTACTTCACGTTGACCCAGGCCTTGACGTAGTCGCAGTGGACCGCGGTGTTCTGCGGCATCCACTGGGAGGGGTCCTTGTCGCCCTTGGCGCTGTTGCTGCTGACGGTGACCGCCCACAGCTGGGGGGAGTCGACGTCGTTGGCGAAGTCGCGCCGCTGCGCGGTGGTCCAGTCGGCCGCGCCGGTCTTCCATGCCTCGCTGAGCGGGACCATGTGGTCGACGCTGATCTGGGAGACGTCGCCGCCCCACCACACGTCGTCGAAGGCGCTGTACCAGCGGCCGGAGGTCGGCTGGCAGTCGGAGTCGGTCACCACGCCGTGGCCGTCGCGCACGAGCACGTACTGGCGGGCGGTGCAGGGGCTGTCGACGACGTTCCAGTGCGGGAAGAGGCTGCGGTCGTAGCCGGTCTGGGGGCCCTTGGCCCGGACGGTGAGGGAGTCGAGCTGGCTCTGGGCGGCGGAGGTGCCGGGGATGCCCGGGGGCAGGACGTGGTCGGCGGCGGCCGGCGCCGACCAGCCCAGGACGACGGCGAGGACGGCGGCGGCGACGGCCGCGAGCGCGCGGGGGAGCGCACGGGGGCGGGGGGACACTGTTTTCTCCTCTGTGAGCGGGCGGGAGGAAAACACGGACCCCACCACTGTGCGACAGCCATCCTTTTCCCACCAGTACCCCGAGGGAAATTCCGCCCGAATGGGGGATGACGGCCCCGGCGCCTCCCCGAGCTTTTTGCACCAGCACCTGAACCGTATTGGTGTGAGCTAGCACACAGCAAAAGCGCGTTCCGTGACGAGAATCCCCAGAGGTGAAAGGCGCACCTGGACGACCTGGGAAGACGCACCCACCGACCGGGGTTCGATCACCCCGGGTGACGCAATGCAGGTGAACGACTGGATTCACCACCGAGAGGGAAGGGAGAATGGGGAAAGAAAACAGCCGCCCCCACGATTTCCCCCCATATAGTATAACTGTCATACCCAGTAAAAAGGCCACTAAACACCGCGAACCGGCGAGCCGCAATGAGGCTTGCCTGGCCTTTGTTAAGTTCGCATGTCGTAGGAAAAACCGTCGACCTCAGAGAGGATGAGCCCCGTCAGGGGATCGACCATGACTCTGCAGATGGATCTTCCGACAACGACCGCGGACGAGTACCCCACCCGTAAGAGCACCGAGCCCGCCCTGCTGTACCGCAAGGACCCCACCGTCTGGGGATCGGGCGAGGGCCCCTTCTCCGACGACGAACTCCGGGCCTATGACAGGAGCGGCTACACCCAGATCGAGTCCCTCGTCACCGAGGACGAGGTCAAGGCCTACAGCGCCGAACTGGAGCGGCTCGGCTCCGACCCCGAACTGCGCGGCGACGAGCGCGTGGTCGTCGAGCCCTCCTCCGACGAGGTGCGCTCGGTGTTCGAGGTGCACAAGGTCAGCAAGGTCTTCGCCGACCTGGTGAACGACCCGCGCCTGGTCGACCGCGCCCGCCAGATCCTGGGCTCGGACGTGTACGTGCACCAGAGCCGCGTCAACTACAAACCGGGCTTCGGCGGCGGCTCGTTCTACTGGCACTCCGACTTCGAGACCTGGCACGCCGAGGACGGCATGCCGCGGATGCGGGCGGTCAGCTTCTCGGTCGCCCTGACCGACAACTACGCGCACAACGGCGCGCTGATGATCATGCCGGGATCGCACAGGACCTTCGTCTCGTGCGTGGGCGAGACCCCGGAGGACCACTACCGCGCCTCGCTGAAGAGCCAGCACGTGGGAACGCCGGACCAGAACTCCCTGTCCTACCTGGCCGACCAGCACGGCATCGACGTGCTCACCGGCCCGGCGGGCGGGGTGACCGTGTTCGACTCCAACTGCATGCACGGTTCGGGCGGCAACATCACGCCCTACCCGCGGTCCAACGTCTTCATCGTCTTCAACAGCGTCGAGAACGTCTGCGACAAGCCGTTCAGCGCGCCCTCCCCGCGCCCGGAGTTCCTCTCCTCCCGCGAGTTCGACCCCGTGGGCCGCTGACGCGCCCCGGCACGTCCGCTGGACGCCGACCGCCGCGTGCGGAACGCGTACCCGCCGGGAAGGCATGACCCCGCGCCCCCGTGTGGGGCGGGCCCCGAGCCCGCCCCACACGGGGGCTTCCCCGTACCGGGGACCGCCCGGTCGCGGGCCCCCCGGGGCCCTCCCCCGCCCTCCGGGAGGGAGGGCGTCAGTGCTGGGTGAGGGAGTTGACCAGGACCCCGCCCAGGGCGCCGTGGGCGCGCTTGGTGGCGGGGCGCAGGGCCCCCACGTCGATCCTGGTGTAGGACGAGCCCAGGTGGTCGTCCCAGGGGATGCGGACGATGGCGCGGCACCGGCCGCGGGCCACCCGCTCGGCGGCGTCCACGTCCTGGAGACTGCGCTTGCTGACCCCGTTGACCACGAGCACGGACCTGGCGCGCAGGGCGCCGTAGCCGTTGCCGTCCAGCCAGTCGAAGGTCATGGAGACCGCGCGCTCGGCGTCGGCGTTGGCCGGGGCGACCAGCACCAGCCCGTCGGCGACCGGCAGGGCCCGCGCCACGCCCGTGGCCGCCGGGTCCAGCAGGGTGACGCCGTAGAACCCGCCGAGCAGCGAGGCCAGCTGGCCGTAGTCGCGGTCGTCCAGGGTCTGCACGTAGGGGTCGTCCAGGGTCTGGACGACCTCCAGGCCGGTCGCGGTCCGGCTGGTGTAACCGCTCATCAGGGAGTAGTCCTGGATGGCCTCGGCGTTGGCGAGCAGTCCGGTGAGGGTCTCGGGCGTCTGGGCGCCGACGCGGCGGGAGAGGCCGTTTGGCCCGGGGTTGACGTCGACGGCGACGACGAGGTCGTCGCGGTGCGCGGCCAGGGTGTGGCCGATCATCAGCGCGGTGACGGTCTGCCCGGCGCCGCCGGTGCAGCCCAGCACGACGAGGCTGCGCGGACCGTCCAGCGGCGTGCGCAGGCGCTCGATGTCACTGGCCGGCAGGTCGGAGCGCACGGGGGCGGCACCGCCGGTGACCACCTTGGCCAGGCGCCGCCAGCCCCGGGTCCCGCCGGAGTCGCTGGCGGCGGGCTCCTCGGCCCTCCCCCGGGGCTCGGGCTCCTCCCTCCGGTGCGCGGGGACGCCGTTGGGGGTGTCGCCCAGCCGCTCCTGCTCGCCGGTCCCGTGGTCGAGTTCCAGCGCGGACCTGGTCTCGCGCGCGGGCGGCTCGGGCTCCTCGCCGGGCGCGGGCTGGCCGAAGAGCTGGCCGAGCCTGCGCGCGTTCTGCGCCACCCGGTGGAAGACGCCGTCGTGCGGGTCGCCGGACTCCTGCGGCTCCTCGGCGGGGTGCTCCTCGCCGACGGTCCGGTAGGGGCCGCCCGTGGGTGCCTCGTCCCCGGGGCGCCCGGCGGGTTCGGTGTCCGGGCCGTTCGCCGGCGCGGTCCGCTCCTTCGCGAGGGCGTCGGCCATGCTGGGGTTGGCCCTCGGGTCGCGGGCGGCACCGGTGCGGCCCTCCCGCGTCCCGGAGGCGTCACGGCCGGTCCCGGCGCCCGCCGGCCCGCGCCGGGGTGCGTCGGTCGACGGGGGCCTTACGGGGGCGTCCGCGTCCCGGTCGACGGAGTCGGCGGTGCCGGTGGCGCGCATGCTCCAGCGGGCGCGGAAGGACGCGTCTTCGCGGTCGGCTCCGGCGGGGCCGGGGGCCGGAGGGGCCGCTGCGCCCTCGGAGGCCTGGGCGTCGCCGGGGCCGCGTACGCTCCTGCGGCGTCGGGCCAGGGCCTCGGCCTCGGCCCTCTCCAGGTCGGAGACGGTGCGTCGGCGGGCCTGTTCGGTGGCGGAGTCCGCACGGACGTTGCTGTCCCCGCGCCCGTGGTCGTCCCGGACCTCGACGAAGCTGACCAGCTCCCCGGTCCCGTGGTCGAGCTGGGTGGGCGGCTTGGGCTCGTCGGCGGGGGCCTTCCCGGTCGGCTCGGCCCTCCGGGCCGCCTCGTCGGCGGCCTCCTCGGCGGCGCCCTCCTCGCGCAGCTCGTTGGCGGGGATCACGGGGTTGCCCCGGTCGCCGACCTTGGGCTGGTCGGGATGGCGCTTCCTGCCGTCCTCGAACCACCGCGAGGGGTCCTTGGCGTCGCGCTCCCGCGTGGGCACGGCGTCGGTGAACTTCGGCCGCGGCGGTGCCGGGGTGTCGGCGGTGATGAGGTGGTTGTCGAGCACGGACATGTGCTCGTTCCACTCGGAGCCGCGGTCCTCGGCGGGCTCCTCGCGCGGCTTCCCGGGTATGGCGTCCTGCTCGCCGGTGCCGTGGTCGAGTTCCAGGGCCGGCTTGTGGACCGGGCGTTCGGCCGCGGGGGGCACGGGCACACCGGTGTCCGGAGCGGCCGTGCCGTCCTGGGTGTGCGTGTCCGGGGTGATCGTTTCGTGGGCGGTCGTGTCCGCGTCCGCGGAGGTGTCCGCGCCACCGGGAGCGGTCCGCCCGGGGGCCGTCTCGGAGGCGGTGGTGTTCCCCTGCTCGACGACGGTGCTCCGGGCCCCGACGGCGTCCCCGGGCACGGCCGTGTCCTCGGGGGCGGCGCTCCTGCGGTGCTCGACGGTGTCCCCGTGCCCGGCGGTGCTCCGGCGGGGGGCGACCGAGGGGCGTCCCCCGGCTGCCGCGGAGGCCGTCACGTGTCCGGGGGCGCCGGCGTCCGTCGGGTCCGGGCCGGGAGCGGCCTGCGCGGGGGCGTCGTCCTCGACGGCGGCGGCCGTGTCCCGCTGCGCCGGCCCCGCCGGGCGGTCGGTGTCCGCCGTCCCGGCCGCGCCCGCGGAGCCGCGCGCACCGGCCGTGCCCGCCTTCTCCCCGGCGCCGGCCCCGGCGCTCCGCGCGTCCTCCCGCCCGTCGGTGCGGGCGGGCACGTCCCGGTCCCGCTCCTCGGCCGCGGAGGCCGCCTCCCCGGGCGCCCCGGAGGAGGGCGGCAGCCAGGGTACGGCAGCGGCCTCGGCGGGGGATCGGCCGGTGGCCGCCGCGTAACGGACCGCGTAGTCCGACAGGTCGCCGTAGCCCCCGGCGGGGTCGGCCTCCTGCTCTTCCAGCTCCCACGGGGCGGCGTGGGGGCGGCCCCGGCGGCGGGGGCGCTCCGGCTCCTCATCGGTACCGGGAAGCCCCTGGCCCCGGCCCCGGGAGGTCGGCGGTTCCTTGGGGGCGCGCTCGCGCACGCGCTCGGTGCGGCGCTCCTCCAGGTCCTTGGCGACCCTGATGCCCTGCGTACGGCCGCGCAGGCGCCGGGCGGCGGACGTCTCCTCCTCGTCGGGGGCGGAGGCGCGCGCCTCCTCCTCGGAGCGGCGCTCCGCGGGGGCGCGCCGCCCCTCCACCGCGTCGGCCAGCTCTCCCCGGCTCATGGCCGCGGTGTCGCCGACGCTGTAGGCGTTCTTGGAGGTCAGGCCGACGGGGGTCTCGCCGGAGGAGGCGCGCAGGCGGGCGAACCACGCGTCGCTGTCGCGCTGCTCCTCGCCCTCGGTCCCGTAGATCCTCTCCCGCGCGAAGCCGGCGTCGCCGGAGTCCTCCCCGGTGTCCGCCTCGGGGCGGCGGGGTTCCTCCCGGGGTTCGCGGGATCCGGGCTCCAGGGCGAAGCCGAAGTAGTTGAGCACGCGGCGGCCGACCCCGCGCCGGGGGCCGTCGGACGCTCCGCCGTCCCCTCCGGAGGCGGCGGACGCGGCGGGCTCCTCCTCGCGCGGGCGCGAGGGGGAGTGCCGCTCCTCGGGTTCGGGACGCGCGGCGACGGCCACGGGGGCGCGTTCCGGAGCGGCCGAAACCCGCTGCGCCGGGGCCTCGCGTTCCAGCGCGGGAGCGGCCTCCCGCCTGGCCGGAGCAGGCCCGGTCCGGGCGGGAGCGGTCTTCGAGCCGGCCGGGGCGGCCTCCGACCTGGCCGGAACCCGCCTCTCGGGCTCCTCCTCGCTCCGGGGCCGGATGCGCGGAGCCTCGGCCGGGACCCTCTCCCGTCCCCTGTCGGGCGTCGCGGCCCCGGCCGGGGCGGGGGCCTCCTCGGCCTCCTCCCGGACCTCGACGGCCGGGCCGCGGTCGGCGGACCCGCGCACACCGAGCAGCGGGGGCGCGTCGGAGCGGTCCGGGCGGACCGCGGTGTCGGCCGCTTCGGCGGCCGCCGCCTCGGGTTCGGCGCGGCGCCGCGCCGCGAGCGGGAGCGGGCCGGACTCGGGGTCGCGGTGCCACACGCGCACGGTCACGCGGACCTCGGAGGGTTCGTACTCGGGGGCCAGGCGGTTGTACACCCGCGCTTCGGCGAGGAAGCGCGCCTGGGAGAGGAGCAGCTCGGTGAGGCGCTTGCCCTCGACCACCGGGCGGGTGGCCAGCACGGTGATCACACCGGGCGGGACCACCCACAGCACCAGGTGCCAGCCGTTGCCGAACACGAAGGGCGCGTTGACGAGGCTGAGCAGGACCACCCAGAGCGCGAACACGCCCAGGGCGACCCCGAAGGTGCCCACCGGGAGCGGCATGGGCAGCCGGAAATCGTAGAGCTTGTAGAGCCGCTTCTCGATACGCCAGATGTTGGTGTACGTGGGCAGGTCCACGTTTCCGGCCTCCCTCGCCTATTCGGTCGATACGCCCATCGCTCGGGCGAGCGCCACGGCGATGACCTCGATGATGCCGGGGACGTAGAACACGATCCCGATGAAGATCGCCAGGATGATGAACTGGGCGAACCTCGTGATCTCCCTCGTGAACAGGAAGAACACCGCCACGATGGACACGATGACGAGGAAGAGCGGCCCGAAGAAGCCCCTCAGGAAGTCGGCGAGGCCACCGGTGTCGGGGGCGTTCTCGGTGGTCTCCGCCGCGAGGAAGAGCAGGTCGGCACCTCCGGCGGCGTGGAACACGTCCGGTGTGGAGGACAGCAGGGGGAGCATGTCAGGCGCCACCCCCCGGTGTCGTTTCTGGTGTGCGCATGGTCCTTCTCTTCTCCTTGCCTGCAGGCCCCGCCGTCAGCCGAACGAGCGCGGGGCGCCCTGGATGTCACGCACGTGCCACTCGCTGCCGGAGTCCACGACGGTGACCAGGTAGTTCTGCGTGATCTGCCCGGTCTCGGTCCCGTCGGAGGCCGGGACGTTCCACCGGACGGTGGCCGCTACCTGTCGTACGTCATCATTCCCGGTCGAGGCCCGGGTTGGCACCGTAATGTCGGACAGTTCACCAAATTCCAGACTGTTCTCCGGAAGCGGGGCGATGGTGACACCCGGTTCCACGTAGCGCTCCAGGTGCGCCGGCTCCCCCGCGTAGGCCTCGAAGAAGCCGGACAGCACCTCCGCGAGCTCCTCCTCGGCCTCCGGGTCGGTCTCGAAGGACGAGCCCTCGGGAAGGCTCGCCCGGGTCGGCGCGGCCAGCAGCGCCGGGTTGCCCGAGACCACCAGGGCCTCCCCGTCGGCGTAGACCGGCACGTCCAGGCGCATGGGCTCGCCGTTGACGTCGGCCCGCACGACGACGGTGCCGTTGTGGTCGTCCTCCACGTGCACGGCGACGACCGTGAGGTTGTCGCCGGTGAGGCTGTCGGCGGGGGCGTCCAGTGCGGCGGCCTCCCCCTCGGGGACGAACCCCGCCAGGTCGGACAGGCGCGCCTCGGGGTCGGCGGTGTCGAGGTAGGCCTCGGCGAACCGCAGGCCGAAGGCCGCCGCCGCGGTCTCGGGGTAGGTCACGGTGTCGCCCTGCTCGGGTTCCTCGGAGGTGTCGGGAAGGGCGAGCCCTCCGCGCAGCGGGAACCAGATGCCGTTGAAGACGACGACGATGATGAACGCCCACAGGACGGCGCGTCCCACGCCGACCCACCAGCGCCCTCCGGCTCCGGCCCGGGGCCGTCGGCCGCGGGGGGCGTCGAACCCCACGCCGCCGTCCTCCGGCTCACCCGCGGCGGCACCGCGCCGCGACGCCTTCGCCATCCCCGCCTCCTGCACACAGGTCCGTGCCGCCCGCTTCGGACGGCGTCTCCGCCATGCCCTTGTCTACCCCATCCCTATAGTGAGGCATTGTGCGGGTTGGGAGCGTCCTTGGTGACTCCGCGTTTCCCCGCCAACCGCACATTGCGCACATGGGCCCAACTTCCCAAAAGGTGCACAATACGGCAAGAGTTCTGTTAACTCCCGCTGCGACCACGCACTTCGCCGCAATTATGGACGGACCGGAAAGGGATTAGTTTCCTGGGGGAGAGCAACATGTGTCCCCGGGGACCGGGAAACCGTTGACGGGATGTGACCGGGACCCCGGACTGCCGGGTGCCCGTTCCCGCGCTTGGTCCGGCCGCCCGCCGGGTCCCGGCCGCGAACGCGGGCGGACGCCCTCCAGGGCGCTTCCCCCGGCTTCGGGCCGGTCCGGTCCCGAGCACGGGTTCACCGTGTGCGCCCCGGGACGTGCCCTAGATTGACGGCATGCTCCGATACCTCGCAGCCCGGGTGTTCTGGTCCCTCAGCCGGTGGAAGCTGGTCACCGGGCCCAAGCCCGACCGCCCCACCGTGCTGATCGGTGCCCCACACACCTCCAACTGGGATTTCGTGCTCATGCTCGCCATCTCCTGGCGCCTCGGCCTGGAGCTGCACTGGCTGGGGAAGCAGAGCCTGTTCGCGGGCTGGCGCGGCCCGATCATGCGCGCGCTCGGTGGAATCCCCGTCGATCGCGCGAATCCCAGCCGGGTCGTCGACGACGTCGTCCGGCGCGTTCGGTCCGGCGAGACCTTCGGCCTGGTCATCACCCCCGACGGCACCCGCGGGGCGCACACGCACTGGAAGTCCGGCTTCTACCGCGTCGCCCGCGAGACGGGGATGCCGGTGACGCTCGGTTTCGTCGACCGCACCACGATGACCACCGGGCTCGGCCCGACCTTCGAGCTGACCGGCGACGTCGCGGAGGACATGGGCCGCATCCGCTCCTTCTACGCCGACAAGGCGGGGCACACCCCGGAGCGGCGCGTCGAACCGCGCCTGCGCGAGGAGGGCGGCGCCGCCTGACCCGGGCCGGGCGGGTACCCTCCGGCCCCTCCCCTGCCAGGACGGGCGGTCCTCCCAGCCGTGGTCCTTGAAGACCAGCCGCCCCGTCCCACGTCCCCGGCACCGGGATCCACCCGCACCACTCGCGTGCGGACGGGGCCGGAGGAATTGCGGACCCGGGACACACGGAGGGGCCGCGGGGTCGCGCGCTCGGCGCGCCCCCGCGGCCCCTCGTCGGCTCGCGGCGCGGTCAGACGTTGAAGCGGAACTCCACCACGTCACCGTCGGCCATCACGTAGTCCTTGCCCTCCATGCGGACCTTGCCCGCCGCGCGGGCGGTCTGCATGTCGCCCGCGGCGACCAGGTCGTCGAAGGAGACCACCTCGGCCTTGATGAAGCCGCGCTGGAAGTCGGTGTGGATGACCCCGGCGGCCTCGGGGGCGGTGGCGCCCTTGCGGATCGTCCAGGCGCGGGCCTCCTTGGGCCCGGCGGTCAGGTAGGTCTGCAGGCCCAGGGTGGCGAAGCCGACCCGGGCGAGCTGCGCCAGGCCCGACTCGGTCTGGCCCATGGACTCCAGCAGCTCCTGCGCCTCGTCCTCGTCCAGCTCGGCCAGCTCCGCCTCGATCTTGGCGTCCAGGAAGATCGCCTCGGCCGGGGCGACGAGCTCCTGGAGCTTGGTGCGCAGCGCCTCGTCGGCCAGCTCGTCGGTGTCGAGGTTGAACACGTAGATGAACGGCTTGACCGTGAGCAGGCTCAGTTCGCGCAGCCGGTCCAGGTCCACGCCCTGGGCGGCGGACAGCGAGGTGCCCCCGTCGAGGACCTCCTGGGCGTCGCGGGCGGCCTGGAGCAGTTCCTGGGCGTCCTTGTCCTTGGCGTTGCGCTTGGCGTCCTTCTCCAGGCGGGGAAGCGCCTTCTCCAGGGTCTGGAGGTCGGCCAGGATCAGCTCGGTGTTGATGGTCTCGATGTCGCGGGAGGGCTCGACGTCGCCGTCGACGTGCGTGACGTCGGGGTCGTCGAAGGCCCGGATCACCTGGCAGATGGCGTCGCCCTCGCGGATGTTGGCGAGGAACTTGTTGCCCAGGCCCTCACCGGTGGAGGCGCCGCGCACGATGCCCGCGATGTCGACGAAGTCCACCGTCGCCGGGAGGACCTTCGCCGAGTCGAAGATCTCGGCCAGCTTCCCGAGCCGGGCGTCGGGAACGCCCACGACCCCGACGTTGGGCTCGATGGTCGCGAACGGGTAGTTCGCGGCCAGGGCGTCGTTCTTGGTCAGCGCGTTGAAGAGGGTGGACTTGCCGACGTTGGGCAGGCCGACGATCCCGATAGACAGACTCACAAGGTCAGAGTCTATGCGGACCCGCGGGTGGGCGGTCCCGCCGTGCCCGGTCCCCGGCGGGAGCCCGGACCCGCCCCGGACGGGACCGGCCCGGTCAGGAGGACGGAGCCCGCTCCGGACGGCGGACCGGAGGGCGGGACGGGGGCCGCGCGCGTGACCGGACCGGGAAAACGGGGCCGATCACCGAAACGCGGTGCGCAGGAGACGCTACTCGCAGTAGGTTCGACGAACGCTGCCGGGAATCGGGGCGGCGGCCGTCCGGTGCGCGGGCCACCCGTCGCACGCGCGGCCTCGCACCCCCGGACCTGGACCGGCACACCGCCGCTGGCGCGGCAGGAGCGCGGTGCGGCGGCCGGTGGGAGGACCGGCCCCGGACCGCGTCGGACGAAGGCGCCGGAGCGCACGGCTGACGCCGTGGACCGGCGCTCCCCGTCGCAGCACCCGTTCCTGGGGGGAGACAACCGTGGTCACCGACCAACTGAGGGCGCTCGTGCGCCGCTATCCGCTCATCCGCTTCGCGACCCGCCGGATCCGTGTCCGGCTGCCGAGACGACTGGGCGGGCTGGACCCGGACCGGGTCCCGCCGTGGACCCGCGAGGTGGTCCTCTCCCTGCCCCGCCTGGAGTCGGACACGCGCCGGATCGGCCCGGACGACCTCACCCTGCGCCTGCCCGGCGACCTCACCGTCCCGCGGCGGCTGGCCGCCTTCGGGCTGGCCCGGCACGAGCCCGACAGCCTGGCCTGCTTCATGGCGATGCTGGACCACACCCGCCCCGGAGCGGTCTTCGACGTGGGCTCCGGAGTGGGGGTGTACTCGCTGCTGGCGGCCGCGCGCACGCGCCGCCCGGTGTTCGCCTTCGAGCCCACCCCGGAGGTCGCCGCGGCGGCACGGGCGGTGTCCTCGTCGGCGGACCTGGGCTTCACCGTGGTGGAGCTGGCGCTGAGCAACCACACCGGGACCGCCCACCTGCGGAGGGCCCGGCACAACGACATGTGCAACACGCTCGTGCGCTCGGCGCGCGCCGACCTGTCGCACATCACCGTGCGGGTGACCACCCTGGCGCGGTGGAACGAGGACGCGTCGGCCTTCCCGACCGTGCTCAAGATCGACACGGTCGGCACGGAGCCGGACGTGGTCGCCGGAGGGCTGGAGGTCCTGCGCCGGTACCGGCCGTGGATGCTGGTGAAGGTGCGGCCCGACCGGGGCCTGGAGGAGCGCCTCATGGCGCTGCTCGACCCGCTGGAGTACACCTGGTACCCGGTGAGCGGGCCGCCGCCCTACGAGCCGCGCCCGGAGATCTCGGGCCGGGCCTCCCCCGCCTGGGAGCGGATGTGGCTGTTCACGCCGGAGCCGGTGCCGGAGGAGTTCTGGCCCTCGGTGCGCGGTTGGCGCCGGGCCCTGGAGTCCTGCCGCCCCGGCTCCCGCGGGAACGCCAGGGGCCCGTCGTGAGCCGGTCCCCGCTCGCGGGGGCGGGTCCGGGCGCCCGGGGGCTTGCTGGAGGCGGCGGAGGCGGAGTGGGCCGCCCCGGCCCAGCCTCGGGCACCTCGGTGCCCGCTCCGCCCCGGCCCCCGTTCTCCGGGCGCCCGCCCGCGCCCGGTGTCCTTCGAGGGTGGCGGCGGGCGTGACGGAGCGGGGGCTCCGAGGAGGGCGCTCCTAGAGCCACCCCTCCAGCGCGGCGAGGAAGCCGGGCAGGTCGTCGCGGTGGACGCAGTGGCCGGCGCCCTCCACGACCCGGACGGTGAAGCCGCGTCCGGCCAGCTCGTCCGCGGTCTGGGGCGTGACGGTGACGCTGTCCCCCGCGCGCAGGACGAGGGAGGGGACGACCGGCCCGTCGGGGAGGAAGTCGTGCCCGGCGATCTCCTCGGCGACGAAGTCGAAGAACTCCGGGTCGAAGGCGGCGAAGCCCCTGACCTCCCTCTCGACGTCGTCGTCGGTCCACCTCGGGTTGCTCTGGCGCACGCGCGCGGCGTCGGCGGTGACGAAGACGCGGCGCACGCGCTCGCCCGCGTCGGCGTGCATGGGCGGCAGGCGGAACGCCGGGTCCACGTAGACCGCGCGGGCCGGGCGCAGCCGCTCCACCGCCAGGGAGAGCGCCACGGCGCCCGTGGAGTGGCCGATGGCCAGGTCCGCTCCGGCGGGAAGGGAGTCCGCCAGGTCGTCGCCGAGCGCCGCCACGGAGTAGTCCCCGCGCGGGCTGTCGCCGTGGCCGCGCATGTCGACGCTGACCACCCGGCGGCCGCGCTCGACCAGTGCGTCCTCGACGGCGTGCCAGGTCTCGTGGGTGGCCATGGATCCGTGGACGAGGAGCACGGTGAGCTCTCCGGTGCCGCGGGTGTAGGTCTCCAGTCTCATGGGAGCGGGCCTCCTGGGGAAGTGAGGGACTGCCAGGTACGGGACCGGTGAGAGGTGTTCCGGCCCCGGCCGGAGTCCTCAGGGTCTCGAAAACTTGTGCACAAGGAAAGTGAATGTCCGGAAGCGGCCTCGTGTCCGGACCCCGCTCCCCGCGGAGACCCCGTACCTCCCGGTTCCGTGTACCCGCGCGCCGCCCGGCGGGGCGCGGGGCGCCCGCGGCACGGGGCGGGTCGGCTCGCTCGTCCGCCCGCGCGTGTGGGGCCCGCCCCGGGACGGCGGACATGCCGGACTTGGCGGTTCTGCTCGCTGATGTCCTGCGTGGCGGGGAGCCGCGCGGCGGCGCGGGCTGACACCATAGACGGCCATGAACGGCCTCGCACTCGTCCTCATGCTCCTGATCGGCCTGGCGGTCGGCACCGCCGTGGGCTGGGTCCTGGCCCGCGGCCGGGACGCCGAGGCCCGGGCCGACGCCCGCGCGGCCCAGGAGCGGGCGGCCTACGTGGAGGAACAGCTCGCCGACCGGTTCCGCGCCCTGTCCGCGCAGGCCCTGGACCAGACCAACCAGCGTTTCCTGGAACTGGCGGAGGGGCGGTTGCGGGCGGTCAGCGCCGAGGCCGGGGGCGACCTGGACGAACGGCGCCGCGCGGTGGAGCGCATGGTCGAGCCGCTGACGCGGACCCTGGACCGGGTGGAGCGCCAGCTGCGCGAGGCCGACGCGGGGCGGGCCGCGGCCCACGCGGAGCTGGCCAAGCAGGTCGAGTACGTGCGCGAGGGCTCGGAGCGGCTGCGCGACCAGACGCAGTCGCTGGTGACGGCTCTGCGGCGGCCCGAGGCGCGCGGCCGGTGGGGCGAGCTCCAGCTGCGCAGGGTGGCGGAGCTGGCGGGGATGGGACCGCACTGCGACTTCGAGGAGCAGGCCGCGACGCGCGACGGGTCGCGGCGCCCGGACATGGTGGTGCGCCTGGCGGGCGGCAAGAACATCGTGGTGGACTCCAAGGTCCCCCTGGCGGCCTACCTGGACGCCGTGGAGACGGGCGCGGAGGAGGCCGCACGGCACCTGCGCGTCCACGCCAGGCACCTGCGCACGCACGTGGACCAGCTGGCGGCCAAGGCGTACTGGTCGGCGTTCACCCCGGCGCCGGAGTTCGTGGTGCTGTTCATCCCCGGGGAGGCGTTCCTGGCGCCGGCCCTGGAGTACGACCCCGAACTGCTGGAGTACGCGATGGGGCGGCGGGTGCACATCGCGACGCCGACGACGCTGATCTCGCTGCTGCGGACGGCGCAGTACGCCTGGCAGCAGGAGGCGCTGAGCGAGAACGCGCGGGCGGTGTTCGACCTGGGCAAGCAGCTGCACGAGCGGCTGGGCACGCTCGGCGGGCACGTGGAGGGGCTGGGCCGGGCCCTGACCCGGACGGTGAGCGCCTACAACCAGACCGTGGGGTCGCTGGAGAGCCGGGTGCTGGTGACGGCGCGCCGGTTCGGGGAGCTGGGGCTGGTGGACGGCGAGCTGGACCGGCCCCTGGGCGTGCAGGAGCGGCCGCGCGCGGTGGTGGCGCCCGAGCTGTCGGACCCGGGCGGCGCCGGAGCGGTCGGCGGGCCGGTCACGGAGCCCGGGTTCGGACCCGGGGTCGGGGAGGGCGCCCGCGGGGGCGGCGGACACCGCGACGGGGGCCTTTCCCACGAGGGGGCCGGCGAGGAGGTCCACGGCCTCTGAGGGCCGGAGTGGTCCGTGCTCCGGCGGGCAGGGGAACGAAAGCGGGTGTTCGTCGCGAAACATCGGAACCGGGACGGCCCAAGCCGGTGTCCAACGGGGAGGAAGGCGTGTTCGTCGCGGATGGGACAAGTGACCGGAAGGGCGACACGATCCACGGAAAAGACACCGAACATTCACGAGAAGTGACACACTAAACACCGTGAGTAACACACTGGGGAGGCGGACGGCTATGCCCCCGCGGAAGGCGGATGGTCCCGAACGCGGGCGCGCACCGTACTTCGTGCGGCCCGACGGCCGCATCCGGGATGTGCCGCATGTCAGGAAGAGGGAGCGTCCGGTGCCGAGGCCGAAAGAGGACGCCCCCGAGACCCCGCCCCGGCTGACCGGACGCGGCGGCGTGCTGGCCATCGTCGTGTTCAGCTTCGCCGGGGCCATGGTCGCGCACTGGGCGGGCGTCCCCGCGGCCCCGGGCGCCGCCTTCACCCTCGCCTGCCTGCTCGGCGCGCTCCTGGTCCGGCCCAGCGACCTGCTGTCGCTGTCGGTCAGCCCGCCCATCGCGTTCTTCGTCGCCGTGGTCGCCGCCGAGAGCGTGCTGGCCCTGGGCAGCGAGGGGTTCGCCCGGGTGCTGCTCCTGGGACTGGCCTCTCGGCTGGCCGAGGTCGCCCCCTGGCTGTTCCTGGGCACGGCGCTGGTGCTGGTGATCGGGGTGTTCCGGGGCCTGCCCGGAAACATCCGCGACCTGGGAGACCAGTTGAACGGCCGCAGGTAGGCGCGGGCCGCGGGGCCCGTCACGCGGGGCTCAGGCGGCCCGGCGTGCTCCCGGCCCTCAGAAGGGCGTGTCGCCGTCCCCCGGTTCGTCCCCCCGGCGCTCGTCCATGGCGGCGGCCAGCTTGGCGCGGGCCCCCTCCAGCCACTGCTCGCACACGCGGGCCAGCTCCTCGCCGCGCTCCCACAGTGCCAGTGAGTCCTTCAGGCTGAGTCCGCCGGACTCCAGCTGCCGGACGACGCTGTTGAGTTCCTCCCGGCTCTCCTCGTAGCTGAGCTCGGGCTCGGCGGTGCCCTCGTCGCGGGTCTTCGCGCCCTTGGCTGCCATCTCCTACCCCTCCTCGGAGGTGTCTTCGGTGTGGACTGACTCCACGGTTGCGGTCAGGCTGTCCTCGGCGAACCGCACGCGCAGGGTCTCCCCCGCGTCCGGCTCACGGGCCGAGCGCACCACCGACCCGTCCTCGCGCTGCACGATCGCGTACCCGCGCGCCAGCGTGGTCGCCGGGGACAGGGCGTGCAGGCGCGCACGGGTGTGGCCGAGGCCGTCGGCGGACCGGTCCAGCGACACGGTCAGGCTCCGGCGGGCCCGGTCGCGCAGGTCGGCGACCTGCTCGGCGAGACGGTCGACCTCGCGCACCGGACTGGCCAGCACCGGACGCGAGCGCATGCCCTCCAGCCAGGCGAGTTCGCGCTCCACCCCGCCCCGGAGCACCCGGCGTCCCCGGTCGCGGAGCTGGCGGATGATCTCCAGCTGCTCGCCGACGTCGGGAACCGTCTTCTTGGCGGCGTCGGTGGGGGTGGAGGCGCGCACGTCGGCGACGTGGTCGAGCAGCGGGGCGTCCTGCTCGTGGCCGATCGCGCTCACCACGGGGGTGCCCGCGGAGGCGACGGCGCGCACGAGGGCCTCGTCGGAGAAGGGCAGCAGGTCCTCCAGGGAGCCGCCGCCCCGGGCGATGACGATGACGTCGACCTCGGGGTGCGAGTCCAGGTCCTTGAGCGCCTCCATCACCTCGCGCACGGCCCGGTCCCCCTGGACCGCGACCGGGCGCACCTCGAAGCGCACGGCGGGCCAGCGGCGGCGCCCGTTCTCCAGCACATCGCGCTCGGCCGCGGAGTCGCGGCCGCAGATGAGTCCGACGGTGTTGGGCAGGAAGGGCAGGGGGCGCTTGCGCGCGGCGTCGAAGAGCCCCTCGGCGGTCAGGGTGCGGCGCAGCTGTTCCAGCCGGGCCAGCAGCTCGCCCAGGCCGACGTGGCGGATCTCCAGGGCGCGCAGCGAGAAGGTGCCGCGGACCTCGTAGAAGTCGGGTTTGGCGTGCACGACCACGCGCGCACCGGGCTCGGGGGGCGGGCTCTGCGCGTCCAGGACCGAGGTCTGGCAGACCACGCGCACCGACACGTTGGCGACGGGGTCGCGCAGTGTGATGTAGGCCATGCGGCCGCGCCGGTTCAGCTCGGCGATCTGTCCCTCGACCCAGATGCGGCCCAGGCGGCCGATCCACTGGCCGACGGCGTTGAGGACGACGCGTACCGGTTGCGGCGCCTCGGCGGAACTCTCCATGCCCATGCCAACCGAGCCTAGGCCAGGGCGGGGACAGTTCGGGGCAGGCCCGCCAGGGGCACGGCCGCCGACGGCCGGACGCGGCCGGGGCGGGGCCGGGAGCGCGCGCGGAGGGGGGAGGGGTCAGGCGGTCGCGTCGCCGCCGGCGGAGACGGTGTTGTTGACGCCGATGTCGGTGACCGACGGCTCGCCCTCGGCGTGGTGGACGGTGTTGTCCGCGCCGGTCACGCGGATGGAGTCGGCGCTGCCGATGTGCACCGTGAGCTGGTTGCCCAGGACGGAGACCTCGCCGCACCGGCCGTTGAGGACGACCTCGGCCCCGCTGGCGGTCACGTTGACGTTCTGGCCGTCGCACTCCTCGGTGACGCTGCCCTCGACCGAGGCGATCGTGAGGTCGCCGGTCGCGCTGTCCACGGAGACGCCGCCGCCCTCGTCGAGGGTGACACCGCCGTCCTCGTTGCCGACCGAGACGTCGCCGTCGGAGTCGACGGAGAGCTCGCCGTCCTCACCGCCGACCGACACGCCGTCGGGGTCCACGGAGATCTCCTGTTCGGTGCCGGGGATACCGACCGAACAGCCGGTCAGCCAGAGCGTGGTGGCCGCGAGGAGCGCGGCGGCGGGGGCAGCGGAACGCATGTCGGTGTCCCTTCGGACGGGGGGATGTGCCGGTGTGGTCATCCGTTATGACGTCCCGTACCGCCCCGCGGTTCCCCCGCCCCGGCGGTCCGCGCGCCTCAGGCCTCGGCCTCCAGCTTGGCGATGCGGTTGTCGTACATCTTGATGAACTCGGGGCGGCTCTGGTGGGCGACCTCGTAGGCGCGCAGGTCACGGACCTGCTCGATGGTGAGCTTGCGCAGACGGGCGCGGACCGAGGGCAGGGTGAGCTCGTCGTAGGTGGGCACGGCGAGGTCCTCCAGGGAGGGGGCGGCTCCCTTGCGGACCCTCTCCAGGATCTCGTCGCTGCTGACCTTGGTGTGCGCCTCGGCGGCGGCGATCTCCTCCGCGATGGCGGCGCCCTCCTCGGGGATGTCCGCGGTGGCGGGGGTGGCGGGCTCGGTCCGCACCTCCCGGGAGCCGCCGTCCTCCTCGGTCCCAGCCGCCTCGGCGGGCTCGGCGGCCTTCGCGGCCTCGGGCTCCTGCTCCGCGACGACCTCGGCGGACTTCGCGGCCTCGGTCTTCCCCTCCACGGCCTCCGCCGCGGCGGCGGGCTCCTCGGCCTTCTCCGGGGCCTGCGGCTCTCCGGCGCTCCGCGCCTCGCCCGCCCCGGTCTCGGTCCCCTCCTTCGCGGGAGCAGGAGCCTCCGCGGGGGCGGGGGCCTGGGGGGTCTCGGCCGCGTCCTGGGCCGCGGGCTCGGACGTGGCTGCCGTTTCCTTCCGCCCGAAGATGCCCTTGACCAGGGTGACCAGCTTCGTGGCGAGCGTCGGGTTCGACATGGGACGGGGGCTCCTGGTGATCTCGGCGAGTGGGGTGAGCGGCGCGCGAACAGCCGACCGGCAGGGCCGAGGTGAGGGCGAACCGCCTGCAACACGTGTGATGGTGAACCAGGATAGAGGAGGGAGGAACACCACGAGCAGGGGAGAAGTGAACGATTTCGCCACTTCGAGGCGCAACCGGATGCGCCCCGTTGCGATACCGTCACCTTGGCACCGGTCGCGCGCCGAAGCGGCCTGTTCAGTGCCCTCTCCCACACCCGGGTCGCACGCCGCCCAAGCCACCTAGGATGTAACACATGACTGCGATGACGACTGCCACGAACCAACGCCGTGTGCTCCTCGCCAACCCCCGGGGCTACTGCGCCGGTGTCGACCGAGCTGTCATCACCGTCGAGAAGGCCCTGGAACAGTACGGCGCGCCGATCTACGTGCGCAAGCAGATCGTGCACAACACCCACGTGGTGCGCACCCTGGAGGAGCGCGGCGCGATCTTCGTCGAGGAGACCGAGGAGGTGCCCGAGGGGGCCATCGTCGTCTTCTCCGCGCACGGCGTCTCCCCGGCCGTCCACGAGGAGGCGCACAGGCGCAGCCTCAAGACGATCGACGCCACCTGCCCGCTGGTCACCAAGGTCCACAAGGAGGCCAAGCGCTTCGCCGCCGAGGACCGGGACATCATCCTCATCGGCCACATCGGCCACGAGGAGGTCGAGGGCACCAGCGGCGAGGCCCCCGAGCACATCCAGATCGTGGAGAGCCCGGACGAGGTGCACAAGGTCCAGGTGCGCAACCCGGACAACGTGTCGTGGCTGTCGCAGACGACCCTGTCGGTGGACGAGACCACCCAGACGGTGGACGCCCTGCGCGAACGGTTCCCGAACCTGCTCGACCCGCCCAGCGACGACATCTGCTACGCCACCTCCAACCGCCAGGACGCGGTCAAGGCGATGGCGCCCGAGTGCGAGCTGGTCATCGTGGTCGGCTCCGACAACTCCTCGAACTCGGTCCGCCTGGTGGAGGTGGCCCTGGACGCGGGCGCCGACGCCGCCCACCTGATCGACAACGCCTCGCTGATGGACGACTCCTGGCTGGAGGGCGTGACCACGGTCGGCGTGACCAGCGGCGCCTCCGTGCCGGACATCCTGGTGCGTGAGCTGCTCGACAGGCTGGCCGGGCACGGCTACGGCACGGTCACCCCGGTGACCACCGCCGACGAGACGCTGACCTTCTCGCTGCCCAAGGAGCTGCGCCGCGACCTGCGCGCCGAGTAGCGCCCGGAGGCACACCCTGCACGCGAAGGCGCCCGGTCGGTTTCCCGACCGGGCGCCTCGTCGCGTGAGGGCGGTGAGGGCCCGGCGGGGCGCCCGCGCGGGCGCCCCGGCCCCGTCAGCCCCGCAGGGCGGCGTCCACCTCCGACAGCAGCCGCGCCCTGGACCGCGCTCCGACCAGCGTCAGCAGCGGCTCGCCGTCGCGGAAGAGCAGCAGCGTCGGCAGCGACATCACTCCGTACCGGCGTGTGCTGAGGGGGTTGTCGTCGGCGTTGACCTTGCGGACGGCGAGCGATCCGGCGCGCTCGTCCGCGATCTGGTCCAGCACCGGGGCCAGCATGCGGCAGGGCGGGCACCAGTCCGCCCAGAACTCCACCAGGACGGGGCCCTCGGCCCCGAGGACGTCGCGTTCGAAGGTTCCGTCGGTGACGGCGGACACCTCGGCGGTCGCGTTCGTGGACGGCATCACGGCTCCTCGGGATCGTTCGCTTCTCCGGTGCACGGCCCCGCCGCCCCGCAGCTCCCGGCCCCGCGGACCAGGGCCTCGGACAGCTTGGCCGTGAGACTGTCGCGCATCGCGCCGAGCCGCTCCAGGCAGGCGTCCACCTCCGCGAGCCTGCGCCGGTAGACCTCGATCGAGTCGGGGCAGGAGTCCCCGGTCTCGTGGCCCGAGCGCAGGCACTCGACGAACGGACGGGTGTCGTCGAGGCTGAGGCCGACCGCCTGGAGGGTCAGGATCTCGCTGACCAGCCGGTAGTCGTCCTCGCCGTAGTCCCGGTAGCCGTTGGCCGAGCGCCGTGCGCTGAGCAGCCCCTGGGACTCGTAGAACCGCAGGGCCCGGGCCGTGGTCCCGGTACGTCGGGCGAGTTCACCGATGCGCATGGGACGACCGTAAACCCTGACGTAGACGTCAAGGCAAGGAGGCGGGCGCGCCCGGAGACGGCCGGACCCGCCGGTTCCGCTCAGGCGCCGTCCGCGGACTCCTCGCCACCGTCGGCGTCGGTCTCCAGCCCTTCGGCCAGGTGGGTCAGCTCGTCCATGTCCGCGGAGCCGGACACGACCAGGGTCACGCCCTCCTCCCGCAGGACCAGGGCGTCCCCGTCCTCGGACTCGTGGTGCTCCCACTCGCGGCCGTTGACCGGGACCGTGCCGACCCGCTCGGCGCCCTCGGCCCTCTCGGCGACGACGGCGTCGGGGTCGCCGTCGCTCTGGGTGAACATGGCGTGGCTGTCCTCGGCCGTGGCGAAGCCCACGCTCCACTGGACCGGTCCGGACACGTCCAGCGTGGAGCTGGTGGGCGTCCACCCCTCCTGCTCCAGGTCGGCGGAGGGCACCGTCACCGGGTAGTCCGCCTCCTCCCGCAGGACCTCGGCGTCCGGCCGGTACTCCACCGAGGGGATGTTCTCGCCCGAGCGCGTGGAGACCACGAACGCCATGACCAGGACGATGCCGACGATGATCCCGAGGGAGATGGCGTAGTTCTTGAAGGTCGCGCTGGACCGGCTGTACTCACTCATGACATCTCCAGCTTGCCGCAGGTCCGGGCCCCCGCGGACCCGGGGTGCGCTTAGGGCGTGTGCGGCGGGCACCCGCCCCGCCACGCGGCGTCCCGGCACACACGCCCCGGCGCACCGGCGGCGCCCCCGTTCGGCCCCTCAGCGCCGGGGTTCGAGCTGGGTGAGCAGCCCGGTGATGTCGTCGGCGAGCCGGCGGGCCTCGGCGTCCTCGCGCCGGACCACCTCGGCCACGGCCAGCAGCATGGCGCCGCTCACCACGATGAGCAGGGCCTCGTCCACGGGCTCGTCGGCCTTGCGGAACAGTGCCACGTTGCGGTCGGTCCACTGGGTGAGCCGGGACCTCAACTGGTAGTCGAAGCCGGGAGGACCGTCGCCGCTGAAGAACAGCCGTGTGGTCTCCCTCTCCTCGATGCAACCGAGCAGGTAGGCGCGGGCGGCGATGTTCATCAGCCGCGTGGGGTCGTTCTCCCCGTCGGACCGGGCCTCCACGACCGCCTGGTGGGTGCGGTCCTGCTGGCGCTGCTGGAACTCCTCGTACAGGGCGAGGTAGAGGTCGGCCTTGCCGCTGAAGTGGTGGTACAGGCTGCCGACGCTGGCCCCGGCCGCGGCCACGACCTCGCTCACCCCGGCCTTGGCGAAGCCCACCGTGCGAAAGACCCGGGCGGCCGCTTCGAGCAGGGCGCTGCGGGTGGCCGCGCCGCGCGGAGAGACCCGCACGGGCTTCGCGGGCTTGTCCGTCTTGTCCACTGTCACGCCTCACTCCAGTCCGGGTCCCGCCAGAGTAGTCCGTCCCCGCCCGCCCGTGGCGGGTGCGGGGGCGCCCCGGGGGGTACCCGTGACCCTGCGGGTGTCACGTCGGGTGACTACCCTAAGACCTGCCCCCGCCCTGTTTTCCCGACGGAAGGTGTGTCCATGTCCCAGTCCAGCAGCCCGTCAGCACAGCCCAAGGCCCCGGACCGCAACCTCGCGCTGGAGCTGGTCCGCGTCACCGAGACCGCGGCGCTCGCCGCGGCCCGCTGGGTGGGCAAGGGCGACAAGATCGGCGCGGACGGCGCGGCGGTGCGCGGCATGCGGCACATGATCAGCACCGTGTCCATGAACGGGACCGTGGTGATCGGCGAGGGCGAGAAGGACAACGCCCCGATGCTCTACAACGGCGAGCGGGTCGGCGACGGCGGCGGCCAGGACTGGGACGTGGCGGTCGACCCGATCGACGGCACCACCCTGACCGCCATGGGCATGCCCAACGCCGTCTCGGTGATCGCGATGAGCCCGCGCAACACCATGTTCGACCCCTCCGCGGTGTTCTACATGGAGAAGCTCGCCACGGGCCCCGAGGCCGCCGACGTGGTGGACATCGCCGCTCCCGTCGCCGACAACGTCCGGGCCGTGGCCCGTGCCAAGGGCAAGTCGCCCCAGGACGTGACCGTCGTCATCCTGGACCGCCCCCGGCACAAGCAGATCGTGCAGGACGTGCGTGACGCGGGCGCCCGGATCAAGTTCATCAGCGACGGCGACGTGGCCGGGGCGATCATGGCGGCCCGCGCGGGGACCGGTGTGGACCTGCTGCTGGGCATCGGCGGCACCCCGGAGGGCATCATCACCGCGTGCGCGATGAAGTGCCTGGACGGCGTCATCCAGGGCCGTCTGTGGCCCAAGGACGAGGAGGAGCGCCGCAAGGCGCTCGACGCCGGGCACGACCTGGACCGCGTGCTCCACACCGACGACCTCGTCTCCTCCGACGACGTGTTCTTCGCGGCGACCGGCATCACCGACGGGGAGCTGGTCGGCGGCGTCCGCTACGAGACCGCGCGCGTCAGCACCGACTCCCTGGTCATGCGCGGCCGCAGCGGCACCGTCCGCCAGGTGTTCAGCGAGCACCGCCTGAGCAAGCTGGCCTCCTACAGCGGCATCGACCTGACCTCGGCCCCCTACCGCGGCGAGGAGCCCGGGTCGGTCTAGACGGCGCTTTCCTGGGCCTCCGCTGCGCCTCGGCCCGTGTTCGGGCGCCCGGAGCACGGGAACCTTCGGATCCTCCGGTGGGACGGCTCGTTCCTCGCGGACCCGCCTACGCCACCTCCAGAACCCCGTGGGCGCCCGAACCACAAGCTGAGGCCGGTTCAGGAAACAGACCCCGGGTCTGGTCCGCTGGTCCGAAACCCTCCGCGGAACGCTCCCCCCAGCCTCACCCGGTGTCCCGTTCCGGCCGGTACGGGACACCGGGCCCCCTCCCCCCACCGGCCGCCCGAAAAGGGCGCGGGACGCGAACCACACCGGGTCGAGGCGGCATCAGACCCGGTGTTGGCCGCGCGGTCCACGCGCGAAGGAATTCCCCGCCGGAGGTTTGATGTCCTACCCCGATCCCCCGCAGCAGCCCCAGTGGCAGCCTCAACAGCCCGGGCGGGGTTACCCTCCGCCGCAGGCCCCCGGCCAGTACCCCGCGGGGCCCGCGGGACCCGGCGGCGGTGTGCCCGGCGGTCCGCCGCCCGCGGGCCCCTTCCCGGGGGGCCAGTACTCCGGCGGGCACGTGCCGCCCTCCGGTGGGGGCCGCAGCAGGCGCTGGCTGATCCCTGCCGCCGCGGGTGCCGCACTCGTCCTCATGGGCGGCACGGTGTGGGCCACCGTCTCGCTGGTCAGCTTCGGCGGCCCCCAGCCGGAAGAGGTGCTCCCGGGCAGCGCGCTCGCGTTCGGCAAGATCGACCTGTCCATCGACGGCTCCCAGGCCATGGAGCTGCTCCAGTTCGTGGACCGGCTCCCCGACGAGGTCACCGCCGAGATGGACGAGCCCGACGGCGACATGACGGGGCTGGTCGCCGAGGGGTTCGTGGCCGCCTTCCCCGAGGCGCGGCAGTCCGAGGTCGAGGAGTGGATCGGCCAGCGCGTGGGCTTCGCGATGTGGCCGGCCAGCGGTGAGGCCGAGCTGGAGGAGGGCGCCGGCGTGGCCGGGGCGTTCGCGCTCGCGGTGGAGGACGAGCGGCTCGCCGTGGAGGAGCTGGAACGGCTCAGCGGCGAGTACGACGACCTCTCCTTCGAGGTGGTCGACGACTTCGCGCTCCTCACCACCTCCGACGCCGCGCTGGCCGACCTCCACGCGCAGGTGGACGAGCACGGCTCCCTGGCCGACGCCGACGTCTTCTCCGGCGACATGGCCGACGTGCCCGGCGGCAGCCTGGCCGCGGGGTGGGCGGACCTCGCACGCCTGATGGAGGTCGAGGAGTTCGCCCGGGAGTTCGAGGCCGACCTGGCCGCCGAGACCGGCGAGCTGAGCGGCCGGATGACCGCGTCCCTGCGGGTGGACGGCGAGTACCTGGAGGCGCGGACGGACGTCTTCGCCCTCACGGTGGACGGCACCGACCTGGCGTGGCTGGCCGAGACGCCGGGGGCGAGCGTGGCGGCGATGGAGTCGCTGCCCGAGAGCACGGTCATGGCGGTGGGCGCCAGCGGTCTGGACACGGCGCTGGCCGACGCCTACGAGAGCGACTCGATCCCGTTCATGACCAGCAGCGGCCAGATGCAGGAGATGGAGCGCCAGTTCAACTCGATGGGCGCCCCGCTGCCGGAGGGCTTCACCCAGCTGCTGGGCTCCTCCACCGCGTTCGGTGTCACCGGCATGGACCTGGACGGCTTCTTCGGGTCCGCCTACGGCGGCGGCGGGGAGGCGTCCTTCCAGTACCGCGCGGTGGGCGGTGACGAGCAGGTCCTGGGCGACTTCGTCGAGAGCGCGGTCGTCGACTCGTACACCACCCCGCCGGGGGTGAGCACCGACGGCGACGCCGTGGTGGTCTCCCAGGGCAGCAGCGCCACCGGGCGCCTGGGCGACGACCCGGTCTTCCAGCAGACCATGCAGGAGATGGACTCGGCGGTGGTGGCCGGGTACATGGACCTGCGCCAGGTGCTGACCGAGAGCGAGGTGGAGGCCCCCGACCAGTGGGGTGCCATGGGCCTGGCTCTGAGCGTCACCGAGGAGGGGCAGCGCAGCAGCGTCGAGCTGCGGTGGTCGCCCAGCGGTGGCGAGTAGCCGCGCGGGGGCGTGCGGACGGCGTGGGGGGACCGTGGTCCTCCCGCGCCGTCCGCGTGTGGGGGCTCAGCCGACCACGCGCCGGCGCATCCGTGCGCACGCCAGGAACCACATGAGGACGACGAACACCAGCAGCACCCCGAGGTGGAGCAGCGCCGGACCGGCCCCGAGGTTGCCGAAGACCGCCCCGCGGACCAGCTCGACCGAGTGGTAGAGCGGGTTGGCCATGGCCACGTTCTGCACCCAGCCGGGCAGCTCGGTGAGCGGGAAGAACGTGCCCGCCACCAGGAACAGCGGGGTGAACAGGCCGCTGAACACGTAGTCCATGGACCGCACCGAGTTGATCAGCGCGGAGATCCAGATGCCGAAGAGCGCGAAGGCGAACCCGGAGAGGAAGGCGATGAGCGGCACGAGCAGCAGGCCGGGGCCGGGGCGCAGCCCGAACCCGACCGCGACCAGCAGTGGGACGCATCCGTACACGCCCGAGCGCATCGCCAGCCACAGCGCCTCGCCGGTGACGAGTTCGCGCACGTCCACGGGGGCGGCGAGGATGCCCTCGTAGGTGTGCAGGAAGCGGCGCTTGATGAAGGTGTTGATGACTCCGGGCATCATCGACTGGAACAGCACCGACACCGCCACGATGCCGGTACCGAGGAAGTCGATGTAGCTGTACCCGGCGAGGGTGCCGATGAGGGCGCCCATGCCGAAGCCGAAGCAGAGCAGGTAGAGGGTGGGTTCGACCACGGCCGCGAAGGTGGTCGCCCGCCAGGACTGGCCGTACAGGATCCACTCGCGGGCGACGACGCCCATCACCGCGTCGGCCTCCAGCCGGCCGGGACGGTCGTGGACCTCCGGCCGGGCGTCGTCCCGGGCCTGCTGTGTCTGGACCGTCATTCCACACTCTCCCCGGTCAGGGTCACGAACACGTCCTCCAGGGTGCTCACCCGGCGCAGCGGCACGTCCAGCCGGTCGCGCAGGGAGTCGGGCAGCTCCTCGGCGCGCAGGACCGACACGGTGGTGCCGGTGCGCCGGGTGGTGAAACCGTGGCCGCGGACGAGGCGTTCGAGGCCGTCGGCGCCCTCCTCCCCCGGGACGTACTCCTCCACGGTGGTCCCCGCGTACTCGGCGACGAGGTCGGCGGGTGTGCCGCGCTCGACGATCCTGCCCGCGGCCATGAGCGCCACCTCGTCGGAGAGGCGCTCGGCCTCCTCGATGTAGTGGGTGGACATCAGCACGGTGACGCCCTCGTCGCGCAGCGCGGAGATGACGCTCCACAGGTCCTGGCGCACCTGCGGGTCCAGGCCCACGGTGGGCTCGTCCATGAGGACGAGCTCGGGCCGGTGCAGCAGGGCGCGGACGATGAGCAGGCGGCGGCGCATGCCCCCGGACAGGTCGTCGACGAGTGTCGCGCCCCGGTCGGCGAGCTGGGCGAGCCGCATGGTCCGGGCGATGGCCTCGCGGCGTTGGCGGCGCGGCACCCGGTAGAGGTAGGAGAACATCCGCAGGTTCTGCTCGACGGTGAGCTCCTCGTCGAGGTTGTCGTGCTGGGGCACGACGCCCATGCGGGCCCGGGCCCACTTGGACTCGTCGGGGATCGCGTGGCCGAGGACGCGGATCTCGCCCTCGTCGGCCAGGGACTGGGCGGTGAGCATCTTCATGGTCGTGGACTTGCCCGCGCCGTTGGGCCCGAGAAGGCCCAGGACGATCCCCTGCGGGACCTCCAGGTCGAGCCCGTCGACGGCGGTGAGCGGTCCGAAGCGCTTGACGACCCCCCGGAGTTGCAGGGCGGGGACGACCGGCGCGTCACCGGAGGCCATGGTCGCGCTTCCGGACGGACGGCGACCGGGGTCAGGTGTGGTCATGGACACAACGGTAGGCAGCGGGGGCCACGGATTTCCAGCGGGTTTTCCCCTTCCCCGGGACGCCCCCGTTCCGCGTGCGCCCGCGCTCCCGTTTCCCGACCCGCCCCGGCCAGGGGAAAACCCGTTGCCCCGCCCGGGGCGCCCGCCTACGATCGTCCTCCGCAACCGTCGGAACGGAGAATCCGGAGGACGACTCCGGACGGAGAAGGGTGTGTATGCCCCAGAACGCGCCGAGCGCGCCTCACAGTCACACGTGCCACCGCCGTACCCGGACGCCGGGTACCTGAGGCGGCCACGCCCCTTCCGTCGAGAAGCGCTCGGCCTGCTCCCTGCTGTCCGTCACCACTTCCAGCAAGGAGTACCTCCGGGTGTCCACCACCGATTCCTCCGGCCGCTTCGGCCACGGCCCCGGGCCCGGCCACCGCTCCGGCCCCGTTCCGCGCACCGGCTCCTTCGCCTGCGTGCGCTGCGGTCTGACCGTGTCCCTCCTCGACCCCGAGGGCGACCCGCGCGACCACTGCCCGAGCTGTCTGAGCTCCCGCCACGTCCTGGACCAGGTCGGGGGCGGCGCCTCCGGCTGCGGCGGGCGCATGGCACCGATCTCCGTCGCGGCCCCGCGCGGCGGCGCATGGACGCTCATCCACCGCTGCCGCGTGTGCGACGAGATGTCCGAGAGCGCCGTCTCACCGGACGACAACCACCTCGTCCTCATGCGGATCGCGGTCCGGCCGCTGGCCGAACCGCCCTTCCCGCTCGACCTGTTCGGGGAGGTGTGAGCGTGGGCCGTCGCAACACCCGTGTCACCAGGCGTCCCCAGCGCCCCAAGACCGTGCTGCACGCCCACGGTGAGGCGGGCGGCGCGGGCTCGTTCCGCTGCGTCCGGTGCCGCCTGGAGGTCCCGGCCCGCGCGCCGGGGACGGCCCACCGCAACCACTGCCCGCACTGCCTGACCAGCCTGCACGTGGACCTGCGGATCCCCGGCGACCGCGCGTCCGACTGCCGGGGCGCGATGGTCGCGCTGAGCATGGCGGCGCGGCCGGACGGGGAGTGGATGCTCGTCCACCGCTGCGTGCGGTGCGGCGAGCTCGGCTCCAACCGCGTGGCGGGCGACGACAACGCCCGCGCGCTGGTCAGGGTGGCGCTCCGTCCGCTGGCCGCCGCCTCCGGCGCGGTGGCCAGGCGTGCGCTGATGGACCTGTAGCGGCCGGACGGGGCGGGCGCCGTGCGGCACCCGCCCCGTCCGGGGCCGACGCGCGGTGCTCGCCGGGCGGGTTGCCGGGCCGGGGTTTCGCCTAGTGTGGGCGGTGTGAGTGAGGAAGTGTCCCCCGATCGGCTCCGCGCCTCCAACACCGACCGCGAACGGGTCCTGCGGGTCCTGCGCGAGGCCGCCGCCGACGGGCGCCTGGACCTGGAGGAGTTCGAGGAGCGCTCCTCCCTCGCGCAGGAGGCCCGGACCCTCGGCGAGCTGCCCGGGATCACCGCCGACCTCCTCCCCGCCGAGCAGCAGCCCATCCGCCTGGACCGCCAGCCCGTCCTGGGCCTGTTCGGCAGCACCGAGCGCAGGGGCCGCTGGGTGGCCTATCCCGACGAGCTGGTCGTGGCGCTGGTCGGCAGGGTCGAGGTGGACATGCGCGAGGCGCTCCTGATGCGCAACCACCACCGGATGACCGTGACCGCCGTCCTGGGCCGCGTGGAGATCGACGTCCCCGAGGGCGTCGAGGTGCGGCTGACCGGCTGGTCGTTCCTGGGCAGGCGCACCACCACCGCGCGCCGCTCCGAGCTGTCCCACCCCCCGGTGCTGGAGATCGACGGGTTCTCCCTGTTCGGCGTGGTGCGTGTGCGCGCGCCCCGGCGGCGCCGCCTCCTGGGATGGCGCCGGCGCGAGCGCCGGCGCGGTATCGGGAGCTGAGGGCACCGTCGCGCCGTCCGCCGGGGACCGCGCGCCCCGGGGCTCCGGGCCGACCGGCGCGTACGCCCGTCCGGCCGCGCGGAACCCGCGCCCACCTGCGAGGACCGCCGACCGGGCACAGCGCACGGCGGCGGTGTCAACATGACGCGCACAACACCGCCAACCCCGGGTGAGGTGGCGGTGTGCTCCGATGCGTCTGGCAGTCTGGGGCTCACAGGTTTTCCCAGGGAGAGATGGGTTGCAATGAGCGAGTTCCGTATCGAGCACGACTCGATGGGTGAGGTCAGGGTTCCGGCCGAGGCCAAGTGGAGGGCCCAGACGCAGCGTGCCGTGGAGAACTTCCCGATCTCCGGCCAGGGCCTGGAGGGCGCGCACATCGCCGCCCTCGGCCAGATCAAGGCCGCCGCCGCCAAGGTCAACGCCGAGCTCGGCGTCATCGGCGACGACCTCGGCAAGGCGATCCGCGAGGCCGCTCTGGAGGTCGCCGAGGGCAAGTGGAACGACGAGTTCCCGATCGACGTCTTCCAGACCGGCTCGGGCACCTCCAGCAACATGAACACCAACGAGGTCGTGGCGACGCTGGCCACCGAGCGCCTCGGGGCTCCCGTGCACCCCAACGACCACGTCAACGCGTCGCAGTCCTCCAACGACGTGTTCCCCTCCTCCATCCACATCGCCGCCACCTCCGCCGTCCAGAACGACCTGATCCCGGCGCTGCGGCACCTGGAGGAGGCGCTTCGCGGCAAGGCGACCGAGTTCGCCTCCGTGGTCAAGAGCGGTCGCACCCACCTCATGGACGCCACCCCGGTCACCCTGGGCCAGGAGTTCGCCGGGTACGCCGCCCAGGTGCGCTACGGCGTGGAGCGCCTGGAGGCCGTCCTGCCGCGCGTGGCCGAGCTGCCGCTGGGCGGCACCGCCGTGGGCACCGGCATCAACACCCCCGAGGGCTTCTCCGCCCGGGTCATCGCCGAGATCGCCGAGCACACCGGCCTGCCCCTGACCGAGGCCCGCGACCACTTCGAGGCGCAGGGCGCCCGCGACGGCCTGGTCGAGCTGTCCGGCCAGCTGCGGACCATCGCGGTCGGCTTCGCCAAGATCGCCAACGACATCCGCTGGATGGGCTCCGGCCCGACCACGGGCCTGGGAGAGATCCTCCTGCCCGACCTCCAGCCGGGCTCCTCGATCATGCCGGGCAAGGTCAACCCGGTCCTGTGCGAGGCCATGCTCCAGGTGAGCTCGCAGGTCGTCGGCAACGACGCCGCGGTGGCCTTCGGCGGCGCGAGCGGCAACTTCGAGCTGAACGTGCAGCTGCCGATGATCGCCCGCAACGTGCTGGAGTCGATCCGCCTGCTCTCCAACGTCTCGCGCGTGTTCGCGGACCGCTGCGTGTCCGGGATCGAGGCCGACGCCGAGCAGTGCCGCGTCTACGCCGAGTCCTCGCCGTCGATCGTGACGCCGCTCAACCGCTACATCGGCTACGAGGAGGCCGCCAAGGTCGCCAAGCAGTCGCTGAAGGAGAAGAAGACCATCCGCCAGGTGGTCATCGAACGCGGCTACGTCGAGGACGGCAAGCTCACCGAGGAGCAGCTGGACGAGGCCCTCGACGTGCTGCGGATGACCAACTCCCAGTAGTCCGGGCCCGGCGTCCACCACGGGGGCACCCCGCGCGGGGTGCCCCTTCCGCGTGCCGGGACGGGGCGGTCGCGTACCGGGCGGGGCGCGTGGTGCACACGGGCCGCCGTCGCGTCCCGCCCGGCCGCGGAGGACGCCGACCAGGAACCTTCCGCGCGTGGAAGGCGTCCGACACTCGTGAACAGAGCTTCTTGAAAGCCCGCCTCCGAGAGGGCAGTACATGTCGAGCAACAGCGGCAGTGAACGCATCGTCGCGGACCGCTACGTCCTGTGCCGTGAACTCGGCCGCGGCGGTATGGGGGTGGTCTGGGAGGCCTTCGACACGACCCTGGACCGCGACGTCGCGATCAAGCAGGTGCTGCTTCCCGACCACTTCACCGACTCCGAGCGCGCGGACGCGCACGGCCGGGTCCGGCGCGAGGCGCGCTCCGCCGCGCGGATCAGCCACCCCACGGTGGTCACCGTCCACGACGTCTTCGAGTACGACGGCAATCCGTGGGTGGTCATGGAACTGGTCGAGGGCGGATCCCTCCAGGACCGGCTCGACGAGCGGGGCGCCCTGCCGCCGGACGAGGTCGCGCGGATCGCCGAGTCGCTGCTGCGCGCCGTGCGGGCGGCCAACGCGGCCGGGGTCCTGCACCGGGACATCAAGCCGGGCAACATCATGATGTCCCTGGACGGCCGGGTGATCCTCACCGACTTCGGTATCGCGACGGTGGAGGGCGGGCCGAGCATCACCCGCACCGGCGCGCTGATCGGCTCCCCCGAGTACATGCCGCCCGAGCGGCTGGAGGGCGGCCCGGCCGACCACCGGGGCGACCTGTGGAGCATCGGTGTGACCCTGTTCTCCGCGGTGGAGGGCCTCTCCCCGTTCCGCCGGGACAGCCTCACCGCGGCGATCGCGGCGGTGATCTCCGCTCCGCTGCCGCCGATGGCGCGCGCCGGGTGGCTGGAACCGGTCATCTCCGGCCTGCTGGAGCGCGACCCGGACCGCAGGCTGACCGTGGACGGGGCGCTGGCGCTGCTGGGCGAGCGCGGCGGACCCAACGCGCGCGGCGACGGCAGCGGCGGTTTCGGCGCGGCGGGAGCGGCGGGAGCCGGTGCGTTCGGGGGCGGTACCGCGGCCTTCGGCGGCGGTCCGCACACCGCCCCGGGCGAGGGCCCCCGCACGGGACCGCGGGGCGGCTACCCGCACACGCGGACCCCGCTGCCGTCGGACCCGACGGCCGTGCGGTCGGGGCCGCGTGCACCGTACGGCGGGCCGACGAAACCGGTGACGCCCGCGACACCCTTCCCGCACGGATCCCACCACGTCCATCAGCACCGGCCGCCGCACGCCTCGGGGAGCGGCCACGGCGGCATGGGTCGCGGCCCCGGAGGCCCCACGGGCCCCGCCGCCCCGCTGCACTCGGGCGGGCACGGCGGCGCGCGTCCGGGTTCGGGGCCGGGGAACACCAGGTTCCTCGTCGGTCTGGGCGCCGCCGTGGTCGCACTGGGACTGATCAGCGGCGTGGCCGTGGTCGGCGCGTCCCTGCTCTCGGACACCGAGGAGGCGGGCGGCTCCTCCGCGACGGAGTCCGCGTCCGAGAGCGCGCTGCCCCCGCCGGAGCCCTCCCCCTCCACCGCCGGGAACGAGGTCGGTGCCGGCGGCGGCAGCGGCAACGGCAGCGACAGCCAGGGTGGCGGCGGTCGGACGGACGGCGACGAGGACGGGGACGGGGACCCGCCGTCCTACGACGACCTGGAGACCTTCCGGTCGCAGTGGTTCCACGTGGACTACCCGTCCGGGTGGCAGGTGGACGACAGCGAGATCGAGAACACCCTGGCGGTGTTCGTCGCGCCGGGCAGGGACCACCAGGTGTGGGTGACCGGCTGGACCGAGCGGGAGTTCACCGGGACGAGCGCCGAGTACCTGGCGGAGACCAACGGCGGGACGAGGGTCCGGGGCGACGTCACGACCGGCTACACGCAGCTGGAGCTGGAGGAGTCCGGCGACGGCGACTTCGAGGACGACTGGGACGTCGCCCTGGTGGAGGCCGAGTTCACCAACGGGAGCTGGGAGAGCCGGGACCGGCACTTCTGGGCCTACGCGGCCAGCACCGAGTACGGGGGCGAGCGGGTGTTCTACATGGTCAGCGTGAACGTTCCGCGCGAGGACGCCGACTACTACGACGACCTGCCCGAGGAGGTCATCGAGTCGTTCGAGCCGCGGTTGTGAGCGCCCCCGTCCGCCGGACACGGCGGACGGGGCGGGGCGCCGAACAGACCGGGGGCCGTTCCGGAGGGGCTCCGGAACGGCCCCCGTCGCCGTGCGGCCGGGAGGAAGGCGCACCCGTGGGGACCGTGGACGCTCCGGCGGTCAGTACCAGCCGACGGACTGGGAGTGGGCCCAGGCCTCACAGGGAGTGCCGTAGCGGCCCTTGATGTAGTCGATGCCCCAGGCGATCTGGGTGGCCGGGTTGGTCTGCCAGTCGGAGCCGTGGGAGGCCATCTTGTCGCCGGGCAGGGACTGCGGAATGCCGTAGGCGCCCGAACTGGGGTTCTGCGCGCTGGGGTTCCAGTTGCTCTCCTTCTCCCACAGGGGCTCGAGGCAGTCGTGGAACTCGCTGGCGGCCCAGCCCTGGTCCAGGACCATCTGGAGGGCGGTCCCCTTGGGGTCACCGGTGAAGACGGGAGTCTCCTCCTCTTCCTCCTCCTCTTCTTCTTCCTCCTCCTCGATGTCGCTTCCCTCGACCTGGGCCGTCAGGACCCCTTCGGTGAGGGCCGCGTCACGCTGCTCCTGAGCCTGGCTGCGCAGGTTCTGGAGTTCTTCCTGGGACAACTGCTCGGAGAAGAACGGTTCCTCTCCGGCTTCGGTGTCGGCGGCGGGTTCCTCGGTCTCCGGAATGGCGGCGCTGGCCACCGTGTCCGGATCGATGCCGTCATCCGCGAACGCGGTGACGGCGAAGGTCGCACCCGCGACGAGAGTCGCCGCACCGACCGCCGCCGTACTACGCAGCGACATTCGGTTGATTAGCACGATTGCCTTTCCCAAGAGGGGGTTATTGGCAGGGAAAGCCCTATTAATACCAGTTGTTGGACTGGGAGTGAGACCAGGCGCCGCAGGGGTTTCCGTAGCGGCCCTTGATGTAGTCGATGCCCCAGGCGATCTGGGTGGCCGGGTTGGTCTGCCAGTCGGAGCCGTGGGAGGCCATCTTGTCCCCGAACTGGGGTTCTGCGCGCTGGGGTTCCAGTTGCTCTCCTTCTCCCACAGGGGCTCGAGGCAGTCGTGGAACTCGCTGGCGGCCCAACCCTGGTCCAGGACCATCTGGAGGGCGATCTCCCTGGGGTCGCCGGAGGGGACCGACTCCGCGGAGCCGCCGCCGGAGGAGTCGGCGCCGCCGGAGGTGTCGGCCTCGGGCTCCTCCTCGGGCTCGGGCTCGGGCTCGGGTTCGGGGATGTCGCCGGCCGTCCCGCTGTCGGCACGGACGGCCTCGTCCACGGCCACCCTGGCGTGCTCCAGGCTCTTCTCGCGCTGGGCCTGGAGCTCCTGGTCGCTCTGCTCGGGCTGCGCTGCGAAGAAGTCGTCGGACCCGCCGTCACCGCCTCCCACCGCCGCCCGCTGGTCGGGGACCACCGCGGCGGAGGTGAGCTGGCCGGGGTCGACCGCGTCGCTCTGGGCGAACGCGGCGACCGAGAACGTGCCTCCCGCGACGAGGGCCGCGGCGCCCACGGCACCCGCATGTCGCAGTGAGATGAGGTTGAGTAGCAAGATCGCCCTTTCGCGTAGACGCACACGCGCCCGACGGGGTCCGCGTGTGTGGAAGTTCGCCGCCGCTGACCACGTGGCCCGGGGTTGTGCGCGCGAGGGAAGGGACCAGCCGTTCGACCGAACGCGGCGCGGGCTCCCACGTGGGAGGGGATGTTCGTGCAGCGGGTTCAGCCTGCACCATCGTCACGATGAAGTAACGCCAGTTTTACTATGCCTTGGGTCACATCACGGAATGCATCCGGAATGCACTCTCCTGACCTGCGCGCCAGCACGCAGAGTCAAGGAGGGTCCAAGCCGTTCGACCGCGTGGCGAGGGTCTCCACGCACGCCGGTGGGAGACACGGGTCACCGGGAGCGGTGTTCCTGAGTACCCGTACGGATGTGCACGGACGGCTCCGGGGGCCAGGATGGCGCCATGAACGTCCACGGATCCCCGCCGTCCCCCGCGGGCCCCCGGCTCAGGTGCCCGGACTGCCGTGCCCCGCTCCCCGCACGGCCCCGGTCCTGTCGGCGGTGCGGACTCCTGCTCGTCGGCGGCACCGCCCAGCGCCTGTGGCACATCGACACCGAGATCGCGCTGCTCAACAGCCGCAAGCGGAGCCTGCGCGAGGAGCGCGCCGCCGTCGTGGCACTGCTGCGCGAGGAGTCGGCCCGAGGCGCGTCCCCGGCCGGTTCCGGATACGCGGCCGGGGAGCAGCCGTGGACTCCCCCGGCGTCCGCGCAGGTGCCCGGGCGGGCCCCCGTCCCCCGGCCCGGTCCGGCCGCCTCCCCCGGTGACGCGCCCTCCGGCCGTCCCAGAGGCCTCGGGCAGGCCCCGCACGCGTTCGCGCACGGCCCCGCCGGAGGGGTTCCGGCGGCTCAGGCCCCGTACGGGCGGGTACCGGTCGCGCAGGGCCCGGCCGCGCGGTTCGAGGCCGGGCCACCCGGGGAGGTCACCCGCCGCTCGGCGCAGAACATCATCCTCGGGCTGGGCGGGGTGCTCGTCGGCATCGCCGCCCTGGTCTTCGCCATCTGGACGTGGAGCGACATGGGCACCGGCGCCCGCGCCGGCGTCCTCGGGCTCACCACGGCGGCCTTCGCCGTCCTGGCCCTGCCGCTGCACCGGCGCGGGCTCAGGGCGACCGCGGAGACCTTCGGCTGCCTGGCCGCCGCGCTGCTGTGCGTCGACGCCCTCGCGCTGTGGCTGCTGATGTCGGAGCGGCTCGGGAGCGGGCCCGGCTACACCGCGGCCGCGCTGGCCGTCATCGGCGCGCTGCTGGCGCTCTACCCGCTGCTCGTGCCGCTGCGGACGCCGCGCGTCCTGGCCGTCCTGCTCCTCCAACCGGTACCGGTGCTGGCGGTGACGGCCTCCTCCGGCGAGTGGGCCTGGACGCTGCCCGCCCTCACGGCGACCGCGCTCGCCGACCTCCTGCTGGCCCGGTGGTGGGGGAGGCGGCCGGGCCCGCCCGTACGCACCCTCCGCGTCACCGCGGTCGTCCTGTGGGCGTTCACGCTGTTCCTGGCGTGCGCGCTGTTCCTCGGGTTCGCGGTGTCCGACGACGTCGGCCGCCCGGGAGACCTGTGGTTCCTGGCCGCCACCCTGCTGCTGGCGGGTGCGACCGGCCTGCTGCTGGCCCGCCGCCCGTCACCCTCAGCCGCCGTGGGCCCCCGTGCCGGTGTTCCCGGTCACCGTGCCCCAGCGGGTCACGCCGGCTTCCCCGGCAACCACGCCACCACCGGTGCCCCCGGCGGTACCGGTGGACGTGTCGCCGCCACGGTGTACACGACCGTCGCCCTGCTGTCCCTGGCCTCGGCCCCGCTGACCGCGGGGCCCGGGAGCGCGCCCGCCCTGCCGGGCCCGCCCCGGGACCTGTGGACCGGCGGTCCCGCGACCGCACCGGTGCTCGGCGTACTCGGGCTCCAGGGGACGGACCCCCGGAGCAGCGTGCTCTTCCTGGCCGCCGCGCTGGTCTGCGCCGTGCTGTCCCTGGGCGTGGTGGCCCTGCTGCGCCGCCGGGCGCTGGTGTCCGCGGCCGCTCTGACCGCTCCGCCCACGCTGCTGACCGCCGTGCTCCTGCTGAACCCGCCCCACGCGGCGGCGGTGGTGTGCGCCCTCCTGGTCGGCGCCGCGCTGGTCCTGGCCACGGCCCTGCTGCCGCACCGTCCCGACGCCTGGGTTCCCGCGCTCACGGGAACCCTGACCCTGGTCACCGGTGTCCTGTGGTCGCTCCCCGGCCAGTACACCTCTCTGGCCGCCCTCGTACTCGTGGAGGCGACGGCCCTGGTCGCTCTGCTGCTGTACCGCCGGGCGGGCCGCCCCGCGGCGCTCTACGCGACGGGCCTGCTCCTGTGGGCGCTGACCCTGCTGACCGGGGCGTTCTTCGTGCTCGGCCTCGTGATCTCGGACACCGTGCCGCCTCCGGCGTGGTGGCTGCCGGCCTCGTGCGCACTGCTGGCCGGGGCGAACGCGGTGGTGCTCGGGCGGATCCCCCTCCCGGCCGCGGACGGTACCGGGGGCGACCCCCGGCCGGTGTTCACCGTGGTCGGACTGCTCCTGCTGTCGACCGCCCCGCTGCTGGTCGGCCGGGGGCACAGCCCCGGCCTGCCGTTGTTCTCCGGCGCGTACGGGCCGTGGACGGCGCCCGTGCCGGTACTGGGGGAACCCGCCTACTCCGTCCTGGGGCTCTACCGTGTGGCGGGCCCGGCGGAGGCGGTCGGAACGGCCGTCGGAACGCTGCTGGCCGGTGCGGTGGCGGTGGCCCTGGTCACTGTGTTCGACCGCCGGCGGACGGCGGCCGCGGCCGTGCTCGTCGCGCCGCCCGCTCTCGTCCCGCTGCCGCTGGTCCTGGACGCGCCGTTCCTCGGCGCCCTGGTGTGGGTGTTCGCGGTGGGTTCGGCCCTGGCCCTGTGGTCGGCCCTGACCCGGGACGGGCGGCTCGGCTGGCTGGCGGGGCTGACCGGGCTCCTCACCCTGCTGCTCGGCTCGGGCTGGGCACTGGTCCAGGAACACGCGGCCGTCGGCGCCCTGATGGGGATCGCGGTGGTCGCCGCGGTGACGGCGGCCCTGGCCCGGACCGCCGTCGCGGCGGTCGGCGCCACGGCGGTGGCCACCGCGGCGACGGGTGCGTTCGCACTGGCCCTGCCCCTGCTGCTGGGGGCCCCGGTGGAGTACGCGGCGCTGGCGCCGATCGCGATGGTCGCCGCCGTGGCCGTGGCCGCGCCGCGCCTGCGCGGGCCGCTGCTGTCGGCGGCGGAGGTCCCGGCCTGGGCGTGGGCGGCGGTCTCGCTGGTCGTCACCGTGTCGGCGGGGGCGCGGCTGGAGCTGGTCGCGCTGGCGCTGGCCGTGGTGGGGGTCGTCGCGCTGGCGACCGCGGTGCGGCCGAAACGGCGCTGGTTCGCGCTGGCGGGCGCGCTCCTGATGCTGGCCGCGCTGTGGACGGTGCTCTCCGCGTGGGACGTGGCCGTGCCCGAGGCGTACACGGTGCCGCCCGCCCTCGCCGCGCTGGCCGTGGGCTGGGAGTGGGGCCGCAGGGCGGTCCGGCCGCCGTCGAGCTGGGCTTCCCACGGCGGCGGCCTGGCGCTGCTGTTCCTGCCCACGGTCGTGCTGGTGCTGGTGGAGGACGGCATGGTGTGGCGCGTGCCCGCCGTGCTCGTGCTGGGTCTGGCGGTGACCGTGTGGGGGCTGCGGCGACGGCTCCAGGCGGTCCTGGTGGCGGGCGGGCTGGTGCTGGTGGCGACCTCGCTGCGGGCGTTCGGGCCGCCTCTGTGGGACCTGACCCGGCTGGTGCCGAACTGGGTGCCGTTCGCCGTCGCGGGCGTGCTGCTGCTGGTGGTCGGCGCCCGCTACGAGGCGAGCCTGGAACGGTTGCGGCGCCTGGGGCGGCTGGTGGCGGGGATGCGCTGATCCCGACATCGGCATCGAACCGTTCGGCTACGTGGCCGGGGCGGAGGAGCACCGAAGGTTCTGCCGCCTTCCCCGGGGCGGAGGAGCACCGAAGGTTCTGCCGCCTTCCCCGGGGCGGGCCGCAACCCCCTGGGGTGGGACGTCGGCCCGGGTGCTGGCTCGACTCCCTGGGGCGGCGACGCCGGCAGCCCTGCCGGGGTTCCGCGGAGGGGGCGCCGCTGAGGCGGGTCGCCCGCACAGGTGTTGCCGGCTCTGCACAGGGGAGGCGGGCCCGTCGCGTCGGACGGGCCCGCCTCGGTGGTGCGTCAGTTCTCCAGCATCTCCGTGACCAGGGCGGCGATCGGCGACCGCTCGGACCGGGTCAGGGTGACGTGCGCGAACAGGGGGTGGCCCTTGAGCTTCTCGATCACCGCGACCACGCCGTCGTGGCGGCCCACGCGCAGGTTGTCGCGCTGGGCGATGTCGTGGGTGAGCACCACCCGCGAGTTCTGGCCCAGTCGGGAGAGCACGGTGAGCAGGACGTTGCGCTCCAGGGACTGCGCCTCGTCCACGATCACGAACGCGTCGTGCAGCGAGCGGCCCCGGATGTGGGTGAGCGGGAGGACCTCCAGCATCCCCCGGTCCACGATCTCCTCGATGACCTCCTCGCTGGTCACCGCGGACAGGGTGTCGTGCACCGCCTGGCCCCACGGGGTCATCTTGTCGTTCTCGGTCCCGGGCAGGTAGCCCAGCTCCTGGCCGCCGACCGCGTACAGCGGCCGGAACACCATCACCTTGCGGTGCTGGCGGCGCTCCAGGACGGCTTCCAGACCGGCGCACAGCGCCAGCGCCGACTTGCCGGTGCCCGCGCGCCCGCCCAGGGAGACGATGCCCACCTCGGGGTCGGTGAGCAGGTCCAGGGCGACGCGCTGCTCGGCGCTGCGGCCGTGCAGACCGAACACGTCCCGGTCGCCGCGCACCAGCTTCACCGACTTGTCGGGCTGGACCCGGCCGAGCGCCTTGCCGCGCTCGGAGACCAGCACCAGCCCGGTGTGGCAGGGCAGCTCGCGGGCCTCCTCGATGTCGCTCTCACCGGTCGTGAACAGTTCGCCGATCTGGTGCGCGGGCACGTCCAGCTCGGCCATACCCGTCCAGCCGTGCTCGATGGCCAGTTCGGCCCGGTACTCGTCGGCGGTCAGCCCGATGGAGGACGCCTTGATCCGCATCGGGAGGTCCTTGCTCACCAGCACGACGTCCCCGCCCTCCTCCTGGAGGTTGCGGGCCACCGTGAGGATCCGGGTGTCGTTGTCGCCGAGCCGGAAGCCCGCCGGCAGGATCCGCGGATCGCTGTGGTTGAGCTCCACCCGCAGCGTGCCGCCCTGGTCGTTCACCGGTACCGGGACGTCCAGACGGCCGTGGGCGACCCGCAGGTCGTCCAGGCGGCGCAGCGCGTGACGAGCGAAGTACCCGAGCTCCGGGTGGTGACGCTTGCTCTCCAGCTCGGTGATCACCACCACGGGGATGACGACCTCGTGCTCGGCGAACCGGCTCATGGCGACCGGGTCGGCGAGCAGGACACTGGTGTCGAGCACATAGACGCGTCCGTCCTGGCCTACCTCCGTACGGGGGTCGGGGGACTGGGTGTCACGGCGATCGGTCGAGGAACTAGCCACTCGTTCTCCCCTTGGGCACCGCTGGGGCGCCCTACTGTCACGGGATCATGGAGGACCGGGACCTGGCCCGCGAGGGCCGGGTCCGGCCCTCCTCGTTGACGTTCCGCGATGGCGGAGGAGATCAATGAGCCGGGGCCTCCCGAGCGGATGGACGAACGCCACCCGCTACGTCCGACGCTACGCGTCCGTACTCCCGTTTCCAAGGGACCTGCCCCTCCGCGCGGTGAACTCCGCGTTAAGGGGTGGGGCTCCGGGGGGTCAGGATCCGTAGCGGCGGTTGCGCGCGCCGTACGAGCGCAGTGCACGCAGGAAGTCCACCCTGCGGAAGGCAGGCCAGTAGACCTCGCAGAAGTAGAACTCCGAGTGCACGCTCTGCCACAGCATGAAGCCGGACAGGCGCTGCTCCCCCGACGTGCGGATGAGCAGGTCGGGGTCGGGCTGACCGCGCGTGTAGAGATGCCGTGCGATGTCCTCGATGTCCAGGCGCTCGGCCAGCTCCTGGATACCGGTGCCCTTGGCCGCCTCCTCCTGCAGGAGGGACCGAACCGCATCAGCGATCTCACGTCTACCTCCATACCCGACGGCGACGTTGACAACCAGCCCGGGGTTGCCGGATGTGGCCGTCTCCGCCTCCTTGAGCGCCTGGGCGGTGGAGGCGGGCAGGACGTCGAGGGCTCCGACGGGCCTCGTGTTCCACCCCTCCTCGCGCAGTCGGGCGATGGTCTGCTCGATGATGCGCACCAGCGGGCCCAGCTCGGACTCGTCCCGGGTGAGGTTGTCGGTGGACAGCATCCAGAGCGTGACCACCTGCACGCCGACCTCGTCGCACCAGCGCAGCAGTTCGAAGATCTTGTTCGCGCCCGCCTGGTGGCCCTGTTCGGCCGCACCGAGCCCGCTGACCTTGGCCCAGCGGCGGTTGCCGTCCATGGCGACACCGACGTGGCGGGGGATCTCCTGACTGGTCAGGCGGCGCTCCAGGCGCCGCTCGTAGAGCCAGTACAGGGGGTCACGAAGCCCCATTGGCGAAACCTCTCAGAGCTGGATCTGGAACAGCACACCGCTGGAAAGGATGTGCCGACGGGGATGCCTCCAGCGTAGTTCGCCCGCGGGGGGCTACGTCACGGCCAGGGACTTGCGCACGTGCTTGCGCCCCTGGTGGATACGGGACTTGACGGTGCCCAGGGCCAGGTTGAGCTCGGAGGCGATCTCGTTGTAGTCCATCTGGCACAGGTCGCGCAGGACCAGGGGGGCCACCAGGTTGGGGCGGTCCTTCTCCAGCTGGTCGAGTGCCTCCAGCAGGTCGATGCGGGAACCGGCGATGACGCTGGTGGTGCGCGGGTCGCTCCGGTGGGGCATGCGCTCGGCCTCGGTGGGGAACTCCGCGGAGCGCCGCTTCATCGAGCGGTAGGTCTGCCGGGCGGAGTTGGACACCACGGTGTACAGCCAGGTGGTGAACAGGGAGTCGCCCTTGAAGCTGTCGATCTTGCGCGCCACGCGCAGCAGCGCGTCCTGGCACGCCTCCTCGGCGTCCTGCCGGTAGGGCAGGAAGCGGGAGCAGCGGCGCAGCACCTCCGGCTGGATCCGCCGGAGCAGGTCGTCCAGGGCCACGGCGTCTCCGGCCTTGGCCCGGCGCGCGAGGTCCTCCAGCTCCTCGTCGACGTTGCTCGCCACCCGGCGCCGGGGCGCGGGACTCTCCTCGTGGTCTGCGTGGTCACTACTGCGCATGGCTGGTCTCTCCCTGACTGACGGCAGACGTCCGGCCGTCCGCTGCGGACGCGGGCGCGCCCCTTGCGTTCGAGGGTCACACGTCACTGGGACGTCTACGGCCCCGGACCGGATCCGCACTCGCGAAAACTCGTCACTCCCCGCCGCCGCGGACGGTGCGGAGCCCGTCGGGCCCCTCCAGTTTCCACGGCCCGAGGGCATCGGCGCCACCCGGAGAGGGGATCATATCGGCGGGAGGCAATGTGAGGGTACAGATGGTGTATTAGTGGGCAACGACCGCGTGTTCACCCCTGACAGACCGAGGCGGAAATGAGCCAACCTGAGGCCTTCGGGCGCTACCGCGTCATCCGGCGCCTTGGGTCGGGGTCCTTCGCCACGGTCTGGTTGGCGCAGGACGACCTGCTGAACTATCCCGTGGCCATCAAGGTACTCGCCGAGAACTGGGCGCACCAGATGGACATCCAGCACCGTTTCCTGGAGGAGGCGCGCATCCTGCGCCAGACCGACTCCACCTGGCTGGTGGCGGTGCACGACGTGGACGTGCTCCCCGACGGGCGGCCCTACATGGTGATGACCTACGCCGACCAGGGAAGCGTCGCCGACCTCATCCACCGGGGCAAACTGCCCCTGGACGAGGCCCTGCGGCTGCTGACCGAGATCGGCCAGGGCATCACGGTGCTGCACAACCACGGCACGATCCACCGCGACATCAAGCCGTCGAACGTGCTGCTCCAGTCGTCGCCCGTGGGGCAGCGGGTGCTGGTGGCGGACCTGGGGTTCGCCAAGTCGATCGACGAGGCGTCGGGGTTCACGGCCGCGGCCGGGACCCCCGGCTACATGTCCCCCGAGCAGAGCATTCCCGGCGGTGACCTGGACGTCCGGTCGGACGTGTACTCGCTGGGCGCGGTGGCCTACGAGCTCATCACCGGCCGTCCTCCCTCGCGCCCGCCGGTGAAGGTGGCGCCTGGCCAGATCCGGCCAGGTCTGCCCCCGGCCCTGGACGAGCTCATCCTGTCGGCGCTTTCGGTGGACCGGGAAAGCCGTCCGGCGGACGCCAAGACCTTCACCGACCGGGTCAGAACCATCCGCATGGCGCCCGACCTGCCCAAGGCGGCCGTGCCGTGGTGGCAGCGGTACCGCATGCCCTGGCAGCGGGCTGCGGCGCTGGTGGCGGCGCTGGCCCTGGTGGGTGTCAGCCTCTCGGGTTCCCTCGGCAGGCCGGGGGTGTCCCTGTCCCCCGTGTACTACGCCACGCAGGGGATCCACCTGCAGGTGCCGTCGGTGTGGGCCCGGGAGTTCCACCTCGCCCAGGAGGCCCGACCGGTGGCGGCCGAGGCCGGTGCGGGTCCGGGGCTGCTGGTGGCGACCGACGCCGAGGACTGGGACTCCGTCGAGACGGCGTCCTACGGGGTGTACGCGACCGTGGTGCGGGACGCGCCCGACCTGAGCGGGGTCGCCGACGCCGACCCGTGCGGAAGCCTCCCCGAGGAACGGCCGCTGGACACCGGGGAGTGGGAGGGCACGGTGTGGGACTGGCCCGAGTGCCACGGCAACGGCTCGCTGAGCAGCGCCGCCGTGCAGGAGCCCGGTGAGCCCACGACCGTGTACATGGAGATCCGCCAGCCGAACTACCGCCCCGACCTGGTCAACGAGATCATCGACAGCACCTACGTGAGCTGAGGGAGCCCCGTCCGCGGGGGCTTTCGCCGTGCGCCCGGGACAGCGGGGACGCGCGGCGGCCCGCCCGCTCCGGAGGCCGGGCCGTCCGCGGGAGCGCCCGCGGACGGCCCGGCCCGGCGCCGGTCAGGCCAGCAGCTGCTCCCGCAGGTCCTCGGGCGAGGTGACCGGGAGCTTGCAGACGAAGCCCTCGCACACGTAGGCGGTCGGCGCCCCGCCGACCGGAGCGCGGTCGCGCAGCAGCGGCACCCCGCCGTCCTCGCGGCCGTCCCCGCGCGAGAGCACGGTGCCCAGCGGCGCCCAGGTCAGCGCCGTGCGCACCAGCTCGCCGGTCCGCGGGTCGTCGGGATCCCCCACCACCGCGACGGCGCGCGGCCCGGTCAGGAGCGCCTCAGCGGTGGCCAGGCCCCATCCCGCGAACCGGGGGGCCTTCTCCGCCAGCAGCGCCACCGGGGACAGCGCCTCCTCGGCGGCCGTGCGGTGGCGCTGCGAACCGGTCAGCGCGGCGTAGGAGAGCAGCGCGGACGCCGCCGCCGACCGGCCGGACGGCGTGACGTTGTCGGTGGGGTCCTGCGGGCGGTTGAAGAGCCGCTCGGCGTCGTCGGCGGTGTCGTAGAACCCGCCGGAGCCGTCGCCGAAGTGCTCCAGAACGGTGTCCAGCAGACGTCCGGCCTCGTGCGCGTAGCGCGCCTCCCCGGTCACGCCGTGCAGGGCGAGCAGCCCCTCGGCGACGTCGGCGTAGTCCTCCAGGACTCCGGCGCTGGTGCCCGCGCGCCCGTCCCGGGAGGTGCGGGCCAAACGCCCGTCCCGCAGGTGCACGCGCAGCAGCAGGTCCGCGGCCCCGCGGGCGGCCTCCACCAGGTCGGGCCGCTCCAGCAGCACTCCGGCCTCGGCCAGTCCGGCGATGGCCAGGCCGTTCCAGGCGGCCACCACCTTGTCGTCGCGCGCGGGGGCGACCCGCCCCTCGCGGGCCGCCAGCAGGGCCTCGCGGACCCGCTGGTAGCGCCAGACGTCGGCGGGCGGGACGGGCAGCTGGAGCACGGAGGCGCCGCGCTCGAAGGTGCCCTCCTCGGTCACGCCGAACACCTCGGCGGCGAAGGCGGCGTCCTCCTCGCCCAGGACCTCCCGCAGCTGGACGGGCGTCCACACGTAGTAGGTGCCCTCCTCGCCCTCGCTGTCGGCGTCCAGCGCGGAGGCGAACCCGCCCTCGGGCGTGCGCAGGTCGCGCAGCATCCAGTCGGCGGTCTCCCCGGCGATCCTGCGCAGCAGGGTGTGGGTGGCGGCGTCGGACACCCCGGGCCCCGAGGGGCGGCGGCCCATCCGGGCGTAGGCGCGCAGCAGCAGCGCGTTGTCGTACAGCATCTTCTCGAAGTGCGGCACGGTCCACTCCCGGTCCACCGAGTAGCGGGCGAAACCGCCGCCGAGCTGGTCGTACATACCGCCCTGCGCCATCGCCAGGGCGGTGCCGCCGGCCATGAGCCAGGCGGGCGTGGACTCGTCCGCGCTCTGGAGGGGCCGGGTGCGCTCGTCCTGCGCGGTGAGGAAGGACAGCAGCATCGACGGCGGGAACTTGGGCGCGTTGCCGAAACCGCCGTGGGCGCTGTCGTAGTCGCGCACCAGCGCGTTGACGGCCAGGTCGAGCCGGGCCGCGGAGGGCGGCGGCGCGGCGGCCAGGGTGCGCGGGCCGCTGAGCGCCTCCACCACGCGCGCGCCCTGGTCGATCAGCTCCGGGCGCTGGTCCCGCCAGGCGTCGCCCACGCCCCGCAGCAGGCGCTGGAAGTGCTCGCGCGGGAAGTAGGTGCCGCAGTAGAACGGGGCGCCGTCGGGGGTGGCGAACACGGTCATGGGCCAGCCGCCCTGGCCGGTCATGGCCTGGGTGGCCTCCATGTACACGGCGTCGACGTCGGGGCGCTCCTCGCGGTCCACCTTGACGTTGACGAAGAGGCGGTTCATCAGGGCCGCGGTCGCCTCGTCCTCGAAGGACTCGTGGGCCATCACGTGGCACCAGTGGCAGGCGGCGTAGCCGACGGAGACGAGGAGGGGCACGTCGCGGCGGCGCGCCTCGGCGAGGGCCTCCTCACCCCAGGGCCACCACTCCACGGGGTTGTCGGCGTGCTGCAACAGGTACGGGCTGGTCGCGTCGCTCAGGCGGTTGGACATGCCCCAACTCTGCCACCCGGGGCGGCGGGCCGTCGCGTACCCGCCGGAGCGGGGCGGGGCCCGCCGCCCCGAAGGCGGCCGGGCGTCCGTCCGGCGGGCGCGGGGAGCGGCCGGTCGCGGTGCGCCCGGGCCCCGGCGTCCCGCTGGGTCAGGGCGGGGACGCTCCCTCAGGCCCGCGGGGCGCTGTCCTCGGAGGCTGCGGCGGAGGCCTGCACCGCGTCGGCCGACCCGTCGTCGGAGGCCGCGGTCCCCGCACCGAAGTCGTCGTCCCTGGGCAGGGCGCGGAGCTTGCCCATGAGACTGCGCATGAGGAAGTACAGCCCGACGCCGATGGCGAAGATGACGAGGAATCCGAGCACACCGGGGGTCACGGTGTCCCGGTCGAGCTGGAAGTCGCCCGCCAGCACCGTCGCGGACGTGAGAAGGGTGTTCATACCGCTCATACTCTCACTGCTTCTCGGACACCCGCGAAGAGGTCCTTCTCCGGGACCTCGGTGTCCACCAGCGAGCGCACCAGGTGGTAGTCCTCACTCGGCCAGGCCTCCGCGACGACCTCGTTGGGCACCGCGAACCAGAACCCGTTGGGGTCCACCTGGGTGGCGTGCGCCTTGAGCGCCTCGTTGGCGACGTCGAAGTACTCGCTGCAGTGCACGCGCGTGGTGATCTCCCAGCGGGGGCGGTCGCGGTCCTCGAGCCGCTTCATCCACTCCTCGAAGGGGTTCTCCAGGCCGCGCGCGGCCAGTACGTCGGCCAGTGCCTCGAAGCGCTCGGGCGGGAAGGAGACGAAGTAGTACAGCTTGAGCGGCTGCCAGGGGTCGCCCGCGTCCGGGTAGGCGTCGGGGTCGCCCGCGGTGTCGAAGGCGTGCATCGACACCTTGTGGGTCATGATGTGGTCGGGGTGCGGGTAGCCGCCGTTCTCGTCGTAGGTGAGGATGACGTGCGGGCGGAACCTGCGGATGGACTCCACGAGGGGCGCGGCGCCCTCCTCCACCGGGAGGGTGGCGAAACAGCCCTCGGGCAGGGGCGGCAGCGGGTCGCCCTCGGGCAGGCCGGAGTCGACGAACCCGGCGAACTCCTGCTGGATGCCGAGGATCTCCCTGGCCCGTTCCATCTCCTCTCGGCGCACCTGCGCGATGTTCTCGCGGATGTCGGGACGCTCCATGGCGGGGTTGAGGATGTCGCCGCGTTCGCCACCGGTCATGGTGACAACGAGCACGTCGACGCCCTCTTCCACGTAGCGCGCCATGGTGGCCGCGCCCTTGCTGGACTCGTCATCGGGGTGGGCATGAACGGCCATAAGCCGCAGGCGCTCGGACAACGAAGGGTCTCCTTGACTAGGTGGACGGGTGCGGGGGCGCAGCCGTCCGGCTCCCCCGGTACCCAGCTCGGACGACTTCCGCGCGGGGCGCGTGGGGAGGCTGTCAGGTCGGGGATATCTTAGACAACACCGTCCCCTTGTTCGGAGATTCCCGATGCAGCCGACCCCGGAGGAAGACGCCGTGAAGAGCGCCGACACCACGGCCGACACAGCGGCCGGCTCCTCTGCCAGCACCGCTCCCGCGCTGCGCAAGCGCCACGGGAACGGACCCGTCTTCTTCGTCATCGCCACCGTGTTCGCGGTGGTGTGCGCGGTCGGCTGGGGCTACTCCGTGATGAGCTTCAGCGGTCTGGGCGGTGGCGTGTACCACCAGGTGATCGCCTACTCGGCGCCCACGTCCGAGGAGGCCACCATCAGCTACGAGGTGAACAGCAGGAACGGCGCCGAGTGCCTGATCGTGGCTCTGGACGAACGGCTCGTCGAGGTGGGCCAGACGCGTTCGGAGGCCGAGGCCGGGAACCGGATGGTCACCACGACCGTTGAGACGGTTCGTCAGGCCGCCACGGTAGAAGTGGCCTCATGCAGGGAACAAGGTTCGCAGGACTGATCCACCGAGCCCCTTAGCCCGGCTCCGGAGGCACCGCCGAACCGAGGGAACCCGTGTGTCACGACGCACGGTGATATTCTCGTAAGTTCAGCTCTGGCCGCCTGGTGGCCTTTGCTACTAGTACACAAGGAGTTCCCGTGACCCAGACCCGCGATGACAACGTCACCTGGCTCACCCAGGAGGCGTACGACCGGCTCAAGTCAGAGCTGGACCACCTGTCGGGGAGTGGGCGCATCGAGATCGCGGAGAAGATCGAGGCGGCCCGGGAAGAGGGTGACCTCAAGGAGAACGGCGGCTACCACGCCGCCAAGGAGGAACAGGGCAAGATGGAGGCCCGCATCCTCCAGCTCACCGAGATCCTGCGCACCGCGCGGGTCGGCGAGGCGCCCCACACCGAGGGCGTGGTCGGCCCCGGCATGACCGTCACCGTCAAGTTCGACGGGGACGACGACGAGGTCACCTTCCTGCTCGCCTCCCGCGAGGAGAGCGGCTCTCCCATCGACGTGTACTCCCCGAAGTCACCGCTGGGCTCCGCCATCAACGGCAAGCGTGTGGGGGAGAACGTCAGCTACACCCTGCCCAACGGCAAGAGCCTGGGGGTCGAGATCATCGAAGCAGTCCCCTACACCGGCATGTAGCACCGGTTCGGCTATCACGGGGGCGGCGTCCGACCGCCCCCGCCGTTTTGGGGCGCCCCTCGCCGGGGCGCCCCTTTCGTGTGCCGGGCGGGCGTCGGGCGGCCGGGAGCGCCCGGCGGCCGGCGCCGTGCGCCTCCCGCCCGGGCGGGGCCGCTCCTTCCTCAGGGGCTTCCGACGCCCTCGTGCCCGGACCGAGACCCCCGGCGGGGGATCCTCCGGCGGGTTCTTTGCGTCATAGTCTCGAAGCACACTCCCGCGGCGGTTCCCCAGACCACCGTTCCGACGAACCGAGGGATCCCCTACCGACATGTCCTCGCCCCACTGGCACCCCCAGGAACCCCGTCCCGGCGCGTACCCGCCCCCGAGCGGGGGATGGGGCCCCGGCGGCCCCGTGCCCGGCCGGAGCGTGCCCCCGCCCGGTGCCGGATGGGGCATGCCCGTCCAGGGCGTACCGGGACGGGGTGTCCCGGGTCAGGGCGCGTTCCCGGTCTCGGCGCCGGAGCCCGCCACGTTCGGCCGCCGCCTGGCCGCCCGCACGATCGACTACGTCCTCGTGGTGATCGCCGCGGTCGCGTTCTTCGTCCTCATGGTCGTCGTGACGGTGCTCCTGACCGGCAGCGAGCAGACCACCGACGCCGAGGGCACCCTGTGGGCCCTGCTCTTCTTCTTCGGATGGGGCCCGCTGCTGTTCTTCTACGACTGGCTGTACCTGGTCGCCTGGGGGCGCACGCTCGGCAAGATGATGGTCGGGATCAAGGTGGTCAGCGCCGCCGACGGCGGCAGGCTCAGCCAGGGGCAGGCGATGGGCCGTTCCGCGTTCTTCGGCTTCCCGCAGTCCCTGCCGGGCGTGGGCCACATCTTCACCCTGGCCGAGTCCATGGCCGCGCTCGGCGACCCGAGGCGCCGCGCCCTGCACGACCGGGCCGCCGGGACCGTGGTCATCCGCACCTGAGCCGTCCGCAGGCGCGGGCTCCCCTTCCGGAGCGGGTCACCGCGGTCCGGCCCTGCGAAAGGGGATCCCACCCCCGGGCGCCTCGTTCTGCCCGCCTGCCTCCGCCCCACGCCTTCGCACCGCCCGGGGCACCGCCTCACGGCTCCGCGCAGGCCGGGGCGCCCTCCCCGCCGTCGGCGAACGCGGCCGGGACGTAGTTGCCCTCGCCGATCCGGTACCAGGCGCGGCTCGCCCCCGCCGTCCCCGCCGCCACGCCGCCGACGGCCTGGCAGGCCACGTCGACGTTGGCGCTGTGCGCGGCCAGGCCCACCGGGGCGTACTCCGGTCCGGGGCCCTCGCGCACGACCACGGGGCTGTTCTGGTCGGCGGCGGTGATCCGCGCGCGCCGCCGGTACTCGCCGGTCCACAGGTAGTCGACCCGCACCCATCCGTTGGTGGGCAGTTCCAGCCCGTGGCGGAACGCGCCGTCGGCCAGGTCGATACCCGCCGGGTTGCGCACCCGGCGCCCGAACCCGTCGAGGCCGCCGTTGTGCCCCAGCGTGTAGGCCGCCTGCGCCTGCGGCTGCCCATGTGCCAGTTCGGGCCAGGACTCGCGCTCGGCGTTCCAGTGGTCGTCCCTGGTGTTCCAGGGCCCCACGTCCCACACCGGCAGGTAGGCACAGCGCGGCCGGTGGTTCTCGGTGTCACCCCGCCCCTCGGGGCCGAGTGCGCCGGTGGTGCACACCCGCACGGTGTACTCGCCGCCGCCCCGGACCGCCAGGCCCCGGCGCGAGGGCAGGGCGGCGAAGTGGTCGTCCTCCCGGATCCTGTGGCCGTTGGCGGTGGTGTCGCCGACCAGCCCGATACGGGTGGCGAAGAGCGTGGCCGAGAACGGTTCGGTGCGGTCGACGTGGTCGACGGCGCCCGAGGGGTCGGAGGGGGCCCCGGGAGCGCCCGGGACCGTGGGGCCCCCGGGATCCCCGGGGGTCCCGGAGCCGGTGGGATCGGCGGGGCCGGGCGGCGCGGTCGCGTCGCCGCCCCTCCCGTCGGCGGGGCCTTCGTCCGCGCCGTCCCCCGGCGGCCGCCCGCCCTCCTCCGGCGGGCGGACCCACAGCCCCGTGAGGCCGCTCCCCCCACCGCTGACCCGCACCCGCAGCTGCACCCGCTCGACCTCGTGCGGCAGCGCCACCCGCCCGCCCCCGGCGGGGTGCCACTCGGTCCACGCCCCACCGGTTCGGCCACCGCGCAGCTCGGTGAGCACCTCCCCGGGGTCGCCGTCCGTCCGCACCCGCACGTCCACCGTGTCGGCGGGGGCGTCCAGCGGCTGCGGGGGGAAGACCGCCAGGCCGGCGCGCCGGGGGGCCGCCTCCCACCGGACCGCGGCCCCGGACCCGTGGCCCGCGTCACCGTCCGTGCGCAGCGCCCCGGACTCCAGGACCAGACCGGCCAGGTCGGCGGAGCCCGGTTCCTGCCGGAGCCAGCCGGTCTCCGCGAGGGCGGGAGCCGGGGTCAGGGGCAGGAGGAGGACGAGGACGCCCAGGGACGCCAGGGTCTTCGCGGTGCCGGTGGCGCGTTCGCGCCTTCTGTGGGACATTTCCGCCCTGCCAAACACCTGGAGTCACCAAAACGGACACTCCCAGTAAGCAACCTGGTGCGAACGCACTCAAGCAGCTCGTGTCGGGTGTCGGCGTTACAGCGGTAGAAGTCCGACTTCCGGGCGCGGCGGGGCGTGTTCCAGGAGCGGACGCGGCCCGGTACGTCCGCCGGTGGCCGCGGTTCCGGACGCGGCGGTGCCCCGCACCCGCCGACGGGTGCGGGGCACCGTTCTAGGCGAAGGCCAGCAGGCAGGCGGTGAACCCGTGCACGTGGTTGACCCCGCCGACCGGGCCGATCTCCCCCGCGGCGAAGAACCCGGCGACGGCGTTGACGCCGAGGACGCGGTGGACGGCCAGGACGTCGTGGTCGGAGTGCGGGAAGAGGGAGGCGCCGCGACCGTTGCAGGAGAAGAGCAGGCCGGCGCCGACGGGGTGCTCGGCTCCGAAGTCGCTGAGGCGGCGGGCCAGGTCCTCGTCGGCGGTACCGGCGTCACGGACCTGGAAGCGGACGGTCTGGCCGATCTCGACCATGTCGTCGATGGTGAGGGCGCCGAGCTCGGGGTCTGCTCCGGCCAGGGTCCGGATGAGGAAGTCGCCCTGCTCGTGGCGGTCGACGTACTCGTCCATGGCGATGCCGATGTGCAGGCCGTGCTCGGCGAGTTCGCGGTCCTCCTCGGAGAGGGACTCGACCAGCTCCTCCAGCTTCTCGTAGGCGTTGGCGCCCGCGAGTTCGAGCAGGAGGTTGCCCTCGGCCTTGGTGACGGTCATGGGCGGGCCGATGGGGCGGCAGCCCTGGCTCACGACGGTGCCGAGGACGTTCTCGCCGCCGACGAGGACGCCGATGGCGCCGTGCTCGGCCACCTCGCCGTCGCAGAAGAGCCGCACGGACTCCTCGCCGCGCATGCCGTCGGCCATGCCGCCGACGAGGGGCAGGCCGCCGAGGGCCTCGGTGGACTCGCGGACGAAGGCCTGGGTGGGGAACTCGTAGGGGTTGGTGAGCAGGATGGCCACGCTGTCGCGGGGGCCGGGCTCCTGCATGCCGACGACGGCCAGGTGGTCGTCCTCGACCACGGTGTCCAGGCGGAACGGGGTGATCTCCACTCCGGGCAGCCCGGCGCACCACACACTGACCGAGCCCTGGCCCTCGACGCTGCGCCCGCCGCCGATGACCCCGGTGGAACTGCACCCGAGGGTGGCCGCGTCGCCCGCCAGCTCCATGACGCGCTTGCCCGCGAGGGTGACCTCCTCGGGATCGGCGCCGCAGACGAAGAAGCACACCAGGTCGGTGGGCCCGTCCACCTGCTCCAGGGCGCTCAGTACGGCGCGCTCGGCCGCGTTCACGAGGTCCGCCCCCGTCGTCAGTGCATCGCCGAACCGTGCCACCAGCTGCCACCCCCGGTTTCGCCGGCCGACGCGGCCGGACACAGGACTCCACCGTCACGTCCCATTCTTCCACCTCGGCGTCGAACAGGAGGTTTTCCGGTGAAAGAACACGGACTTCGGCGGCGGACTCCGGCAGCGGCGGGTGTGCGGGCAGCACGGTGCCGACGGAGCCCCCGGGCCCCCTGTATCCAGGAAACAGCAGACCGAGCCCGGAGACCAGACGCTCCTTGACGGCTGTGGATAGGTTCGGGGGGTGAGCGCCCTTCCCGAACCCCCTCCCCTCCCCCCGCCCTCGCTCCCGCGCACCCGCGCGGCCCTGCGCGAGTCCGGCCACGTCCACCGGCAGGTCCCCGCCGAGGTGCGGGAGAACCTGCTGCGGCGGATGGGCTCGGGCCAGCCCCGCTTCCCCGGGGTGCACGGGTTCGACGCCACCGTGCTGCCGCAGGTGGAGCGGGCGCTGCTGGCCGGACACGACATCGTCCTGCTGGGCGAGCGCGGCCAGGGCAAGACCCGTCTGATCCGCACCCTGGCGACCCTGCTGGACGAGTGGTCCCCGGCGGTGGCCGGGTGCCCGGTCAACGACCACCCGTACGCGCCGGCCTGCCCGTCCTGTGTGCGCCGGTCGGCGGAGGAGGGCGACGGCCTTCCGGTCGTGTGGCGGCACCGGGGGGAGCGCTACGGCGAGAAGCTGGGCACGCCCGACACGGGAGTGGGCGAGCTGGTCGGCGACGTGGACCCGGCGAAACTGGCGCAGGGGCGCTCCCTCGGCGACCCCGAGACCATCCACTACGGCCTGGTGCCGCGGGCCAACCGGGGCGTGTTCTGCGTCAACGAGCTGCCCGACCTGCCCGCACGCGCCCAGGTGGCGCTGTTCAACGTGCTGGAGGAGCGCGATCTCCAGGTGCGCGGCTACAGCCTGCGGCTGCCGCTGGACCTGCTGCTGGTGGCGAGCGCGAACCCGGAGGACTACACGAGCAGGGGGCGGATCGTCACCCCGCTCAAGGACCGCTTCGGCGCGCAGGTGCGCACCCACTACCCGCTGACCCTGGAGGACGAGCTGGCGCTCGTCCGGCAGGAGGCGGCGCTGCCCGAGGGCACGACGGTGCCCTCGCACCTGCTGGAGGCCGTGGCGCGCTTCACCCGGCTGGTCCGCGCCTCCAAGAAGGTGGACGCCCGCTCGGGGGTGTCGGTGCGCTTCGCGGTGTCCGCGGCCGAGACGGTGGCCGCCTCGGCGCTGCGCCGGGCGGCCCTGACCGGCGAGGAGGTGCCGGTGGCCCGGGTGTGCGACCTGCCCGCCGCGGTGGAGCCGCTGCTGGGCAAGGTCGAGTTCGAGATGGACGCCGAGGGCCGCGAGGCGGAGATCCTGCACGCGCTGCTGCGCCGGGCGGTGGCGGAGGTGTTCCGCGCACGCCTGGGGACGGCGGACCTGTCCCCGCTCAGCGACCGCTTCTCGGGTGGCGGCACGGTGGAGACGGGGGACCTCGTGGGCGCCGCCGAGCTGCTGCGGCGGGTGGGCGCGGTGCCGGGGCTCGCGGCGATGATCGGGCACGCGGCCCCCGAGACCGAGGACGGCCCGCCGACTCCGGGGCTGGCCGCCGCGGTGGTGGAGTTCGCCCTGGAGGGCCTGTACCTGGAGCGCCGCCTGTCCAAGGACGCGCTTCCCGACGGAGGGGTCTACCGCTTCTAGGCGGCCCTCTCCGGGGCCGCCCGCACACCGGGACCGGGTTCCCTCCGCACACGGGTCCGGTGCGGAGGGCGGCGCGGCCGGACAGGACTGCCGGCCCCCGGATCCGGGAAGGTACGGGTGCGTGTGCGCGGCAGCGAGAGGGAGGCGGACGCCTGTGAGGTTCCGGTACCGGGCGTACATGGGCGGCCCCGACCCCCTGGCCGAACCCGACCCCCCTCCCGAGGAGGCCGTGGCGGCGGCGCACGAGCTGCTGGCGCTGGTCGCCTCGGCCCTGGAGACGGGCTCCGCGTCCGGCACCGAGGGTCCGCAAGCGGGTTCCGCGACCGGTCCGGAGGCCCTGGCCGAGGAGGACCGGCGGGCGCTGTCCGCCCTGGGGAAGGCCCTGTCCCGGTACGCCGACGGTGACCGCTCGGCCCTCGGCGAGGCGGACGCCACCGCCCTGGGGCGCCTGCTGGACCGCGTGCTGGGCCGGGAGGCCGGTAAGGTCCTGGCCCGCCTGGACGGGGCCGACCACGGTCTGAGCCCTCGCGAGCTGCGCCGTCTGGGCGAGGTCGCGCTGCGCGAGGCCGAGGCCCCCCGGCGCGGGCGGGGCGGCCGCGGTGGCGCGCACCGGGGCGGTGCCGCGCCCGGCGGGGAGCCCACGGGCCTCTCCCTGCCACGCGACGAGGAAGGCGACCGGCCGTTGGACGCGGTCGCGACCGCGCGCGAGGCGGCCCTGCGCCGGGCCCGTCCCGGAGAGCGCGGCGTGGCTCTGCGGGCCGAAGACGTGCGGGTGGCCGGGGTGGAGCCGTCGGAGGCCGCCGCCGTGTCCCTGCTGGTGGACCTGTCCCACTCGATGGTGGCCCGGTCGCTGCACGAGGCCGCCACCCGGACCGCGCTGGCCCTGCACACCCTGGTGTCCACGCGCCGTCCGCAGGACCGGCTGCACCTGGTCGGCTTCGGGGAGCGGGCCCGGGAGCTCACCCCGGCCGCGCTGGTCGCGCACGACTGGCGCCGCGTCCCCGGGACGAACCTGCACCACGCGCTGCGGCTGGCCCGCGCCCACCTGCGGCGCCACGGCGGCCTGCGCCCGCAGGTGCTGGTGGTCACCGACGGCGAGCCCACCGCGCACCTGGGCGAGGACGGCGACGCCCGGTTCTCCTGGCCCCCGGCACCCCGCACGGTGGAGCTGACCTTCGCCGAGCTGGACGCCGTACTGCGCGGGGGCGCCGAGGTGACCTTCTTCCTGCTGGCGGACGACCCGCGGCTGCGCGCCTTCCAGGACCTGCTGGAGCGGCGGCGCGGGGTGCGGGTGGTGCACGCCGGAGCCGAGGAGCTGGGGCCGCTGGTGGTGGACCGCTACCACCGGCGCTGACCGGGGCGCCGCGCGGGGCCCGTACAGGGCCGGACACCGTGCGGCGGGTCGGCGGGACAGCGCACGAGCGGGCCAGCGGGTCAGCGCTCGAAGATGCTGACGTCCGAGGCCAGGACCAGCAGCTCCTCGGGGGCGCCGCCGCCGGAGTAGAGCAGCTGGTGCCGGTTGGCGGGCATGATCGTCTCGGTGAACCGCAGCGGGCGCATGCCCTCGTAGACCACCCGCTCCTGCACCAGCAGCGGGATGCCCGGACCCAGCCCGAAGGAGTCCGCCTCGTCCTGGGAGGGCATCCGGGCGCCGACGATGTCCCAGTTCCACTCCTCCCGGAGCCCCAGCGACCGCAGGACCGCGGTGACGCCCTCCTCCAGGCGTTCGGGGGACATGAGCGGGGTGTTGCCGGCGATGTCGTACGGGAAGTAGGTGACCTGGGACTGCCACAGGCCGCCGTCGACGAACCGGTCGGAGGCGCGGATGACGACCAGGTCCCCCCGCGCGCCGCCCTCGGCCCCCTCGCCGCGCAGCCGCTTGGCCACCTTGGGGCGCATGGTGTCCAGGCTGACCTTGATCTTCTCCTGGACCTGGTCGTATCCGGCCTCGCGCAGGTGGGGCTGGTAACCCGCCTCGAAGCGCTCGGAGTCGCCGCCGCCCGTGACGGGGGTGGCCAGGTGGACGATGGGCCGGTGGTCGGCGACGAAGGCCCCCCGTCCGGCGCGGATGGCGATACGCCCCTCGTCCTGGAGGATGCGCATGCCCAGGCGGGCGGTGGCGCGGGAGACGTCGAGCTGCTCGGCGAGCTCCTCCTCCCCCGGCAGTCGCTCGCCCGGCTTGTAGTCGCCCCTGGCCAGCGCCTCGCGCAGGTGGTCGGCGACAACCGTCTTCCTCGACGTGCTCATGCGTGTGCTCAGTCCCGGTGGTAGGCGTTCATGTTGCCGTGTTCGTACTGGTAGCGGATGCTGTGGCCCGCGTAGACGGTGTGCACGATCCGGATGGGGCGCTCCTCGGACAGGTCGGTCCGGTGGACGGTCAGCACCGGGACCCCGGGCGGGAGTTCGAGCTGGCCCGCCTCCTGCGGGCTGGGCATGCGGGTCTCCAGCTCGTCGACGAACCCGACCTGGCGCTGTCCGTACTCGGCCAGCACCGCCAGGGCGCTCTCCACGTCCTCGGGCAGCATGAGCGGGGTGCCCTCGACGAGGTCCATGGGATAGTAGGCGGTGCTGACCGACGCCGAGACCTCTCCCGAGAACCGGTACATCCGGCGGACGACCGTCATGTCGCCCTCGGGGACGCGCAGGCGGCTGGCGATGTCGGGGGTGGCGCTGAGGAGTTGGAGCTCCTCCAGGGTCTGTCCGGTCATGCCGGACTCGTTGAGGCCCTCGGGGCCGCCGCGGTTGGCGTGGAAGGTCTCGGGGACCACGTCCTGGACGTAGTGCCCGCGGCCGGGGCGGCTGACGATCAGCCCCTGGTTGCGCAGCATGCCCAGCGCCAGCCGGACCGTGTTGCGGGACGCCTCGAAGCGCTCCTCCAGCTGCTTCTCCGAGGGCAGCTGCCCGCCCCGGAGCAGGGTGCCCTCCTGTATCTCGCGTCGCAGGGTTCGGGCGATCTGTCGGTATCTGCTTTCGGCCCGCATATATCAGTCCTAGCCGGGGTATGAGACCAACAACCTAGCTTGTACCAACAAGGTGATCGGAACACCAGGAGATCAGGTCCATCCGGTCAACATGAACCCATCTTAGGTGAAGGCCACCCGCAGTACACGAGTTCGCCGCCGGAAGGACACCCCCGAGGACCGGAACCGACGGCCCCGCCCCTTCGACCCAGGCGCCTGACCCCCGCGGCACCGCAGAGGAAGACACACCGGTGAGACACCGCTCGGCGTCCCCCCTCCCCCGAGGAGGGCACGCAGGACACGGATAGGAACTTCCCCCCGAGGAGAACACCATGATCCCCATCGTTATCGCCCTCGTCGGAGTCGTACTCCTGGGCCTGGCCGCGGGGTTCTTCCTCGCCGTCTCCATCGGCATCCGCCGCCAGGACCACCGGGGCGCCTACCGCTCACTGCGCAGGGACGGCGAGAGCACCCCCCTCTCCCGCACCGGGAGCCTCGTGGTGGGGCTGCGCTTCCGCGACGGGAAGCACCCCGCCGCTCCCTCCCCGGACCGAACGCCCACCGCGGTCTGAACGGGGAGCGGTGGGACGAACGCCGGGGCACCGGAGCCGCACCGCGGACCGGCCCGGCGACGGCACCCGCCGCCGGAGCACCGGTGGCAGTGCCCCAGCCGCGGGCTGCCGGCACTGACGGGAGCGGCTCGGCGGCCACTGGCGGAGCGCCGGACGGAGGCGACCCCCGCCGCCGGCACGGCGCGACGGAGCGCACAGGACCCCAGCGGCCGCGAGGGGCCCGGCGGCAGCCGGGGAACCCGCGCGGCACGCGGCCGGGTGGCCTCTCAGGCACGACCGGCGCGGCGGGAGACGGCCCGGGGCCGAGACGACCCGGGGAGCACGCCCTAGCCCTCCAGGGCCTGGAGCAGGTCCGCCACGAGGTCGTCGGCGGACTCGATGCCCACGGAGATCCGCACCAGGTCGGCCGGGACCTCCAGAGGGGAACCCGCGGTGGACGCGTGCGTCATCCGCCCCGGGTGCTCGATCAGGGACTCCACCCCGCCCAGGGACTCGCCGAGGGTGAAGACCTCGGTTCGCTCGCACAGGGCGAGCGCGGCCTTCTCCCCGTCGCGCAGGGCGAAGGAGACCATGCCTCCGAAGGCTTTCATCTGCCGTTCGGCGGTCTTGTGCCCCGGGTGGGCCTCCAACCCGGGGTAGAACACCCTGCGCACCGCGGGGTGGCCCTCCAGCGCGGCCACGACCTTCTCGGCGTTGGCGCTGTGGCGGTCCATGCGCACGCCCAGGGTCTTCACCCCGCGCAGGGTCAGCCAGGAGTCGAACGGACCGGGGATGGCGCCCATGGTGTTCTGGTGGAAGGCCAGCCGCTCGCCCAGCTCGGCGTCGGAGACCACCAGCGCTCCCCCGACCACGTCGGAGTGCCCGCCCAGGTACTTGGTGGTGGAGTGCACGACCACGTCCGCGCCCAGCGTCAGCGGCTGCTGGAGGTAGGACGAGGCGAAGGTGTTGTCGACCACGTGCAGGGCGCCGGCCTCGTGCGCGATCTGCGCGACGGCCTCGATGTCGGTGATGTTGAGCAGGGGGTTGGTGGGGGTCTCGGTCCACACCACCCTGGTGTTGGGCCGCACGGCCGCGCGCACGGCCTCGGGGTCGGACTGGTCGACCGCGTCCCACTGCACGCCCCAGCGCTCGACCACCTTGGAGACCAGGCGGAAGGTGCCCCCGTAGGCGTCACCGGGGATGATCAGGTGGTCGCCCGGAGAGAGGACCGTGCGCAGCAGGGTGTCCTCGGCGGCCATGCCGGAGGCGAAGGCCAGGCCGCGCGCCCCGGACTCCAGGGCGGCCAGGCACTCCTCCAGGGCGGCGCGCGTGGGGTTGCCGGTGCGCGAGTACTCGTATCCCTGGCGCAGACCGCCCACGCCGTCCTGGGCGTAGGTGCTCGTCTGGTAGATCGGCACCACCACGGACCCGGTTCCGGCGTCCGGCTCCTGCCCCGCGTGGATGGCCAGCGTTTCAAACCCGTCGAACTTCATGGGGCCACCTTAGTGCCCGCTGACCTCACCGATCGCGTTTTCCACAGGCGGTCCCGCGGGTGCGGACGGAGGGGGTCCGCTCCCCGAGGCGGTGCGGCGGCGCGGGCGCGGGGACCCTTCCCGCGCCCCGCGCCGCCGCCTCCCGGTGCGTGTCGGACGGGGCCGGCGGTCAGGTGACCGGACGCACCCGGAAGGACTGTCCGCCGCCGCTCCCGCAGGGCTGCTGGGACAGGCGTGCCCCGTCCGCGTCGCCGTCCAGGGTCAGGCACTTGCCGCTGTGCCGGGCCACGAACCTGTGGGTGCCGTCGGAGAGCCGCTCGGGGCGCCACTGCTGGTTGGCGGCGCCGACGTAGCCCCACAGGTGGACGGGCGCACCGTCGGCGGTGGCCCCGGGGCCGCCGTCCACGTCCCACACCGCGCCCGCGTACCGGTTCAGGACCCGGTGGTGGCCGTCGCCGGTGGACAGGAACCTCCAGGTCTGGTTGGCCTGTCCGGGCGAGCCGCACGCCCACTGCTGGAGGCCGGTGCCGTCACCGGTGCCCCAGTCGGCGGCGTCCAGGCACCTGCCGCTGTCGGCGCCGACCACCTGGTAGGGGGTGTCCGGGGTGATGGTGCCGCCCGGCTCGCCGCCGTCCGGCGACCAGGTGAAGGTGGCCACCGCTCCGGCGGGGAGGGTGTAGGAGAGGGAGGCGCCGCCCTCGGTGATCGAGAAGGTGCGGGAGCCGGAGGCGGTGTTGGTCACGTAGGCGGCACGGCTGCCGTCGGGGTTCTCGAACACGACGTTGCGCACCCCGGAGCCCTCGCCGGTGGAGCCGATGCGGACGGCACCGGCGTCGACGAACCTGGTCAGATGGCCGAGCACGTAGTACTCCGCGCCTCGCGTGACGTCGGTCCCGTCGATCTCCACGACACCGTTGCACCGCTCCTCGCAGTGGCCCTGGTGGGGGCCGCCGTTCTCGTCCAGGGCGAGGTTCCACAGGACGGTCGTCTCCCCGCCGTGGCGCATGTTGCGCACGACCAGGTTCTCGGAGTGCCAGCGCAGGGTGTCGGCGAAGGTCGACGCGGGGTCGGCGCTGTCGGTGCCGGAGCACTCGGTGAAGAACACGCGCTTGCCCGCGTCGACGATCCGCTGCTGGGCCTCGGGCCGGCCTCCGTAGCAGTGGAACGCGGCTCCCCGGACCCGGTCTGTCCCCCGGGTGGCCTCGAAGACCTCCAGCGGGTAGTCGGCGCGGTCCCAGTTGTGGTCGTAGGAGTACAGGTCCGTGTCCAGGCCCGCGTCGTCCAGGGCCCCGTCCAGCACGCGGAGGAAGGCGGCCTGCTCCTGGGCGGACATGCTCGTGGAGGGGTAGGAGGTGGCGAACAGGGGCTCGTTCTGGACCGTGAGGTCGGCCAGCTCGATCCCCTCGTCGCCGTAGGCCTCGACGGCCGAGACGAGGTAGTCGGCGTAGTCGCCGTAGTGGGCCGGGTCCAGGCCGCCTCCGTTGAGCGAGCCGCCGGTCTTCATCCACGCGGGCGGCGACCAGGGGCTGCCCATGAACCGGATGTCGGGGTTGATCTCCAGGGCCTGCCGGAGGACGGGGATGATCTCCCGCCGGTCGCGGTCGATGCCGAAGCTCCCGGGGACGTCCTCATAGGTGTAGGGGGACCCGGCGTTGAAGTCGGTGCCGCCCAGGGGCTGGCGGAGGTAGTTGAGCCCGATCCCGTCGCCGTCGCGGGAGAAGAGCGACTCCATCAGGGCGTCGCGCTCCTGCTGGGGGAGCGAGCCGATGAGGTGGGCCGAGGCCTCGGTCACCGAGGCGCCGGCCCCGGTGAAGCGCTGGAACCGCTGCCCGGGGTCGACCGCGATGTCGGTCTCCTCCCCGGCGGAGGTGAAGGGGACCTCGCCCCGGGGCTCCAGGGCGCTGGCGCCGTCCGCCGTGGTGACCCAGACCCGGGCGGTGGGCTCGGCGGCCCGGGCGGGGGCGGCGGTGCCCAGGAGGAGGGCCGGCCCGAGGGCGAGCGCGCCGGCCGCGGCCAGCGCCCTGAGGGCGGGGCGGCGTGTGGTGGGGGGTGCCATCGTCTCTCCCGTACGTCGATGCGGGTGGTGTGCTGCCGAAGTGATGGACGGGGCGGTGCCGCCGCGACCGCTCCCACGACCGTGACGCGGCGGTGCCACGCAGTGATGAAAGCACACTTACCAAGTGATCGGTAGGTACCTTCGCGCATGTGTTGACCGAGTACTCGGTAGGTACTGGTGGGACCGGACCGGGAAGGGGCGGCGCGGACCGCCCTAGACTGCTGCGGGTGACGACGAAAAGGCCGGGGGACGGGACGAGGGCGCGCGGAACGCGTGCCTCCAGGGAGGAGCGCAGGGCGGACATCCTGCGGACCGCGATGGAGGCCTTCGCCACCCGCGGCTACAACAACGCCTCCCTCGCGGAGATCTCCGAGCGGGTCGGCCTCACCCAGGCCGGGGTCCTGCACTACTTCCCGTCCAAGGCGGACCTGCTCACCGGGGTCCTGGACCTGCGCGACGCCTCCGACCTGGAGGAGCTCGGGGAGGACCGCCCCCGCGGAACGGCCTTCCTGCGCCACCTGGTGGACACCGTCCGGCGCAACACCGCCCGCGAGGGGATCGTGCGCCTGTACGCGGTGCTCTCCGCCGAGAGCGTCACCGAGGGCCACCCCGCGCAGGCGTTCTTCCGGAGCCGCTACGAGGGGCTGCGCGCGATGCTGACCGAGGCGCTGGACGAGGCGCGCGACCTCGGCGAGGTCCCCGGCGGCCTGGACAGCGCCACCGTCGCCGCCAGCGTCATCGCCGTGATGGACGGCCTCCAGGTGCAGTGGCTGCTGGCTCCGGACACCGTCGACATGGCCGCCGCCGCCGAGCAGGCGATCAGCCGCCTGGTCGGTGTCGACCTGGCCCCGCGGGACGCCGTCTAGTACTCCAGTGTGACTTCGCGATCTTGTCGCGGGCCGGTTCAGCCGGGTTGAACCGCGGAGGACGGCCCGTGCCTATCTGCTCGGGCTGCTGTCGCGTACCGAGCGGAAGAACTGCTGGCAGCTGGCCGAACAGGCCGGCTTGGCCCAGCCGGGTCCGATGCAGCGCCTGCTGCGCTACGCCCGCTGGGACGCCGACGCCGTCCGTGACGATATCCGGGCCTACGCCGTCGAACACCTCGGCACCGAGGGCGCGGTGCTGATCGTGGACGAGACCGGCTTCGTGAAGAAGGGCCGCGCCTCGGCGGGCGTCCAGCGCCAGTACACCGGCACCGCCGGGCGCGTTGAGAACTCCCAGGTCGGCGTCTTCCTCGCCCTGGCCACCAGCCGGGGACGGGCCCTGATCGACCGCCGCCTCTACCTGCCCGAGCAGTCCTGGTGCACCGATCCCGAACGCCGCCGGGTGGCCGGGATACCCGACGAAGTCCGGTTCGCGACCAAGCC
>NYMS01000059.1 GCA_002529455.1 Glycomyces fuscus
GGGGCCCGGGAGCCCGGCGCGGAGTCCGGAAACGGCTCAGGCCGGTGACCGGGTGTCCGGTCACCGGCCTGAGCCGGATGAGCGTGCGGGAGCGGGGTTCGCACGCTCCACTGTCAGTTCGGGAACGGTCTGTTACCAGAGGTGGTCGACGATGGTCTGGGCGTCGTCGACCTGGTGCTGGTAGCGGTCGGGGTAGGCCGAGCGCTGGACGTCCTGGGCGACCTGGCCCAGGGGGTCGTCGTCCCAGCTGCGGTCGGGGTGGACGCGCTCGAGCTCGTCGAAGAAGGCGTTGGTGGCCCAGGTGGGGTCGAGCCGGTCCTGCTGGGAGCCGTAGTGGTCGCGCTGTTGGAAGAGGCCGACGCTGTCGCGGTCGCCCCAGTCGAGGTTGTCCAGGTGGGTCTCGACGATGGAGGTGGCGATTGCGAGGGCGGCGGCGTCCTGGTCCAGGTCGCGGTCCTTGGCGGCCTCGACCATGGCGCGGGCGTTCTCGACGTGCTCGGCGTTCATGTGGCCGGCCATGTCGTCGTCGAGTTTGGTGTTGAGGGTGGTGGCGATGTCGTGGTCGGAGGTGGTGTCGGCGGCGGCTGTGCCGGGTCCGGCCAGGAGGAGTCCGCTGGTGATGAGCAGGCTGGAGGTCGCGGTAAACGTCAGCTTGGGTATCGATCGCATAAAGTTCACCCGTGCAACGTATGCGCTGGTCAGGGCTTTGGAAAGTGTTGGGGACCACATGGGGTGGGTGGGAAGATCAACACGGGGCCGAAGCAACCCTCTGGGGCGGAGGGAGTGGGCCGGTCTTCGCTTCTTGGCGTGTCGCCACGGTTGTGACCAGCACGAACGCAGCCTTCCGGAACGAGCACTCCTTCCCGGGCCGTCCGCCCGGACCGGATGCGCCCTACCGGGTCAGGCCTGACCCGTCCGGCCGCCGCCTCCGTAGCGGCGCGCGAGGCGCGTGAAGGCGTCTTCGAGTTCGGGCGGCCCGACGACCTCGAAGTCGGCGTCGAAGCGCCCGATGGCCGAGGCCAGGCCGACCCACGACCAGGAGCCGAGTACCAGTCGGCAGCGCTCGGCGTCCACCTCCTCCACCAGTCCGTCGTGTGCGAAGGGCAGGACGGAGGCGGCGGGCAGGTCGAGGATGACCTCACCGCGGCAGGGCCAGTCGACCGGTCCCGCGGAGCCCCGGAACCTGCTGGTGACGAAGGAGGCCACATCACCTCCGGGCACCTCGCGCGGGGTGAAGCGGGGACCGTTGGGACTGCGGAGCGAGATGCGGTCCACACGGAAGGTCTGCCAGTCGTCGCGCTCGGCGTCCCAGGCCAGGAGGTACCAGTGCCCTCCCCAGGTGACCAGGTGGTGGGGGTGCACCCGGCGCCGGTCCACGGCGGGCTCGCCCCGGGCCGAGGCGGACCGGAAGGCGGGGGTGTAGTCGAAGCGCAGTTCCTCGCAGGCGTGGACTGCGGCGCTGACCGCCATGAGCAGGCCGCCGTCCACCTGCGCCGGGCGGGCGTCGGGTGGCGCCACCGCGGTGACCCGGATCGGGGTGATCCGCCGGCGCAGGCGGGCGGGCATGACCTGTCGGACGGTGTTGAGGGCGCGTGCCGCGGCCTCCCCGATACCGGCGCCGGTGGCCGTGGCCGCCTGGAGCGCCACGGCCAGCGCGACGGCTTGGTCGTCGTCGAACAGCAGCGGAGGCATCTGCGACCCCGCGTCGAGCCGGTATCCGCCGTCGGGCCCCTTGAAGGCCGTGACCGGGTAACCGAGTTCGCGCAGACGGTCCACGTCACGGCGGACCGTGCGCACGCTGACGTTCAACCGGGCGGCCAGCTCCTCGCCCGACCAGTCCCGGTGGATCTGGAGCACGGAGAGAAGCGCGAGCAGACGGGAGGAAGTCTTCATGGGACCCATCCTGCTCGCAGTAGAGGACACACCCTGGCCTGTAAGCCTGCCAGTGTGAGACCGCAGACGCCGACAGGGGCGGGCAGAAGCGCGGTCATCGCAGGTCACGACCCCACCGGCACCGGGCCGGGCGGCCGTCACGGCGACGTACGGCCGACCGCTTCCGACGCGGTCCCCTGCGGCGCCCATCCGAGCAGACGAACGACCGGGAGCCATCATGTCCATCACGACCACGACCCACCTGAACCTGCGCGGCGACGCCCGCGCGGCGCTCGACTTCTACCACTCCGTCTTCGGCGGGGACGTCGTCGCCGTCACCTACAAGGACGCGGGCAGCGTCACCGACCCGGACGAGGCGGACTGGGTGATGTGGGGCCAGGTGGTCGCGGACAACGGGTTCCGCGTCATGGCCTACGACGTGCCCTCGCAGATGCCGTGGAACCAGGGCGAGAACGCCGTCTTCGTCTCCGTGCGCGGTGACAGCGCCGACGAGATCGCCGCCTTCTGGGAGAAGCTGGTCGTCGGTTCGACCGTCGTGCAGCCGCTGGAGCCCGCCCAGTGGGCGCCGCTCTACGGGATGCTCAAGGACCGCTTCGGCGTGGTCTGGGTCCTGGACGTGGCGGCCCCGTACAACGGCTGACCCTCCGGGGAGGGGTGTGCGCCCGCCCTGCGCACACCCCTCCCCCCGTTTCCGCCCCGGAGGGCGGGGGCACTACACGGCCCCGGGACCGTGTCGGCGACCGGCACTGCGGCCGGGAGGTCCTCAGAGTGCCGGCCCGGTGACTTCCTGGGTGCCGAGGACGGCGAGCAGGTCAAGGAGGTCGGCGCTGTCGGTGCCGACCGCGGGGGTGAACCAGAGCAGCCGCTGGCGGCCGTCCTCGCTGAACAGGTGGAGGCAGTTGACCTCGATCAGGCCGAGCGCGGGGTGGTTGAGGCGTTTGCGGTCGTCGCGCCGGAACGCCACGTCGTGTTCGGCCCACAGGGCGGCGAATTCGGGGGAGGCGTCGAGCAGCGAGCTGATCATCGAGCGGGCTTCGGTGTCCTTGGCGGCTCGTCTGGCGGCGGCTGCCCGCAGGTCGGCGACGAAGGCCCGGGACTGGCCCTCGTGGTCGGCTTCGGGATACATCTGCCGGGCGCCGGGGTCGGTGAACCACCGGTGGACGAAGCTGGCCCGAGCGCCGCGGAGGCCGGAGTGGTCCCCGAGCAGCGCCACCGCCAGCGGGTTCTGTACGAGGGTGACGTGCAGGTCGGTGATGACCTGTGCGGGTGTCGATGTCAGACGGGTGAGCAGGTCGAGCATGCCGGGGTGGACGTGCGAGGCCGGTCCACCGTGCGCGGGCACCGGGCGGTCGGCCAGGTGGTAGAGGTAGTCGCGCTCGTCAGCGGTCAGGCGCAGAGCCCTCGCCAGCGCGGCGATCATCTGCTCGGAGGGCCGGGATCCGGCGCCGCGTTCGAGTTCGTTGTAGTAGTCCACCGATGCGCCGGCGAGCTGGGCGACCTCGTCGCGGCGCAGCCCGGGCACCCGGCGGCGGAGCCCGTGGGGAAGTCCCACATCGGCCGGGCGGATGCGTTCACGCCGCGAGCGCAGGAAAGCTCCCAGCTCGGTGTATCTCACAGAACCCATGCCGCCCATTCTGCGTCCGGCCGGGCCGCCGACACAGGGGATGAGATCCCCTGGTTCCGCCGGTCGGCACCGTGCACCTTGGAGGGCATGACTACGGACCACCCCACGACCACCCCTTCGCCGGACATGCGTGTTGCCGTCGTTACCGGCGGATCACGCGGCATCGGCCGGGCGGTCTCCCTCAGACTCGCCCAGGACGGCCTTGCCGTCGTGGTGAACTACACCCGCGACGCGGCTGCCGCCGAGGAGGTGGTGGCGGCGATCACCGCCACCGGCGGGCGGGCGGTCTCCGCGCAGGCGGACGTGGCGGACGAGCACGCGGTCGCCGCGTTGTTCGACCGGGCGGAGCAGGAGTTCGGCGAGGTGGACGTCGTGGTCAACTGCGCCGGCCGACTCGCTCTGTCGCCCATCGCCGACCTCGACCTGGCGGTGCTCGACGCCGTACACCGCACCAACATCCGCGGCACTTTCGTCGTTGCCCAGCAGGCGGCCCGACGACTGCGCGCGGGCGGCTCGTTCGTGGGGTTCTCGACCTCCGTGGTCGGCACCCGCTTCCCCGCCTACGGTGCGTACGCGGCGAGCAAGGCGGCCGTCGAGTCGATCACGCTGATCCTCGCCCGCGAGCTGCGCGGGCGGGACGTCACCGTGAACACCGTCGCCCCGGGCCCCACGGCCACGGACATGTTCCTTGAAGGCAAGACGCCCGAGCAGATCGACCAGCTCGCCAGGGCCGCGCCCCTGGAGCGGCTGGGCACCCCGCAGGACATCGCCCAGGTGGTCGCCTTCCTCGCCAGCCCGGCGGGGCACTGGGTGAACGGCCAGGTCCTTCGAGCCAACGGGGGCATGGTGTGACGCCACGGTCGAACGCCCTACCCCGTCGTCCCCGGTGCCCGACCGAGCGGCACCGACCGCCTCTCCTCCGCCGACGCGACCGTTGACGCGCGCATCGACCCAGCCGCGACGGCGGCGAGGTGGGGTCGCTCATGCGCGACCGGCTCCGGGCGCGGTCCCGCCAACGGCTCGGCACCGACGAACTGCTGACCCCCGCGTCGGCATCCGCCAACACCTGCACCAGCCGAGAACGGCACCGTGGCCACACATTCTCGGACACATGCTTCCGCATCACGGGAGAACCCATCCAAGGAGGAACACCCATGCCTTTCGCCAACCTCAAGGTCCCCGCGGGCACCATCACCGCCGAGGACAAGAAGAAGCTCGTCGAGCGCACCACCGACCTGTACGCGGAGATCTACGGTGAGCGGGCCCGACCCACCACCGTCGTGCTGATCGACGAGGTCGCCGACGGCGGCTGGGGCGTCGCCGGCGGCGTCCTGACCGCCGCCATGCTCAACGGCGACGCCTGACCTCACCTCCTGTGCGGGGGCCCGGCGCCGCGGCGCCGGGCCCCGGCGGGACGGGACGGCCACGGCAAGCGCGTCGACGCCCTGCCCCAGTACGTGGCCTCCCGGACGCTGGCTGAGGCCGGGTGGAACGCCACGGTCACCAGGGGCGACGCCGCGGAGGAGACCGCCAGCGGCGTCACGGCGATGGTCTTCGGCCCCAACTGGGGAGCAGGCCTGTTCGGGGGTTGAGGAACATCGGAACGAAAACCCGCGCTAAGCCCCACGCGGCGGGTTCTACCTTCTGGGGGCATGCCAGTTGAGTTCCTCACCGATGAGCAGGCGGCCGCCTATGGCCGTTACGCCGGCCCCGTCCCCCGTGCGGACCTGGACCGCTACTTCTTCCTGGACGACGCCGACCGGGCGCTGATCGCACCCAAGCGCCGCGAGGCCAACCGTCTCGGGTACGCGGTGCAGCTATGCACCGCCCGTTACCTGGGCACCTTCCTCACCGACCTGGCCCAGGTCCCCGAAGAGGCCGTGGTCTACCTCGCCGAGCAGCTCGACATCACCGACCCGGCCTGCCTGTCCGGCTACCCCTCCCGGGAGCAGACGCGGCACGATCACGCCGAGGAGATCCGCCGTGAGTACGGGTTCGCTGAGTTCGCCGAGCGCCGACCGGACCTGGAGGAATGGCTGCGGGCCCAGGTGTGGACCACCACCGACGGGCCCAAGGCCCTCTTCGACGGGGCGAGCGCGTGGCTGCGCGGCCACGGGGTGCTGCTGCCCGGGGTGAGCACGCTGGCTCGGCTGGTCTCCCAGGTCCGTGATGAGGTCACCGGGCAGCTGTGGCAGGCGCTGTGCGATCTGATCACCCCCGTCCAGCGGGCGAACCTGGAGACCCTGCTCGTGGTCGGTGAGGGCAAGCGTTCCTCGCTCCTGGACCAGCTCCGCAAGGGCCCCACTCGAAGGTCGGGGCAGGAGATGGTGCGGGCCCTGGACCGGGTCTCGGAGGTGTTCGGCCTGGGACTGGGGCAGGTGGACCTGACCCCCTTCCCGGCCCGGCGCATCACTGAGATGGCTCGCTACGGGCTCTCGGGCAAAGCCACCCTCCTGCGCCGCCACGGCTCCGAACGCCGCCTGGCCACGCTGGTGGCCACCGTGGTCCAGCTCCAGGCCCGCACCGTCGATGACGCCTTGGAGCTGCTGGATCTGTTGATGACCACCCGCCTGTTGGCCCAGGCTGAACGCGAGTCGGTCAAGGAGAAGGTGCGGCGCCTGTGAAGTCGGGTGCTCTGAGGGGTGCCCCTGACCGCACCGGTAAGAGCAGTTACCGGAGGTCAGAACCTGCCGATACCGGGACGAACCACACCGGATCGGTAGACCACTCCGAACGGCCGGATTGGTCTACCTCCTGACCTGCGGGAACGTCAGTCCATTGCCGCTTTCCGGCGTACTTGGTTCGCCCCTCCGGGACCGGCGGTAGTCGCCGACGCCCGCCCCGCAGGGCTTGGCCACGTCTTCACAGCCCACTGGCAACAACGCTCGTGGTGGAACGACCGAGCTCAGCTCAGCCAGCACCGGCCGCGAGACGAGGGGCTCTGTTCAGCGCGGAGCAGTACCGTCCTGGTGTTCGGCTTCCAGGAGTGCGAGCAGTCCGGGAAACCTGCTCTCGAGGTCCGTGCGTCGTAGGCGGATGCCCTTGCGGTTGCCGTAGTCGACCTCGTCGATGAGGCCTGCTTCGCGCAGGACCCGGAAGTGGTGGGTCTGGGTCTGCTTCGAGATCGGGAGAGCGAACGAGTTACAGCCTCGCTCGCTGTCGGTGCGGTCGGCGGCCAACTCCGTTATCACCGAACGACGGTGCTCGTCAGCGAGAGCGCGAAGCACCACGCCCAGTTCGAGCGCATCGACCTCTGGACCGACCAGGTTCGTTCCGGCCACGACACCTCCTTCAGGTACGTCTTGCATCGTACCTCAGTGGCGTGTTCTAATCGAGTACGAAAATAATCGTACCTAGACGGTCGGGGACTGTGGTCGTCGACGCTCCGAAAGGTCTTGTGATGAAGAAGCCCGAGGTGCTGATAGTCGGTGCCGGAATCGCCGGGCCCGCGCTCGCGTACTGGCTCGCCCGGAATGGATACCGGCCGACCGTCGTCGAGCATGCCCGGCAGCTGCGCTCCGGTGGCAGCGCGATCGTCGTGAAGGGGCCCGCGATACCGGTCGCCGAGCGTATGGGCATCCTTCCGCAGCTGCGCGAGCTCGCCACCCGCAATCGGTCGCTGACCCTGCTCGACCCGGCCGGCAAACGAGTCCTGCGAATTCCCTCCTCCTCGGGAGGGTCGCCGACGGTCGAGGTGACCCGGGCCGACCTGTCCGAGGTACTCCACCGGTCGGCGCGGGGCGATGCTGAGTTCGTGTTCGACGACACGGTCACCGAACTCGATCAGGACGAAGGCGGGGTCGACGTCACCTTTCGACGGTCCGCGCCACGGCGTTTCGACTTGGTGGTCGGTACCGATGGGATGCACTCCACCATACGGCGTCTGATGTTCGGGCCCGAGCGGCAGTTCGTGAGCGACCTGGGTCTGTACGGCGCGACCGTCCCGCTGGAACCCGACGCCATCGACGACCCGAGCGAGCTGACGATGCTGACCGTGCCGAACCGGATGCTGGTCGTCCACCCCTCGCGCACCACGCCGCTCGCGATCTTCACCTTCCGGGCCGCACGGCCGGCGCCCCACGACCGCAAAAACATCGCTCTCCACAAGCAAACCGTGGCCGACACGTACGCCGACGTGCGGTGGCGGGCGCCGGAACTCGTGGCGGCGTACCTCGATCACCCAGCCCCGTTCTTCGACCCCCTGACGAACGTCCGGATGCCCTCGTGGTCCCGCGGACGGGTCGTACTGCTCGGGGACGCGGCGGCGGCCACTGCCCTGCTGGGCGACGGGTCCAGCATGGCGATGGCAGGAGCGTATGCCCTCGCGGAAGAACTCGCCTCCCACCACGGCGATCACGCCCGCGCCTTCGCCACCTACGAGTCGCGGCTCCGCCGCGAAGTGCGACCGCGGCAGCGACGCGTCGGCCTGCTCTCCAGACTCATGGTGCCCAGCACCCGACCAGGCCTCGTGGTACGCAACACGGTGGGCCGCGCGGTCGTTCGCACGAACCGGATCACCTCTCGCGAAACCGCAAACGGAAAGACCGTGTAGCGCCAGCCCCCACCAGAGGTCACGGCGAGATCACGGCCAGAGCGGGTGGCGGTGTTCGCCCTGGTGGGTTCCCATCCCGGCCCCGACTTCTCCACCGTGGCGGCCTCGGCCCTGACCGGTCTGGAGCCCGAGCGGGCGGAGGAGGTGTTGGAGGAGTTGGCCGCCGCCCACCTGCTCACCGCCCACCCCGGCGGGCGGTGGGCCATGCACGACCTGCTCGCCGACCACGCCCGCCATCTCCCCCTAGCCGCGAAGGACGCCGAGCAGGGCGGGCAGGAGGAGTCCCGGCAGCGGGCTGTGGTCCGACTGCTGGACTTCTACACCACCACGGCTGACGCGGCCAACGACCACCTGCGGGTCACCGGCCGCGCCCAGGCGCTGGCGTGGCTGGAGGCCGAGCACGACAACCTCATCGCCGCCGTGCGCACCGCCCACCGGATCGGCCACACCCGCACCACTATCCACCTGCCCGCGATCCTGGCCATGTACCTGGGCCTGCGGCGCCGGTCCGAGGAGGCCATCGCCGTGCACACCCTGGCCCGCGACACCGCCCACCACCACGACGACGCCCGCGGCGAGGCGATGGCGTGGGGCAACCTCGGCAACGCCCTGCAAGAGGTGCGGCGAGAGCAGGAAGCTCGCGAGGCATTCGAGCGAGCCGCGCAGGGGTTCCGTGCCCTCAGGGACGAACACAGTCTGGCTACGGCCCAAAGCAACCTGACTCGGCTGCGTCAGCGGCCACGACGGTGGTGGCGGTTCTGGCAGCGCTAACCACCCCAGTCCCCCTGTCACCTCTTTCGGCGTGCGCGGTTCCGTCCCGCAGCGAGGCCTGGTTCTCCCGAAGGCCCGGCAACAGGACAAGTAACCTGCGAGTAACTTAAGTGGGTCCTCGCGGCGGATGTCTCACTTCTGGAAACACAACCCCGGGCCGAAGCAACCCCCGAAACGACTTCCGGAAACATGCGCCCCATGCGGGGCCACCGAACCACGGGCCTGCCCTGCGGCCTGGCGGCCGAGGCCGACACGCCCCGGGGAGAGGCTCACCACCGACCGGCGAGTCGGCGAGGGAGCCTTAGCGCCGGATCCTGTAGCGATCCTCCTCGACCTCCGACACGGCAGTGACCCGCGTGCACGCCGTCGGGGCTTCCTGGGCGGGGAGCGGCGCCGTTCTGGGGATCTCCCGCCAGTCCGCGCGGCCCGCAGGTCGGTGGGGCGGACCCGTCCTGTCCCCTCTCGGGCTTATCTTGTTCGCCCCTGCAAAGGCCACCCAAGGAGTGAGGTGCGGTGCCGATGCCCGAGAAAGAGGACCTGGTCACCCTCAAGGAGTGGGCCGCGCGGTGCGGCTACAGCCACGGCTACGCCGTGCACGTCATGCCCCGTTACTACCCCGACTTCCCGGCCCCCGAGCACACCCGCCACGGGGCGAGTGAGAAGGGTGGCGGGGGCGGGAGCAACCTCTACGACCCCGCCAAGCTCGCCCCCTTCGAACCCCGGGGCACCACCCCGGTCGAACTCCCCGAGCAGGACCTGGTCAAGCAGGTCACCCTCGGCGGCTTCGCCGCCCTGATGGGGGTGAACGCCAAGACCGTGTCCCACATCAAGGACGACCGCCCCGACACCCTGCCCCCCACCGTGGATGGCCACCGCCAGTGGTACCCCCGGGCCCGCTACCACGTGCGCGACCTGCTGCTGATGTGGAACAGCCGGCCCGGCCGAGGCAGGGGATCCGACAAACGCCGCCCACCCCTGCCCTGGCAGGACCAGGACCAGGCGGACTGAGCTCCGGCGTGCGCCGGGAGGCGGTTGGGCCACCGCACCCTCACAAGCGCCCTCGGCGCCCTCGCCCCCGGTCGTCATTACGGTGATGACGCCTCTGGCCACCTTGGCCAACCCGCCCGGACACGCGGGGCACGGGGCCGGTGTAGAGGCCATAGGTGGCCGCCTGATCCTCGGTGAAGAACTCAACTGACATGCCCCCAGAAGGTAGAACCCTTCCGGCGGGGCTTAGCGCGGGTTTTCGTTCCGATGTTCCTCAACCCCCTGTTCGGGGCCGAAGACCATACAGGCCCGCTCCCCAGTTGGGGCCGTCCCCGGCGGCCGCCGGGGACGCCTGACCGCAGAGCCCTGGCGGGTCTGCTCTCCAGCGCGGCTTAATAACGTTTCGTTTGTTACGTTATTAATCGACGGAAAACGCTTCAGCACACGTAACACGGGCCCGAACAACCCCGCATCCTCACCTCCGATAAGTGAACCTTATAAGGTGTTACAACATGTGTTGCTACAAAGAGGGCGGGGGAGCCCGGAGTTTCGTTGGCGCCGCCGCCGGGGAGTGCCGACCGGGTCCCGAAAACGAGACGGGTACAGCGACCGCTGTATTCTCACCGCGCTCGCCTCCGCGGGCACCCTCGCCCCTCCCCCCGTCAGGCTCCGCGAAGGCGGGCCTGACGCGGCGGCACGGCCCGGGGCTCCCGCCTCGCGGTCCGCGAGAGGACGCACACCGCTCCGAGGCGCCCGGCCGCCCGCTCCTCGCCGTGGGAGAGGGCCCCGGCGCTGTGGCAGGATCCCTCCCATGTCCGTACGCGAACTCGTGGTCCTGGGCACCTCCAGCGCGGTGCCCACCCGCCGCCGCAACCACAACGGCTACTTCCTGCGGTGGGACACCCACGGCGTCCTGTTCGACCCCGGCGAGGGGACCCAGCGCCAGATGCGCCTGGCGGGCCTGGCCGCCACCGACATCACCCGCATCTGCGTCACCCACTTCCACGGCGACCACTGCCTGGGCCTGCCCGGCACCATCCAGCGCATCGCCCGCGACCGGGTACCCCACACCGTGCGCGTGGCCTACCCCGCCGACGGCCGGCACTACTGGCAGCGGCTGCGCCACGCCACCGCCTTCCAGGACACCGACGTGGTGCTCCCCCAACCGGTCGGCGGCACCGGCTCCTGCCCGCTGGGGGAGCAGGACCTGCGCATCACCGCGCTGCCGCTGCGCCACTCGACCACCGCCTACGGCTACCGCCTGGCCGAACCGGACGGCTGGCGGATGCTGCCCGAGCGGCTGGCCGCCCACGGCGTGCGCGGCCCCATGGTCGGTGAACTGCAGCGCCGGGGATCGGTCACCACCGCCGACGGGCGCCGCGTGGATCTGGCCGACTGCGCCCGGCCGCGCCGGGGCCAGGTCATGGCGTTCGTGATGGACACCGCCGAGTGCGAGGAGGCGGTGGAGCTCGCGCGCGGAGCCGACATGCTGGTGATCGAGTCGACCTACCTGGACACCGAGGAGCACCTGGCCCGCTCCTACGGTCACCTGACCGCCCGCCAGGCCGGACGCGTCGCCGCGCGCGCCGGGGCGCGCAGCCTGGTGCTCACCCACATCTCCGAGCGCTACGAACACCACGACGACGCCCGCTTCCTGGCCCAGGCCTCCGCAGAGTTCGACGGGCCCGTCACGCTGGCCCAGGATCTGCAGCGTCTTCCGGTGCCGCCCCGCGACTCCTGAACCGGGCGCGGTGGGATAGGGTTCCGGGGTACCGGACCGCACGACCGAGGAGGTGAGAACGATCATCGCTGTCGCAGGAAGGGCGTTCCCACCGCGAGAACACACACTCGCGTCGTAGCCGGAGCGCCCGACAGTCCGTCGAAAGGCTCTCGTGGCGTCCCCACTCTCCCCGGTTTCCCCTGCTGTCGTCGCACGCCTGCGTGCGGCCGGCTGTGTCTTCGCCGAGCAGGAGGCGAGCCTGATCGCCTCCACCGCGCGCACCCCCGACGAACAGGACCTGATGGTCCGGCGCCGTTGCTCCGGCCTCCCCCTCGAACACGTCCTGGGCTGGGCCCTGTTCTGCGGACTGCGCGTGCGCGTGGACGAGGGCGTGTTCGTGCCCCGTCCCCGTACCGAGTTCCTGGCCCGTCGGGCCGCCGCCCTGCTCACCCCCGGCGCCCTGGCCGTCGACCTGTGCTGCGGCTCGGGGGCCCTGGGCGCGGTCCTGGTCCACACCCGCGCCGACATCACCCTGCACGCCGCCGACATCGACGCGGCCAGTGTGGCCTGCGCCCGGCGCAACCTGCCCGGGCACCCGGTGCATCAGGGCGACCTGTACGACGCCCTGCCTCCGGAACTGCGCGGCCGTGTGCAGGTGCTGGTCGCCAACGTGCCCTACGTCCCCACCGACCAGATCGCGCTGCTGCCCGCGGAGGCGCGTGTGCACGAGGACCGCCGGGCCCTGGACGGGGGGTCGGACGGGCTGGACCTGCTGCGTCGCGTCGCCGCCCAGGCGGGGCGGTGGCTGGCGCCGGGCGGGCACGTGCTCATGGAGGTGGAACAGGACCAGGTCGCCGCTGCGCGGGAGGCCTTCGCCCGAGGGGGCCTGGCCTGTGAGGTGGCCTCGTGCCCCGAGTGGGAGGCCACCGTGGTGACGGGCACCCGCTGACCGTCCGCGCCCCCCGCGCACGCGCGCGGGGGGCGCGGGGTGGGACCGCCGCCGCGGCCCCGTTCGGTCACGGGCCTCAGGCGCCCTGGTCCCGGGCCTGCTCCGACATCCGGTCGCGTACCTGGGTCAGGGTCTCGATCAGCTTCTCCAGGTAGGGCAGGTCCCTGCTGTCGTCGTGCAGGTGCAGGGTCACCCCGGGCGCCACGTCGACCAGGGCAAGGGCCAGGAGTTCGGGGTTGTCCTGGCGCCAGAACACCTTGACGTCGTCGGCGTTGGGCTGGCTGATGGAGAGTTGGACGGTGGTGGTGATCGAGGTGGTGCTCACGGGGTGCCTCCTAGGGGCGCGGGGTTGCTGGGTTCGGGTGTGCCGGTGCGCGGCCTGACGTGGGCTGTGCACCGGGCTCCGCTGTGGAGCGCGCCCGCGGGCGCCGCGGCGGCGGTTCCCCGGTGCGGGGCCGGGCCGGAGGGCTCCCCCGCCGACCGGACCGGACGTGCCGGTCCTGCGGGCCCGGTGTCCATGAGCGCGGCCTCCCCTCCTTCCTACCCGCGGACCGGGGCGCCGCCCCTTTCCCGTCGTATTCGGTTCGCGTCTGCCCTGCCCCGGGTTCTTCGCGCGTATGCGTGAAGGGCCCGGGAACATGCGAAGGGGCCGGTGCCGGGGGGCTGTTCGGCCGACGCGCTCGCGCTCGGCGGCCGGGACGCGTCCGAGCGGGCGTGGCGGCGGACCGGCCGCTTCGGCGCGGTCCGGGTCCGCGCCGAAGCGGCCGGGGAGAACTGAGGGGAACACCGCGCCGGTCGCGCACCATGTTTCGGTCACCACCGCACCGTGCACGGCCCATCCTGGAGGTATGCACGTTCCGGACCCCTCCCGCCTGGCCGCCCTGGCCTCCCTGCTGGCCGATCCCACCCGCGCCGGGGTGTGCATGGCCCTGCTGGACGGGCGCGCCTGGACCGCCGGGGAACTGGCCCGCCACACCGGGGTGGGTGCCTCCACCGTCAGCGAGCACCTGACCCGGCTGGTCGAGGGCGGGCTGCTCGCCCAGGAACGCCAGGGCCGCCACCGCTACGTACGCCTGGCCGACGAGGCGGTGGCGCACCTGGTGGAGTCCCTGGCCGCGCACGTCGACCCGGTTCCGGCGCTGGCCCAGCGTCCGCGCACCCTGCGCACCGTGCACGCCGACCGGGCCCTGGCCCGGGCGCGCACCTGTTACGACCACCTGGCCGGACGGCTGGGCTGCGCCGTCACCGAGGCCATGACGCGGCGGGGCCTGCTGACCCAGGACACCGGGTTCGCGCTCACCGAGGCCGGAATGGCCTGGTTCGCCGAGCAGGGCATACCGCTGGCGCGCGGGGGCAGGCGCCCGCTGGTGCGCTCCTGCCTGGACTGGACCGAACGCCTCCCGCACCTGGCCGGAACGGCGGGGGCGGCGCTGTGCCGCCACGCGCTGGAGTCGGGCTGGTGCGAGCGCGTGGGCTCGGGCCGGGCGCTGCGCGTGACCGGGTCGGGACAGCGGGTCTGGCGTGAGCTTCTGGGCGTGGAGACCGAGGAGTCCGGCTGAGGGCGCCAGGCGGCCGCCGACAGGGGTCTCGGACGCGGCCCCTCCGTGCCGGTCTCCACGTCGCTCAGTCGAGGTCGCCGGCTTTGCCGAGCAGGTAGCGCTGCTCGACCCGGTTCGCGGTCAGGTCGGCCGCCTGGCGGTAGAGCGCGGCCGCCCGCGTGGTGCTGCCGGTCATCTGGAGCAGGTGGGCGCGGACCGCGTGCTCCCGCTGCCTGGTGAGCGGGTGCCGGTCCAGGTGGTGGCGCTGGTTGAGGTCGTCCAGGAGTGCCAGGCCGCGGGCCGGTCCGTGGGCGTGGGCCACCGCCACCACGCGGCTGAGTTGGACCGGTGCGGTGGGGGTGAGCCGTTCGAGCCACAGATACAGCACGGCGATCTGGGCCCAGTCGGTCTGCTCGGGTGAGGAGGCTGCGGAGTGCACGGCGGCGATCGCGGCCTGGAGCTGGTAGGGGCCCGTCTGGTCGCGGTTCCAGACGCCGTCGATGAGAGCGGTGCCCTCGGCGATCAGGCCGTGGTCCCACCGGGTGCGGTCCTGCTCGTCCAGGGGGACCAGGTCACCGCCGTCGGTGCGGGCGGCGCGCCTGGACTCGGTGAGCAGCATCAGCGCCAGCAGGCCGGTCACCTCGGCGTCGTCGCCGAGCGTGGCGTGGAGCATGCGGGTCAGCCGGATGGCCTCCCGGGTCAGGTCGACGCGGGAGAGCCGGTTGCCGGCGGTGGCGGTGTAGCCCTCGTTGAAGATCAGGTAGAGCACCCTCGTCACGGCGGTCATACGGCTGTCGCGGTCGGCGTCGGTGGGTGGTGTGAAGCGGGCTCCGGCGCGGGCCAGCTGCTGTTTGGCGCGGCTGATCCGGGCGCCCATGGTGGACTCGGTCGTGCCGTGGGCGTGTGCGATCTCGGCGGTGGTCAGGCCGCCGACCGCGCGCAGCGTGAGCGCCACCTGGGATGTGGGGGACAGCGCGGGATGGCAGCACAGCAGCAGCAGGGTCAGGCTGTCGTCGGTCTCGCCCGCGGGGTGTGCCCGGTGCTCCGGTCCTCGCATGGCCGGTTCGGCCGCTCCGGCCTGCTGCTCGCGGCGGTGGCGGGCCTGGTCGGAGCGGATCAGGTCGACCATGCGCCGGTACCCGACGCGGATGAGCCAGCTGCGCGGGTTCTGCGGGACGCCCTCGGCCGGCCAGGTCTGGCTGGCGCTCAGCAGCGCCTCCTGCACCGCGTCCTCGGCGATGTCGAACCGGCCGAAGCGGCGGACCAGCGCACCGAGCACCTGCGGCGCCTCGGTGCGCAGCAGGTGCTCAAGCTCGTGGTTCACGCCGCGAAGTCCTCACCCATGATCGGGCGGATCTCGATCGGTTCGCCGAGCGCCTCGACGATGCGTGCGGCGATCTCGACGGCGCGCTCCTTGCCGGCCACGTCGATCACGGCGAAGCTGGCCAGGACCTCCTTGAGCTCGGCGAAGGGTCCGTCGGTGGCGACCACCCGGTCACCGTTGCGGTGGACGGTGGTGCTGACCGCCGGGTGCCCCAGGCCCTCGGTGGTGACGAGCTCGCCCGAGGCGATCAGCTCCCGCTCCAGCTTCTGGTAGGCCGCGAAAGCGGCCAGCGCCTCCTCGGAGGGGGCGTCGGCGGTGGCGGCGTCCCACTCGGCGGCCGGGGTGTAGGCGAGCAGCAGGTATTTCATGGTGTATCCCTTTGTCGAGCGTCGCGGGTCACGTTACGGCCGCCTCAGGCGGCGCGCCGCAGGGACACCGCGAGGACGGTCGCCCAGGTGAAGGCGACCAGGCCGTTCACGGCGATCTGGATGCTCATGTAGTCGGGCGACATCGGCACCAGCAGCACCAGCGCGGCGGCGGCGCTCAGCACGGCGGGCCGCGTCGCCCGGCGGCGGGCGCACCGGACGGTCATCACGACGGCCGCGACGGCCAGGGCGGTGAAGGCCACGGCGGCGGCGGCCGAGTGCGCGATGCCGTGCCAGGACATCTGTGCGACCGGCCCCTCGGGGGTGCCGGCCGGGAAGCCCTTCTCTGGGTCCATGGTGAAGACCCCGGCCGCCACCAGCCCGGCGCCGAAGACGCCCACCAGGACCGGCAGCGCCCGCCGCCCGACCCCCTCGGTGAGCGTGCGCCCGGCGCCGACGGCCAGCGCCAGCGCACCCGCCCCCGCGAGGACGAAGGTGAGGATCTGGATCCACCCCAGGTCGCCGGTGGACAGCTGGCTGATGGGGTGCCGGGTGATGTCGAAGCCCTCACGGGTGAGCATCTGCGTGATCGCCGAGGCGAAGAAGAGCGGCCCGGCCAGCGCTCCGGCCAGCAGCAGGCGCCCGGACGTCCGGGCGGGCCTGCGGACGGGAACGCCGCTGGTGGCGGCGGTCATGGCATCCTCCCTCGTCGGTGGGTTCTCGCCCGCTACCTCGGACCCGGACCGGGGTTTTTGACACCGGTCGCATGTGATACAGATCACTGTGATCTCGTGTCGAAGCCCGGCGGGGGTCTCCGAGGTAGCGGCGAGCAACCACACAGGAGGACACCATGATCGAGACCCGGCAGCCCAGCCCCGGGGTGAAGGCCCTGGACCGTCTGGTCGGTACCTGGAAGGTCACCGGCGGCGCGGAGGGGACCGTGCGCTACGAGTGGATGCCCGGCCGGTTCTTCCTGGTCCAGCACGTCGAGCTCACCCAGTTCGGCGAGCCGGTCACCGGCATGGAGATCATCGGCAACCTGCGTCCGTTCGGTGAGCCGACCGGGGCGGACGTGGTGTCGCGGTACTACGACTCGGAGGGCAACACCTTCGACTACGTCTACGAACTGGAGGGCGACAGGCTGACCATCTGGGCCGGGGCCAAGGGCGGCCCGGCCTACTACCAGGGCGCCTTCGACGCCGACGACACCACGCTCACCGGTGAGTGGGTCTACCCGGGCGGCGGCGGGTACGCCTCCGCCTCGACCCGCATCTGATCGAGGGGCCGCTCTCCCGCCCGCCCCGGAGAGGACGCGGTGGCGGCGGGCCGTTCCCGACGGCCCGCCGCGCGGTGGGGCGGCTGCGGTGACCGGGCGGGCACGCTCCCGCTCCGGCCGAGGCGGGCACGTTCAACCGGTCAGGGCGGCCCCGTCCAGCAGGTCGCGGGCGCGCTGTTCCACGTCCTCGACCTGCTTCGCGCACGCTCCCGCGAACCACGGCTCGCCCGCGGCCAGGGCGTGGGAGGCGCGCAGCGCCACCAGGCTGTGCGACAGGCGCCGGCGCGCGGCCGCGTCGGCGCCCCCGCACTCCCCCACCTGGGCGAGCGCCCGCTCGCACGCGGCCAGGGACTCGCGCAGGTGCTCCCCGGCACGGCGGTTGGAGACCGCCGCGCACACCAGGAGCCCGACCGCGGCGCCCAGCACGGTGGCCCACAGCCGCTCGGCCGCCAGTCCGTCCGCGCCCGGGTCGGCGTGGGTCAGGCCCGACAGGGCCAGCGTGAGCGGGGTGACGAACACGATGGCGTAGGAGTAGTTGGTGGTCACCACCAGTTCGGCCGCCATCTGGCACGCCACCACCAGGGCGATGACACCCAGCGGGGAGTAGTCGAGGGAGAAGAGCGCGGCGGCCAGCGCCACGCCCACGACCGTGCCCGTGCCGCGCTGCAGGGTGCGGTGCCAGGTGGTGGTGACGTTGACGGCCTGCAGGACCGATCCGGCCGAGACGGCCGCCCAGTAGCCGTGCCCCATGCCCAGTGCCCAGGCCAGGGCTCCGGCCAGCAGGCAGGCCAGCACGATGCGCACCACCGACACCGGGGTGGGCGAGGGTGCGCGCAGCGCGGCGCGCAGGCGCTCGACGGCCCCGGGCGCGGGCGTGTGGTGGCGGCGCAGGTGCGCGGCGGTCCGGGCCAGGGCGGCGTGCTCGTCGGCTCCGACCAGGGGTTCGACGGTGCGCTCGGTGCGCAGGCGGCGGGCCAGTTCGCTCATCTCGGCGGCGGCGCGGGCGTCGGCGACGCGGTCGCCGGTACCGGTGAGCAGGGTCTCGGCGCGGGCGGTGAGGACCTCCAGCCCCCGGCGCACCGGGGTGCGGGCGGGGGAGCACAGCAGGACGTGCCAGGCGTGCTGGAGCGCGGCCTCGGTTCCGGCGCGGGCGGCCGGTGCGGGGTGGCGCAGGTGGCGGGCGAGCGCGTGCAGGGCCCGGGCGACCGCCAGGCGTTCGGGGGCGGTGGGGTGGATCAGGGAGCCGGTCACGGCCAGCGTCCAGCACAGGGTGGCCGCGGCCGCGGTGGTGGCCACCTCCACCGGCAGCGCGGACAGGGTCTGGGGGTTGTAGGCGGCCACCCCCGCGGCGAAGACGAACATCAGCCCGGCCGGGGCGCCGAAGTCCAGGGCGTCGGAGAGGTACCTGGCCCCGCCGGCGACCAGGGCCACGACCGTGATGGCGGCCAGGGGGTGGGAGAGCACGGCCGAGGCCAGCGCGCCCAGGGCCACGGCCAGGGTCAGGGTCGCGCCGACCACGGCCAGGATCCGGGCGCGGCGGGCGTAGGTGTCGTCGCGCGCGTACAGGGCGGTGAAGCAGCCCATCGCCGCGTAGGGGGCCAGGTCGGTGCGGTCGGCGGCGTACAGCGCCAGCAGGGGCAGGGCCACGCACACTCCGGCGCGCAGCGCGGTGACGGCGATGTTGCCGCGCACGGGCCTGGGCGCGAAGGCTCCGCGGGTGGTGAGGGTGCGGCGCAGCGACCCCCACCAAGAATAAAAGTAATTCACAAGTAAATTATCTTAGGATGTTCGTGGACCGGACAACCCCCGAGCGGGGAGAGACCGCCCACTCCGCCCGGCGCCCCGCCGACGGGCGCACCCGCCCGCACCCGGTCACCGGCCGCACCACGCACGCGAAGGACACCATGAGCGACGCCGTCTCCCGCTTCCTCGACAGCTGGTCGCGCCTGCGCCCCGACCTGGACCTGGACAGCATGGCCGCCATGGGCCGCGTCCTGCGCCTGGCCGCCCTGATGAACAACGTCACCGAGGAAGGACTCGCCGACGCCGAGGTCACCCGCCCCGAGTTCGAGGTCCTGGCCGCCCTGCGCCGCTCCCCCCACGGCCTGCGCCCCCGCCAGCTCACCCGCGAGACCATCTCCTCCGGCGCCGCCACCACCAAACGCCTCACCCGCCTGGAGGCCGCCGGGCTCATCACCCGCACCCCCCTCGAACGCGACCGCCGCGAGGTCCAGGTCCGCCTCACCGAACGCGGGCAGGCCCTGGCCGACACCCTCTTCGCCGAGCAGCTCGACCGCGAGGCGGACCTGCTGCAACCCCTGAACAGCGACGAACGCGCCCAGCTGGCCGACCTGCTCTCCCGCGTCCTGTCCCCCATCGACCGCGCCTGAGGCACGGAAGCGGTGGGAGCGCCGCGGCCCGTGACCACGAGCACACCGCACCGGGGCCGTGCGAGGATGTCCCCTCACCCCACCACACCCCAGGAGTGCCATGAGCGCGCCCGACGCCCACCACGCCCTCGCCCGCGCCGTCCCCGCCCTGCTCGGACGCCCCGGCCCCGCCCGCACCGTCCAACGCCTGCGCGGCGGCTCCAAGAAAGGCGTCTACCGCCTGACCCTGGACCGGACCACCGTCATCGCCTACCTGTGGCACGACAGCGAGGACTACTGGCCCGACGCCGCACACGGCACCGACCCGACCGACCCCTTCTCCCACGCCTCGGGCGCCGACCTGTTCACCGCCGCCCACCAGGCCCTGACCGACCTGGGCGTGCGCGTCCCCCGCCTGCACGCCCTGGACACCAGCGGCACCCACCACCCCGGTGCCCTGGCCGTGGTCGAGGACATCCCCGGCCCCACCCTCGAAGAACTCCTGCGCCAGGACCCCTCCGCCGCACGCCAGGTCCTGGACCGCCTCGGCCGCAGCCTGCGCACCATGCACGACCACACCGGCCCCGACTTCGGCAAGGTCGCCCACGTCGGTGCGGGCACCGCCCCCGCCGCCCCCTCCTGCCACCGGCTGGTCCTGGACCGGGCCCTGGGCGACCTGGACGAGGCCGCCCGCCGCGACCCGCGCATGCGCCAGGGCCACGAACGCCTCACCGCCACCCTGCACACCCTGGCCGCGCGCGTGGAGCCCCGCCGGACCCACGTGCTCATCCACGGCGAGCTCGGACCCGACCACGTCCTGGTCGACGCACAGGGAGCCCCCGCCCTCATCGACATCGAGGGGATGATGTTCTTCGACGTCGAGTGGGAGCACTCCTTCCTGCGCCTGCGCTTCGGCGAGCACCACCCGCGCCTGGCCACCCTCCCCCTGGACCCGGCCCGCACCGCCCTGTACGACCTGGCCATGCACCTGTCCCTGGTCGCCGGACCCCTGCGCCTGCTCGACGGCGGCTTCCCCGACCGCGACCTCATGCTCGGCATCGTCGAGCACAATCTCCGCGTCGCCCTGGCCACCACCGCCTGACACACTCGGTACCCATGGACACCATCCCTGACCTGTGGAACACCGACACCGTCTGGCTCAACACCGCCCAGTACGGCATTCCACCCGAGCCCGCCCACCAGGCCCTGGCCCGCACCGTGCACTCCTGGCACACCGCCACCGGAGACCCCGGGGCCTGGGGGCGGGAGCTGGAACGGGCCCGTACCAACCTGGCCGCCCTGGTGGGCGCGCCCGCCGAGGACCTCACCCTGGGCACCAGCACCGCCCAGATCGCCGGGACCATCGCCGCCAGCCTGCCCGACGGCGCCCGCGTCCTGGTCCCCGAGGGCGACTTCGCCTCGATCGTCTTCCCCTGGCGCGCCCAGGCCGGCCGCGGCGTCACGGTGGAGGCCGTCCCCCTGGACCGCCTGGCCCAGGCCGTGGACGCGCGCACCGACCTGGTCGCCTTCAGCCTGGTGCAGTCCGCCAGCGGCCGCCTGTCCCCCACCGGCGACATCGTCGCGGCCGCCCGCGCCCACGGCGCCCTGGTCGTGGTCGACGCCACCCAGGCCGCCGGGTGGACGCCCCTGGACGCCACCGACTTCGACGCACTGATCGCCTCCGCCTACAAGTGGCTCATGGCCCCGCGCGGCCTGGCCCTGGCCTACCTGGCCCCCGGCCTGCGCGCGCGGCTGCGTCCCAACAACGCCGGTCCGTCCGCCGCCCGCGACACGGCCTCGGCCATGTACGCCACCGAGATGGACCTGGCCGAGACCGCGCGCGCCTTCGACACCTCGCCCAACTGGTTCGCGGCCGTGACGGCCGCCGCCTCCAGCCAGGTCCTGCTGGAGGTGGGCCTGGAGCGGGTGCGCGCGCACAACACCGCCCTGACCGACCACTTCCGCGCCGCGCTGGGACAGGAGCCCGCCCGCTCGGCCATCACCAGCGTCGACCTGCCCGGCGCGTCCGAGCGCCTGGCCCGGGCCGGGGTGGTCACCACCGAGCGCGGAGGCCGCACCCGCCTGTCCTTCCACCTGTACAACACCCTCGACGACGCCGAACGCGCCGCCAAGGCGCTGCTCCGGCCCTAGCGGCGAGGTGCGGGGGAGCGCACGCGCCGCGCGCAGGGCCACCCCGGTCGCGGGACGCTCGGGACGGACGAAAACACGGTGACCGGCCTGGACCCCGATGCCACACTGGCGCGATGAACCCCTACGACTCCCCCGAGACCGCCGCCCTCTACGACACCCTCAACCCCTGGGGGCCTGGCGACGACTTCTATCTGGGCCTGGTCATGGCCGCCCCGCGCGTGCTGGACGTGGGCTGCGGCACCGGCCACCTGCTCCACCGCGCTCGCGCCAGTGGACACACCGGCCACCTGGTGGGCCTGGACCCGGCAGGGGCCATGCTGGAGGTGGCCCGCGGGCGCACCGATGCCTCCTGGGTGCACGGCGACCTGTCCACCCACGCCTGGGACGGCGAGTTCGACCTCGTCACCATGACCGGGCACGCCTTCCAGGAACTACGCACCGACGAGGAGATCACCGTCGCGCTGGAGGCGATGCGCCGCGCCTTGGCCCCGGGCGGCCTGGTGGCCTTCGAGACCCGCAATCCGGCCGCGCGCGCCTGGCGGAGGTGGACCCCCGAACACCCACAGCGGGTCACCACGCCCGAGGGCGTGCGCGTCACCGACGTCCACGACGCCGCCGAGCCCACCCCCGACGGACTGGTGACCTTCACCAGCACCACCACCCGCTCCGACGCCGCTGAGCCCCTGCGCACCCGGAGCACCCTGCGTTTCGTGGACGCCGACCGACTGGACGCACTGCTGGAGCGGGCCGGGCTGCGGTCCGCCCAGAGGTTCGGCGACTGGGACCGCTCGCCCCTGACCGGGGCCAGCCCCGAGATCATCACCCTGGCCCGCGCCCGCTGACCGCGTCCCCGCCTTCACGCCCCGGACCCCGCCGTACGCGGACTCCGGGGCGTCGGCGTGTGGCGTGCCCCACAGCTCCTTGACGCGCCCAAAGCCGTCAATAAACTTGAGCCCATCAGCATCAAGCCAAGGTTTTCCGGGGGTTCTTCCATGCTTCTCACCCGCACCATCCCCTTCGACGTCACCGGCTTCACCGCTCCCACCTCGCGCGACGCCGCCATGGACGCGGTGCGCACCCAGGACGCGCTCCTGGTCCGCATCGACCTGCCGGGCGTGCCCGCCGAGGGCATCGACCTGGAGGTGGAGGGCTCCGTGCTCACCGTCCGCGCCCAGCGCCCCGAGCGCCCCGAGGAGGGCCGCGTCCTGGTTGGCGAGCGGCCCACCGGAACCGTCACCCGGCGCCTGCGCCTGGGCCAGGACCTGGACACCGAGCACATCGAGGCCGACCACACCGACGGCGTCCTGAGCCTGCGCATCCCGGTCGCGGCCAAGGCCCAGCCGCGCAAGATCCTTCTGGGCCAGGGCGGCGCCACCGCCTGACCCGGTAGGGCGACAAGGGGGTGTGAGGACCACGGGGGCCTCACACCCCCCTTTTTTCGTGTGCGCCCGGCAGGCGCCCCGCCCGCCCGGGAGGGGCTTGTCCCGGAGGCGGCACTGTGCCATCCTCGGAATTGGGCAATCGACCAAGACATTCGCCCAAGACGATCGACCAAGAAGCGGAACGCACATGGCACCACGCGGCGAGGACGTCAAGGACCGCCTGACCCGGGCAGCGGCCGAACTCATCAGCGAACGCGGCTGGTCAGCGGTCAGCACCCGCACACTCGCCGAACGCGCGGGCGTGGGCCCCGGCCTGGTCCACTACCACTTCCCCTCCCTGCAGGACCTGCTCACCCAGGCCGCCACCCAGGCCATCACCGCCATCGTCGAGGAGGCCACCCGCCTGCTGGGCCCCGCCACCACACCCGAACAGGGACTCGCGCTGATCCTGCGCGACCTGGACCGCTACCCCGGCGACGACCCCGCCTCCCGCCTGGTCACCGAGACCTACCTGGCCGCCACCCGCGACCCCCTCCTGCGCGAGGCCGTCACCGGCGTCCTGGACCTGATGCGCCGCCACCTGACCGACTGGCTCGCCGACGCCGGCGTAGGAGAGCCCCGCCGGACCGCCACCGTCCTGGCCGCCACCCTGGACGGCATCCTGCTGCACCGCGCGCTCACCCCGGACCTGACCTCCGCCGAGATCGAACCCGTCCTGCGCCGACTGCTCACCCACCACACCCCGGGAGCACACCCATGAGAGCGATCGTCTGCGGAGCCGGAATCGCCGGCCTGACCGCGGCCCACCGCCTGCACACCCACGGCTGGCAGGTCACCGTCCTCGAACAGGCCCCCGGCCCCCGCGCCCAGGGCTACATGATCGACTTCTTCGGCCCCGGCCACCAGGCCGCCGAACTCATGGGCCTGCTGCCCCGCCTGCGCGAACTCGGCTACGACATCGACCACGCCACCTTCGTCGACCGCGACGGCGCCCCCCGCGCGACACTGGGCATCCAGCAGTTCTCCCACCTGGGCGTGGTCTCCCTCATGCGCCCCGACCTCGAACGCGCCCTGCGCGAGACCCTGCCCCCAGATGTCCAGGTGCGCTACGACGCACCCCTGCGCGGCGTCCGGGACCACGGCGACACCGTCGAGGCCACCCTCGCCGACGGCCGCACCCTGACCGGCGACCTGCTCGTGGGCGCCGACGGCATCCACTCCACCGTGCGCGCGCAGGTCTTCGGCTCCGAAACCGACCACCTGCGCTACCTGGGCTTCCACACCGCCGCCTTCGTCTTCACCGACCCCGACATCCACGCCCGGGTCGACGGCGGCTTCTACCTCACCGACACCACCGGCGCCCAGATGGGCCTGTACGGGCTGCGCGACGGCCGCGTGGCCGCCTTCACCGTGCACCGCAGCCCCACCCCCGACCGCCCCACCGACCCGCGCGCCGAACTGCGCCGCACCCACGCCGACCTGGGCTGGCTGGTCCCCCGCGCACTCGAGCACTGCCCCGACCCCGAACACGTCTACTACGACCAGGTCTCCCAGAGCGTGGTGCCCCACTGGAGCCGGGGGCGCACCGTCCTGCTCGGTGACGCCTGCGGCGCGGTCTCCCTGCTCGCGGGCCAGGGCGCCTCCCTGGCGGTGGGCGGCGCGTTCGTCCTGGCCGAACACCTGGCCTCGGCCCCCACCGTCGAGGAGGGACTGCGCCGCTACGAGGACCAGTGGCGCCCCGAGGTCGAACAGCGCCAGCGCGCCGCCCGCCGCACCGCCCGCTGGTTCCTGCCCCCCACCCGCGCCCAACTGCTCCTGCGCCGCCTCGCCCTGCACCTGACCGGCCTGCCCGGCGTGAGCCGCCTGCTGACCGCAGCGCTCACGGGCAAGCCCACCCCCGCCGTGCGCGAACACACCTCCCTGTCCCCCCGCGGCTGACCCGCCCCGCGGGCCCCCTGTTCTCCACCGCACGGGCCGACCGGATACGGCCGCGACCCCGTCACGACACCCGGGGGCCGACAACACGGCCGCGCCGCACAGGCCGATCGCCGACGAGAGGAACGAAGACCGTGAAGCCGAATGATCCTCGCTGTTCCCTGTGCGGGCGGCAGTACGACGCCGAGTTCATGACGGGGCTGCCCTGCCGTGTGTTCAGCCCTGAGGACGTCGTGGCTCCGGGGTGCCCGGCCCAGCAGCACATGCTCGCGGACCTGGAGGCCAAAGCACCCCGAGGGACCGCCCCGGCGGCGGGGGGATGCCTCATGCTCGTCCTGGCGTTGCCGACGCTGCCGACGCTGCTGGCCGCCCTGCCGGTGTGAACCGCGGCCTTCCCGCGCTCCGGCCGATTCCGGCTTGCCCTGTCCGCGCCCTCGTTCAGGGCCTGCGGCCGTGGAAAGTACGGCGCAGGTCGTTCACCCAGGCGTCGGGGTTCTCCCAGGGGATGAAGTGGCCGCCGTGGTCGTGGGCGTTGACGTTGACGTGGTTGAACCAGTCGCCCTGCGGGCCGGCCTTGAACGCCTGGACGCGCTCGGCGGCGGTGTGGATTCCGGGAGGGTTCTCGTAGGTGACGAAGGTGAGGCCGACCGGGGCCTGCACGACCGGGGCGCGGTCGTGGGCGGGGACCCAGGGGTAGCGGTTGGCGTTGGCGTAGTAGCGCATCGACGTGGCGATGGAGTTGTTCACCCAGTAGATCGTGGCGTGGGTGAGCAGGTCGTCCTTGGTGAAGACGGATTCGACGTCGCCTCCGTTGTCGCTCCAGGCGTTCCAGCGCTCCAGCAGCCAGGCGAGCAGCCCGGCGGGGGAGTCGCTCAGCCCGTGGGCCAGAGTGGCCCCGTCGAGCATGTGCACGGCGAGGTGGCTCGCCGAGCGGTGGTCCAACTCGACGGTCCGGGCTCGGACATCGGCGGGCTGGTCGTCGGTGAGGGGCCGGTTCCGGGCGAAGTCCCAGGCCCGGGGACCGGTGAAGAAGTCGAGCGGCAGCCCGGAGCCGATGTGGATGCCGTACAGCTCGTCGGCGTACTTGTGGCCGAGCTGGCTGGAGACGATCCCGCCGATGTCGCAGCCCCCGGCGGCGTACTTCTCGTATCCCAGGGTCTGGGTCATCAGGGTGTGCCAGAGGTCGGAGACCTTCCAGAAGTTGATGTCCGGAAAGCCGGTGAGCGGGCCGGGGAAACCGAAGCCGGGCAGGGACGGCACGATGACGTCGAAGGCGTCGGCGGGGTCACCGCCGAACGCGGCCGGGTCGGCGAGCGGGTCGATCACCCTCGACCAGTGCCAGAACGTCCACGGCCAGCCGTGGGTGAGGATCAACGGGATCGGCCGGGGGCCGCGTCCGGGCTTGCGCATGAAGTGCACCGGAACACCGGTGACGCTGACCTGGTAGTGCTCGTGGACGTTGATGGCGGCCTCGGCCTTGCGCCAGTCGTAGCCCTCGCGCCAGTAGGCGACCAGCTCACGCAGATAGCTGTCGGGCACCCCGTAGGACCAGTCCTCGTTCCCCTCGTCCAGCGGCGGGCGGGTCGACGTGAGGCGGGCGCGCAGGTCATCGAGGACCTCGTCGGGCACGTGGATCGGAACGGGCTTCAGGGGGAAGGCGTGCGGGGTGCTCATCGCGTGGTTCCTTACTGGGGTGTGCCGTCGTCCTGTCGGGCGGCGAGCCGTGATGGTCCTCCGCCAGGATTCTCCGGCCGCCCGCCCCATCGGTGAACGATCGAGTGGCGACAGGCACGGCGGGCACCCAACGAACCACGACATCGCGGTGCGAAAGTGCACCGACAACCCCATCACATCCGATGCCGGTCCACAGCAGGATTTCAACGACAGCTACGCTCCGCTCCTCCGCACGGGAGGCGCCCATGATCCGCGGATAGAAGGGCACAGCGCCCGCGCGTGGAATCGCCACCAGGTGCTGCTGGTCGGTGCGGGCCCCGACCGCCATCACCTTGGCCGCCGCCACGCTTTCGCGGCACACCCGCCACACGGGCCCGGGTTCCTGTTCGACCGGGCCACCCCAGGACAGGCGCAGCTCGGCCGGGGCCAGCGCCCTCCTGGGCCATCACCTCGGCCACCACCGCCAGGGGCATGTCCCATCTGACGCAGCAGGCGGATGCACCGGGCCCGCTCCGCCTGGGCGCCGAGGTAGGTGCGGTACCCGCCCGCGCCCACCCGGTGGGGCACCAGCAGACCCGGGCGCTCGCACAAGCGCAGCGCCTTGGGGGAGAGAAGCCGTCCCACTGCCCCGGCGGGGTGGTCGGCCACGGGAGTCGTCAGCCGCCCGCACAATGGAAGCGACCAACGCGATCCACAGGAAGGCGCCGCGGCCCCCAGGCGACATGGCCGAGCTCCTGTTCCTCCTGCTCCCCCCGCTCTGCGCGGGGCCGGGATCCGCGGTGTGTCGACTCGTCGGACACCTCGTTGTCCCTGGCACCGAGCCGCACGAGGGCGAGGTCCTGCTGACGCAGGAGGAGTTCCTCGACCGCGGGTCCGCGGCCCTGTTCGATCCGATCGCGTGAGGAGACAGATGCGTAAGAACCACTCCCGCATCCCCATAGCTGTAGGCCACTACGCCGAACTGGCCGTCCCGTGGGCGATGCTGGCCACCATCCCCCTGGTGTGGGTCCCCGAACTCCCCGCCTGGGTCCTCGGGCTGGGCTTCATGCCGATGTACGTCGCCATGGCCCTGCACTGGGCCTCCCACCGGGGCAAGCTCTGCGCGCCGTGCATGGCGAGCCTGCCGCTCCAGGGTCCGGAGCTGGCCGAGCGCTGGCGGCGCGGGCTGCGCACCCTGCACTGGGTGGGAGACCACCCCCTCCAAGGGATCCTGCTGGCGTGCGCGGCCATGATGGTGACCGGCCTCTTCATGGCCCCGGCGGGGGTCTCCCTGTTCTTCGTGCTCTGCGCGATCAGCACGCTGTGGGCCATGCGCCACGCGCGCGTGATGCCCTGGTGCCACTGGTGCCGCAGGCGCGGAGGCGGCGACGAGGAGGAGTCGCCGGTGGCACCGCCGTCCCCGACGGTGAACGCCTAGGCACCGGCCCCGGCGCAGGGGCCGAGGAAGGGGCCTCTCCCGGATCTCCCACGACAACGTGGTCGGGAAAGGGTGGTCACAACCCCTTCACGGCCTCCGCCAACCGCTCGACCTCTTCACCGGTGTTGAAGTAGTGCACCGAGGCCCGCACCGCCTCGTCCACCCCCACCTCGGGCTCCCACACCTGGTTCCACAACCGCGACACGCTCACCCGCACCCCCTCCTCCCCCAGGGCCGCGCGCACCGCCTCCGCCGACACACCCTCCACCGCGAAGGTCACGATCCCCGACCGCACCGCGCCGCGGTCCAGCACCCGCACCCCCGCCACCCGCCCCAGCCGGTCCCGGGCCTGCTCGGCCAGCGCGCCCACCCGCTCCCGGATGGACTCCATCCCCACCGCCAACGCGTAGTCCACGGCCACGCCCAACCCGATCTGACCGGCCACGTTGCGCTCGAAACCCTCGAAGCGGCGCGCGTCCGGGCGCACCCGGTACCCCTGCCCCTCCCAGTGCGCCGACGTCACGTCCACCACCGGCGGCTCGCCCAGGTCCGCTCCCGAACGCGCGTACACGAACCCCGTCCCCCGCGGCCCGCGCAGGAACTTGCGTCCCGTGGCCGCCAACACGTCACACCCCAGCCGCTCCACGTCCAGGTCCCACTGGCCCGCCGACTGGCACGCGTCCAACACGAACAACGCCCCGAACCTGCGGCACAGCGCCCCGATCCGCTCGGCCGCGTTGACCAGCCCGTTGTGCGTGGGCATGTGGTTGAGCGCCACCACCCGCACCCCGCCCCGCCCCAGCTCGCGCTCCAACGCCGCCACGTCCATCACCCCGTCGGCGTCGTCGGGCACCACCTGCACCCGCACCCCCCGCTCACGGGCCGCCTTGACCATCCCCAACGCGTTGCTGGGGTACTCACTGGCCGTGGTCAGCACCCGGTCCCCCTCGGCGAAGACCACCGACCCGAACGCCAGCTCCCACGCCCGCGTCGCGCTCTCCACGAACGCGATCTCCTCGGGACGCGCACCCACCAGGCGCGCCACCGCGGTGTAGAACCCCTCCACCGCGCCCTGCGCGCGCTCGGCCGCCTCATAGCCCCCCACCCGCGCCTCCAGGCGCAGGTGCTCCACCACCGCCTCCACCACCGCCTCCGGCGGCAGCGACGACCCCGCGTTGTCCAGGTGCGCCGCCTCCTCGCACCCAGGAGTATCCGCCCGCACCGCAGCCACGTCCACGCCCATCCGGCCCACCCCTTCGACGACCGCCACCAACGCCGCCGAACCTACCCCGAGACCACCCTCAGCGCACCAGCCCGGCCCGGTCAGCGCACCAGCCCGGCCCGGAAGGCGAACACCACCAGCTGCGCCCGGTCGCGTGCGCCCAGCTTCCCCATCGCCCGGCTCACGTGCGTGCGCGCCGTCGCCGGGGAGACCACCAACCGGGCCGCGATCTCCTCGTTGCTCAACCCCTCACCCACCAGCCCCACCACCTCGCGCTCACGCTCGGTCAACACCTCCAACCGCGGCGCCCGACCCCCGCCCGGCTCCCGCGAGACGAACGCCGCCACCACCCGCCGTGTCACCGACGGCGACAACAGCGCCTCACCCCGCGCCGCCGCCCGCACCGCGGCCAGCATCTCCTGCGGGTCGCTGTCCTTGATCAAGAACCCCGACGCCCCCGCGCGCAACGCCTCGAACACGTACTCATCCAGTTCGAACGTCGTCAGCACCACCACCCGGGTGTGCGCCAGCTCCTCCTGCGCGCCGATCCGCCGCAGCGCCTCCAACCCGTCCACCACCGGCATCCGCACGTCCATCAGCACCACGTCAGGACGCAGCCGACCCACCAGCTCCACCGCCTGCCGACCGTCGGCCGCCTCACCCACCAACTCCAGGTCCGGCTCCCCCTCGATCAGCACCCGCAACCCCATCCGCACCAACGCCTGGTCGTCGGCGACCACCACCCGCACACTCACCGCTCACCGCCCAACGGCAACGACGCCCGCACCACGAACCCGCCATCCCCACCGGGGCCCACCGTCACCGTCCCGCCGACCGCGCCCGCACGCTCACGCATCCCCGCGATCCCCGACCCCTCACGCACGGCCCCCACCACGCCCACACCCCCATCGCTCACCCGCACCCGCACCTCCCGGGCCCCGTACACCACCCGCACCCGCACCGGCGCCCCCTCACCGCCATGGCGCACCACGTTCGTCAACGCCTCCTGCACGATCCGAAACGCCGCGTGGTCCACCGCCGCGGGCACCCGCACCGCCTCGCCCTCCCACTCCAACCCCACCCGGCGCCCCGCCGCGCGCAACTCCCCCACCAGCGCCTCCACACGCCCCAACCCCGGCAACGGCCCCCGCTCGGCCGCCCCGCCGCCGCCCCGAAACACCGCCAGCGTGCCCCGCAGCTCCTCCAGCGCCGACCGGCTGCTGTCACGGATCGCCGCCAACGCCACCGACGCCTGCTCGGGCCTGCGGTCCACCACGTGCAGGGCCACCGACGCCTGCATGCTGATCACCGACAGGCTGTGCCCCACCAGGTCGTGCACCTCACGGGCGATACGCAACCGCTCCTCGTAGCGGTGCCGCTCCACCTCCTCCTGGCGCTCGCGCCGACGCACCTCACGCCGCGCACGCACGAACACCCCGCCGCCCGCGGGAAAGGCCATCGCCCCCACCGCGAACACCACCCCCACCAGCGCACCGCCGTCGGCCAACCCCCACCAGGGCTCACGCACCCGCGAGAGCACCCCCACCGCCACCACCAACGGCGCCGTCCACGCCAAGAACACCCCCGCGCCCATCCGGATCCCGGCCGAGAACACCACCAGCGCGGGCAACGCCACCACCGGCCCCAGCGCGTTGCCCGCCCCCACGAACACCGCCGACCCCACCGCGGCCACCACCAACGCCACCACCGGCCACACCCGGCGCACCGCCACCGCGCACACCAACACCCCCACACCCACCCACACCGACCAGGGCACCACCACCGCACCCCAGTCCACGTCCCAACCCCCGGGCGGCCCGCCCCGCCACGGCCCGTGCCCGCCCCCACGCTCGCGCCACACCTGCTGGCCGCGCGCGAACGCCACCGCCACCGCGCCCAGCACCACACCCAGCGCCAGGTCCCCGACCACTCGGCGCACACGCCCGTCACCACTCACACCACGACCCTAGGCCGCCCGCCCCGCCCTGTCGTGGCACCACCGACGTAGACGCCCTACGCAGCCGGGCGCACCACAGGTGTCGACACCGGGCCGACGACCGCGACCCCCTCCCCCGGCCACAGTGGACCCATGGACACCGTCACCGCAGCAACCACCCTGGCCGCCCACCCCCACTGGGGGCAGGGCCCGCCCGCCTTCGCCTTCCTCGGAGCCCTGATGCTGTGCCTGCTCACCCTCGCGCTCGCCGGCGCACTCGCCTTCGCCCTGACCCGCCGCCACCGCCCGCCCCGGGCGCCGCGCCCCGCCTCACCCGAGGAGGAGGCCCGCCGCACCCTGGCCGACCGCTTCGCCCGCGGCGACCTGACCGTCGAGGAGTTCATGGAACGCGCCAGCGCCCTGAACTGGACACCCGGCACCGACGAGCGCCCCGGCCGCACGTGAGCGCCGCACCCGCCCGGCCCGGCCCGCCCCGCGCGGGCCGGGCCCCCGCATGTGCCGATCCCCCCACTCCGAACCGACCACAACACCCCCGCCCATCAGCCACAATGGCCAACACACAACCCCGACCGAAAAGGCACCGACCACCGCCATGCCCATCCCCAAGGCCGAACTCCACGTCCACATCGAGGGCACCCTGGAGCCCGAACTGGCCTTCACCCTCGCCCGACGCAACGGCCTGACCCTGCCCCACCCCGACGTCGACTCCCTGCGCCGCGCCTACTCCTTCAGCGACCTGCAGTCCTTCCTGGACCTGTACTACGCCCTCATGGACGTCCTGCGCACCGAAGCCGACTTCACCGACCTGGCCCGCGCCTACCTCGACCGCGCCGCAGCCCAGGGCGTGCGCCACGCCGAGATCTTCTTCGACCCCCAGGCCCACACCAGCCGCGGCGTCCCCCTGGACACCGTCGTCAACGGCCTGGCCGCCGCCCTGGACACCAGCGAGCACACCCACAACATCAGCACCACCCTGATCCTGTGCTTCCTGCGCGACCGCCCCGCCACCGAGGCCCTGGACACCCTCCACCAGGCCCGCCCCCACCTGGAGCACATCAGCGCCGTCGGCCTGGACTCGGCCGAGGTCGGCCACCCGCCCGAGAAGTTCACCGAGGTCTTCGCCGCCGCCCGCGACCTGGGCCTGCGCCGCGTCGCCCACGCCGGGGAGGAGGGCCCCGCCTCCTACGTCTGGCAGGCCCTCAACCTGCTGGGCGCCGAACGCATCGACCACGGCATCCGCTGCCTGGAGGACGCCGACCTGGTCTCCCACCTGGCCGCCGCCCAGATCCCGCTGACCGTGTGCCCGCTGTCCAACGTGCGCCTGCGCGCCGTACCCACCCTGGCCCAGCACCCCCTGCCCGCCCTGATGGACGCCGGACTGCTCGTGACCGTCAACTCCGACGACCCCTCCTACTTCGGCGGCTACGTCCACGACAACTACCAGGCCCTGCACACCCACCTGGGACTGAACGCCGACCAGCTGCGCCAGCTGGCCCGCAACTCCTTCACCGCCTCCTTCCTGCCCGCCGAACGCAAGGCCCAGCTCATCGCCGAGGTCGACGCCCACCCCGACCACTGGTAGACCAGGGGCCCCGCCCCCGCACCAGGGGGTGGGGCCCGCGCAGCGGCCGCCTCCGGGCCGCCTCACCGCGCCCAGGTCAACCGCTGCCCGTGCTCACCGGCGAAGGCCACCACACGGCCGTCCAACGCCAACGCGAAATCGGTGCCCACCGTCGGCCGCGGACCCTCCAGACCCGGCAGCACCCGCGCACCCTCGTTCGACACCCAGTGCCCGTCCAGACCCTCCACGGCCTCCACGAACGCATCCCGCGAGGCCGCGTCCAGGTAGGCCAGCACCGCACTGTGCATCACCACCAGCCGCGCCCCCGCGGGCACCCGCCCGGCCACCTCGCGCAGCCGCTCCACCAGGTCACCGGCCACCAACAGGGGCGGCTCGGCCGCCGCCACCCGCGCCGCCGCCCGTAGCCGCTCGCGCCGCTCGGCCTCGTAAGGGCCCGGCCAGATCAGCGCCTCCAACCACCGCACGTCCTGCTCGCGGCGCACGTCCAACGGGTTCAGGTCGATCCCCGCCCGCCACACCACCCGCGGCACCCGCTCGGGCACCGGAACCGGACCCGAGGTCGCACACTCCAGCAGCACCGGACTGCGGGCCGGGCCGATCGGCGCCCGCCCGTCGAAGGAGTAGCGGTACCGGTCCGGGTACAGGCACAACCCCGCCGACGCCCCCACCTCCACCAGCGCCAGCGGCCCCTCCAGGCCGGCCAGGACGGGCAGCAGGGTGGCGCACCGGCGCACCTCGTTGGTCTGGGTGTAGCGCTCCAACACCACCGCGCGCACCTCCTCCCAGTGCTCCAGGAGCCAGGCCCGAAAATCCCCCCACTCCCGCACCGGCCCGCCCAGGAACCGCACCGCCCCGAACAGCAGGTTGGGCTGGCGCTTGTTGCCCGCGGGCAGGGAGGCGACCAGCCCCAGCACCCGCCCGTCCTCGGCCAGGGCCCGGGCGATACGCGCATAGGCCGGAGCCGACCTCTCGGCGTAGCCGTCCGCGAAGCCCCGGTACTGCCTCACGACGCTGTCCACATCCGCACCCACGGCGGCGACATGTTCCACGGCCACGCACTCCCTTACCTCGGGGGACAGGTGCGGTGTTCCTACCCCGCCCCCGTACGCGCCGCCCCGTGACGGTGCTCACCCGCACCGGCCCCCACGGGCCCGGAGTTTCGCCGCGGCGGGAACCGGCCGGTGCGCTCACCGGGCACGGCGAGGGTGGTCACGCGCCTTCCAGCAGCGACCGCGAGAGCGAACGCGCACGCGACACCAGCTCCGCGGGAGCGGTCTGCGGCGATCCCGCCGCGAAAGGCGGCCGCGGGTCGTACTCGGTGGCCAACTGCACCAGCTGCGCCGCCTCCCGCCCCGCCATCTGCTCGGCCAGCATCAACCCCATGTCGATGCCCGCCGACACCCCGGCTGCGGTGACGTACCCGCCGTCCACCACCACCCGCTCCTTCGTGGGAAGCGCACCCCAGTGCCCCAGCTGCTCCAACGCCAGCCAGTGCGAGGTGGCCCGCCTGCCCCGCAGCAACCCCGCCGCGGCCAGGATCAGCGACCCGGTGCACACCGACGTCGTCCACCTGCTGGTGGCGTCCACCTCTCGCACCCACTCCACCAGGGGGCCGCCCCCCATGTGCCGCCGCTGCCCCGACCCGCCCGGCACGCACACCACATCGGCCTCCCCCACCTCCTCGAACGCGGCGTCGGCCACCAGGGCGCCCCGGCCGCCGCCGTCACGCACCGGCCCGCGCCGGGCGCCCACGAACACCACCTCCACCCCCGGCAGCCCCGCCCACATCTCGTAGGGGCCCACCGCGTCCAGCAGGGTCATCCCCTCGAACAGCACGATCGCCGCACGCACCACACCCACGTCCTCTCCTTCGACTCCCGCCGCCACCGGCGGGGACACCCTCGTGCTCACACACCCCGGAAACGAGCCCGGTACTCCGCCGGAGGACACCCCAGATTGCGCACGAACGACCGCCGCATCGCCTCGGCCGTCCCGAAACCGCACCGCCGGGCCACCGCCACCACCGACGCGTCCCCCTCCTCCAACCACCGCCGCGCCGCCTCCAACCGCACCCGCTCCACGTACCGGCCCGGCGTACACCCCACCTCCCGGGCGAACACCCGCGCGAACTGGCGCGGCGACAACCCCGCCCGCCGCGCCAACGCCTCCACCGACGCGTCCTGAGCCGGGTGCTCAACGATCCAGTGCTGCACCTCGCGCACCGCCGGACGCTGCGCCACCTGCGCCGCCAACTGCGCGGAGAACTGCGCCTGACCCCCGGGGCGGCGCAGGAACACCACCAGGTGGCGCGCCACCGCCAACGCCACCTGCCGCCCCAGGTCCTCCTCCACCAACGCCAGCGCCATGTCCACCCCCGCCGACACCCCCGCCGACGTCACCACCCGCCCCTGACGCACGAAGATCGGCTCGGGCTCCACCCGCACACGCGGGAACTCCCGCGCCAACCGCTCGCAGTGCGCCCAGTGCGTCGTGGCCCGCAACCCGTCCAACACCCCCGCCCGCGCCAGCAGGAACGCCCCCGTGCACACCGACGCCACCCGCCCCGCACCGCCCTGGTGCGCCCGCAACCACTCCACCAACTCCCCGTCCTCGCGACGGGCCCCCTCACCCCCCGGCACCACCAGCGTGTCCACGCGCCCCACCCGCTCCAGCGCCACCGAGGGCACCAACCCCAACCCGCTGGCGGAGGTCACCGCCCCTCCGCCCAACGACGCCGTACGCACCCGGTAACGCGCTCCCGGCGCCTGAGCCGCACCGGAGAACACCTCCAACGGACCCGTCACGTCCAGACTCTGCACACCGTCGAAGACGACGATGACCACCTCATGCCCCATGCCACCCATCCCAGCGCCCCGCACCCCGTGGCCGCAAGGTCGTCCACCCCACCCTTACTGCCACCGACCGGGAACCAACCAGCCCCACCAGCCGTTCCACCCAGCGAGACCAAGGACACGAACAGATCACGAGAACTCTCACCCGCGCAGGACAATCCCAGGCTGGTGACGACCACACCACACGAACGGACACCCGTGAGGATCTCCACCCGAGGCAAGCTCCGCCGCACCACCGACCCCAGCCCCGCGCCCCCGCCCCCCCTGGTGGAGTTCCACGACGTGTCCCTCACCCAGGACCGCACCCGCCACCTGGAGCACCTGGACCTGACCCTGCACCCCGGTGAGCACGTCGCCCTGGTGGGCCTGTCCCGCGACGCCACCACCGCACTGACCCGCCTGCTCACCGGCCAGACCGCTCCCACCCGCGGACGCCTGGCCACCCACACCCGCGCCCACATCCTCACCCCCCGGCCCACCCTGGCCCACACCATCACCGGCCGGCACACACCCGACCCCGACGACCCCCACCTGGCCCACGCCCTGGCCCGCACCCGCCTGGAACCGCACAGCCTGCACGCACCCCTGGACTCCCTGCCCCCCGCCCTGCTCCCCCGCGTCCACCAGGCCCGCGCCCTCTACGCCCAACGCACCAACACCCGCCTGCTCGTGCTGACCGACCCCTCCGCCCACGACAGCGCCTGCCCGCCCACCACACCCGACACCGGCCTGCTCACCCTCACCCGCCACCCCGCGCCGGCCCGCACCGCCGACCGCATCCTGCTCCTGTACAAGGGACGCGTCACCGAGACCGGCACCCACCACCAGCTCCTGGTCCGCGGCGGCGCCTACGCACGCCTGTACGCCCTCACCGGCACCCACCGCACCACGGGCAACGCCCTAGGATGAGGGCGTGGCACCCATCGTCAAGGAACTCACCGTCGGCCAGGTCGCCGAACGCGCCGGAGTCGCCGTCTCGGCCCTGCACTTCTACGAACGCCAGGGCCTGATCCACAGCCGCCGCACCGCCGGCAACCAGCGACGCTACCGCCGCGACACCCTGCGCCGGGTCTCCTTCATCCGCATCTCCCAACGCGTGGGCATGCCCCTGGCACGCATCCGCCAGGCCCTGGACACGCTGCCCGAGAACCGCACCCCCACCCGCGACGACTGGGCCCGCCTGTCCCAGCAGTGGCGCACCGAGCTCGACGCCCGTATAAGCCAACTCATCCGCCTGCGCGACGACCTCACCAACTGCATCGGCTGCGGCTGCCTGTCCCTGGACACCTGCACCCTGTCCAACCCCGACGACACCCTGGCCGCCGCGGGCCCCGGCCCGCGCCGCCTGATGGTCAACGCCCTGTCCCGCGAAACCGGCTGAGCGCCCCCGCCCGCCGCGGCGACCGCGCGCGGGAGGCCCGCCGGCGCCGCGGCCTCAACCGCCGAAGACCTCCTCGACGAGCCTTCGCGTCGCCTTCTGGAACGCCCCCGCCAGGGACATCGCGGCGTCGTCCACGTAGTTCAGCGAGGCGGTCAGGGTCCTGCGGCCGTCGGGCGTACTGTACATCAGCGCCGCGTGCCCCGAGATGCCGCCGTTGTGGGTGATGACGGTGCCACCGTCGGGGCCCGCCTCCTGTACGAACACCCCCAGTCCGTAGCCGCTCTGGGGGTGCGGGGCGCACATCTGGGACAGCAGGGCCTCGGGCAGGAGCCTGCCGCCCACCAGCGCGGAGACGAACGTGTGCAGGTCCCGGGGGGTCGAGATCATGTCGCCGCCGCTGGAGATCCAGGAGGGGTTCTGGCGGGTGACGTCGACGGTCCTCTCCTGGCCGCCCTCCTCGTAGCGGTAGTAGGCGTGGGCGTGCGGTCCGGGGATCCGCGTCTGGGTGGTCGGCGACACGGTGTCCGACAGTCCCAGCGGCTCCAGGATCCGCCGCCGCATCTCCTCGGCGACCGGGCGGCCGGTGACCTCCTCGACCAGCAGCCTGGCCAGCACGTAGTTGGTGTTGGAGTAGCTCCAGCCCGTCCCCGGCTCGAACCGCGCCGGCCTGGACAGTGCCAGCTCCACCAGCTCCTGCGGCCGGTAGGTCCTGAACCGGTCCTCCACCCACTCCTGGCCCGCCCAGACGATCCCCGGCTCGTACGTCCCGTCCCCGAGGACCTCGCCGGTGAAGTTGTACACCCCGCTGGTGTGCTGCAGCAGCATGCGCACCGTGATCCGCCCGTCCAGCCCGAACCGGGGCAGGTGGTCGGCCACCGGGTCCTCCAGTCCGATCCTGCCCTCGGCCACCAGTTGCAGCACCAGGGTGGCGGTGAAGGTCTTGGTGTTGCTGCCGATCCGGACACACCCGTTCGTCGGCGGCCTCTCCGACCCGCTCAGCTCGGCCGTCCCGGCGCTGCCGACCCACGCGCCGCGCTCGTCGTGCACGCGCAGCGTCATCCCGACGAAACCGGAGTCGACGATCTCCTCGATGGCCTTGCGCAGCTCCGGGCGGTCCTGCCCGGCGGCGGCCGCGGTGTCCGCGGCGGTCCGTGGGGCGTGCTGGTCCTGGTCGGTCCGGTCGACGGACATGGTGGTGTGCTCCTTCGGAACTGGTACGGAATCCAACTGAACGGACGGGATCGCCGGGCCGGCGGCTAGAGGCTGTGGGCGGTGATGTCGCCGTGGGAGGTGGTGGCGTGGATGCTCAGGCCCGTGTCGGCGCCGTCGGTGCCGACCAGTGCGTTGTGGACGCGGCCGTGGGGGGTGCCGGCGTCCAGGGAGGCGCGGACGCCGGGAGCGGCGCCGACCGAGATCCGGCCGGACCCGGTGCGCAGGGTGACCGTGCCGTGCACGGCCTCGGTGATGGTGATGTCGCCCTTGTGGGTGCTGATCTGGGCGGGGCCGCTCAGGCGGCCGACCGTGACGTCGCCGTCCAGGACGGTGAGGCGGGCATCGGCGGCCTCGTCGAGCTTGACCGGGCCCTGCGCCGCATCGAAGGAGACCTCGCCCAGCCGTCCCACGCCGCGCAGTTCGGCGCCGGCCGCCCTGGCCCGGACGTGGGAGCCGGCGGGCAGTTGGACGGTGACCTCGACGGATCCGGAGGGGCCGAGGAGCCGGTTCCCGGGCTCGGGGGTGTGGACGCGCAGGACGCCGTCGGTGTAGTCGACCCTGGTCTGTTCGGCCGCCGCGGCGTCGCGCTTCTTGTTCGGGTCGGCGGGGCGGATCTCGACGGTGGTGTCGGCGCGGTCGGCGGCGATGGCCCGGATGCGCCCGGCGGGGATGTCCACGAGGACGGAGACCGGGGCGAGGGTGGGGAACTGGTGCATGGTGTGGCCCTTCCGTGGTGCGGGCTGACGCGCCCCGCTGTTTCTGATGTTGGAAAAGCTACGTTGTATTCATAGATTCGGCAACGACTTCGTTGCGCATAATCTACATATACGCAGGTGAAATCCTTGCAATCGTTGCACCGACCGAAAATCTAATGCAACAACCCCACCCCAGTTCGTTGCAACAGATGGAAAACGAACGCTATGCCGACCGCACCTCCGGACCACGGGGGGAAGCGCGCTGGCGGAAGGCGGACCCACCCGGTGCGCACGTCGGCGGATCGCGTCGGGACCGGCGGGGCCCGGCCGGGGTGGACAGGAGGAGCCGGAAAGGGGCGAGGGGCAGGCCGGTGGCCCCACACTCCGCTCAGGTCTGGCGTTCTGCGCCGGCTGGGCCGCGGTTCGGTGAAGTGCCCGCAACGCCGCGTTCGACCGCCGTGCCGCGTTCGGCGTTCGTCGCCCCCCTCCGGGGAGGGCCGCCGTAGACCTCGACCGAACGCACGGCCCGTCCGCAGTCCGGGCGCCTGGGCTCAGCGCGGATGCCACAGGGGTTCTTCACGCCCAACGCCGCAGAGGTCTCGCGGGCGCGTGAGCACGCCGACGCCCCCGGGCGCTGCTGGGCGTGGCCGAGCGGGACCGGCGATCAGGACGAGCGGCCCATGGGTGGCTTCGTGGGCGGCCCACGCTCGCGGGCGGGCCGCCCACGTGGCGCACGGCGCCGGTCCTCAGCCGCGCAGCACGCTGTCGGCGGCGGCGAAGAGGGTCGCGGTCTCGGACGCGAGGAGGTCCTCCGCGCCCGGAAGGGCCCGCTCCAACATGAGGCCGTTGACGACGGTGAGCAGGAACTTCGCGCGTCGGGAGTTGTCACCGCGCGGCAGCTCCCCCTCCTCGCCCAGGACCGACAGCCAGTACTCCACGCGGTGCTGCATCTGGCGTTCGAGGGCCAGGTAGGCCTGCCGCGCCTCCTCGGTCGGCTCGCAGGCGAGGTAGGTCTCGTACAGCGTGGCCCAGACCCTCCTCGCCTCCTTGCCGGTCCCGGCGGGAGCGAGGATCTGCCGCAGGCAGGCGACCAGCCGGTCCCGCGCGGGCAGCGCCGTGTCATGGATGGGATCGCCCGGGAACACCGTCTCGTAGATCCCCGCGAGCACCGCCTCCTGCAGGGCGTGCTGCGTGGGGAAGTGGTGCCGCAGGGAGCCGGTGCTCACCCCGGCCCTGGCGGCGACCGCCCGCACGCTCAGCCGTGCGGTCGGATCCTCGCCCAGCATCGTCGCGGCCGCCACCAGGATCCTCTCGCGCGAGCTCGGCCTCGCACCGGTTGGTTCAGTCATCGCACCTCCTCCCCCACTCTACCAACACACCGTACTAGTACAGCGTGTTAGTCTTTCGGTGGAGCCAACACAGTGTGTTGGTCGCACATGCGCTCGTGGCGGGGGAGGGACATGCTCGACCAGTGGCGCCGCCGACGGGCCGCACGGCGCCTGCGGGGCGGAGACGGACACGAACTGCGCGGCTTCCGTTGGTGGCAGCTGCTCGGCCGCTCCCTGTTCCACCTGCGCCTCACCCGGACCGACGGCCGTCAGACGGAGTACACGGTCGACGTCAGGCACCGGGGCGAGGGCGAGGACGGGGCGCTCAGGGCACACCTGTACCTCGACGGCCGACACCGCGCCCACTCCAGGGTTCCCGCGTCCTTCCCCGTCCCGGGCGGTCGCATCGAGGTCGCCACCAGCGCTTTCGGGCTCAGGCGATGCCACTACGTCACCGCCGACGGCGCGCAGCGCCAGCTCACCCCCGACCCCCGGTCCGGCGAGGGGCGCCGCGCCCGCCTGGACCGCGAGCACCCGGCCCTGAGCCGCTGGATCGGAGTCGTCTCGGTGCTCCTGCTCCTCCTCGGCGTCGGCCTGAACCTCCTGCAGATCATCGAACCGGTCTCGCAGATCCCCCCGGTCCAGGAGGCCGTAGGGGCCTTCACCTCCCCCGTCCGGCTGCCGCTCTGGCTCAACATCGCGCTCGGCGCCGGCGCCGCCCTGGGCAGCGCCGAGCGCGCGCTCCGTCTGCGCTACTCCTGGCTGCTCGACGGCACTGCCAACTGACGCTCCCCCCTTCGAAAGGACGCCCATGACCATCCGCGACCCCGATCGCGCCCCAGTGCCGTCCACCGGCCCGGTGCGCTCGACCCCGCTGTCGGAGCGATCGCCGGCACCCGACCTGGCCCGGGGGATGATGCTGCTGCTGATCGCCCTGGCGCACACCCCCTACTTCCTCTACGTCGCGCAGGCGGGCATGGTCGGTGTGCACCCGGCGGAGGGGGGTGTGGCCGACAGGATCGCCCAGGCGTTCACGCTGATCGTGGTGGACGCCCGGGTCTACACGATGTTCGGGTTCCTGTTCGCCTACGGCATCGGGCAGATGTACGCGCGCCACAGGGCCAGGGGCACCAGCGCCGCCCGGGCGCGACGGCTGCTGCGCCGACGCCACCTGTGGATGGTCGTGTTCGGAGCGGTGCACGCGCTCCTGCTCTGGCAGGGCGACATCATCGGCATGTACGGGCTGATCGGACTGGTCATGGTGCCGCTGTTCCTCGGCCGCGCGGACCGCACGCTCAAGGTCTGGATCGGGGTCCTGCTGGGGCTGGCCGCGCTGGTCTCCCTGGCGGGCGCGCTGGCCGCGACCGGTGCCGGCGGTGCGGTGGCGACCCAGGTGCAGCGGGCCAGCATCGCCGAACCGTCCTATCTGGCCTCGGCGGCGGCGCGGTTTCCGGTGTGGGTGGTCCAGACGCTCACCGGCATCGCGCAGTCGTCGCTGCCCGCGGCGTTCCTGATGGGGGTGCTGGCGGCACGGCACCGGCTGCTGGACGAGCCGGGCCGACACCTGGTGCCGCTGCGGCGGCTGGCGCTGTGGGGCATCGCCGCGGGATGGTCCACCGGCGCGGTCGTGGCCCTGCAGCACACCACGTCCCTCGAGTTCGGTCCGGTGCCGGTGCTGACGGGGGTGCACTTCTTCGCCGGGATCTTCACCGGGGTCGGGTACGCGGCGCTGTTCGGGCTGCTGGCGCACCGGTTGGGCGAACGTGCGACGGCCACGGCGCGGCCGGTGCGGTGGATCGGGGCGCTGGGCCGACGGTCGATGAGCGGGTACCTGGCGCAGTCGCTGGTGTGGGGGCCCGTGCTGGCCGCCTGGGGGCTGGGGCTGGGCGCGCACCTGTCGAGCTGGTCGGCATCGGTGCTGGCGGTGCTCACCTGGGCGGCGACCGTGGCCGGTGCGGCCGCGCTGGAGCGGGCGGGCCGACGGGGCCCGGCGGAGGTGCTGCTGCGCAAGCTGACCTACCGCCCGGCACGGTCCCGCGGCTGAGGAGGACGCGGCCGCCGGGCCCCCACGGGCTCCCCTCGATCAGGGGCCGGGCCAAGGGCGGGGGCATCGGGGCGGCGCCCCACGCCAAGGACCCGCCCGTGTCCTCATGGCGCCGGCCATACCCTTGGCCAAGGCCCTGGTCCGGGACCTGCAAGGGCCAGGGGCCGCTGACGGCCGCCTTGCCCCCCACCGCGCTTTCAGGAGTGCGGCCCCACCCCGCCCCTCGCGCGCGAGATGACGCCCAACGGCCCCGGGCACGGTGAAGCCCCCCCGCCACGACTCGTCGCGGGGGGGGGCGCTCACGATGCCGCGACCTCCACACGCCGTGGACCCCGGTGCCCCGGCGGAAGCGGCGGCCCGGACCCGGGCCCGAAGGGGCCGGCCCACCCGGCAACGGCGGGGAGGCCCCTACACCCCCGCGGCCTCGTCGCGACCGCGCCGCGCCAACGCGTCAGCGCGCTCGTTGCCCTCGTCGCCGCTGTGCCCGCGCACCCAGCGCCACTCCACCTCGTAGCGCGAGGCCACCTCGTCCAGGCGCTGCCACAGGTCCACGTTCTTGACCGGCTTCTTGTCGGCCGTGCGCCATCCCCGCCGCTTCCAGCTGTGCAGCCACGACGTGATCCCGTTGCGCACGTAGGACGAGTCGGTGTGCACCAGCACCGGCAGCGGCTGGCGCAGGCTCTCCAGCGCCCGGATCGCCGCCATCAGCTCCATCCGGTTGTTGGTGGTCTGCGCCTCGCCCCCGTACAGCTCCTTCTCGTGGCCGCCGTAGCGCAGCCACACGCCCCACCCACCCGGGCCGGGGTTGCCGCTGCACGCCCCGTCGGTGTAGATGACCACCTTCTGCGTCGGCTCCTGGCCGACCTCGTCCCCGTTACGCATGCCGGGCAATCTACCGCCCCCGACGGTCACGAAAAGGCCACAACCTCCTCCGACAGGGCCACAAAAGGAGCCATTTGCCCCCAATGGAGCCCCCACACCCGCCACTCCGGCCCGCCAACCCAGCCAAAGGACCTTCCACACCCACACAAACCGACCACCCCCGCACCACAAAAAAAAGGGGGCGTTCCGCAACCGGAACACCCCCGCGAACCCCCAGCTCAGCCAGCGAACTCCTGCGCCAGCTCAGCGGCCCGCTCCTCACGGCGCGCGAACACGTCGCCTGCCATCTCGTTCATCTTCTTCAGCACCCGCTTGCGCTCACGCGCGCTCAACCGGTCCACGTACAACCGGCCCAACGTGTGGTCGGTCTCGTGCTGCAAACACCTGGCGAAGTACCCGCTGCCGCTGACCACCACGGGATTGCCGTCCCGGTCCAGCCCCCGCACCGTGGCGTGCTCGGCCCGCCCCAGCTCCGCGTGCGGCCCCGGAACCGACAGGCACCCCTCGGACTCCACCACCACCGCGTCGTCCGGGTCGCGCTCGTCCAACACCGGGTTGACCACGTGCCCCACGTGGCGCACACCCTCATCGTCAGGGCAGTCATAGACGAACACCCGCAGGTCCACACCCACCTGGCTGCCCGCCAGCCCCACACCCTCGGCCGCGTACATCGTCACGAACATGTCGTCGATGAGCTCGGCCAGCTCCGCACCGCCCAGCATCTCCGGCGCCACGTCCGCACCCCGCCGGTGCAGCACGTCCTCACCCGTCACGGTGATCCGCCGCACCCGGCCGCGCGCCGCCTCCGGGGCCCACTCGGGAAAGTCCGCGACCTCCCGGCCCTGAACGACGGCACCCACTTCGCCATGCTCCGACATGGTCCTACTCTCACCACGATTTCAACGGAACCAGGAGTTCCCCTGGATCAGACACCGCGCCAGATAGTCGCGCAACGACACCACCACCAGGCGTCGCCGGTCGCTCTCATGGTCCCACACCACGATCCCCGGACCGTAGTCGGTGTGCACGTAGGCGAACTGCGGACCCATGTCGGAGTCACCGAAGAAGATCATCTCGTCAAAGGGCGCGTACAGCTCCAGGTAGTCCGGCTCCCGGCGCATCGCCAGGTTGTCCTCCACCAACCGTTGCGCACTCCACACCACCGCGTCCCCGTACTCGTTGGTCACCCCGTCGGTCTCGCGCAGCAACGAGGCCAGCTCGAAGGGCAGGGGCAGCATCAGGTGCTTCTCCACCTCGGCCAGGGTCACCTCATCGGCCGGATCGCTCAGATCGGCCTCGGGATACATCTCCAGGATCAGTTCACGCCACACACTCCTGATCATCACAGGTCGTGGCAACCCACGGGAAATCGTCGACGGCGAGTTGCGCCAAAAACCCGAACCCGCGGGCGCCGCACCACCACAAACACCGAACACGCCACCAATATCACGATGCGTGCACAACCCATTACTCTCCCACACAATGACCCCATGGCTTCCACCGCACAGCTGCTCGCCACCACCGCGCTCGCCGCCGCGCTGACCGCCCTGCCCGTACCCGCCCACGCCGCCGACACCTACCCCGGCCACACCACCAGCCGCTACGTCCCCCTCACCGACGCCACCTCCACCCAGGCCCACCAGGCCGGATGCGCCGAAGGACGCACCGGCGCCACCGGCCCGCGCATCCTCTTCTTCGGCACCCAGGAAAAGGACGACACACTACGAGAACCCGGCAGAGCGGGAAACTCCACCACACCCCGCTCCGCCTACTCCAAAGCCGCCGCCTACGCCCACCACTGGGCCCAGGGCTTCACCGAATGCCGCACCGACCAGGCCACCGCCCACCTGGCCCTGGGCGTCAACAACAAGGACGACGGCGGCGTCACCGGCACCCACGCCGGACAGCGCTGGGCCGACCTGGTCACCACCGTCAAGGACGCCTCCACCACCGAGGCCGTCACCATCACCGCCGCCCTGGACGCCGAACCCTCCTGGTCCACCCCCGCCTGGGCCCGCGACTGGCTCGACGCCTACACCAAGGCCACCACCACACCCCTGTACGCCGCCAACTCCGCCGACTCCTGCCCCACCACCACCTCCGGCGGCTGCGCCAACGGCTGGAAACTGGCCGACGTCCACCACATGGCCGGCGGAGGCAACCCCCGCGTCTTCGTCATCCCCCAGATCTACCGAACCGACGGCATCCAGGCCAGCCAGTGGGCCAACATCAGCCGCTGGGGCCACACCAACGCCAACGACCCCCTGCGCTTCGCCGGAGCCATGTCCCAGTACACCGCCTGCCAACAGCGCAGCTGCAACAACACCGACAACACACCCCAGCAGTCCTGGAACCAGCTCAAGAAGGCCCTGGACGCCCACACCGCCACCCGCGTCAGCGAGCTGGGCCCCGCCACCGACATGCGCTGGCCCTGACCCGCCCCCACACCCACCAGGAGGGCCCCCGCGCGCCGCGGGGGCCCTCCTGGCCCGGTCCCGCACCCCCGGCCCACACCGACGCGCCCCGCCTGCCACCACCCCCCGACAGGGGAGCCCTCACCACCGCGCCCACACCCACGAACAGGACACAATAGACACCAGCACCCGCAACGCAGGAACGGAAGAACCACACCCATGGCCATCGCACCCCACCACCGCGCAGGCCGCCTCACCACCCTGGCCTACCTCTTCCTCCTGCTCTCCCAGAACATCGCCGCCCTCCTCCTGCTCCCCCTCGTCCTGGTCTCCGCCCTGCTCACCCTCACCTGGATCGGCCTGCCCTTCGTCATCCTCACCGGCACCCTCCTGCGCACCCTCGCCGACAGCCAACGCCGCACCCTCAGCCACCTGTTCATCAAGAACGGCAAATTCCCCCGAGGACACCAAGGCACCCCCAGCCTCAACAACACCGCCACCCGCCCCCTGTACCGCCCCATCCCCTCCGCCTACCGCCCCATCCCCCCAGCAGGCATCACCCGCCGCGGCATCGCCATCATCACCGACCCCGCCACCTGGAAAGACCTCCTCTGGCTCATCTCCGGGGTCGCCAGCATCCTCCTCATCGCCCTGCCCCTCGCCCTCATCAGCCACGGCATCCAACAACTCCTCTTCGTCCTCGACCTGCCCGGCCCCACCCTCAACCAGTTCATCCTCCTCATCCCCGCCCTCCTGCTCATCACCCTCGGCTGGCTCCTCATCCCCCTGACCACCGACACCTACCTGCGCTTCAACCGCCTCCTGCTCGCCCCTTCCGAAAAAGCCCGGCTCACCGCCCGCGTCGCCCACCTGGCCACCAGCCGCGCCAACACCATCGACACCCAGGCGGCCGAGATCCGCCGCATCGAACGCGACCTCCACGACGGCGCCCAGGCCCGCCTCGTCGCCCTGGGCATGAACCTCGGCATGGCCGAACACATCGTCGACAAGGACCCCGAGACCGCCCGGGCCATGCTCACCGAAGCCCGCGAGACCACCCGCCACGCCCTCACCGAACTCCGCGACCTCGTCCGCGGCATCCACCCGCCCGTCCTGGTCGAACGCGGCCTCCACGGAGCCGTCCACGCCCTCGCCCTCACCCACCACCTCCCCATCACCGTCACCATCGACCTCCAGGGGCGCCCCGCCGACCCCGTGGAGTCCGCCGCCTACTTCGCGATCGCCGAACTCCTCACCAACGCCGCCAAACACGCACACGCCACCCACGCCTGGGTCCACGTCAACCACGGCCGCAACCGCCTGGTCATCACCGTCACCGACAACGGCACCGGCGGCGCCACCCCCGCCTCCGGCAGCGGCCTGGCGGGGATCCGCAGGCGACTGGACGCCTTCGATGGCACGATGAACATCACCAGCCCACCGGGCGGCCCCACCATCGTGACCCTGGAGATCCCGTGCGCGTTGTCATCGCCGAAGACCTTGCCCTCCTCAGGGACGGGCTGATCCGCCTCCTCCAAGCGCACGACTTCACCGTCGTCGCCGCAGTCGACAACGGCCCCGACCTACACACCGCCCTCACCGACCACAAACCCGACGTCGCCGTCGTCGACGTCCGCCTTCCCCCCACCTTCACCGACGAAGGCCTCCAGGCCGCCATCGCCGCCCGCACCCAGATCCCCGGCCTGCCCATCCTCGTGCTCTCCCAGCACGTCGAACAGCTCTACGCCCGCGAACTGCTCTCCGACGACACCGGCGGCGTCGGCTACCTCCTCAAGGACCGCGTCTTCGACATCGGCCAGTTCATCGAGGCCGTCCGCCGCGTCGCCGACGGCGGCACCGCCATGGACCCCGCGGTCATCTCCCAACTCCTCGCCCGCCAGGACCAGAGCGGCCCCCTCGCCCAACTCACCCCCCGAGAACGCGAGGTCCTCTCCGAGATGGCCGAGGGACGCTCCAACTCCGCCATCGCCGGGCGCCTCTACATCACCGAAAAGGCCGTCAGCAAGCACATCAACAACATCTTCACCAAGCTCGACCTGCCGCCCTCCTCCGACGACAGCCGCCGCGTCCTCGCCGTCCTGGCCTACCTCAACGGCCAGTGAGAACCCCCGAGCCCCCTCACGGGCGCGGCGTGGAGGTCACCCGCGCCCCTGAGCGACCGCCTCGAAGCGCCGCGGCCCCGCACCGGGGCGGCCCCGCGCCCACACGAGGAGACCGAGCAGGGCGTAGGAGGCACCGGACAGGCAGGAGGCCCACCAACCCCAGGTGGTGTACGCCCAGGCGGACGTGAGGGCCCCCAGGGCCGACCCCAGGGAGTAGAAGGCCATGTAGGCACCGATGACGCCGCCGGCGCGGTCCGCGTGCGCCGCGGTCAACAGGTGCTGGCTGCTGACGTGGACGGCCTGGACGGCGAAGTCCAGCAGGACGATGCCCGCCACCACGGGCCACAGGGTCGGCTCCGTCAGGGCGATCAGCGGCCAGGACACGACCAGCACCGCCAGGGCCCACCCGCTGACCGGCTGGGCCCGGCCGCCGTCGGCCCATCGGCCCGCGCGGGCGGCCCCCAGGGCCCCGGCGAGGCCCGCCAGCCCCAGGAGGCCGATCTCGGTGGTGCCCAACGACCACGGTTCGGCACCGAGGGGGAGGGCCAGCCCGCCCCAGAGGGTCGCGAAGGACGCGAAGAGGAAGAAGGCGATGAGGCCCCGGCCGCGCAGCAGCCGGTCGGTGGCCACCAGCCGCGCCATCGCGGCGACGGCCCCGCTGTAGCGCCCCCGCGACCTTCTGGGGTCCGGGCCGAGGCACGTGCGCACGGCCACGGCGAGCACGAGGCACGACAGCGCGAGCACGAGGTAGACGGCGCGCCAGCCGACCGTGTCGCCCAGTACGCCGGCCAGGACGCGGACTCCCAGGATGCCGACCACCACCCCCGACGTGACCGCGCCGATGTTGCGTCCCCGTTCGCCCGGCGCGGAGAGGGCGGCGACATAGGCCACCACGACCTGCACCACGACCGCGAAGAAGCCGGCGCCCGCCAGCCCCGCCACCGCCACGAGGCCGTTGGGGGCCAGGGCCGCGGTCCCGGCGCCCGCGGCGACGAGCACCAGGTGCCCGGCGACGAGCCGCCGCCGGTTCACCACGTCGCCGAGGGGGACCAGCAGGACCAGACCCGCGAAGTAGCCGAACTGGCCCGCGGCGGCCAGCCACCCCAGCGACTCCGGCGCCAGGCCCAGTTCGGCGCCCGCGGCTTCCAGCACGGGTTGGACCGCGTACACCGTGGACACCGCCACGGCGCACACCACGGCCAGGACGGTGCGCTGCGCGCTCGTCACCCCTGTCACCACGACACCCCCAATTGGTTTCAAAATGAAACCATTGGAGACTAGGGCACAATGGTTTCAAAGCGCAACCAACAAAGAGGGAGCTCCATGGCCGGCACCGAACCGAACCGTGACTGGACCGACCCCACATGCCCGGTCGCCCGCACCATCGACCTCGTCGGCGACCGGTGGAGCCTGCTCATCGTGCGCGACGCCATGGACGGCCCAGCCTCCTTCACCGACCTCCACCGCCAACTCAACATCGCCCGCAACATCCTCAGCGACCGACTCCGCAAACTCGTCGACCACGGCATCCTGAGCACCACCCCCAGCGGCAGACGACACGTCTACGAACTGACCGAGGCCGGCAAGGACCTGTTCACCACCATCGTGGCGCTGAGGCAGTGGGGAGAGCGCCACGCCTTCACCGACGGCGAACCCCGCTCACGCCTGACCGACACCGACGGGCGACCGGTCACCCGGCTCCGCCCCCAGGGCCAGGACGGCACCCACCTCACCACCGACACGACCCGCGTGGAGAAGACCCCCTGAAGAAGACCACCCCAACCCCCGCAGACACGAAAAAACCGGCCCCCGCGCAACGAACAGTCACACGGGGACCGGCTCCCCACACTCACCCTCCCACCAGGACCGGCACCGAACACCGACCCCCGGCCCACGACACCCCACGACGCCCCGCGGCACCGACCCACACGACCCGGCGCGGCCCTCCCCCACACCCCTCACTGCTGCTCACGACGCACCCGGTACAACCCGTCGATCTCCTCCGCGAACGCCCGCAACACCGCCTCACGCCGCAACTCCCCCGAGGGATGCACCAACCCCGACTGCACCGTGAACTCCTCGGCCAACACATGAAACGACCGCACCGCCAGATGACGCGGCACACTCCGGTTCGCCTCGTACACCAACCCCTGCACCTCACGCAGCAGATCACGATCCCCCGCGATCTCCTCCGGCGCCATCGCCAACGGCCGACCGTTCACCAACCGCCAGTACTCCAACTGGTCACGCACCAACGTCACCAGCGCACTCGCGAACGGCCGCCCCTCCACGATCACCAACACCTGACTGATCAACGGATGAGCACGCAACCGCGCCTCGAACTCCGCCACCAGCTCCGCGTCCCCGCGCTCCTGCGACTCCACCCCGGCGGACCTCGCATCCGCCTCCGGCGGCACCGCCGCGAACGCGGCCGTCACCGCCAACGCCTCCCCGGACCCCTGCTGCTCCGCCGGAGCCTCCAACGCACGCCCCTCCGGAGCCCGCGCATCCGCACCACGGCGCCGCACACCCTCCTCGGCCCCGCGCTCCACGGCCGGACCGCCCTCCAGGGCACGACCCCGCCCCTCGGACCCGTCCAGCACACGGCCCTCCAACGCGCGCGCATCCGCACCACGCGCCACGAACCTCCCCGGCAACTCCTCCGTCGCCGCCTGGACACGCAACCGGCCCACCACACTCACGACCCCGTCCGCGTCCACCTCCGCCGCGTACCCCGTCGCCAACCACCCCTCACGGAACGCACTCCGCGAGGCCTCACCCTCACCCCAGTACCCCGAGAACACCGCACCGCCGCGCACATGGATCTCGCCCTCACGCGACACCCACACCTCACGACCCTCCAGAGCACGCCCCACCGTCCCCGGAACCCGATCCCCCACAGCACCGGTCACGAACACACCAGCGGTCTCAGCCGTACCGAACGCCTGCACCACCGGCACCCCCACACCACAGAAGAAGGAGTCCAACCGGTCCGACAACCCACCGCCCCAGCACACCGCCAGATGCACCCGGCCGCCCAGCATCTCCCGCACCCGCGAGAACTGCCAGTCATACATCGACCGCGACAACCGCTGCCAGGCACTCCTCCTCGGCGACCGGTCGAACTGCACCGCCGAATCCACCGCGGCGTTGAACGTGCCCAACGAGTCCCACCCCGTCGAACGCGCACTCCCCCGCTCACCGTCGAAGACACCCTGCAACACCCGAGCCGAACACACCAGCACCGTCGGCTTGAACGCCTCCACCTGACGCATCAACCCGGTCGCACCGGCCAACCCCACACGCACACGCCCCACCATGCACGCCACCAACGAAGCCAACCCCGAAATCTGCGACAACGGCAGATCCAACAACGTACTCGCCCGCCCCGCAGGCAACTCCGACAACCGCGGCCACATCCGGTCCACCACATCCGCCGCCGCCGACAGCAACGCCCCGTGCGACAACACCACACCCCGCGTCGCCCGCGACACCGTACTCAGCGGATACAGCACCACCGCCACGTCCTCGGCCATCGCCCCGTCCCGACGAAACCGCACCGACGACGCATCCATGTACGCACCCAGCGTCACCACATCCGCCAGACCCGCATCCATCCGCCACACCCGACCCAGGTCCGGCAACTCACGCTGCAAACCCGACATCGTGCGCAACAACCGCTCACCCTGAACCACCGCCGCCGCCGGACGCGTCTGCCGCACCACATGCACCAAACGCTCCGCCGACACCGACTCCGGCAACGGCACCAGCACCGCACGCACCGACCACACCGCGAACGCCAGCCGCACCCACTCCTGATGCGAACCCGACACCACCAGAACCCGGTCGCCCGCACCCACACCAGCCGCCACCAGGCCCTTGGCGACCGACGTCACCTCCGTCGCGAACCCGCCGGCCGTCACCCGCTCCCAACGGCCGCGCTCACCGCGCACGGAGAACACCTCGGCCTGGGCCTCCTCCGTGGCCACCTCGTACACCAGGTCGCTCAGCCCGGAAAGACCTCGAGCCCACATACCAGGAGTGACACTCGGCTCGCCCATACCCACTCATCCTCTTGCCGCCATCGGAAGGCAGGCCTGAGCGGCCCGCCTCAATCGGGGGATTGCGACCTACTGTGCCCATTTCCCCACCACACGGCAACCCGGAACGCAGACCCACAACGCCCCTGCGCACACCCCCGGACAGGGCCATCCGAACCGGCCTCCCAGGACCACGGACACCCCACCCCACGGCACCCGGACCCACACCGCCGAGAACGGTCACCGCACCTTCGTACGCACCGACCACACATACGCCAGCAGCGACAGACCCGCCACCGACACCATCACCACCGACATACTCACCAACGACGGCTCACCCGTCTCCGTCAGCCCCGCCAGCGACGCCACACCACCGCCCAGCGCGAACTGCAACGCACCCATCAGCGCCGAAGCCGTACCCGCCACCGACGCCGGCTGCCCGTCCAGAGCCGTCACCGTCGCGTTCGGCATGATGAAACCGACGCTGAGCATCATCAACGCCAGCAACCCCACGACCATCCACAGCTGGGCCACACCGAGCAAGGACAGCACCGCCAGCGCACCCACCGAGGTCAGAGCCAGCACCAGCCCCATCCCCAGGCGCCGCAGCGTCTCCACACGTCCCACCAGGAAACCGTTCGCCTGCGTACCCGCCATCATCCCCAGCGCGTTCACCGCGAACAGCCCCGCGTACAACTGCGGCGAGACACCGAACTCCGTCTGCGACACGAACGAGAACGCCGACACGTACGTGAACAGCATCCCGAAACTGAACCCCATCGTCAGCACCGGGCCCACGAAACGCGGCTGCCGCAGCAGACCGCCCACCGTCGCCACCAACTGACGCGGCCCCTGCCGACGACGGTCCTCCACCGGCAGACTCTCCGGCAACCACAGCAACACCAACACGAAACTCAGCGCCGACATCACCGCCAGCACCCAAAAACTCAACTGCCACGGACCCACCAGCAACAGCTGCGCACCCGCCAACGGAGCCAACAGCGGAGCCAGCATCATCACCAGCGCCAGACGCGAGAAGAACCGCACCGCGTCATCGCCCGCGAACAGGTCACGCACCACAGCACGACCGATCACCGCACCCGCGGCACCAGCCACACCCTGCACGAACCGCAAGGCGATGAACCACGTCACGTCCGGCACGAACACGCACAGCACCGACGTCGCCGTGAACACGGCCACACCCACCAGCAGCGGACCACGACGCCCCACGGCGTCGCTCAGCGGCCCGATCACCAGCTGCCCCACCGCCAGGCCCAGCATCATCGCCGTCAGCGTCAGCTGGATCCGCGCCTCACTCGTCCCCAGGTCCTGCGTGATCTGAGGAAAGGCCGGAAGGTACATGTCGGTCGCCAACGGCCCGGTCGCCGTCAGCACACCCAGGACCAGCACCAGCAGCGCCACCGACTTGCGCGACGGCGTCCAACGCCCGCCCGGTTCCGGCGTCGGGGCGGGGGACGAATCCGGGACGGGGATCGGGGGCCGCCCGACGGGCCCTTGTTCAGGGGCCGCGGCGGGGGAATTCGGGGACTGCACAGGCACTCCATTTCGGAAACGGGAAAAGCGCCGGGAGGGGGAGCCCCGCCGACGACGGACACACCCATACCAACATCCCGACCCCGCGGATCGCCTCCTCTTTATCCCCCGGAACGCCTGTGATGTCTGTTACGACCCGGACGGTTACCTTACGAGCCGGTCCAGCAACCGCACGACCTCGTCCTCCGGATCCTCCGTCAGACCACCGTGGATCGGCCCCGGCTGCACGATCGTGCTCCGCGGAGCCGTCAACCACCGGAACCGCTGACCGGGACGCTCACGGCCGGCCGCACCCGCCCCCGCACCGCCACGGCACATCACCTCGACCGCCTCCAGCGCACGCCGCACACCGGCCACGTCCACCTCCGCGTCCACCGCCAGCAGCCGCCGCTCGTCCAGCGCCGAACGAGCCGCCAGGAACCCCCGCTCCTGGCAGTACACGATCACCCCGGCGTTCACGCACTCACCACGCTCCAACCGCGGCACCACCCGCAACAGCGCGTACTCGAACACCGCACGCTCACGCCGCTCACCCACACGACCGGTCGTCACCGCGTCGCTGTAACGCCTCGGGGCGCTCATGCCGTCACCTCCGGCAGCCAGGAACGGTCGGCCACCCGGGCCAGCAGGTACCGCACATACGCCTCACGCACATCCCCGGGACCGTCGAACCCGGGCTCGTCCACCAACCACTCATCCGGCACCAGCTCCACCACACGGCGCAGCAGACCCTCATCCACCAACGGTGCCAGAGCCGCGTCCGCGGCGGCCAGGTCCGGCGAGGCACCCGACAGCACGTGGTCGGAGGCGTCGTAGGCGCGGCGGACGAACCGCTCGGCGTTGGCCCAGTTGTGGTGGAAGATCAGCGTCGCACCGTGGTCGATCAGGTAGGGGCGCCCGTGCCACAGCAGCATGTTCGGGTTGCGCCAGGACCGGTCCACGTTGCCGGTCAGGGCGTCGAACCACAGCACCCGCCCGGCGAACCCCCGGTCCACCCCGAAGGTCAGCGGATCGAAGCCCAAGGACCCGGGCAGGAAGTCCATCCCCAGGTTGAGCCCGCCGCTGGCCTTGAGCAGCTCCTGCACCTCGGGGTCGGGCTCGCTGCGGCCGATCACCGCGTCGAACTCCGTCGTGACCAGCTCCGGAACGGGCAGCCCCAGGGCACGGCCCAGCTCCCCCGAGACGACCTCGGCCACGAGCGTCTTGCGCCCCTGGCCCGCCCCGAGGAACTTGACCACGTACATCCCCAGGTCGTCTGCCTCGACCAACCCCGGGAGCGAACCTCCTTCGCGCAGCGGCAGCACGTACCGCGTCGCGATCACCTTTCTCAGCACGCGGACCAGCATAGGCAGCGCGGGGGGCGCACGCGCACCGCCGCCGTGACGGGCCCCGCGCTGAGACGGACGCAGACGACGACGGCCCCCGTCCCTCCTCCACACCGGAACCGCCCTCCACAACCCCCGCTAAACGACGCTGAACACGTTCCAGATGACATCCCGGTCCGCCGCGACACGCCGAACGGTCCTCAAGGGGAGAAGTCAGTAGGACTGTGCGGCGTAGCCGCGCGATCTTCTTGTTTTTCTTTTTTCAGAAAAGGAACCGCCACCTTTACGACGTAGATTTTTATTGGTGCACAAGAGAGGGGCCCGGTGCCGGTCCGGGCCCCCGCCGAGAGCGTGCCGCTAGAGGTTGTCCTCGGGGTCCTCTCCCCACTCGCCGTCGCCCTCCCCGGGCGTGGGCATGACCGGTGTCGGCTCCGCTCCCCCCTCACCGTCCTCCTCGCCCGGGCTCGCGCCCTCCCCCGGCTGGCCCTCCGGGCTCTCCTGCGCCTCGGGGGCCTGTGCCGGGCTGGGCATCTCCGGCGGCGGGAACTGGAGCATCCACCAGTACAGCAACGACACCAGCAGCAGGATGAGCACCAGCACCAGGCCCAGCCCGCCGATCAGCCACCAGTTGCTCTCCCCCGCGGCCACGGCGCTGTCCCTGCGCCCGGCCCAGGGCGCCCACCGCACCGAGGCGGGACCGCGCGAGCCCGCCCAGTGCGGCATCACCACCGGGCCGCGCGCGGCCACCCGGCCCGACCGCGCCGCCACCCTGAGGAAGTCCTCCGCCGCGGCTCCCGACCCGTCGTGGGCGACGGCCACCCACAGCGCCGAGCGCCCGTGCGTGCGGGCCGCGACCACGTCGGGGCTGCGGCGCACCGCCTCGACGAACCGCTCGCGCGCCCCGCCGTCCCCCGCGGCTCCGGTGTCGAGCACGGCGACGCTCACCTGGTTCCCGGAGCGGTCCCTGCCGAGGTAGACCACGCCGAGGGAGGAGTCGCGCACCCGCCCCAACAGGCGGTAGCCGCCCAGTTGACGCGGATCACCCTCGTTCAGCCCCATCGTGGGAACCGCCATGTCATCCCCCTTGCCCTCCACACCGGCCGTCCGCTTCGCCGCGTTGTGTACCGGACTGGTGCCCGCGAAACGGGTAGTGTCACCACAGGTGAGTGATCCACAACCTATCCGGTGCCCCCGCGTCGGGGCTCCCTGCTAGGAAGGCGGCACATGGCAGAGAGCGGAAACGGCTCCGCGCCCTCCGCGGGCCCGGAGAGCGCACCGGGCGAACCGACCAGGCTGCTGCGCGCCGCGCTGCACGAGGTGTCCAGAGTCATCGTGGGCCAGGAGCGCATGGTGGAGCGCTCCCTCATCGCCCTGGTCGCGGGAGGGCACTGCCTGATCGAGGGCGTGCCCGGCATCGCCAAGACCCTGGCGGTGTCCACGCTGGCCAAGGTCACCGGGGGCTCGTTCGCCCGCGTGCAGTTCACCCCGGACCTGGTGCCCTCCGACATCGTCGGCACGCGCATCTACCATCCCTCCACCGAGAAGTTCGACGTGGAGCTGGGTCCGGTCTTCGCCAACTTCGTGCTCGCCGACGAGATCAACCGGGCCCCGGCCAAGGTGCAGTCGGCCCTGCTGGAGGTCATGGCCGAGCGGCAGGTGTCCCTCGGGGGGACCACCTACCCCCTCCCCTCCCCGTTCATCGTCATCGCCACACAGAACCCGGTGGAGTCCGAGGGCGTGTACCCGCTGCCCGAGGCCCAGCGCGACCGGTTCCTGATGAAGGTCAACGTCGCACACCCGCGCGCGCACGAGGAGATGGAGATCCTGCGCCGGATGTCGACCACCCCGCCCACCGCGCACCAGGTGCTCGATCCGGTCACCCTGAGCGAGCTGCAGTCCGACGCCCAGCGCGTCCACGTCCACCAGCTCATCGCCGACTACGTGGTGCGGCTGGTCATGGCCACGCGGGAGCCGGAGAACCACCAGATGCCGGACCTGCGCCAGGTGCTGGAGATGGGGGCCAGCCCCCGCGCCACCCTGGGCCTGGTCTCGGCCGCGCGGGCCCTGGCCCTGCTGCGCGGGCGCGACTACGTGCTCCCCGACGACGTGCGGGTGCTCGCCCACGACGTCATCGCCCACCGCCTGGTGCTGACCTTCGACGCCCTGGCCGACGGGATCACCGCCGAGCAGGTGGTGGACCGCATCCTGTCGACCGTGCTGGCGCCGCGGGTGATCTGGGACGAGCCGCCCAGCGGGGAGACCGCCTCCTTCGCCTCCCCGAGGTGAGCCGGTGAACGCACCCGCCCTCGGCACCGACCCCAGGCTGCGCGCCGCGCTGCGCCGCCTGGACCTGCGTATCGTGCACCGCCTGGAGGGGCTGCTGCACGGCGAGCACCTCGGCCTGCGCCTGGGCCCGGGCTCGGAGGCGGCCGAGGCGCGCCTGTACCAGCCGGGCGAGGACGACGTACGGCTCATGGACTGGTCGGTGACCGCCCGCACCGACACCCCGCACGTGCGCGACCTGGTCGCCGACCGTGAACTGGAGAGCTGGACCCTGCTGGACCTGTCGCCGAGCATGGACTTCGGCACGGGCCTGCGCTCCAAGCGCGAGGTGGCGGTCGGGGCCATGGTCGCGGCCAACCTCCTCACCCAGCGGGTGGGCGACCGGTTCGGCGCCCACTTCCTGCACCAGGGCACGATCCGGCGCTGGCCCGCGCGTTCGGGCAAGGAGGCCCTGCTGGCGCTGCTGGCCACGGTGGCCGCGGCGCCGACCGGTGACGAGAGCGCCCCCTCCCCGCACCGGGCCACCCTGGCCGACGCGATCGGCGACCTGGTGCGCGTGCGCCGCCGACGCGGCCTGCGCGTGGTGATCTCCGACTTCCTGGACACCCCCGCCTTCGGCGGCGAGGTCGCCTGGGAGCGCCCCCTGCGGCAGTTGGCCTCGCGCCACCAGGTGCTGGTGGTGGAGGTGGTCGACCCTCGCGAGCTGGACGTGCCCGAGGTGGGCGACGTGACCCTGCGCGACCCGCGCACGGGCATGGTGCGCGACGTGCGGCTGACGCGGGCGGTGCGCGAGCGCTACCGCGAGGCGGCCGAGGGGCAGCGCCGTGCGGTGCGCGACACGCTGCGCCGGTGCGGGGTGCACCACCTGGTGCTACGGACGGACCGGGACTGGGTACTGGATACGGCACGGTTCGTTCTCCACCAGAGGCGCACCGCGCACCACCTGGCCCGCCACACCCCGGGGACGCCCCGGTGAGCGCGGCGGGCCCCACCGAGGGACCGAACGAGGGCGCGGGCGCGGGCCCGCGGGACAGAGCCGAGGCACGGGGGACTGAGTCATGACCTTCCTGGAGCCCCAGCGGTTGTGGTGGCTGCTCCTCGTCGTCGTACTGGTCGTCGCGTACGTGTTCGCGCAGACCCGGCGGCGCGAGTACACGATGCGGTTCACCAACCTGGCGCTGCTGGACCAGGTGGCGCCGCACCGCCCGGACGTGCGCAGGCACGTGCCCGCCGTGCTGTTCACGGCCACGGTCGGGGTGCTGATCGCCTCGATGGCACTGCCCGCGATGCCGGTGCAGCAGCCGCGCGAGCGGGCGACGATCATGGTGGCGGTGGACGTGTCGCTGTCGATGGCGGCCAACGACATCGACCCCAACCGCCTGGAGGCGGCCAAGGAGTCGGCCCAGGGGTTCGTGGAGACGCTGCCGGACCGGTTCAACGTGGGCCTGGTGGCCTTCTCCTCGACGGCGACGGTGGTCTCCTCCCCCACCCACGACCACCAGGCGGTGATCGGGTCGATCGAGAACCTCCAGCTGGGCCCGGGGACGGCGATCGGCGAGGGGGTGTTCGCCTCCTTGGAGTCGATCAGCAGCTTCGACGAGGACGCCGACGTGGACCCGCCGCCGTCGGCGGTCGTGCTGCTCTCGGACGGGGAGAACACGAGCGGCCGCGACATCTCCCAGGCCGTGGCGGTGGCGGCCGAGCAGGAGGTGCCGGTGTCCACGATCGCGTTCGGCACGGGTGCGGCGATGATCGAGATCGACGGCTACCAGGTGCCCGCCGACATCGACAAGGAGGCGCTGCGCGGTCTGGCCTCGGACACCGGGGGGCACTTCTACGAGGCGGAGAGCGAGACGGAGCTGGACGACGTCTACGAGGACATCGGTTCGTCGCTGGGCACCGAGATGGTGCACGAGGAAATCGTCACACGTTTCGTGCTGGCGGCGATCGTTCTGGCGATGGCCACCGCGGTGACGTCACTCCTGTGGTTCCAGCGCCTCCCGTGAGTTCGGAGGGGGTCTGCGGGCCCCCTCCACACGGCCTTCCAGTGACGTGGGCCACATCCCTTTAGGTGGGGTTTACACCATTCCTGTTATGTCCACGGGTTAGCGTTGGCATGTTTTGACATGCCCACCACTTGAGGAACGATGCCGAACACACCCGCAGTGCCGACGGCGATCTGCTTTGACCTGGACGACACCCTCATCGACGATCTCGCCGCGTCGTCCACGGGACTCCGCGCGGTCATGGATCGGCTCGGCCACCCGGACTTCGGAGCCGCCCGCAGTCTGTGGGACGTGCAGACCGAGATCTCCTTCGGCTCCTACCTGCGCGGGCGCCTGAGCCTGGAACAGCAGCGCCGCGAGCGCATCCGCGCCCTGGCCGTCCAGGCCGGGCACGCCGACATCGCCGACCAGCACTGCGACGAGCTGTACCGGCTCTACCTGGAAGCCCACCGCTCCGCCTGGCAGGTCTTCCCCGACGCGATCCCGGCGCTCAACGCGCTGGCCTCGGCCGGATACCGCCTGGCCGTGGTGACCAACGGCATCGAGTCCCTCCAGCACGCCAAACTGCAGGCCCTGGAGCTGTCCCCCTACTTCCACGCCGTGGTGTGCACCGACACGGTCGGAACGGGCAAGCCCGACCCGCGCATCTTCCACACCGCCGCCCAGCGCCTGGGCGTGGAACCCACCGCGTGCTGGCACGTGGGGGACCAGATCCAGGCCGACGGCGTGGGCGCCGCCGCCGCGAGCATGCGCCCGATCATGATCGACCGCCGCGGCCAGCAGCGCTTCGAGTCGGTGACTACCATCGCCAACCTGGACGACCTGCTGCGCCTGGTGGGCCTGCCCAGCGCGGCCCCCGCCTCCGGATCGCTGTGACCGCCGCCTCCCCGGGCGTACCGGGGCGGCGCGTCACCGCACACCTGGTCACCGCAGGCGCGCCCGCGGTGCTCGGCGCGCGCGTGCTGTTCGGCCAGGACCCCGCGGACGTGGTCCGCGGCCTGGGCGGCCTGGCCCCGGACGCCCCCCTGCGCGCGCTGGACGTGCTCAGCGAGCTGGCGCACTCCCCCGACGGCGCCCCGCTGCACATCGACCGGGTGGTGTTCGCCGAGGCCGGGGCGGAGGCGTCCTGGCCCTCCGTCGCAGGAGCCGGTCTGAGCCCCTCCCCCGCCGAGCTGGCCGGCGAGGAGCCCGCGCCCGGGGACGGGGCGCCCAGGCTGCGCCGCTTCGCCTCCTACGGGATCGTCACCGACCCCGGCGGGCGCGTGCTGCTGAGCCTGATCGCCGAGGGCTTCCCCGGCGCCGGGACCTGGCACCTGCCGGGCGGCGGCGTGGACGCGGGAGAGGACGTGCGGGCCGCGCTGCGCCGCGAGGTGGTCGAGGAGACCGGGCAGGACGGCCTGGTCGGCGACCTGGTCACCGTGTCCAGCCACCGCCGGAGGCACTCCGGCGGCCACGACATCTACGCTGTGTGGGCCTTCTTCCGCGTGCTGGTGTCCGACCCGTGTCCGGCCCGGGTGCTGGAGGAGAACGGTTCGACCGCGGACTCCCGCTGGTTCTCCCCCGGGGAGCTCGCCGGGCTGCGGCTGTCCACCACGGCCCGGCGCGGCCTGGCCTACCTGGACTGAGACCGCCACCGGGCCCCGGAGCGGCCGGGGACGAGGGCCGACGCGCCCCGGGCCGTTCGCCGCGACCCGTGCGGCCGGGATGCCGGGGGAGCCGCCCTGGAGTCGTCACGGCCGGGCGGGGCCCGGCCGGGCCGGACGCCCGGTACCGGCTCTAGGGGGTGTTCGGCGGGACGTCCCTGACGAACACGATCCCGTCGTTTCCGGCCAGGTGGGCCGGGTCCAGCGGGGAGTAGCCGTGGTAGGAGGACACGCGGGGGACGGTCCGCGTGCCGCCGAGGGCGGCGGCCAGCCGGGGCGCGTCGACGAGGCAGCGCTCCCGCCCCAGCGCGTACAGGAGGCCTTCGACGGTGTCCGGCGGCGGGGCGTCCACCCCCTGGTGCCGGATCGTGCCCAGGGCCGTGGCCAGGAAGGCGTACCCCTCGCCCAGGCGGGCGCCCACGAGCGCGCCGGCGCTCCACCACTCCAGCGGCGGGCCGCCCATCCGCATCGTGCTCCTGTTGCGCTGGAGATGGGCGTTGTGGGCGTGGACCAGCACCGGGCCCCGCTCGGCGGCGGCCAGGAGGTTGTCGGCCATCATCTGGTCCCGCAGTCCGAGCAGCCGCGTCATGCGGCTCGGTGAGGTGTCGACCTCCCTTCCCAGGGCCTCCACCCGCGTCATGTGGCGCGAGGAGGTGTCGGCCATCCAGAAGTGGTAGCGCAGCAGGCCGGTGGCGGTGCGCCCGTACAGGCGCGCCCGGTCCCAGTCCTCGCGCGGGGTCACCGAGACCAGGTGCGGCGCCTGGGTCTCCATCAGGGCCACCAGGTCGTCGGCGAGCATCCGCAGCTCCCGTGCCTCGGCCGACCGCCCCACGGACTCGGCCGGGTCCAGCATCGCCTCCGGAGCGGTCCACCGGCCGTCGTCGCCGAGCAGGCGGTCCAGTGTCCGCGCGTCGCACGGGAGCAGGTCCCCGTCCACCCGCTCCGCGAGGTAGGCGTGGAGCGCGGTCAGGGCCTGCCGGGGGCTCGCGGCGCCGGCCGTCTCCAGCGGGCCGTCGAAACCGGCGAAACGCACCTGCTCGGAGGCGGGCCGGTCCTCGTTGTGGGCGCGCATCCAGCGCACGAGTTCACGGTTGCCCGCGTACGCGCCCCACCCGTGGCCGAAGCCGCGCTCCATGACCTCGTCGAGGGTGCCCGCACCCGAGGTGACGTACTCGTCCACGAGCAGGCCCGCCATGCAGTCGCTCTCGATCGCGATCGTCCGGTAGCCCTCCTGCTCGACGAGCCGGCAGAAGAGCTCGTTGCGCAGGTCGAGCAGGGCGTCCTCGCCGTGGGTGGGCTCGCCCAGGGCGAGCAGCCGCGGCCGGGACGGGAGCAGCCCCATGACGGCGGCTACGTCGAAGGTGTGTGCGGTGTCCCTGGTGACAGTATCCATACCTTCAACGGTATCGTTGAAGTAACGGTTGAGACTTTTTCGGTACAGCGACGGGGATATGGCTAAGAACCTTCAAAGCGGTGATCGGCTCAGGCCGATCGACCTGGCGCGCGGGCACGGTCTGTCCACGCAGGCGGTGAGGAACTACGAGGAGGCCGGCATCCTTCCGGCCGCCGAGCGCACGCGCCACGGCTACCGCTCCTACACCCCGCTGCACGCGGGGGCCCTGCGGGCCTTCCTCGCCCTGGTGCCCGGCCACGGCCACCAGGCGGCGGCGTCGATCATGCGGGCGGTGAACGAGGACGCGGTCGAGGAGGCGCTCCACCTCGTCGACGAGGGCCACGCCCAGCTCCTGGAGGACCGCCGCACCCTGCGGGCCGTGGAGGACGCCCTGCGCGGCCTGGAGTCCACGGCGGCGCCCCGGCCCGCCGGGGATGCCGGGGCGGCCGCGGCGCCGGAGCCCGGCGGCACGTTCATCGGGCCGCTGGCGGGCAGGCTCGGCATCCGCCCCGCGACGCTGCGCACGTGGGAGCGCGCCGGGCTGGTGTGCCCGCGCCGCGACCCCCGGACGGGGTACCGCGTCTACGACGGGGCCGACGTGCGCGACGCCCTGCTGGTCCACCAGCTCAGGCGGGGCGGCTACCTGCTGGAGCAGATCGCCCCGCTGATCGCCCAGGTGCGCTCGGCCGGCGGGATGGAGCCGCTGGAGGGCGCGCTGCGCGACTGGCGCGCCCGGCTGTGCGCCCGCGGGCGGGCGATGCTGAACGGGGCCGCCGCGCTGGAGGCGTACCTGCGCGAGCGCGGGTGAGGCCCCGGCCGCGACGGACTAGAAGCGCAGGCCGAAGCGCTCGCGCAGCCACCACAGCCCGGCTCCCGCCGCCAGGACCGCCATGCCGGTGATGACCGTGGGCAGCGGCAGGCTGCACGCCAGCACGACGCAGCCGCCCAGCCCGGTCAGCGGCACCAGCAGCGGAGGACGGGTCTCGTCGGGGCCCAGGCGCAGCGCCGAGGCGTTGGTGATGGCGTAGTAGACCAGGACGCCGAAGGCGGAGAAGGCGATCGCGCCGCGCAGGTCGGTGACCAGGACCAGGACGATGACGACGGCGCCGACCAGGAGCTCGGCGCGGTGGGGCACCCCGTAACGCCCGTGGACCGAGGCCAGGGAGCGGGGCAGGTGCCCGTCGGCGGCCATCGCCGCGGTGGTGCGCGAGACCCCGAGGATGAGGGAGAGCAGTGCGCCCAGGCTGGCCGCGGCGGCGCCCGCGGCCACGACGGGCACCAGCCACTCGAACCCGGCCACCCGGACGGCGTCGACCATCGGGGTGTCGGTGGTGGACAGGCGCTCGCGTCCCAGCACGATCAGCAGCCCGGTGCCGATGACCAGGTAGAGCACCAGCACGCCGCCCAGGGCGAGGTTGACGGCGCGGGGGATGGTGGTCTCGGGGTCGCGGACCTCGCCGCCCAGGGTGGCCACCCGGGCGTACCCGGCGAAGGCGAAGAAGATCATCCCCGAGGCGCCGAGCACGCCGAAGGAGCCGGGCCAGGGCCCCAGGCCCTCCACCTGGGCGACGGCGGCCAGCCGTCCGCTGAGGAGCATGGCCGCGCACACCGCGGCCAGGACCGCCAGGACCCCGCACAGGAGGATCTTGACCACCAGCGTGGAGCGCTGGACCCCGCGGTAGTTGAGCGCGGTGAGCGCGACCACGGTGGCCGCCGCCAGGGGCTTCTCCCAGCCGGGGAGGAGGTAGGCGCCGAAGGTCAGCGCCATGGCCGCGCAGGAGGCGGTCTTGCCGACCACGAAGGACCAGCCCGCCAGGTAGCCCCACAGCTCGCCCAGCCGCTCGCGGCCGTACACGTAGGCGCCGCCGGACTCGGGGTGGCGCGCGGCGAGCCTGGCCGAGGAGACGGCGTTGCAGTAGGCGACCATCCCCGCGATGAGGATGGCCACGGGCAGCCAGGCGCCCGCGCCGAGCGCGGCCGGGGCGAAGACGGTGAACACCCCGGCGCCGAGCATCGCGCCCGCGCCGATGGCGACGGCGTCGACGGTGCCCAGGACGCGAGCGGGTCTGGCCTGGGGGCCGGAGGAGGACGTGGTCAACGGGGTCTCCCTTGCGTGAGTACTCCCGGCTCGCGCCGGGCGGCAACGCTCCCTTCCCCGGACGCCTCCGGTAAAAGCACAGCGGTACCTCGGGACGGGACGGCGGACCTCGTGTGCCCGGCTGGTGCACCCTCCCCCGTCGCGGCCTGACCGGACACGACGGCGTCCCGGCCCTTCGGGGGCTGGGACGTCCCTGCGCCGCCGGGGCGGCGGTCGTGCCCGACTTCCGAGTGTGCCCGATCCCGGTGACCACCGGGAGCAGTCCCGCCATGGCGAAGGTGGCCACTTCCGGTCCGTACGGTGTCCTCGCGGTGGCGCGGGCCGCCCGGCGCAGCACCGCGGGCCCGGACCGGCTCTTCCGGTCCGGGCCCGCGCCCGCTCCCGCCCCGCGGTCGGCCGCGGAGCCCGCCACCGGCTCAGGTGGGGCGCCAGGGCGATCCGGTGTTGTCGGTGATGTCCTCGGCGGCGACCTGGCGGAGTTGGCGCGAGAGGTCGGACAGGGCGCGCGAGACCGCGAGCTCCTCCCCGATCTCGGGGACGTCCAGGTCCGTGGGGTGCTTGCGGGCCATCCCGTGTCCCCGCAGCGCCGTACCGTCGTCGGCGACCAGGCCTACCTCGGCCCAGGTGCGCGCGCTGTCGCCCTCGGTCTCCTCGGCTACGACGACGTCGACGTTCCAGCGCTTCATCGTCTGCATGGCATCGGCCCCCTCTGCGTTCGCGCCCGTTGCGCCGGGCGGGTGTTCGATGTGCGCGTCCGGCCCCGGGTAGACCAGGTCGTCGTGGCCCTGTTCGGCGTCGGCCCAGTGCACCTGGTACGGGGGTGTTCCGTCGTTCCCCCTGACCCCGGTGACGACGCCCGTCCTGCGGTGGGCGTCGGCGCGTGGGCTCTCGACCACCAGTCGGTCCCCTACGTGTGCTCGCATGGATTCCCCCGCAAACGTCGGATACCTCCATCTTCGGCACTGCGGGGTTCGGTGGCGGCGGGGTTGGTCCTTTGTTGGTGCGGGGCTGCGAGGTTTTTGCCCTGTGCCGTGCCCGGGGCCGCCCCTGGTAGCGTCACGGCGTGGCTCAGCACTACTTCGACTCCGATCCGGGCGCCGCCAGCCGCCCCTCCACCGCCGACCTGGTCCTGCCGGACCTGCACCTGCGGCTGCGCACCGACCGGGGCGTGTTCTCCCCCGACAAGGTCGACCTCGGCACGCGGGTGCTGCTGGAGACGGTCCCGGCGCCGCCCGGGGACGGGCGCCTGCTCGACCTGGGCTGCGGCTACGGCCCCATCGCCCTGACGATGGCCTCGCGCGCGCCGGGCGCGCGGGTGCTGGGCGTGGACGTCAACGCGCGGGCCGTGGGGCTGGCGCGGCGCAACGCCGCCGAGCACGGGCTGGGCAACGCGCGGTTCGCGGTGGTGGGGCCCGAGGGCGGGCCGGCCGTGGAACAGGGCCCGGAGGGGGAGGCCGGGGAGGGCGCGGCCACCGCCGAGGACCTGCTCGGCCCCTTCGACGCGGTGTGGTCCAACCCGCCCATCCGGGTGGGCAAGGACGTGCTGCACTCCATGCTGCGCACGTGGCTGGGGCGGCTCACCCCCGAGGGTGTCGCCCACCTGGTGGTCCAGCGCCACCTGGGCTCGGACTCGTTGCAGAAGTGGCTGGACGCCCAGGGGCTGCCCGCCGAGCGCGTGTCCTCCCGGGCGGGGTTCCGGGTGCTCGCGGTGCGGCGTTCCGTGGCTTGACGCGGCTTTTGCCGCGATGTGTCACGGGTCATGCGTGCGCCCACGCACGGTGACCTGTACTCTGTGGCGAACAGATGGCCTCCGGGACCAGCCCGGTCACACCCGCCGAGGAAAACACCGCAGTTGAGCACGCAGTTGCGTCCCACGGACGTCAAACGCCTGAACCGCCAGTGGCGCAGGCGCACCGAGGGGCGGCTCGCCCTTATCGTCGAATCGGTCACCCAGCCCTTCAACCTGGGCTCGATCCTGCGCACGGCTGCGACCTTCGGTGTCGACCGGCTCTGGTTGACCGGCAACAGCGCCGATCCCAACGATCCCAAGGTCGGCAAGACCGCCCTGGGTACCGCCGCCAAGGTCGAGCACACCCGGATGGCCTCCACCGCCGACGCCCTGGCCGCCGCGCGCGCCGACGGGTACCGGGTGGTCGCGGTCGAGCTGGCCTCCGGCGCGGTCCCGCTGCACGCGGCTCCCCTGGAGCCCGACGTGTGCCTGGCCGTGGGCGCCGAGGACCACGGCTGCTCCCCCGCCCTGCTGGCGGGCGCGGACGCCATCACCTACGTTCCGCAGATCGGGCGGGTGGGCTCGCTCAACGTGGCCGTGGCCACCGCGATCGCGCTCGCCGAGGCCCGCCGGCGCGAGTGGGCCGGCCTCGGCGGCGAGGCCGACGCCCCCGCCGGGAACTGAGCGCCCGGGAACAATCGCCCCAGGCTGATCGTCCTTATTCCCAGTACTCACATATCACCACGAAGCGCCGAGGCGCAGAGAGAGGAACAGTGGACCCGTCCCGAAGTACCGGCAGCATCCTGAACGGATGCTGTGACACAGACGACGAGCCCCCTTCTACGAAGGGTGCGCACCCTCGTAGGAGTCCGACCCCGAGGCGGAACCAGGCGGTGCGTGCCCGATGATGAGCACCATCCTCAGTATCGCCTTCGGGGTCCTGGTGGTCTTCCTGATCACCGTGGCGACGGGTTACTTCGTCGCCCAGGAGTTCGGCTACATGGCCGTGGACCGCTCGCGACTGCGGGCGAAGGCCGCGGCCGGGGACGCCGGGGCCGAGAGGGCCCTGGGCATCACCCAGCGAACGTCCTTCATGCTTTCCGGTGCCCAGCTGGGCATCACCGTGACCGCCCTGCTGGTGGGTTACGTGGCCGAGCCCATGATCGGCGAGGGCGTCGGTGAGCTGCTCGGCCTGGCCGGAGTCCCCACGGGGACGGGCGTGGCCCTCGGCACCGTCCTGGCCCTGTTGTTCTCCACCGTCGTACAGATGGTCTTCGGAGAGCTCTTCCCCAAGAACCTGGCCATCGCCCGGCCCGAGCCGGTGGCGCGCTGGCTGGCGCTGTCGACGGGGATCTACCTGAAGATCTTCGGCCCGGTCATCTGGCTGTTCGACCAGGCGGCGATCCTGCTGCTCAAGGCCGTGCGGATCGAGCCGGTCGAGGACGTGCAGCACGCGGCGACCGCGCGCGACCTGGAGAGCATCATCGCCGAGTCCAAGGCCAGCGGCGACCTGCCGCCGGAACTGTCCACCCTGCTGGACCGCACCCTGGACTTCCACGAGCGCACGGCCGGACACGCCATGATCCCCCGTCCCGAGGTGACCACGGTGGAGGAGGGCGACCCGGTCAGCCGGGTCGTGGAGCTGATGGCCTCCGACCACTCGCGCTTCCCGGTGCTGGGCGACGGCGTGGACGACATCGTCGGCGTCATCTGCCTGCGCGACGTGCTCGCGCTGGGCGACCGCGACCTGGCCCAGACCAAGGTCAGCGAGGTGGCCCGGCGGACCGTGATGCTTCCCGCGTCGCTGCCGCTGCCCTCCGCGCTCAACCAGCTGCGCGAGGCGGGCGAGGAGTTCGCCTGCGTCGTGGACGAGTACGGCGGCCTGGCCGGGGTCATCACGACCGAGGACCTGGCCGAGGAGCTGGTCGGGGAGATCGCCGACGAGCACAGCCCGGCGGAGGAGACCCCCTCCTACCTGGAGGGCGAGGGCTCCTACCTGGTCCCGGGCGCTCTGCACATCGACGAGGTCGAGCGGCTGCTGGGCCACGACCTGCCCGAGGGGGACTACGAGACCCTGGGCGGTCTGGTCGTGCACGAGCTGCACCGGCTCCCCGAGGCCGGTGACACGGTCTCCATCGCCCTGCCCCGTCCGCCCAGCGCGCACGACGAGGACCCCGACATGGGGCTGACCATGGTCGTCAGCGCGGTGCAGAGGCACGTTCCGCACACCGTGGAGCTGCGGCTGCACGAGGCGAAGGACAACGAGTCGCAGGAGGCGTCGGCATGAGTGACCTGAACGTGTGGGTGGCGCTCGCGCTGACCGCCGCGATCATCGTGCTGAGCGCCTTCTTCGTGGCGATCGAGTTCTCCCTGGTGGCGGCGCGCCGCTACCGGCTGGAGGAGGCCGCCGAGTCCAGTTTCGCCGCGCGGGCCGCGGTCAGGAGCGCCCGCGACCTGTCGCTGCTGCTGGCCGGGTCGCAGCTGGGGATCACCCTGTGCGCCCTGGCGCTGGGCGCGATCTCCAAGCCCGCCGTCCACCACCTGCTGGAGCCGCTGTTCGGCGGCCTGCCGGAGGCGGTCGGGTACGTGGTCTCCTTCGTGCTGTCGCTGGTCGTGGTGACCTTCCTGCACCTGGTGGTGGGTGAGATGGCGCCCAAGTCCTGGGCGATCTCGCACCCGGAGAGGTCGGCGATCATGCTGGCCGTGCCGATGCGGGCGTTCATGTGGTTCACCCGTCCGCTGCTGCTGATGCTCAACGGCATGGCCAACTGGTGCCTGCACCGGCTGGGCGTGGAGGCGGTGGACGAGATGTCGGCGGGGCACGGCCCCGACGACGTGCGCGAGCTGGTGGAGCACTCGGCCAAGGCCGGTGCGCTCGACCCCGAGCGCCGCGCCCAGCTGGCCACCGCGCTGGAGGTCAACTCCCGCCCGCTGGACGAGATCGTCACGCCGCGCGAGGAGATCGCGTCGGTGGCCCCGGACTCGGGGGTGGACGAGATCAAGCGGGTGTCGCGGGAGTCCACGCACCTGCGCCTGGTGGTGATGGACGGGACCGAGCCCGTCGGCGTGCTGCACGTGCGCGAGGCGCTGACGAGCCCTGCGGGGACCACCGCGGCCGACCTGATGCGGCCGGTGCTCACCCTGGCCTCGGAGACGCCGATGTACGCGGCGATGGGCATCATGCGGGAGAGCCGCAGCCACCTGTCCCTGGTGGAGTCGGACGGCGAGGTGATCGGACTGGTCACCCTCCAGGACATCCTGGAGCGCCTGCTGCTGCTGGACGCGGCCGCCTGAGCGGGGCCGTGAGGCCGTGAGGGGCCGGGGAGGGCGCGGGCGCCCTCCCCGGCCCCTCGTGCGTGTGGCGGTCCCGGACGCGGGCGCCGGGGGCGCGGACACGAGCGGGGGGAGGGCGCGGGCGCCCTCCCCCCGCTCGGGCTGTGAAGCCCGAAGAGGTACCGCTCAGGCGGTCTTGGCCGTCAGGGACACCTCGATGTTGCCGCGGGTGGCGCGGGAGTAGGGGCACATCTGGTGCGCGCCCTCGACCAGCTCCTCGGCCTTGGCCTGGTCCACGCCCGGGATGGTGACGGTGAGGGAGACGGCCAGGGACATGCCGTCGTCGGCCTTGCCGAGGCTGACCTGGGCCTCGATGGTGGAACCGTCGACGTCGATCTTCTCCTTGCGGGCGACGGCCTTGAGTGCGCCGTGGAAGCAGGCCCCGTAGCCGACGGCGAAGAGCTGCTCGGGGTTGGTGCCGGGGCCGTCGTCGCCGCCCATGCCCTTGGGCACGGACAGGTCGACCTCCAGGCGGCGGTCGTCGGTCCTGCCGGTGCCCTTGCGGCCCTCACCGGTGACGGTGGCGTTGGCGGTGTACATCACGTCGTAGGCCATGCTGCCTCTTTCGTTCGTGGTGGGTGGGATCGATGGTGGTCCGGACGGGGGCCCGCGGACCCGTTCAGCACGGACTGTGCCGACGGGAGGCGGTCTCCACCGAACGCGTGAGCAGGCCGAGCGCCTCCTGCAGCTCCCGGGCCCGCTCCCGGGGCAGGTCTGCCGCGCACAGGACCCGGTCGGGGACCTCCTCGGCGCGGGCGCGCAGCTCGTCGCCCTTCGGGGTGGCCGAGACCTCGACGACGCGCTCGTCGGTGGAACTGCGTTCGCGGGTCAGGAGGCCGGCGCACTCCAGGCGGCGCAGCAGCGGCGAGAGCGTGCCCGAGTCCAGGTGCAGGGCCCGGCTGAGTTCCTTGACGGTGAGCGTTCCGCGCTCCCAGAGCACGAGCATGACCAGGTACTGGGGATAGGTCAGTCCCAGGTCGCCCAGCAGTTCCCGGTAGAGCCCGGTCATGGCCCGCGAGGCCGCGTAGAGGGAGAAGCACAGCTGGTTGTCCAGGGCGAGGGGGTTCTCCCCTTGCGCTCGTGCCACGGTGTTCCCTCCTCCGCGTGCGGGACCGTCCGGTCGGGACCACCGTAGCAGAATTCGGTTGCGCCCAACATGATGGCGCGCAACTTTTTTTGGTGCGCCGTGGAAGGGCGGGTGCCCGCGCCCCCGCGGGGGCGCGGGCACCCGGGGTGTTCAGAGGAAGCTCACGCCCTGGGCCAGCGGCAGCTCACCGCCGTAGTTGACCGTGTTGGTCGCCCGGCGCATGTAGGCCTTCCAGGAGTCCGACCCCGACTCGCGGCCGCCGCCGGTGTCCTTCTCACCGCCGAAGGCGCCGCCGATCTCCGCACCGGAGGTGCCGATGTTGACGTTGACGATCCCGCAGTCGGAACCGGCCGCGGACAGGAACCGCTCGGCCTCGGCCTGGTCCTGGGTGAAGATCGACGACGACAGCCCCTGGGGCACGCCGTTGTGCAGCTCCACCGCCTCCTCCAGCGTGCGGTAGGGCATCACGTACAGGACCGGCGCGAAGGTCTCCTCCCGCACGACCGCGGTCTGGCCGGGCACGCGCACCACCGCGGGCTCGACGTAGTAGGCGTCGGCCGCCTCCTCCTCCAGGACCCGGGCGCCGCCCACCAGCAGCTCGCCGCCCTCGGCCCCGACCCGCTCCAGCGCCGAGCGCATCGCGGCGTACCCGCGCTCGCCCACCAGCGGCCCCACCAGGGTCGACTCCTGGAAGGGGTCGCCGATGCGGTCGCGCAGCTGCTTGTAGGCGTCCACGACCCGCCGCGTGACCTCCTCGACCGCGTCCTCGTGCACGATGAGGCGGCGCAGCGTCGTGCAGCGCTGGCCCGCGGTGCCCGCGGCGGAGAAGACGCTGCCGCGCACCACCAGGTCCAGGTCGGCGGACGGGGTGACCACGGCCGCGTTGTTGCCGCCCAGCTCCAGCAGGTAGCGGCCCATGCGGGCGGCCACCCTGGGCGCCACCTCGCGGCCCATGGCGGTCGAGCCGGTCGCCGACAGCAGTGCCACCCGGGGGTCGTCCGCCAGGGCCCGGCCGATCTCGCGGCCACCCAGCAGGACCCGGTGGAGGCCGCGGGTGGGCGCTCCGGTCTCCTCCGCCGCGCGCATGAGCAGGCCGTGGCAGGCCAGCGCGGTGAGCGGGGTCAGCTCCGAGGGCTTCCACACCACGGTGTTGCCGCACACCAGCGCCACGCACGTGTTCCACGACCACACCGCGACCGGAAAGTTGAAGGCGGTGATCACGCCGACCACGCCCAGCGGGTGCCAGGTCTCCATGAGCCGGTGGCCGGGCCGCTCGGAGGGCATGGTGCGCCCGTACAGCTGACGGGACATGCCCACGGCCAGGTCGCAGATGTCGATCATCTCCTGGACCTCGCCCAGGGCCTCGGAGCGGATCTTGCCCGCCTCGATGGTCACCAGCTCGGCCAGGTCGGCCTTGTGCTCGCGCAGGAGCTCGCCGAGCCGGTGGACGACCTGGCCGCGCACGGGGGCGGGGGTGTCGCGCCACGTGGAGGAGAAGGTCTCCCGTGCCGCGGCGAGGGCCTCCCCGACCGAGTCGGCGGAGTCGTGGTCGAGGGGGAAGAGCTCCTGGCCGGTGATGGGCGTCCTGGCCGCGCCGCGGGCCCCGGCCGGTTCCCGGGGCGCCTCGACACGGCACCGGGCCAGGGCGGCCCGCGCGCGTTCGGCGAGGAGGGCGGTGGTGGGGAAGGCGGAAATCGGCATGTGCTGCTCTCTCCGTTGAGAGGAACGGGCGGTCACCTCACACCTTGCCAAGTACGACCCCGCCGGTCCAGCCCCCGCGTCTCGCTGCCGGGCGCACCGGAATTCCCTCACCCGGGGCGGTTCCGGGCGGCGTTAGACTCGGCTGGCCCCTCCCCCGGCGGCCACCCGACTCCCCTGGGAAGACAGCGACCTCCGTGCACCACCACACCACCCCCGAAGAGGACCGCGCCGGTCTCGCCGAGCCCCGCCTGGTCCTGACCCGCTCCGGTTTCGCAGCCGCCGAGCCCCTGTTCAGCGCCGACCTGCGGGCGTGCGCCGACCTCGCCCAGGCCCGGGAGGCGGTCGCCTCGCACGCCTCCCGGCTGTGGACGGAGGCCGCCCGCGACGGCGCCGACGACCGGCCCCTGTACTGGGCGCGGCTGCTGCTCTCGGCCCGGCTGCGCTCCTGGCGGCCGGGCTTCGCCCTGTCCGACGCCGAGCGCGCCGACCTGCTGCACCTGCTGGAGACCGGTTCACGCGGCATCGCCGACCTCGACTTCCCACCCGGCGACCGGTGGGTGCGGGTGGTCGTGACCGGCTTCGACCCCTTCCGCCTGGACGAGGACCCGGCCTGCTCCAACCCCTCCGGCGCGGCGGCGCTGGACCTGAACGGGTGGACGTTCCCCGTGGGCGGGCGCACGGCCGTGGTGCGCACCGCCGTGTTCCCGGTGCGCTGGGCGGACTTCGACGCCGGACTGGTGGAGGAGTCGCTGGCCGGGCAGCACGGGCGCGCGGACGCGGTGGTCACGCTCAGCCGCGGGCGGCCGGGCCGCTTCGACCTGGAGGTGTGGAACGGCGTCTGGCGCGGCGGGGGCGAGGACAACCTGCGGGTGTCGCGCACGGGCCGGGCGCCGGTGCCGGGCCCCGACGCCCCGGAGTGGACGCTCTCCTCACTCCCCCACGAGCGGATCCTGGAAGCGGTGCGGGAGGACCCCTACCCCGTGGTGGTCAACACCGAGGTGGCCGAGGCCGCGCCGGACGGCAGCGGGACGGTGGTGCGCCCGGACGGCCCCACGGAGGGGTCGGCGGCGCGCCGCGGGGGCGGCGGGGACTACCTGTCCAACGAGATCGCCTACCGCAACACGCTGCTGCGGGACCGGACCGGTCGGCGGATCGCGGCCGGACACGTGCACCTGCCCAAGGTGGCCTCCCCGGAGGAGAACCCCGCGGTCCTGGCCCAGGTCCGCCGGATCGTGGCGGCGGTGGCCGCCGACGCGGCGGAGCCCCGGGAGGAGGCCGGGGAGGGCTGATCCTTCCCCCCTCCCCTGACTCCCCGGGACGCCGCCTGGCCGGGGAGGTGCGCCCGGGACCGCGGTGCGGGCCAGGGCGCCCTCACCCGCGTCAGTAGGCCGAGCCGGAGAAGACGCTCACGAGTCCCATCGCCCCGTAGAGGAAGAACAGGACCGCGTACACGGCGGTCCCGACGCCGAAGAGCACCCAGGAGACGATGGTGCAGGTCTTGGCGGCCTGGGGGTTGGTGGTGGTCATGGTCAGCGCGATGACGGCCAGGATGATGCCGACGATCGCCAGCGCCCAGCACAGGCACAGGCCGACGATGTTGGCGATGAGCGCGCCGATGGCCGGGCCCTGGCTCGCGGGCGGGGGCGGCGGCTGGAAGCCGGGGCCGCCGTACCAGCCTCCGGGGGGCGGGGGCGGGGGAGGGCCGCCGCCGGGGGGCGGATAGCCTCCGCCTCCCCCGGGCGGGGACTGGTATCCGCCGCCTCCTCCGTCGGGGGGAAGGTAGCCGCCGGTTCCGGGACCGTAACTCATGAGTGCCTTTCAGGGGTGGACGGAGCGGACGCTCCGCCGGGGAGGGCGTGTCGCCGGTATCCGCGTTCGCGGGGGGATACCACGTTCGCCTCTTTGGCACCAGTATGGCTGGAACGGCGACCCGCGAAGGACCGACGCGCCCGCACCGGGTTTCGGACGGTGCGGGCGCGGGTCCGCAAAGCCCCGGAACCGGTCTGTGCCCGGCGCCGGGCGCACCGGAGGACGCGGCGGCGCCCCCTCCCCGCGGACCTCCCCGAAGACGGCACCCGGGCTCCCGGAGGCGTGCCGGGCGGACGGAGCGTGACCGCACATCGGTTACCCGGAGTGTCCGAACGCCTGCGAGGCGATTCACGCCGAGGTGATCCGCTCGGATATGGTCCCCCTCGTGGCTGTCACCTCACTACGACGCAAACTCTCCGTCAGCGCGGCCGTGGGTCTGTTCCTGGTCCCCGGCTGCCATGCCGTGGAACAGGAGCTGCCCTACGCCGAGCCGGTCCGCTCCTCGCCCGAGCACCTGGCGGGGATGGAGGCGCGGACGGTGTCGGTGACCGCCGACGACAGCGTGGTGAGCTACCGCTACCCGCGGCTGGGCGGCGGGCACCCGCTGACGGTGGAGGTGCGCACCGCCATGGCCGCGCGCCAGACCGCCTTCCTGGAGGAGCTGTCCGGGGACGGGACCCCCGAGCTGCACCAGGACACGGCCATCCTCGCCGCCTCGCCGGAGGTGGTGGGAGCGCGCTTGACCGCGACCGCCTCCTCGGACGGGAACGAGACCTTCGAGGCCAGCACCCTGTGGTACGACGCGGACAGCGGAGAGGTGCTGCCCTGGACGTCGCTGTTTCGGGACGAGGAGGCGATAGAGCAGCTCCACCTGACCCTGGCCGGCGTCCTGGAGAAGGACTACAACCTGCCCGAACAGCAGCTTCCCGGGCTGCTGGGCGAGGTCGCCTCGGGTGAGCGGACGGCGTCGGAGGGCGGTGCGTCCGGTGACGGGAGTGGCGGGGGGACGGGCGGGGAGGCGGACGAGGGGTCCGCGTCCCTCGACCTGTCCGATCCCGAGCAGGCCCGGGAGGCGGCCGAGCGCTGGAGGGGCTCTCCGCTGGGGGACGTGGCCTTCAGCACGGCGGGCGGCCTGGCCGTGCGGATGGACCCCGACGAGGTGCCCGGCGCGGGTCGGCTCAGCGAGGTGCTGGTGCCGGTGGAGGCCGCCGACGTCGAGGAGCTGCTGTCCGAGCTGGGCTACCAGGCCCGCAACGCGGCCCTGAACGGGGGCGGGCTGCCGGACGACGAGGGGGGTCTGAGCGCCCAGGGGCACACCCTGGACTGCCGACGGCTCAAGTGCGTGGCGCTGACCTTCGACGACGGGCCCGGCGAGCACACCGACCAGCTGCTGGACAGCCTGGCCGAGTACGACGCCCACGCCACGTTCTACGTGCTCGGCTCGCTCGTGCGCGAGTTCCCCGAGCCGTTGGAGCGCATGGCCGAGGAGGGCCACGAACTGGGCAACCACACCTGGAAGCACGGCGACCTGGCGCAGATGTCGGCCGACGAGGTCAGGAAGGACATCGAGCGCACCAACGAGGCCGTGCGCGAGGTGACCGGGTCGGTCCCGCCGACCATCCGGCCGCCCTACGGGTCGTTGAACGGGACGGTGCGCCGGGCGGTGGACCAGCCCCTGGTCCTGTGGGACGTGGACACGCTGGACTGGAAGAGCCGCGACACCGACGAGGTCAGCGCACAGGCGCTGGACAACACCGTGCCGGGGAGCGTGGTGCTCTTCCACGACATCCACGAGACCTCCGTGAAGGCGGTCCCGGACGTGCTGGCGGGCCTGCACCGGCAGGGCTACCACTTCGTGACGGTCACCGACATCTTCGGCTACCAGGAGATGGAGCCGGGCGGCGTGTACACCGACGCACAGCTCTCCTAGCACTCCGGCCCCGGCTGTGGTCCGTGGTGATCCGTGGGGCAGGGTAGGGACATGCCCGCGTACGAGACGATGTCGTTCCACCTGGAGACCGAGCGGCTGCTGCTGCGGCCGTGGGCCGAGTCGGACGCCGCCGAGCTCCGCGCCCTCCTCACCGAACGCGGCAACGGAACGCCAGCGGTCGAGCACGTCCGGGCTGGCATCGCCAGGCAGCTCACCGCGACGGCGGCCACGGGGATCGCCCTGCTGCCCGTCCAGCGCCGCGACGAAGGCGACTTCATCGGCTACTGCGGGTTGATCGTGGGCCGCTCCACCTTGGAGGAGCCCGAGATCGCGTATGAGCTGCTCCGGCGCGCACACGGGCGCGGCTACGCCACCGAGGCGGCCGGCGCGGTGCTCGACGCCGCCGCGGCGACCGGGCGGAGAAGGCTGTGGTCGACCGTCGGCGCATGGAACACGCCGTCGCTCCGTGTCCTCGAGAAGCTCGGGTTCGAGCGGGACCGCGTTTCCACGGAGGACAACGGCGAGGTGGTGTGGCTCACACGCTCGCTGCCGTGACGCGGGCCGCGGAACGCGCCCCGGGGCTTCGCGCCCGGAGAGGAACCCCGCCTTCCCGCGGATAAAAAGGACATTCACCATCCGAGAACGGGAACACGGAGGTGAATCGCTGTCCCCGGCGGAGCCGATGGGCTAGGTTGCGTTCCCGAGGCCTGGAAAATTCCTTTCGCAAATCACCCCAAAAGGAAAAGCCTCGTTCTTTCCCATTCGCCCGCACCCATATTCCGCACGGAGGCACGAGTAGTGGCACCAGCGAAGACCGAGGCCGAGGTGTCCTCCGGGAAGGCCCCCAAGGGGTCGATCCTCGTGAGCTGGCTGACCTCGACCGACCACAAGGTCATCGGGTACATGTACATCATCACCGCTTTCGCCTTCTTCGTCTTCGGCGGCGTCCTGGCGGTGCTCATACGCGCCGAACTGTTCTTCCCGGGCATGCAGATCATGTCCAACGAGGAGTTCAACCAGCTGTTCACCATGCACGGCACGATCATGCTGCTGATGTTCGCGACCCCGCTGTTCGTCGGGTTCGGCAACGTCATCATGCCGCTGCAGATCGGCGCGCCCGACGTGGCCTTCCCCCGGCTGAACCTGTTCAGCTACTACCTGTTCCTGTTCGGCAGCCTCATCGCCATCAGCGGGTTCCTGACCCCGAGCGGCGCCGCCAGCTTCGGCTGGTTCGCCTACACGCCGCTGTCGAACGAGGTCCACTCACCGGGGGTGGGGGGCAACCTGTGGCTCCTGGGCCTGGTGGTCTCGGGTCTGGGCACGATCCTGGGCGCGGTCAACTTCATCACCACCGGCCTGTGCATGCGCGCGCCCGGTATGACGATGTTCCGCATGCCGATCTTCACCTGGAACACCCTGCTCACCAGCGTGCTGGTGCTCATCGCGTTCCCGGTCCTGACCGCGGCCCTGATCGCCCTGGGCGCCGACCGCATGGTCGGCACCCAGGTGTTCAACGCCGAGCACGGCGGGGCCATCCTGTGGCAGCACCTGTTCTGGTTCTTCGGCCACCCCGAGGTGTACATCATCGCGCTGCCGTTCTTCGGCATCGTGACCGAGATCCTCCCGGTGTTCAGCCGCAAGCCGATCTTCGGCTACAAGAGCCTGGTCGCGGCCACCATCGCCATCACCGGCCTGTCGGTCACCGTGTGGGCGCACCACATGTTCCCGACCGGCGCGGTGCTGCTGCCGTTCTTCTCGTTCATGAGCTTCCTGATCGCGGTCCCGACCGGGGTGAAGTTCTTCAACTGGATCGGCACCATGTGGCGGGGCCAGGTCACCTTCGAGACGCCGATGCTGTTCGTCGTCGGGTTCCTGGTGACCTTCCTCTTCGGCGGTCTGACCGGGGTGCTGCTGGCCTCCCCGCCCATCGACTTCCACGTCACCGACTCCTACTTCGTGGTGGCCCACTTCCACTACGTGGTCTTCGGCACGGTGGTGTTCGCGATGTTCGCGGGCTTCTACTTCTGGTGGCCCAAGTTCACCGGAAGGATGCTCAACGAGAAGCTGGGCAAGTTCCACTTCTGGCTGCTGTTCCTGGGCTTCCACGGGACCTTCCTGGTCCAGCACTGGCTGGGCGCCGCGGGCTTCCCGCGCCGCTACGCCGACTACCTGCCCAGCGACGGCTTCACCGAGCTGAACCAGATCTCCTCGGTCTCCTCGTTCGTGCTGGCGGCCTCGACGCTGATCTTCTTCTGGAAC